>NZ_JANLNL010000005.1:0-326308 GCF_027568365.1 Niveispirillum sp. BGYR6 | reverse complement strand
GGGCTGCTCCTTTGGCGATAAATCTTTCCCCCGTAGGGCTCATCCGGTATTAGCGTTCGTTTCCAAACGTTATTCCGAACCAAAGGATACATTCCCACGTGTTACTCACCCGTGCGCCACTCATCTTGCGATGCGTTCGACTTGCATGTGTTAGGCCTGCCGCCAGCGTTCGTTCTGAGCCAGGATCAAACTCTCAGGTTTTATGCGACCAGCCAGTCACCGAAATGACCAGCGATCTCAAAGACGGGTATCGTACTAAACAACACCTTACCTAAGCATTCATCCGGCCATCCACTGTCACCAATGGACAGCGTTCAGAGCATGCTTGCTTGCAAGATGCACATTCAACGATACCCGAAAAACGAGCCTGACTTCCGCTCATTCCCCGGACACGCCGCCTGCGCATCCCTTCTCTCAATCGATTTACTTGTCCAAGAACCCGGCCCAAAAGCCGAAAACCCTTCATCCCGACCGGAAACCCAGTCGACACCGGCACCCACAAAAGCAGGAGGTTCATGCCGCGCAGCCAACCAGCGCACTCGCCAGAGACTGCAAATCCATCGTCGGCAGCGGCGCCGCCGTCGTTGGTGGAGCGCTTTCTAAACACCTCCAACCAACCCGTCAACCGTTTTTTTCACCGTTCCAAACTTTTTTCTCCGCAGCGCCGAAGCGCTACAAAAAGCACAGAACCAAACCGGTCAACGGACCATCAAGCAAAACATCCACCAGACCCAAGTCTGGCGAACAGCTCACCCAACAGCACGATAGATCATTCCACTTGTCCGAAGGCCGAAACCTTCCAAGAACCGTCGGTGATACTGGCCAAAACCACCACCACCCCGCCCCACAACTTGACAAACCATCCGGCCCGCCGTCGTGGGAGGCGCTGTATAGGCGGGGACGAACGACGTTGCAACAGGTTTTTTGAAGAAAATTGCTGCCCTTCTTTTTCGGCATCGGGCGACGGGACGGGAAGCGGAAAGCCGCCGTGGCGTTGTCGGTGATATAAGGAGGTGAAGCCCCCCATCAGGAAGGAACCCCCGATGAAAATCCTGATTGCCCCGGATTCCTTCAAGGAAAGCCTGGCCGCACAGGCCGTGGCGGAGCAGATCGCGGCCGGCATCCGCGACGCCCTTCCCACCGCCGACTGCCGGATCGCCCCCATGGCCGATGGGGGGGAAGGGACAGTGGCGGCCATGGTGGCGGCCCTGGATGGGCAGATCCGCCAGATCAGTGTCACCGGCCCGCTGGGGGAACCGGTCATGGCCTGTTATGGGGTGAGCGGCCAGACGGCCATCATCGAAATGGCTGCCGCCGCCGGTTTGGCGCTGGTGCCACCGGCCCGGCGCGACCCGTCGCAGACCACCAGCTTCGGCCTCGGCCAGTTGATCCGCGACGTGCTGGACCAGGGGGCCCGGCACCTGATCATCGGGATCGGCGGCAGCGCCACCAATGACGGGGGTGCCGGCATGGCGCAGGCGCTGGGGATCCGGCTGCTGGATGCCGAAGACAGGGATTTGCCATTTGGCGGCGGTGCGCTGACGCGACTGGCGCGGCTTGATATGACGGGGCTGGATGCACGGCTGCAGGCGTGCCGGGTGGAGGTGGCCTGCGATGTGGATAATCCCTTGATCGGGCCACAAGGGGCATCGGCCATTTTCGCACCGCAGAAAGGGGCGGATGCCGCCATGGTGCAGCGGCTGGATGCGGCGCTTTCCCATCTGGCCGAGATTATCCGGCGACAGAGGGGGCTGGATGTGGCGAATCTGCCCGGCGGTGGGGCCGCCGGCGGCCTGGGCGCCGGGCTGCACGCCTTCCTGGGCGCAACGCTGCGGCCAGGGGTGGATATTATCAGCCAGGCCATCGGCCTGCAGGACCGGATCGCCTGGGCCGATCTGGTCATCACCGGCGAAGGAAGGCTGGACGGGCAGAGCCTGCATGGCAAGGTGCCAGTGGGGGTGGCCCGGCTGGCAGCAGCACAGGGCAAGCCGGTGATCGCCATCGCCGGCAGCCTGGGGGATGGGGCCGAGCGGCTGCGCGAAACCGGCATCTGCGCCATGGTCAGTTGTGTGCCCGGCCCCTGTACCCTGGAAAAGGCGCTGGACGATGCGGCAGCGAATATCCGCCGCACCGCCCGCACAATGGCTGAGTTGTTGCGCCTGGGGGCGGGGATCAACCCCTGAGCCCCCTCACCGTTCAGCCCAGCGCTTCCGCAGGCCCGAAAAACTCAAAATGGCGGCGCTCCGCCGGCACGCCAATGGTGGCCAAAGCCTTATTCACCAGGGCCATGAAGGGTTTTGGCCCCAGGAAATAGGCATCCGCCGTTGCCGGCACCCAGGCGCGCAACTGCTCCAGGGTCGGCCGGCCCGCCGGGTTGCCAGGGGTGCCCCCTTCCTCATGCACCAGATGGGCGGTGAAACGGCCATGGTCCCGCGCCCAGGCGGCCAGCAGGGGACCAAAAGCCTGGACGGCCGGATTGCGCGCATAATGGATGAACAGCACGTCGCGCCCGCCAGCCGCCAGCGCCGCCTCTGCCATGGCCAGGGTGGGGGTGATGCCGACACCGCCGCTGATCAGCACCAGCGGATCGCTTCCCGGCTGCAAGGTGAAAGCCCCGGCCGGCGGGAAGACATCCAGCACATCCCCCACCCCCAGCACCTGATGCAGATGGGTGGAGACGAGCCCGCCTGGTTCCCGCTTCACGCTGATGCGCAGGTCGCGCCCATTGGCCGCCTGGGACAGGGAGTAATTGCGCCGCACCTCCTGCCCATCGATCACCAGCCGCAGGCCGAGATATTGGCCCGGCTGGTGGGCCAGCACCGGGCCGCCATCCACCGGTTCCAGATAAAAGGAGGTGATCTCGGCACTTTCCGGCTGCTTGCGGGCGATGCGGAAGGGCCGCGCCCCGCGCCAGCCACCGGCCGCCTGGGCCAGCTTGTCATATTCGCCGGCTTCCGCGCCGATCAGCAGATCGGCCAATTGTCCATAGGCCGCCGCCCAGGCATCAATCACCGCATCCGTGGCAATCTCCGTCCCCAGCACCTCCCGGATGGCGCGCAGCAGGCAGGAACCGACAATCGGGTAATGTTCGGCCTGGATCTGCAGCGCCACATGTTTCTGGATGATCTGGGCCGGCAAGGCGCCCAGCGCGCCCAAATTGTCGATATGCCGGGCATATTGCAGCACCGCATTGGCCAGGGCGCGCGGCTGGGTGCCGCTGGCCTGATGCGCCTGGTTGAACAGCGGCCGCACCGCCGGATGTTCAGCCAGCATGATCTTATAGAAATGTGTGGTCAGCGCCTCCCCGCCGCTTTCCAGCAGCGGAACGGTGGCCTTGATAATCACGGTCTGGTCGGGGGTGAGCATGGGGGTCATCCTTGGATTGCGGGCGCAAAAAGCCCGTTCCCGCCGGCACAAGGCCGAGGGAATGAAATGAAGCCAGGAAAAGCAGAAATGCCCGATCAGGGCGGATCGCGGCGGGCCGGTGGCGCGCCAATCATGGCCGCCCGCTTCATCCACACTGCAAATCATGCATCTGAGATGCTATATATCAGGAAGCGATATAAGATGCAATATAGATGCATGTTTAGGAGCGGCCGTGCGCCTGACCCGATTTTCTGATTACGCCGTGCGCGTCATGCTGTTTCTGGCGGCCCATCCCGACCGGCTCTGTTCCATCGGGGAGATCGCCAACGCCTATGAGATTTCGCAGAACCACCTGATGAAGGTGGTGAGCGATCTGGCCACCCATGGCTATATCCTGTCATCGCGCGGGCGCAGCGGCGGCATCCGGCTGGGAATGCCGGCCGGGGAGATCAATATCGGCAAGCTGATCCGCCATACGGAAGGCCAGATCGATCTGGTGGGCTGTGCGGAATGCAAACTGGCGGGGGCCTGCCGCCTGCCGGGGCCGCTGGATCTGGCGCTGGATGCGTTCTTCGCGGTGCTGGAACGCTATTCCCTGGCCGATGTGCTGGGGGATGATGCCGGGTCGCGGCTGCTGGGCCGGTTGGGGCCGCCGCATGATTAAGGGGAGGCCACCCCTTAAAAAGTACCGCCGCCTTCCACATGGCTGCGGGCAAAGCGCCGGGCCTCTGTCACCAGGGCAGCGGTCAGCGGCGTCATCGGTTCCCGGTTGGGCACCACCAGCCCGATCGTGTGTACGGCATCCGGCTCCACAATGGGGATGGCGCGAATCGGGTCGGTCAGGCCCAGGGTGCTGGCCAGCACCTCCGGCATCACGCTGGCCCATTTGCCGGTGCGCACATGGGAAAACAGCACGATCATCGAATTGCTCTCCAGCGTCGGCGCCGGGCGGGCCCCGGCGCCGAGCAGCAACCGGTCGATGATGCGGCGGTTCTGCATGTCCGGCGTCAGCAGGCAGAGCGGGATATGCCCCACCTCCGCCCAGGTGACCTGATCGCGGTCGCCCAGCGGGCTATCGCGGGAGGTGAGCAGACGGTAATGTTCGCGGTAGAGCGGGATGGAACGTACCCGGCCCAGCGGTTCATTATCCAGATAGGTCAGCCCGGCATCGATCTCCAGATTCTCCAACATGCCCAGCACCTCCTGCGAGGTGCGCGACAGGATGGAGAAATGCACCCCCGGATGGCGTTCCCGGTAAGGCGTGGTCAGGGCCGACACCATGGCCAGCGCGGTGGGGATGGCGGCCAGCCGCAAATGCCCCATCAACCCATGGCGCAGGGCATGAACCTCCTGCCGCATGGCGCGGGTATCACTGACGATGCGCCGCGCCCAATCCAGCACGCGGTCACCCTCCGGCGTCAGCCCCATGAAACGGGCACCGCGATTGACCAGCAGCACGCCCAGCGTGTCTTCCAATTGCTTGATGCCGGCGGACAGGGTGGGCTGGGTGATGCCACACGCCTCTGCCGCCTTGCCGAAATGCTGTTCGCGGGCCAGCGCGATGAAGAATTCCAGCTTGTCGATCACCGCAAAACGGCTCCGGTCGGGGGCGAAGGCGTCAGCGTGGCATCGCAAAGCCGCTGGGGCAAGCCAGGAGATGTAGAGGATAATGGCTGGATTGAATGGCGGAGAGGGTGGGATTCGAACCCACGGTACCCTTGCGGGTACTTCGGTTTTCGAGACCGACGCGTTCGACCACTCCGCCACCTCTCCGCATAACCCCGCGTGAGGCCGTATCGGGGATGGTCAATCCCGGCCGTCGCTGCGAAGTGGCGGGGAACCTACACAAAGCCAAAGGGTGATGCAACAGGTCTTTTCATGATATCTTCAATACGCTCCGATGCTGGTCGGTGGGGGCTATGACGCACCGTTACCATCGCGCCGATGGCTTCATGCGATCCTGCGGCGGCACCCCTGCATCGGATGAAGGGCCAAAACCCTAGGCAGAGAGTCGGTTCCCGGTTGACAGGGCCGTCATGGCGGGTATATTCCCGCGCCTCTGGAACGGGGCTCTTTCGGGTCGCCGATTTCCTTTGTGCGGCTACAATGAAAGGGACCGCCCCAATTGCGGGGTTTCCCGGATCTTTGAAGAAGTGGTGGTTAGAATGTTCGCAGTCATCCGCACCGGCGGTAAGCAGTACAAGGTCGCGGCCGGCGACGTCATTCGTGTTGAAAAGCTGGCCGGCGAGGCTGGCGCCTCGCTGAAGCTGGACGAAGTGTTGCTGGTGAGCAATGCTGGCACCACCACTGTCGGGTCGCCGCTGGTTGCCGGTGCCGCTGTGACGGCCGAAGTCGTTGCCCAGGACCGCAATGACAAGATCATCATCTTCAAGAAGAAGCGTCGCCAGAACTACCGCCGTAAGAACGGTCACCGTCAGGAAGTGACGGTGCTGCGTATCACCGGTATCCAGGCCTGAGCGCCTTCTTGAAGCTATCGTTTGAGGAGTAAGATCCATGGCACATAAAAAGGCAGGCGGTTCGTCCCGCAATGGTCGCGATACCGCTGGCCGCCGTCTGGGCGTGAAGCGCTTCGGCGGTGAGCTGGTTCTGGCTGGCAACATCCTGGTTCGTCAGCGCGGCACCAAGTTCCATGCTGGCGCCAATGTCGGCATCGGCAAGGACCACACCCTGTTCGCGCTGGTCGACGGCAATGTCGAGTTCAAGACCGGCCTGAAGGGTCGCACCTTCGTTGCGGTCAACGAGCTGGTTGTTGAAGACGCCCCGGCGATCGCCGCCGAGTAAGGTGTCCGCCGCCGGCCCCGGCCGGCAGCACCAGAAAAGAGTCCGGTCGGGGGAGCGGGAAACCGTTCCCCCGATTTGTTTTGTTTTTGATTATGCTTTCCAGCGTCCTCAGGCAGCGGTCCCGCGCCAAAGGCCTGTTCCTGCCGTTTTCCATCCCGTGGTGTCGTCATGAAGTTCCTCGATCAGTGCAAGATCTTCCTGAAAAGCGGTGATGGCGGGCCCGGTGCGGTGGCATTCCGGCGGGAAAAATTCATCCCCAATGGCGGCCCCGATGGCGGCAATGGCGGCCGGGGCGGCGATGTGGTGATTGAGGCGGTCGATGGGCTGAACACCCTGATCGATTACCGCTATCAGCAGCATTTCAAGGCCAAGCGCGGCGGCCATGGCATGGGCTCCTCCCGTTCTGGCGGGCGCGGGGAAGATGCGGTGCTGCGCGTGCCCGTCGGCACCCAGGTGCTGGACGAGGATCAGGAAACCGTCATCGCCGACATGACCGAGGTGGGCCAGCGAATCGTGCTGCTGAAAGGCGGCGATGGCGGCTTCGGTAACGAACATTTCAAGACCAGCACCAACCGCGCGCCCCGCAATTTCGGCCCCGGCTGGCCGGGGGAAGAGCGCTGGGTCTGGCTGCGGCTGAAGCTGATCGCCGATGCCGGGCTGCTGGGCCTGCCCAATGCGGGCAAAAGCACCTTCCTGGCGGCCGTCTCCCGCGCGCGGCCCAAGATTGCCGATTATCCTTTCACCACCCTGGTGCCCAACCTGGGCGTGGTGAAGGCCGGTGATGAGGAATTTGTCATCGCCGATATTCCCGGTTTGATCGAAGGTGCCCATGAAGGCCACGGCCTGGGCACCCGCTTCCTGGGCCATGTGGAGCGCACCCGTGTGCTGCTGCATCTGGTGGATGGCACGCAGGAAGATGTGCAGCTGGCCTATCGCACCATCCGGCGTGAATTGCGCATGTATGGCGGCGGGCTGGCCGACAAGCCGGAAGTGGTGGTGCTGAACAAGGTCGATGCACTGTCGGAAGAAGAGATCGAGTTCAAGCGCACCAAGCTGCGCCGTTCGGCCAAGAAGCCGGTGCTGGTCATGTCCGGCGCCTCTGGCCAGGGGGTGCAGGAAGCGCTTTATGCGCTGCTGAACCATATCAAGGAAAGCCGCGCCCAGGATGAGGAAGCGGCGGTCGATGCGGCCTATAAGGCCCGCTATCGGCCGATTGAAGAGTAAAAAGCAATAAAATCCCAGGGGCCGCGAGGCCCCTGGACCCCGGATATTTGCGGGGAGAGGCAAGGCCTGATAACAGGGACTGGGACCAAATGGAGTTTCCAGCCTATGAAGAAGCGTTTCCTGCTGGCATCCGTCGCCCTTTGCGCCGGTTTTGCCGCACAGGCCGCCGAACCCACATTCGATATGCAGCGGTTCAGCGGCGATATCCGCACCCTGTCCAGCGATGCCTTTGAAGGCCGCGCCCCCGCATCGGCGGGTGAGGTAAAGACCGTCGATTTCCTGATCCAGCGCATGAAGGAAGCCGGGCTGGAGCCGGGCGGGCCGCAGGGGGCCAACGGCGTGCGCAGCTGGACCCAGGATGTACCGCTGCTGAAATCCGACATTACCGGCGCACCCAGCCTGAGCCTGACAGTGAATGGTAAGGCGAAAGCCCTGAGCCAGGGCAAGGAAATCGCCGTGCGCGCGGCGCTGACCGGTGACACGGCCGTATCGCTGAAAGATGTGCCGCTGGTCTTTGTCGGCTATGGCGTCAAAGCACCAGAACGCGACTGGGATGATTTCAAGGGCGTCGATCTGCGCGGCAAAATCATGGTCGTGCTGGTCAATGACCCGGATTTCGAAGGGCCGGCAGGCCGATTCGGCGGCAAGGCCATGACCTATTACGGCCGCTGGACCTATAAGTTTGAGGAAGCGGCCCGCCAGGGGGCCATCGGCACCCTGATCGTGCATGAAACCGATGCCGCCTCTTATGGCTGGGCCACGGTGGCCAGTTCCAACACCAACACCATGTTCGACATTGTGCGCGACAAGCCGCGCAGTGCCCACAGCCCGCTGGAAGGCTGGATTCAGCGTGACGTGGCCGTCGAGCTGTTCAAGGCCTCGGGCCTGGATTTTGAAAAACTGCGCGTGGCCGCCCGCAGTGCCGATTTCCAGCCCGTGGCCCTGAAGGCCACGCTGGATGCCGCCTATCAGGTGAAGCCGGAAACCATCATTTCCAAGAATGTGCTGGGCCGGATCGCCGGCACCCTCCATGCCGATGAAACAGTGATCTATTCCGCCCACTGGGACCATCTGGGCGTCGGCGCGCCCGATGCCAGGGGCGACCGCATTTTCAACGGCGCCGTGGATAATGCATCCGGCACGGCCGCCCTGCTGGAACTGGCCCGCGCCTATAAGGCGGCCCCGGCCCCGACCCGGTCGGTGTTGTTCCTGGCGGTGACGGCGGAGGAAAAGGGCCTGCTGGGTTCCAGCTATTACGCCGCCAACCCGGTCTGGCCGCTGGCCCGCACGGTGGGTGTGCTGAACATGGACTCGGTGATCAGCCCCGGCCCGGCCAAGGATTTCACCA
This sequence comes from Niveispirillum sp. BGYR6, assembly GCF_027568365.1. NCBI lineage: Bacteria > Pseudomonadati > Pseudomonadota > Alphaproteobacteria > Rhodospirillales > Azospirillaceae > Niveispirillum > Niveispirillum sp. BGYR6. The sequence continues at coordinate 317,568 of NZ_JANLNL010000005.1, read as the reverse complement.
TCTCCGGCCAAGCCAAGCTGGACCTGCTGGATCTGCTGATCGCGGAGGGGGCCAAGCGCCAGCGCACCTATACGCCCGACCCGAAGGTGGAAGCCGGCGGCTTCTTCCGCTCCGACCATTTCCCCTTCGCCAAGCAGGGCGTGCCCGCCATCTCTTACGGTGCCGGGGATGATCTGATCGAGGGGGGCAAGGCAGCGGGCAAGGCCTGGGGTGATGCCTATGTGAAGGCGAAATATCACCAGCAGGCCGATGAATGGTCCCCGGACTGGAACCTGGAAGGTACCCGCCAGGATCTGGGCCTGCTCTATGCCGTGGGTCGCAATCTGGCCGACAGCCGCATTTGGCCGAACTGGAGCCAGGAGGCCGAATTCCGCGCCATCCGCGATGCCAGTGCGGCAGAACGGCAGTAACATACCCACGGTCATCAATTATGACCGTGGGTACGGCGGCGACCGCCGCCGCGCGGCACGTGCCGCGTAGCCAAGTCGCCGGATGGCGACGCCGGCGATTGAGGGGCGGGAAATAGTGACCATCGGGCAATATTTCCCGCCACTTGTATAAGGAGAGAAAGATGACACCCGCCCCCTTTCAGACCCTGGTGCGTGTGGCCAAGGATACGCCCGGCGTGCCGGTGACGCTGGCCGATTTCAACCCCGCCTTCCTGCCGCGCTTTTTCAGCTTCGCGGTGGAAAAGGCGCTGGGTCGCTTTGCCTTTTGCCTGATCAACCCGCTGGGCCGGGTGGTGCTGTCCTATGCCGATCCTGCCACAGTGCTGACCGCCGACCGCACCGCCTTTGCCAAGGCCAGCACGGCGGTACAGATCGGCTATGGCTCCGATATCTGGGGCCAGGGTTTCAACCCGCAACTGGCGGGGATGCCGGGCCTGTGCGCCTATAAGGGCTCCCGCGCCCTGCTGGTGCCCAACGATCCGCAGCCGCTTTATCTCGGCTGTCTGGGGGTCAGCAGCGGGGCGGCCGGCGATGATGATCCGCTGTGCCAGACCCTGGCGGATTTCGTGCTGGAACAGGCCGCCCGCGCCCCGGCCAGCGTCATCGCGCTGGCATAAAGAAAACGCCCCCGGAAGTGCCGCTTCCGGGGGCTTTCTTTTACCGGTGCTGCATCAGCAGCCGGGTGACGCCCTGGCGGATCAGCGGCAGGCCGGCGGCGGCGCGCAGGGCGGCGTGGCGGACCAGCCGTTGCGGCAGCCTTTCATCGGTATAAAGCCCGACAATCAGGTTGGTGGCGGTGTAAAGCGGCCGGGTGGCCAGCCGGTGCTGCATCTCATACCGGCGCAGCAGCAGCGGTGCCGCGATATCGCGGCCCTTCTCCGCGGCCTCGCGGATCAGACCGGCCAATGTCTCCTGCCCCTGCAGGCCGAAATTGAAACCATGGGCGGTGACGGGATGCATCCCCACCGCCGCATCACCGATCAGCGCCGCACGGGTGCCGACGAAATTATGGGAATAGGTGGTGGCCAGCGGATAGACATAAGGCGCACTGACCGGGCGCATCCCCCCCAGCCGTTCCCGGTAACGCTGGGTCAAATCCTGGCCCAGCGCTGCCGGCGACAGCCGCATCAGCTGGTCCATCGCCGCCGTCGGCAGGGTCAGCACCGCCGAGGACAGCCGGCCGTTCAGCGGCAGCATGGCCATGGTGTGCCCATGTTCAAACCATTCGGTGGCGACCCCGCCATGGTCGCCATCATGTTCCACCCGGCAGACCATCATGGACCGGCCCAGCCGGTTGATCTCCGCCCCGATGCCCAGCCGCCCGCGCACGTCGGAGAAGCGCGAATCGGCCCCAACCAACAGCCGCCCGGTCAGACAGCGCCCATCGGCCAACCGCACCAGCCCCTGGTCACGGTCGGCCCGCACCTCCGTCACCGCCTGGCCGGTGATCAGGCTCAGCCTTTCCTGCCCTGCCACGCTGTGGAACAGGCTGCGGCGGATCAAATGGTTGGGCACCAGATGGCCCAGCCTGTTCTGCCCCTCCGCTTCCCCGCCAAAGCTGAGCGCGAAGGGGGAGCCGCCATTCAGCACCACCGCCTTGCGCAACGGGGCGATTTCCGCCGGATCAATGCGGTCCCAGGCGCCCAGTGCTGCCATGATGCCGGCGGACCGGTGGGTCAGGGCGATTTCCCGCCCGTCAAAGGCCGGATCGGCCAGGGCTTCCAGCGGCTGGCGTTCAATGATGGTGATATCCAGGCCACAGCCGGCCAGCGAGCGGGCAAAGGCCAGCCCCGCCGGGCCGCCCCCGATGATGATGACATCGTGATGGGTGCTGGCCTTGTCACGCATGTTCGCTCTCCTGTCCCGGCGCCGATCGATCATTCCTGAAAATCTTGTAGCGCGCGGCGGGGGGCGGGTAACTGCGTCACAGTCACCTTTTGATGCAGCGGGAAACGGTTTCAGCCATTGAACTTTTCCGCCCGTTCCGTCAGTCCTCTGCCCCAGCATTCCCGGTGCGCCGGCTGGATCATGAAGTTTCTTTGAAACTTCTTTTGCGATCACCGCCGCAACATGTTCCCCTCCTCCGCCGCGCCGGTTTCTCTAGCGTCAGTCCCACGGAGCCTCCCAGATGGATTTCTTCCGCCGCTTCAATTTCCTGGTCTGTGCCCCCGCCTTTGAGGCCGATGAGCTGGAAGGCACACGGCTGCACGACATTATCAGCGAGGTGGAGCGGCTGGGCTTTGAAGTCACCAAGGCGCGCCGCATCGAGGATGCCGAACTGGCCATCCGCACCGATGCTGCCATCGGCTGCATGGTGCTGGACTGGGGCAAGCGCTGGTCGGAAGGCAAGGCCGCCGCCCTGATCTCCCTGGTCCGGTCGCGCGGGCTGGAAATGCCCATCGTGCTGCTGGTGCGGCGCAAGCGGCTGGAAGATATCCCGGTGGAGGTGATGCGGGAGATTGACGGCTATGTGTTCCTGGCCGAGGAGACGCCGCAATTCATCGCCAAGAACCTGATCAGCCGCCTGCGCCAATATGCCGAAACCCTGAAGACCCCGTTCTTCGGCGCGCTGGTGGATTATGCCGAAGAAGGCAACCAGATGTGGACCTGCCCGGGCCATAATGGTGGCATCTTCTATAGCCGCAGCCCCATCGGCCGCATTTTCGTGGAACATCTGGGCGAGGCGATCTTCCGCGACGATCTGGATAATTCCGTCGTCGATCTGGGCGATCTGCTGGTGCATGAAGGGCCGGCCCTGCGCGCCCAGAAGGAAGCCGCCAAGATTTTCGGGGCGGAGCGCACCTATTTCGTGCTGAACGGCACGTCGGCATCCAACAAGGTGGTGCTGGGCGCGCTGGTGGCGGAGGACGATCTGGTCCTGTTCGACCGCAACAACCACAAGGCCGCCCATCATGGTGCCCTGCTGCTGGGCCAGGGCACGCCCATCTTCCTGGAAACCGACCGCAACGCCCATGGGTTGATCGGCCCGATCGATTATGAGGCGCTGGACGAGGAGAAAATCCGCGAGAAGATCCGCACCAACCCCTGGGTGAAGGATCCCGATGCCTGGAAGAAGCCGCGCCCCTTCCGCGTGGCGGTGATCCAGCAATGTTCCTATGACGGCACCATCAATAATGCCGATCTGCTGGTGCAGAAGCTGGGCCCGCTGTGTGATTACATCCTGTTTGATGAGGCCTGGGCCGGCTTCATGAAGTTCCATCCCCTGTTCCAGGGCCGTTATGGCATGGGCGTGAAGAATCTGGGGCCCGACAGCCCCGGCATCATCACCACCCAATCCACGCACAAGCAGCTGGCCAGCTTCAGCCAAGCCTCCCAGATCCATGTGAAGGACAAGCATATCGGCGATATTGAACGGCGCGTCGAACATCGCCGCTTCAATGAAAGCTTCCTGCAGCACGCCTCCACCAGCCCCTTCTATCCCATCTTCGCCTCGCTGGATGTCGGCGCGCAGATGATGAAGGGCAAGTCGGGCGAAGTGCTGTGGGACGACACCATCCGGCTGGGGATTGAGACGCGCAAGAAGCTGCGCGCCATCGCGCGGGAATTCCTGGACAAGGAAAGCGATCCCGCCCGCCAATGGTTTTTTGACCCATTCGTGCCCGATCTCACCCGCTTCGAAGGGCGGGACATGCGCTGGGAAGATGTGCCGACCGACGATCTGGCCCGCGACCCGTCGCACTGGATGCTGGAACCGGGGCGGAGCTGGCACGGGTTCAGCCATCTGGGGCCGGATTACGCCATGACCGACCCCAACAAGCTGACCATCCTGACCCCCGGTTTCGACCGGCGCACCGGGGCCTATCTGGAACAGGGCGTGCCCGCCCCCGTGGTGGCGGAATATTTGCGCGAAAACCAGATCGTGCCGGAAAAGAACGATCTGAATTCACTGCTGTTCCTGCTGACCCCCGGCGTGGAAAGCAGCAAGGCCGGCGGCCTGATGAGCGCTTTGATCTTCTTCAAGCGGCTGCATGATGATAATGCCCTGCTGGATGAGATCATGCCCGATTTCGTCCGCCGCCGCGCGCCGCGCTATAATGGCGTGCGCCTGGGCGACCTGTGCCGCGATATCCACAGCTTCTACCGCGAGCATAATATCAGCAGCCTGCAGCGCCAGCAGTTCCGCCCCGAACATCTGCCGGAAATGGCCATGCTGCCGCATGTCGCCGCCAAGCATCTGGTGCGCAACAAGGTGGATTTCGTGCCGCTGGATCAGGTGATGGGCCGCATCGCCACCACGCTGATGCTGGTCTATCCGCCCGGCATCGCCACCGTGCTGCCGGGCGAGCGGTTGACGGAACAAGCCAAGCCGATGATCGATTATATGCGGGTGTTCGAGAAGGGGGCCAACCTGTTCCCCGGCTTCGATAATGAAATCCAGGGCGTTTATCGCAAGCAGGATGCCGATGGCCGCATCCGCTTCTATACCTACGTCGTGCGTGAATAACAGGGGGCGGCCCCAGGGTATGGACCTGGGGCCACCAAGATATCAGGACCATCCTTATCCATGAATGAAACGCCAATACCAGCCGCCCCCACCCTGATCGTCCGCACCTCCACCGATGCGGATGTGGAGGCGATGCTGGCCATCTACAGCCATTACATCCACCGGGGCATCGGCGATTACGAGCCGGAACCGCTGGATGAGGATGATATCAAGCGGCGGCGCAAGAACATGCTGAACAAGCGGCTGCCCCATGTGGCGGCCGAGCTGGATGGCGTACTGGTCGGCTATGCCTATGCGGTGCCGTTCCGCAAGCGCCCGGCCTATCGCTATGCGGTGAAACATTCGATCTATGTGCATCCCGACCATCTGTCGGCGGGCATCGGCCGGCGGCTGATGCAGTTCCTGATTGATGCCTGCGCCGCAGCGGGATACCGGCAGATGATCGGCTATATCGATGCCGCCAATGAACGGTCACTGCGGCTGCATGAAAGCTTCGGCTTTGCCCGCGCCGGCTATCTGCCCGCCATCGGCTATAAATTCGGCCGCTGGACGGATTCGGTGCTGGTGATCCGACCGCTGGGCGAGGGCAGCAGCACCCCGCCGGCCCCCTTGCCGAAAAAGACCAAGGCAAAAGCCCCAGCCGCAGCGGCGGGCGGTGTCGCCCCGGAAGATGCTGTGGCACCGGTGGGTAAATAATACCAACGGTCATGATTTCATGCCGCAGGTATAAGGCGAGGGGGGGGGGCCGTGCCCCCCCCTCAATCAGCCGGCTGCCAACCGGTCCCTCAAGGTCTGAGAAAACTGGATGAAGGCATCGTTGGAGGCCGTCAACTGGCGGGTGAAACGGGGTTCCAACTCTGGCGCGGTCTTGGCGAACAGGGCCGGTATTTCATGCCGTGGCCGCTGTTCGCCATCCACATCGATGACCAGCTGATTAAGCACGGCGAAAGCCTGTTTATTATCCTCCAGCGTCCAGCCGGTGGCGCGGGATGCCTGGCAGGCCTGGACCATGGCGGCGGCGATATGCAGTTCGGTCAGGCCCGATTTTCCCGTAGAGATCGGCCAGGCTGCCGCTTCGGCCACCTGGACCAGCGCGTTCAGCAACTCATCTTCACTCTTCTGCAACAGCTGGGTCTGTTGCCGCACCCGCTGCCATTCCGCCGGGGTGGGGACATCGCCCTGGCTGTCGCGCCGATGCAGAGCCAGCAGTTCCGCCATCAGCGGGGCAATCGCATCCGGCCAGGGGTTCGTGCTTTCCAGCATCCAGACGGCCAGCGCCTGGGCAAAGCCGATATCCAGGTCTGGCCCCTGTTCCGGCAGGGGAGAGCGCAGCGCCGTCGACAGCGCCAACACGGCGGGGTGAATGATCCGTTCGTTCATGCCTGGGGCTCCTGACAGGCTTCGTCCAACATGGCGGCCAGTTTGGTGCGGGTCAGCACACCAACATGGCGCAGCTTGTCCTGCCCGCCGCGCCGCAGCACCAGCGTGGGCACGGTGCGCACACCGAACCGTTCCGCCAGACCCGGGGCCTGTTCGATATCAATGCGGGCAAAGGCGACACTGGGGGTGTAGACATCGGCGATATCCTCCAGCGTCGGCGCCAAGGCCTTGCAGGGGCCGCACCAGGTGGCACTGAAAATCAGCAGCAGCGGCGCATCGCCGGTTTGGGCTTCAAGGGGGGCGAAATCATCATCGCCGATGGTTTTGATGGTGCTCATCATGGTTCCGTTCTTGGCGGTGTTGTGTCTTGGATTGCGTTGACGCAGGGGCGTCTTTGAGGTGGTGACCGCCGACGGGGGCGGTCAGCCCCCGCGGCCCCCCACCAGCATGGCATCGATGCGGATGGTGGGCTGGCCGACGCCGACATCCAGCGATTGCCCCTGCTTGCCGCAGAGCGCGATGCCATTATCCAGCGCCAGATCATTGCCGATCATGGAAATCTGTTTCAGCGCTTCATGCCCGACGCCGATCAGGGTGGCCCCTTCCAGCGGGGCGGTCAGCTTGCCATCCTCAATCAACCAGGCCTCCGTGGTGGAGAAATTGAACCGGCCGCTGACAATATCGACCTGCCCGCCCCCAAAGCCCGGCGCGTAAATGCCGTTGCGCACAGAGGCGAGGATTTCCGCCGGATCATGCTGCCCGGCCGCCAGGAAGGTGTTGGTCATGCGCGGCATGGGCAGATGGGCATAGGATTGCCGGCGGCCATTGCCGGTGGGCTTGGCATTCATCAGCCCGGCATTCAGCCGGTCCTGCATCAGGCCGGTCAGGATACCATCTTCGATCAATACCGTGCGTTCGCCGGGCACCCCTTCATCATCGATACCCAAGGAGCCGAGCTTGCCGGGAAGGCTGCCATCATCAATGACGGTGACGCCGGGGGCGGCAATCCGCTCCCCCATGCGCCCGTCAAAGGCCGACAGGCGCTTGCGGTGATGGTCGCCTTCCAGCCCATGCCCGACCGCTTCATGGAACAGCACGCCGGCATAACCGGGGGCCAGCACCACCGGCATCACCCCGGCGGGGGCCGGCCGCGCCTCCAGATTGGTCAGTGCCACCTGCACCGCCTTGCGCACCGTCGCATCCACCCGCTCCGGGGTCAGGCTGCTCAGCGCATGGCGGCCGCCGACACCGGCGCTGCCGCGCGCCCGCCGGCCATTGGCCAGGGCCACCACCTCCACCATCATCTGCACCGTGGGGCGCACATCGGCGGCCAGCCGGCCGGCAATATCGGCCACCAGGATCACCTGATCGGTGGCCCGGATAAAGGCATCCACCCGGATGATGCGCGGGTCGGCCGCCCGCCCCACCTGATCGACCCGTTCCAGCAGGGCGATCCAGTCCGCCGCATCCCCTTCATTAACCACGCTTTCAGGCGGATAGACGGCATGATGCGGCAGGCTGGTGGCCAGCGGCACGCTGTTGGTGCCGCTGCTGCTGCGGCGCAGGCCGCTGACCGTGGCGGCCAGATCGGCCAGCGCGCCTGGATGCAGATCGGCCGAATGGGCAAAGGCGACATCGGCCCCGCTGGCCGCCCGCGCGCCCACCCCCTGGTCGATGCGGAACGATCCGGCAGCGACCTTGCCATCTTCCATCCGCCAGCTGCGGGAATGGACGGATTCCAGGAACAGGTCGGCCAGATCAATGCCCGGCCCCTGCAGCGCCCCCAGCGTGCGGGCAATATCCGTCAGGTCAATATCATGGGGGGTCAGCAGCCGCTGTTCAGCATAGCGCAGGCTGAGCCCCTGGGCCGGCGTGTCCATGGCGATCATGGCGCCCCTCCGATTTGCAGATCATGGATCAGGATGGAACCGGTCTGGAACGCACCCTGGCGATAAAGATCGCTGCCGATGGCAACGATGCCGCCGATCATGTCGCGCAGATTACCGCCGACGGTGATGCCGGAAACGGGGAAGGTCGGCACCCCGTCTTCCACCCAGAAGCCGCCGGCCGCACGGGTCCAGTTGCCGGTGACCGGATCGGTGGCACCGCCATTGAACTGTGTCACCAGCAGGCCGCGCCCCATGCGGGCGCACAGGGCCGCGCGGTCTTCGGCCGGGTTGCGGCTGGTGAAGCGCAGGTTCCACGGCCCATCCGCATTGCCGGTGGAGCGCATGGACAGCCGCCGCGCCGACCGGCTGTCCAGGAAATAGCCGCGCACCACGCCCGCTTCGATCACGGCGCGCTGCTGCCCCGCCACCCCTTCGCGGTCATAGGCACCGCTGGCCAGCCCATAGGGCAGGAAGGGATCTTCCAGCAGGTCAACATGATCGGGGGCGATCTGCGTGCCCACCGAATCCTGGAACAGGCTGGTCCGGCGGTGCTGCGCCATCCCCCCCAGCGCGCCCACCACATCGCCCAGCAGGGCAGAGGCGATGCGCGCATCGAACAGCATGGAAGCACGCTGCGTTGGCAGACTGCGGGCGCCCAGTTGCGACACGGCGCGTTCTACCGCCTTGGCGGCCACCCTCTCCACACTGTCCAGTGACTGGAAGCGCCGCTCCATCGACTGAGCAATATCAATGGCTGACTGGCCATCCTGCTCCGCCTTCACCATGGCCCACAGCCCATGCTGCGAGAAGCTGAAGGAGCGGCAGAAGCCCGCCGACGTGGCCAGCGCCACCCGCCCGTCGCTGGAGGCGACACCCGCCTCCGCCACCCGGATGCCGACACCGGGCGGGACGATGCTGCCACAGGCCGCCGCATCCACCGTGAAGGCCATTTCCGACAGTTCCGCCACCGTCAGGCCAGACGGCGACGCCAGTTCCGGCAGCGGCGTGTCATGGGCCAGCGTCGCCGGATCGGCCAGACCGGCATCAGGATCGGGGGCCACGCGGCCAGCCGTCGCCACCGCTTCAGCCGCCGCCCGGCGGATCGCCGCTTCTTCCAGGGAAGAGGTGCTGGCGGTACCCATGCGGCCCTGCTGATAAACCGTCACCACCAGCGACTGGGTCAGGTCGCGCAGCGCCTTGTCGGCGGTTCCCTGGGCCACGGTGACGCGCATCCCGCCGCCGATCCTGGCGGTGGCGCTGACCGCCACATCGCCCAGGGACAGCGCCTGATCGACCGCCAGCGCTGCCAGCGCCCGCAATCGTTCCTCGTTCAGTCGCAGATTGATCATGCGTTCTTTCCCGGCAAAGCGGCGGCCGTTGCCACACCATCGGCGATGGTCAGGCAGCGATCGTGATGGGCCAGCAACCGTTCATCATGAACGATGCTGATCACGGTGGAATGGGGCAGGTCGTTGCGCAGGCATTCATAGAAATGCCGGGCATTGTCCGGGTCCAGGGCGCTGGTCGCCTCATCCAGCACCAGCACTGACGGGCGGTGCAGCAGGATGCGGGCCAGCGCGATACGCTGCTGTTCACCCGGCGACAATTCTTCCTGAAGGAAGCTTGTCACGTGCAGTCGTTCTGCCAGATTGCCCAGCCGCACCCGCTCCAGCAACTGGATGATCTCGGCATCGGTATGGGCTTCGGGCAGGTCGGGGAAGCAGAGGGCCGCCTTCAGCGTGCCCAGCGGCAGGTACAGACGCTGCGGCACGAACATGGCGACCGTATCCGGCGCCATGGTGACGGCACCCTTGCCATCTGGCCACAGCCCGGCAATGGCCCGCAGCAGGGTGGATTTGCCGGCCCCCGACGGGCCGCAGACGGCCCAACGCTCACCCACCCCGACCTGCCATTCCCCGACATGCAGCAAGGGGGCGCCATGGGGCAGGAACAAAGCCAGATCGCGGGTGGCAACCACCTGACCAGGAGCCAGCGCACCGGCCCCGATGCTGATGCCACGCGGCCGTTCATAATCGATGGCGTCGTCCAGCCCCTTCAGACGGTTCAAACAAGCCAGCTGTTCACCGATACGCGGATAGGTCTGGACGAAATAGGAGAGCTGGTTGACCAGCCGTTGAAAGGCATCCCGCGCGCCCATCACCTGGCCAAAGCTGATTGTCCCGGCGAAATAGGAAGGCACCAGCAGGAACAGAGGCAGGATGCCGCCAATCCGTTCATAAACGCTCTGTGTCGCGCTCAGCCCCAAAGCGGTGATGATGATGGAGCGATAGTTGCGCCGGATCTCGGTAAAGGAATCCTTCAGGGCCTGGCGTTCCAGCCCCACCGCACCGGCCAGACCAATCTGTGGCGCGTTGCGGCGGACATGGATCAGGTTGGCACGGAAATCAGCCTCCCGGTGCTGCTGACGCATCGTCGCCTGGATATAGGGCTGCCCGATCTTCACCATCAGCAGGCTGCCGACCAGGGCGTAAATGCAGGCATACCAGACGGTGCTGCCGGGAATATGGATGGCCATGCCCATCAGGTCGAACCGGATCGGGTCGGCCGTTTCCAGCAGCACCATGGCAAAGGTGATGGCGGTGACCGCCGAGCCAAGAAAGTTCAGCAGCACGGACAACATGCCCAGGCTGGCATTGGTGACGGATTCCACATCCACTGCGATGCGCTGATCGGGATTGTCGATCAGCCGCAACCGTTCAATCTCCGCGAACCGGTTATGCGCCATCCAGCGGTCAATATAGCGTTCGGTGATGAAGCCGCGCCAGCGGATGGTCAACAGCCGGTCCAGCAGGCCATTCACCAGGACGGCACCAACCTGCATCGCCATGATGCCCACGAAGGCCAGCAGCAGGATGCCGTATTTTTCGACATTGCGCTGTTCAACACTGTCGAAGAAATCCCGTTCCCAACGATTGGCCGCCAGGAAGATATAGGCCGTGCCGAACTGGAAGCCGATCTGGATGATCAGGTTCGCCCAGGCGAATTTCCAGTCCTTGGATGTCCAATAGGCTTTGAACAGGCCGAACGCATGGCGCCAGCGTTCCCCGGCCGGCGGCGGGGGGACGAGGCCCGTCTCTCGACGGACCTCCCCTGTCTGCGTTGGTTGAGGATGCACAGGCTGATCCGATCACAGGTTTACAGGAAACGGTAACCGATGCTCAACCGCCAGGAACGTGGTTCCCCCAGCGGCACATAGCTGGTGCTGATGGTGGAGGCGTAATTCTGTTTGTTGAACAGGTTGCGCACACCCAGATTGATGTCGATATCGCCATAGGTCAGGAAGGCGTTGACATCGACCTGCACAGCCGACGGCACGCGGTTGATGGCACGCTGATCGACAGCGGAGCCGGACCGGCCATAGATGCCCGCCCCCAGGCCGGCCTTAATCTCGTCCGTCACATCATGACGGTAGGAGCTGTAGAGGCTGTAGCTGTTCTTCGGCTGCGCCGTGACCACATTGCCCAGGCTGGTCTTGGTCAGGAAGCTATAGTCGGTATGGACAAAGGTGGCGACGACGGACAGGCCGGGGATCGGCTCACCGGTGATGTTCAGATCATAGCCTTCGCCCAACTGGCCGGGTGCAGCAATCTGGAAGCGCGGCGCCGCCGGGTCGGTGATCAGCTTGTTGCTCTCCCGGATGCGGAACCAGGAGGCATTGACCAGCACCTTGTCATCAAACAGGTCCAGCTTGACGCCAACCTCGGCATTGCGCGTCTTGATGTCGGGCAGACGCTCCCGGTTGCGGTCAGTGATGAAGGTCGGCTGGAACCCGTAAGCCAGGGTGCCGAAGGCGGAGATATCAGGGGTGATATCATAGACCGCGCCGAAGTTCGGCGTTGTCGCCTTGCCCTTGCTCCTCGTGATCGAGCGACCGAAAATGTTGGAGACCACGTCCGTCATGTTCCGGCGCACGCCGGCCAGCAGATGCAGATCCCAGGCACTGACCAGATATTGCCCGTAATAGCCCCGCTGCTCGCTATCCACCGTAAAGCTGGGCTTATACTGCGTGGTCAACGGCCTCAGGGCCGGTGTCTTTGTCAGGAAATTATAAGGCGCCATCCCGCCGGTCAGCGGCTCATCGGCATCGACATTCATCTTGGTATAGGTGAAGCCGCCAACGAACTTGTGTTCGAACGCGCCCGTGGTGAAATTCACCCGGGCGAAACTGTCGACCAGGTCGTTGGTGCCGCGCTGCTTCACCCCGCTGCCGGATACCAGCAAGGTGCCATCCCCGGCTAGAACGGCAAAGGGCGAATATTGCGAAAGCCGGAAGTTGATCTCCTGATGCTGACCACGGGCAACGACAGACAGCCAGTCCGTCACATCCTGATTGACCTCAGCATTGATCTGCTTGGTCTTGATCTCGATCCCCTGATCCTTGCCGCCGATCAGCGGTTTGGAATAATCCACCGCGAAGGGCTGCTTGGTGGTCGGGCTGAAGACGGCATAGGGAATGACGCCGCTGGCCTGCTTGCTGAGCGTGGCACTGAGGATCGCATCGGTGCCCAAATTCTTGTACCGGAGGGACGGCGCGATCAGATATTCCTCGTCGCCGCGATAGCCGCCGAAATTGCGGTCGGCCTTACCGGCCGTGCCGATGATGCGGGCCGTGATGGTCTTGTCATCGGTCAGGGCGCCGTTGGCATCCACCGTCCCCTTCCGCAGACCCCATTTGTCAGTTTCAGCCAGGCCATAGATGCGGGCGTTGGCGCTGGGCTTCTTGGTGACGATATTGACGGTACCGCCCATATTATTGCCACCCAGCAGGATGGCATCCGGCCCCTTCAGCACTTCCAGCCGTTCGATATTGGCTGTTGGCTGGGTCGCCCCCACCGGGAAGGTGCTGCTGCCCGAGGTCGGCATCCCGTTGACGGAACCGTTGGAGACGAAGCCGCGCACGGAGTAATTCACGCCGCCCTGTACCGTGGCGCTGTTGACGACGACACCGCCGGCATTGCGCAAGGCATCGGCCAGGGTCTGGCTCTGCTGTTCGGCCATCAGGCGGGATGAAATCACCTGATTGTTGCGCGCCTGCTCCCGCAGCGACAAGCCCAGGCGGGAGGAGGTGGAGGTGGAGCGGACCAGGATGCTGGTCTCCGCTTCGTCGCGCCGCGCCAGCACGATGATGCCGTTGACGATCACCAGCGAACCATTATCGCCCGGCATGGTCAGCAGCGTTGTATCCTTGGTCGCCCGGTCAATGGCCTCTTCGGCCGTGCGGGCCCCGCTGACCGGCAGGGAGGTCAGGCCCCGCACGGCATCCGGGTCCATCTCGATCTTGGTGCCGGACTGGGAAGCGATCTGGCGCAGCGCCTCGCCCATATCCATGGCCGGCACGCTGATCGTGCGCTCCTGCGCCATCACCATCTGGGGCGCCAGAACCATCGGCACGGCCAGCATCGTGGCCGTGCTCAGCAGAAAGGATGTGATTTTGTTGGACATGCAAAGCCCCCTTCGCAGAAAATTGTTGTCGCCTACGCCCGTTCATTTTTATTTCTCCATCAAGATTGATGGAGTTTTGGTTTATTCGACTGTGGATTTTTGACGTCCAAGCCCGTTCTCTCCCCCCACGGCAGAAGGGGGAAAGTTTTTGGTAACCCTGTTTCCGGATATTTATTCATGCGTGAATGCACGCATGGCGTGAATACCGGTTGCTTATCTACGCGTTATTTTGGGTGAAACCGGATCATCGTCCATTTTACCGCCAGTGGCGGTATGATTACGGCCCCATCTGGGATTATGCTGGGGCTGACTCTGGATCAATGCAAATCAATAATGATGATTGCACCATCAATCTGATTGATGGTGCTCTGTTGGAAAGGCCAGAGGTCAGAACGGCGCCGCGCCAATGGCGGGGCGACGCGTTTCACTAACCCCGACCGGGTATGACCTCGCCCCCCATCCGATACCGCGCCCGCCAGGATAGACATTTGAAGAACATATCGATGATCCAGCGGATCTTCGGTTCGTCCGCCCGGTGGCGCTGCCACTGCGCCACCAGGGGGGTGGGTTTCCTGGCGACAGGCAGGGTGACCACTTTGACCGGCAAGTCGTTGGCATAGTGTTGGGCCAGCCAATCGCTGGTGGTAACGATCAGGTCGCTGTTCATCACCAGACGCGGCAGCATGGAATAATGGGCCGTGCGCACGACGATACGACGCTGCCGCAGCAGATCGTCTGGTTCATGCATGGCGAACATGGCCTGTTCGATAGTGTCGAACAGGGCAGCATGGCGGCCCGCCAGATAGGTTTCGCGCGATATGTTACCGCCAGGGTCGGTAATGGGGAAATTGCGGCAGACCAGACCGGTCAGCCCATGATCAAACAGGGGTTGCGAACAGAATTCCCCGTCGGCCATCGCCACCGGGACGATGGCCACATCCACCCCGCGTTCGAACAGCCGATCCGTGCGGCCATATTCAAAGGGCAGCAGCTGGATATCCAGCCCCGGCGCCGTCAGTAGAATCTTCTCCACCACCATGCTGAGGAAGATCAGCTCAATCGCCTCCGGTGCCGTCAGAATGACGCTGCCCTTGGCGTGCGCCGGATCGAAATCCAGCGACAGATGGAACGTGTCGTCAATTTCCCGCAGCAGCCGCCCCACCCGTGGCCGCAGCGCCGTCCCCAGTGCCGTTAATTGCCGGCTGGGGCCATAGATCACCAACTCATCGCCGAAATGGTCGCGCAGCCGGCGCAGCGCCATGCTCATCGCCGGCTGGGTCAGCGCCATTTTCTGCGCCGCCTCCGTCAAGGTCGGCATTTCCAGCACGGCATAGAGCGCGTAGAGCAAATTGGCGTTCAGCCGGCGCAGGCGGGGCAACTGGTCAGACGACAAGGGACATCACCGGGACAGGGGGCGGAAGGGCGCGCACCATCATCCCTGACTGGCGGCATTGCGCAAGACCGTCAGCGGCAATGCTTCCACCGATTTCACCGTCTCCATGGAAATGAAGGCGCTGACATCGGTCATCTTGATCCGCCGGATCAGTTGCTTATAAACCCGATCATAATCCTCCACATTGGGCAGCACGATTTTCAGGATGTAATCGACCGATCCGGTCATCCGGTGCGCCTCGACAATTTCGGGGATTTCGGCCACGGCCTGGCGGAAGCGGCTGGTCCATTCCTCACTGTGCTCCCCGGAACCCACCGTGACAAACAGGGTGGTGGGCAGCCCCACCGTGGCGCGATCCAGCAGCGCCACATTGCGGCGGATGAACCCCGCCTCCCGCAGCTGTGCGATACGGCGCGAACAGGCGGAGGGAGAAAGATGCACCTTCTCCCCCGTCTCGCTGGCGCCCCTCCGATTTGCAGATCATGGATCAGGATGCAAGCGGTCTGGAACGCTCCCTGACGATAGAGATCGCTGCCGATGGTGATGCCGGAAACGGGGAAACTTGCCCCCCCTCTTCCACCCAGAAACGCCCGGCGAGGCGGGTCCAGTTGCCGGTGACCGGATTGGTGGCACCGCCATTGAACTGTATCTAACACTCGTTAAATCCGACTTGACATTTCTTCTTTTAGGAATTACACACCGATAGATATTTTACGCACAATGAAACCCATCGAGTCCAGAGACATCCCCTTGATGTCAAGAAGTGGATGGCAATCCCTATATTCGTCGTCTGAGAGGGGATGAGAGAGATGCTTGGTTCTTGACGATCTACACTCTTGTTCTTGGTTTGATTTGTATCGAATCACCTACTTGCTCTGGAGGTTCAAATGGCAAGAATGCTTAGTGTGGTCGCAATTCCTTTTGCTGTGGCTATTATGGTCTCAGCTTTTGGCTCAAAACCCGCAGTGGCACAGCAGTGCGGAGGTGTTAATGGGCCTTGTCCACATTATGAAATGTGTTGCAGTATGTGGAATCACTGTGGGAGGGGGGCGAATTATTGCGGATATGGTTGTCAATCTGGGCCGTGTTGGTATGATGATGGATATCGTTCACAAGCACCTTCTCCTGTTAAGATTAAGCTGCCACAGTCCGTACGGAAAGATAGTTCTGCTATGATTTGGCGTGACGCGACGGGCGTTAGAATCTCATTGATTCGTGCGGCTCGGTAGTTTTCATGGCTAAATTTACTGTTTTTCTGTGAAGGCCGAGACGAGAGAGGCATCCCCCTACCTTTTTGTTCGTTCGCAACAAAAAGGTAGGGGGTCGATTCAATCTACTGTAATTTTTCTTGAGGGTGATAAGATGCTTAAATCGCGTTTGGCGCAATATTTCTCTTTCCCGGTAGCTTTGTGCGCCTTGGGTATTTCTGTTTACGGATTTTTCAATCAACAAAAAATTGTTTATGAATACGTTATGAGACATCCAGAAATTATCGCTGAATCATTGATTCGCCTATCTGAACAGCAGGATCAAGAGGCACTCAATAAAAGTTCCCTTGCCATTAAGGATGGTGAGAAACAATTACAGCAACAGCCCTACGATCTTGTATTAAATCCTAATGGAAAATATACCGTCGTCGAGTTTTTTGATTATAACTGTCCATATTGTCACAAAACTAACGTTGAAATAAAAGAGTTCGCGCAAAAAAATCCGCATGTAAAATTCATTCTCAAAAATCTACCAATCCTTGGTCCTGATTCGGTATTGGCAGCCACTGTGGTTGCAAAGGCAATCTCTCAAGGGCAGGATAAGGCGATAATTTTGCACGATCAATTTATGGCACAGAAGAATGACGCATCCAACATCAAGGTATTAGCAAAGAATAATAACATTGACTTATCTGAAGCAGATTTGAAAATAGAGTCATCCTTTGAAGATAATAAGAAATTGGCAAAAAATATTGGCACGGGTGCAACTCCTTCTTTCATATACAATAATAAGATGTATATGGGGGGTGATTTAAAGTGGTTGGATGAAATACCAAAAACATAAGATAAGGATCAATGCGGGAAGTTGGCGCACACCATCATCCCTGACTGGCGGCATTGCGCAAGACCGTCAGCGGCAGTGCTTCCACCGATTTCACCGTCTCCATGGAGATGAAGGCGCTGACATCGGTCATCTTGATCCGCCGGATCAGTTGCTTATAAACCCGATCATAATCCTCCACATTGGGCAGCACGATTTTCAGGATGTAATCGACCGATCCGGTCATCCGGTGCGCCTCGACAATTTCGGGGATTTCGGCCACGGCCTGGCGGAAGCGGCTGGTCCATTCCTCACTGTGCTCCCCGGAACCCACCGTGACAAACAGGGTGGTGGGCAGCCCCACCGTGGCGCGATCCAGCAGCGCCACATTGCGGCGGATGAACCCCGCCTCCCGCAGCTGTGCGATGCGGCGCGAACAGGCGGAGGGGGAAAGATGCACCTTCTCCCCCATCTCGCTGAGGGACGTGTCGCTGTCGCGCTGCAGAATGTCGAGAATGGCAATATCGCGCGCATTGATCATGGGCATATCCTGACAATCACCGGCATGGGCTTGAGCCTTTCCGACCAGGGCGCAAAATTTTTGCGCCAATCTCTTCTATCATACACTCACGTTGCGCAGGGTCCAGCACCCCCACATGACATTGCAAACACATCCCGCCCGTCTGCGGTTAAAAAGAAGACCCCTGCCCGGCCGCGCAGGCGCCATGGCGGGGACAAGAACAGGATCAGGCACAGGACAGGGTAGCATGAACACGCAACGCGAATGGCTGGCCAGGGCGGTGGAGATCATCCGGGCCGAACAGCACCGCTCGGCCGACACCCATCTGATCGGCGTGCCGCTGGCCCATGCGCCGGGCATTGATCTGTATCTGAAGGATGAATCCAGCCACCCGACCGGCAGCCTGAAGCACCGGCTGGCGCGGTCCCTGTTTCTGCACGCGCTGTGCAATGGCTGGATCGGGCCGGAAACGACGCTGGTGGAATCCTCCTCCGGCTCCACCGCCGTGTCAGAGGCCTATTTCGCCCGGCTGCTGGGCCTGCGCTTCATCGCCGTCATCCCCGCCGCCACAGCGGCGGAAAAGGTGGCGGCCATCCGCCATCAGGGCGGGCATTGCCATATGGTGGATGATCCACGGCAGGTCTATGATACGGCCGAACGCATTGCGCGGGAGACGGGTGGCCATTATCTGGACCAGTTCACCTATGCTGAACGCGCCACCGACTGGCGCGGCAATGGCTGCATCGCCGACAGCATCTTCGACCAGATGGCCCGCGAACGCCATCCGGTGCCGGCCTGGATCGTCTGCGGTGCCGGCACGGGCGGCACCTCGGCCACCATCGGGCGCTTCATCCGCTATCGCGGGTTCAGCAGCAATCTCTGCGTGGCTGACCCGGAACATTCCGTCTTCCACCGCCATTTTGCCGACCGGTCGGTGCTGACCGTGACGGGCCCCGTCTCCTGCGTGGAAGGCATCGGCCGGCCCCGGGTGGAGCCCTCCTTCATGCCGGAGGTGATTGACCGCATGATCGCCGTACCGGACAGCGCCAGCATCATGGCCGCCCGCCATATCAGCCGCGTGCTGGGGCGCGGCTGCGGCCCCTCCACTGGCACCAATATTGTCGCCTGTCTGGAGCTTATTGGCGAGATGGTGGCGGCGGGGGCAAGCGGCTCCATCGTCACCCTGCTCTGCGATCCGGGGGAGCGCTATGCCTCCACCTGTTTCGACGATGCCTGGGTGGCCGCCAAACAGCTGGATACCCATGCCGGCGCCGCCCGGCTGCAGCACTTCCTGCCGCTGGCGGTGTAATACCAACCCGCCTAAAGGTTAACCTTTAGGCGGGTTGGTATAAGATGCATGGGGCGCGCGGCGCCGCGACCCCTCAGGCCTCGTTGGCGGCCCCGTCGAAGGGGGAGAGCTGTTCGGGGAACAGGTCGGCCAGGGCGGCGGCATCCGGCCGGCAGATGCCCCGTTCCGTCACCAGCCTGCTGACAATATCAGGGGGCAATAAAGCCAGATCGGGGGCGGCGATGGCGCTGGGCCGCGCCGCCCGCCAATGGATGGCCCCTGCCGTCAGACAGGCGATGACCGGCACACCGGCGGCATGGGCGGCCTGTGCCAGTGCCGCCTGATCCGGCCGTACCGCAAGATCGCCAGCGGGCGTGGCCCGCTCCACCGCCAGCCAGACCGCACTGACCGGCCCTGCCGCCAGCCGGGCCAAGGCGGTGGCCTGATCCAGTTCCTGATGGGCAATGCCCGCCTCTGCCAGTTCCCAGCCGGTCAGCGGGCTGGTGGTCAGGGCCAGGGGTGGCGGGGCCGGGGGCTCTGTCCCCTGTCCGATCCGGCCGCCGCTGATCCGCCAGAGATCATATTGTTCCTGCGCCAGGAACAAGGCGGCCGTGGCCGCACCCCAGCCGATGGCCGACAGCCAGCCTGCAGGGGCGGCCAGCATCAGGGGGGCAGCTGTCCCGTCCCCGTCGCGCAGCAGCGGCAGGGCGTGGCGGCCGATGGAAAGATGGTTTTCCTGATCCTCCTGCGCGATGGCGTCGGCCTCCGCCATGGCATTATCGGCCCGTTCTGACGGGGGGCTGATATCCAGCGCGTCACGCACCCGGTCCAGCGCCCCGCGCAGCAGGGGGCAGCGGTGGTCCAGCACCGCCAGCGTATAGAAAGCCGCCATCACGGCTGCCATGTCGGGGTCGCGCCGTGCCGCCAGGGCCAGCCCATAGGCGGCGGCCACGGCGCGGCGGGCCGGCCCCTGCACGCTGCCTTCCCGGATCGCCGCCAGGATATCCGCCACGGAGGCAGCCGTGCGCAGCGCCAGCCGCTGCGGCAAGGCCCGCTGATCGATCAGGACCAGGGATCGATCATCCTCCCCCCGCCAGATGGAGCGGTGGCGGGTGAGGGATGAAAGCTGTTGATCGGCCGACATGGCTTTCCTGCGCCGATGGACATTATCTTCAGCATTAACGCCCATCAGGAGATGGTCAAGTGACGCTTATCTGCATGTCGTGCAGAAAATTCCGTCCCTTCAACGCAAGGTTTTGAACCGTTCCGTCGCCTGCACCAAAGCCGTGCGAATGCCCGGTTCCATGGCGCTGTGCCCGGCATCCGGCACGATGATGTAATCCGCCTCCGGCCAGGCGCGGTGCAGCGCATCGGCCGTATTGATGGGGCAGACCACATCATAGCGGCCCTGGATAATCACCGCCGGGATATGCCGGATACGATCGACATCGCGCAGCAGCTTGTCTTCCGGGGTCAGCATGTTGTTGCGGAAATAATGCGCCTCAATCCGGGCCAGCCCCAGCGCATGGGTATCCTCGCCCGAGGCGGAAACCAGTTCCGGGCTGGGCAGCAGGGTGGAGCAGGCCCCCTCATACATGCTCCACACGCGGGCGGCCTGCATCCGCACCGACGGGTTATCGTGGGTCAGCCGCTTCCAATAAGCTTCCAGCAGGTCGTTCCGCTCTGCCACCGGGATATAGCTGACGAAATTGTGCCAGGCTTCGGGGAAGAACTGGCGCATCCCATAAAGGAACCAGTCAATCTCCGTCTGGCGCATCAGGAAGATGCCGCGCAGGATCAGCCCGATCACCCGATCGGGATGGGCCTGGGCGTAGGCGATGGAGAGGGTGGAGCCCCAGGAGCCGCCAAAGACCAGCCAGCGCTTGATCCCCAGCATTTCCCGCAGCTGTTCCAGGTCGGCCACCAGATGCGGGATATCATTATCGCGCAATTCCCCCAGCGGGGTGGAGCGGCCGGCGCCGCGCTGGTCCAGAATAATGATGCGGTAATGGGTGGGATCAAAGAAGCGGCGATGGGTGGGCGATGCCCCCGCCCCCGGCCCGCCATGCAGGAACAGCACCGGCACCCCTTCCGGGTTGCCGGATTGCTCCCAATACAGCGTGTGGAGATCGTCCACCTTCAGGCGGCCGGTCTGAAAGGGCTCCAGCGGGAAGAAAAGATCGCCACGCGGCATGGTGGTATGGATCCGCTTGCTTGGGTTGTTTTGTGACAGTCTATGGCAAGCAAGGGGCCATTGGCAAACCATCCGACAGCATGGAAAGGGTCGGGCGGCCCCGCCCTGGCATGGACGGTTCGCGTTCCACGCAGGGGCTGCCGGCTTGACGCAAATCATCCGATCGCGGATGTTTTGCGTCAACGCATGAATAAAGGATCATTCCCATGAGCATCCCCCTGTTTCTGGCCCGGTTATTGGGCTGGTTGCGCCCTGTGACCCGGCCCGACGATCTGCCCGCCGTCATCCTGCGGGAATTTGATGGCGCCGGGCGGCATTTCACCGAAAGCCTGAGCAGCGGCCGCCATCGCCGGCCATTTTCGTTCCGTATGCATCCGATCTCGGAACTGACGGAGTACCGGGACAGATTGTTCCTTGCAACCTTCCCGCAGATCGGCGATAGAGTCCGCTGAACCCTTCCCGCCACCCCCCAGCATAAGGAGCCAATTCGATGGACATGAATTCACACTTTACCGGTACCGGGGACGCTGTGCGTTGCCGAACCGGCGCGCGACTGGTCGCCCAAAAAATTCCCCTCAACCAACAAACGATCTTTCGAACATTCGAGGGCTGTGATGAGCTTCTTCTTCTCTGTGGCCAAGGGGCCGAAATTATTCATTGAACTGGCCCGCTGGGCCGATCATGGCGCCCCCGGCGGACGCCGTTACGACCTCCGCCGCGAGAATGGCGAGCTGTTGATCTGGCTCGGCCGCCTGCATTTGATTTACACGCCGGCCCGTTGGCGGCCGCCGGCACGGGGACCAACAATACATGGCCGTAAACCACCCACAGACTGCCGGTTGGCATCCTGACGCGCTGGACCCGCTGGTCCGCGTCTTGGAGGCGTTGCGCGTGCTGGATCCGGATCTGCCGATCCAGTATGCGCTGTCCTTTCTGACCATCGCGCAGAATGAGGGTCTGTCGATCCGCGATCTGTCTGAACGGCTGGGCATTGCCCAGTCTTCCGCCTCCCGCAACGTGGCCGCCTTGTCGAAATGGCACAGTTTCGGCAAGGAGGGCCACGATCTGGTACAGGCGGAGGAAGACCCGCGGGAGCGGCGCCGCAAGATCATCACCCTGACCGACAAGGGTCGCGCCCTGGCGGCCCACCTGTCTGACCTGATCCAACCGGAAGACAGCCCGCCGATCCGCCGGATGGCTTGAGGCTTGGGTCAAGTTTATGGGGCTGCTGGGATGGCCCCCATCGGCCTTTTCCGGAGTGTTTGTCCGGAAAGTTTTCGTTCTTTCTCAACACGTTAATGTTCTGATCCCGTCACCCCGGCCTTCGCCGGGGTGACGGTAGCGCTTAAAGATAAGACGTGTAAGACGTTGAGATGACGTGAAACTTTCCGGACGGGTACTAAACTCTTTTTAAGGCCACGTGACAGTCGGAAACGCGGCCTCCCTACAAAATATTTGCCTCTATCCTCAATCCTTCGGCCCATAGGCGGCCATGAAGACCTGCACGGCGGCCTGGGCGCGGGCGCGCATCTGATCCGGGGTCATCTGCGCATTCTGCCCCAGCAGGGTGCGCAGCTGCAGCTGGCCGTTGACCAGCCCGAAAAACTGTTCGGCCGCCAGCGCCGGATCGGCAATCCGCAGGTTGCCGGCCTCGTTCTGCCGACGCAGGTAATCGGCCATGCGCTGCAGGGTCAGCAGCGGGCCGTTTTCATAGAAATGCGGGCCGGCATCGGGGGATTGGGCCTGGGTGCTGGCGGAAATGATCACCCGTACCAGACAGGGGTAATGCGGCCGGGTCAGCAGGTCCAGAAAGCGCATTCCCTGGGCTTCCAGCACGGCGGCGGGGCTGGCATTGGCGCCCATGCTGGTGATGGGTTCCACCAGTGCATCGCTGCGCCGGCGGACCATGGCTTCGAACAAGGCATCCTTGTTCTTGAAATGTTTATAGATCGTCTGTTTGGAGACGCCGGCCACCACGGCGATCCGGTCCATGCTGGCGCCATGGCCTTCCTGGATGAACACGGATTCCGCCGCCTGCAGAATGGCTTCCCGCTTGGCCGGGTCCATGGGGCGTCCGGCCCGGCGGGGGCCGGCGCAGCATTCCGCTTCCATCACCATGTCAGTGCGCCCCGGTATCCGGCGCCCCGCGCAGCACGGGCCGTTTGACAAAGGGCAGGGTCAGCAGGGCAAGCGTGAACAGCAAGGCCATCACCAGGAACAGGTCGGAAAAGGTCATTACATAGGCCTGTTTCTGCACGATACCGGATAAAACCGCCAGCGTGCCGGCATCATTGCCGGTGCTGACCGTCAGGCGGTTACCCACCTGTTCCATCCAACCCTGCACCACGGGCCGGGTCGGGTCCACCCAATCGTAAAGCACACGGGTGTGCAGGGCCAGCCGTTCGGTGATGACGGTATTGATGCCGGCCAGCCCGAAGGCCCCGCCCAGATTGCGCATCAGGTTGAACAGGCCCGAGGCGTTCTTCACCGCCTGCGGCGGCAGGGTGCCCAGCGCCAGGGTGGTGATGGGGATGATGCAGAACATCAGCCCCGCCCCGCGCAGCATCTGCGGCAACAGCAGTTCATTGAACTGCCAGTCCGCCGTCACCGGCACGGAGATATAGAAGCTGGCCGCCAGCAGGAAGAAACCGATGGCCAGCAGCTTGCGCACATCCATTTTGGCCGACAGTTTGCCGACAATGGGGGATGACAGGAACTGGCACAGACCAGTGACCACCATGGTGGCGCCGATCTGCTGGGCGTTCAGCCCGCGGATCTGGCCCAGATAAAGCGGCAGCATATAGACCGAGCCATAAAGCCCGATGCCAATGATGAACCCATACAGGCTGCCAATGGCGAAATTGCGATCGCGCAGGGCCGACAGATCGACGATGGGTCGGCGATATGTGAGCATCCGCCAGAAAAACAGCACGCCCGCCACCCCGGCCAGGATAGAGAAGCGGACAATTTCCTCATCCTCGAACCATTGGTTCCGGGCCCCTTCCTCAATCACATATTCCAGGCTGCCCAGAAAGGTGGCCAGCAGCACGATGCCGATCAGGTCAATCCCGCTCAGCAGGCTGCGATCACCCTTGTCGATATCGATGCAGTTCCACACCACGGCGCTGACCACCAGCCCCGGCAGCAGATTGATCAGGAACAGCCAGTGCCAGCTGAACTGTTCAGTCAGATAGCCGCCCAGGGTGGGGCCGATGGTGGGGCCCAGCGTGGCGACCAGCCCCACCACCACCGTCACCACCGCCCGCCGCGCCGGGGGAAAGGCGGTGAAGCTGGTGGCAAAGACAGTGGGGATCATGGCCCCGCCGATGAAACCCTGCAGGGTGCGCCACAGCACCAGTTCGCCGATGCTGCCGGACTGGGCGCAGAGAAAGCTCATCAGCGTGAAGCCGAGGGCAGAGGCGGTGAACAGCACGCGGGTGGATAACAGCCGCGACAGAAAGCCCGAAAGCGGGATCATCACCACTTCGGCGATCAGATAGCTGGTCTGGACCCAAACAATCTCATCGGCACTGGCGGCCACGCCGGACTGAATCTGCGACAGGGAGGAAGCGACGATCTGGATATCCAGGATCGCCATGAACATGCCGAACACCATGGCGACGAAGCCGATCACGGTCCGCCGGTTGATGGCGGCATCCGGGGGGGAGGCAGCGGCGGCCCCCCCTGTCACAGTCATGTCCGTCATGGCTCAGCGCTCCGCCACCTGGCCGTCGGCTTGGGCATCCGGCCCGTCGACGCCGATCAGATCCTTGCCGCCGGCGCGGGTATCCACCGCCACTTCCACCGACAGGCCGGGGCGCAGCCGGCCCGCCATCGGGCCGGTCCGGGGCAGGGAAATCCGCACCGGCACGCGCTGCACGATCTTGGTGAAATTGCCGGTGGCGTTCTCGGGCGGCAACAGGCTGAACTGCGCGCCCGAGGCGGGGGACAGGCTGGCGATGCGGCCGGTCACCGTCAGATCATGATAGGCATCCAGCTTGATGGTCACCGGCTGGCCGACGCGCAGCCGGTCAATCTGGGTTTCCTTGAAATTGGCGGTGACATAGGCCTCACTCACCGGCACCAGCGCCATCAGCTGGGTGCCGGCATTGACATATTGGCCGACGCGGGCGTTGTTGCGGCCGATGACGCCGGCCTTGGGCGCGCGCAGCACGGTCTTTTCCAACTCACTTTCCGCCAGCACCAGGGCGGCCTCTGCCTGGGCCAGATTGGCCTCTGCCTGCACCCGTTCGGTGCGCAGCACAGCGATCTGGTCACGCTCAGCCGCCAGGGCGGCCTGGGCGCGCTTCACCGCCGCCCCGGCCTTGGCGGCATCGGCCTGGCTGGTGGAAAGCTGCTGCTTGCTGGCGAAATCACGCGTGGCCAGGGCGGTATAGCGGCTGGCATCGGCGCCGGCCCGCTGCTGTTCGGCCTGGGCAGAGGCCAGGCTGGCCGTGGCCTGGGCGATCAACGAATCTTCCAGCACCAGCCGGCTGTCAATATTGGTGATGGCCGCCGCCGCCGCATCGCGCTGGGCGCGGGCCTGATCCAGCCGGGCGCGGAAATCACGGTCATCCAGGCGCAGGATGACATCGCCCTCCTTCACCTTTTGGTTCTCCACCACCGCCACCTGATCGATATGGCCGGCGACACGGGTGGAGAGCGTGATGATCTCCGCTTCCACATAGGCATTGTCGGTGCCCTCGATGAAGCGCCCCTCGCTCCACCAGTGCCAGCCGGCATAACCCGCCCCCAACAGCAGCGGCACCGCCAGGATCAGCCCCAGCTTCTTGTTCATGATCGGTCCCCCGGACGAATTACGGAACTGGACGGTCCAGTTTTGTTGTGAGGGTGCCTTGGGACCGGCCACCCGTCAAATGAATAAATGGACTCATCAGTTTGATAATGGCGTGAGCAGCCATGCCGGCGGAACATGCTGACCGGAAGGTCATGGGATCGCCCTATCCGGGTCGAGGGGTTCTTTGCTAGACAGGCAAGGGCGCAGGCGAACGGCAGAAGTCGGGACGGCAGAGAATGCGGCGGCAAGATCAGGGTGGTATGATGGGGCAGCGATTGACGGATCGCCGTCGCTTGCTGCGCGGTCTGCTGGCCGGCGGCCTCTGCCTTGCCCTGGTGGATACGACCCCGGCACAGGCTGCGGAAGCGGTTGACCCGAAAATCCGCTTCATCAAATTCCCGCCCATTCAGCTGCCCGGCAAGGATCGGCTGGCCTATCTGCGGCTGCGCTTCACCCTGGTGGTGCGCGAAAGCGAACAGATGCAGCAGGAAGCCGATCTGGTGAATGCCTATAAGCCGCGGATCATCGGGCTGGTCACCGAACGGCTGCCGCAGGACAATCTGGTGGACCGGGATTCCGGGCCGGAACAGGTGAACCACCTGAAAGAATGGCTGCGTGATCTGGCCAACAATGTTGTCGGTCAGCCGGTGGTGGAAGAGGCGCTGATCGTCTCCATCCTTACCGGTTAACGGGCCGACCTCCTGCTCTATTGCGCACAGGGGCTTGCGCTGAAAGGTTAATTGCATTTCAATGGGCGAAATATCCCATTGATTGTGCTGCCCTTGCGCCCCCTTTTCGCCCTTGCCCTGCTTTGCTGTCTGCTGCTGGCCGCTTGTGGCGAGGGCATTACGCCCTTGCCACGCGGCACCGGTGGGCCGCCTTTGCCGCTGGCGCTGGGCACCGTTGTGGTTGATGTGCCGCGCGGCGGCAGTGTTGGTGGCTATGGTTTCGGCCTGCTCTGCCGTCCGCCCTTCAATGAGATCGCCTGGAATCAACGGCCTTCCTGGGATACGCAGCTGTCCGTGGCGGTGCGCGACGGCATGGCGGCGGGCGGCGCCCCGCTGGCCGATGACAAGCGCCATGGCCCCCTGCGCCCGGCCCAGCCCTGGGAACTTTCCGCCCGTATCACTGCGCTTACATTCGATCTCTGCCGCGCCAATGATTTCTGGTTCGATAAACCGATCGGGGAGACGGGCACGGCGACGGTATCAGTGGAATGGACCCTGCGGCGGGATGGAAGGCCGCCACAAGTGCTGACCAGCCATGGCCGGGGTGGGACCGATATTCCAGCCTCCGACGATGGCAAATTGCTGATCCTGGGCAATGCCCTGGCCGATGCGGCGCGCCAGCTGGCCAGCCGGCCGGATTTCCGGCGGGTGCTGGCCAACCCCGCGGCTGAAGATGGGGTGGCGGCGGCAGGCACGCCGGCAGCGCCCCCCACCCTGCCCGCCTCTGTTCTGCCGCCGCCTTCTGCTCCAGTTCCAGCACCGGCCATGATGGCGGCTTCCCTGCCCCCGTCTGTGCCGTCTCCCGCCTCCTTTGCCGAACCGGGTACGATGGATGGTGAGGGAGAGGCCGTGATGGATGCCACCCCGCCGGCCGTTGCCATCGGTGATCCGTTGCTGACGGTGCAGACGCCTTCCCGCCAGCGTCCGGCCCTGCTGCTGGGGCTGGATGGGCTGGCCCTGATGCCGCTGGACATGCAACCCGACTGGCTGGCCGCCGGGGCCGCCCCGGCCCTGCCTGTGCGCGGGGCGGGCGATGCCGGGGGGCAAGCGGTGCCGCTGGCCTGGGATCGGTTGGCGGCGGCCATGTTGTTGCGGGTGGAGATGGGTGCCCATCCCCTGCCCGGCCTGGCGCCTGCCCGCCCACGCAGCCCGCCGGTGGGCAGCCTGCTGCATCCGCCCGGCAAGCCTGACCGCACGGTGATGATCACCGCCCGGCGGGAGGAAGGGCCGTTGCCCGTCTTATTGCTGGATCTGCCGCCGGGGCTGGCCCCGCCCCCCTTCCTGCTGGATGATACGGGCCGGCTGGCGGCGGTGATCGCCGGTCCGGCCCTGCCGGGCGACCTGCAGCCCTATCACCCCGCCGGCCCGCTGCTGACGCGCTTGCGGGAAAAACTGCCACCCGCGGGCGCGCCATCAGGATAAGGAAGCAGCCCGTTGAAGCGACGCCATCCAGGATGGATGGTCACTGCCCTCAATGCTTGCCAAGAAGGCCCCGTACCCGGTCCAGTTCTGCGCCGGCAAGGTGGGGATTGGGGGGGACAGGGCCCTTCCCGTTCAGATAATCCAGCGGCGTGGCCCCTTCATCATCCTTGACCGCAGGATCGGCCCCGGCCCGCAGCAACGCCTCAATCACGGGAAGGCCAGCATTGGCAGCGGCATAATGCAGGGCTGTCCGTTGACCATGTTTGATATCGGCCCCTTCCTCCGTGGCCTCTGTCGTGGCGCCGACATCGGCCTTGTTGGCCAGCAGCCAGGTGACGGCGGGCAGAAGATCGAACTGTGCAGCCGTCATCAGCGGCGTTTTGCCAAAATCGTTGCGGCGATCGACCCCGCCAATCAGGGGATGTGCGGCAATCAATGCCAGCACGTCCGGCCGGGCCACAGCGATATGCATGATGGGATCGATCCCGGCATCGGTGGCGCAGGCAAGCACTTGCTTTGATTCAAGGGCTGACTCATCGCTCATGGATGCGCTGCTGATCGCGGCCAGTTTTGCTTCAATGGCGCCAGCCGCTGCACCGTCCAGCAGGGCTTCCCGCAGGCTGTCACCGTGGGGCGCGCTGGGGCAGGCCCCCAATGCGACGGACTTCAACGCATTGGCGATGGCCTGCACGGTGGCAGGCGTCTTTTCCCCATAGTAACGGGCAATATCATTGACCGATTTTATGTAGGATTCCCCGATTCGCTGGTCCAGCCGATGATTATATAAAGAAAGATAGCCCCATGCTTTGTAGGGGCTTTGCAGGACGGGCATTTCGACACTGTCGGCTTTAATCTGGATCAGTTTCAGTTTTATGCGTTCAATCAGATAACTTTGTTGCTTGGCCATGCCGTACCGTATGCTGCCGGCCAGGGGTGGCAGATAGATGACGTCCGCTTCATCAGCCAAATCCCGGAACGCCGCCACCGCCTGGACGGGAAACCCCTCCACAGCACCACGGCCCCATTCGCACCCTGAACGGGGTGTATGATTATCCAGGCTGGATCCGAACATCGCCTTGGCCGCATCCAAAAGATCAGGTCTTTTCAACAGGACCGGGCAGGGAATCAGATAGGAGGCAAAGGCGTTTTCGTTGGCGATCCCGGACAGGGAGGCAAGCTGCAGCGTCGGGATCAGGCTTTTGGATGTCCCATCATAGACCGGCGGCCGGCCGGGAAGCCGGGCAGCAGAATTTTCAGGGATATGTGTCCAGGCCTCCTGCGCGATCGCCTGGCTTAAACGGTTGATTTCGCTATCCCGTTCCGGGCTGGTGGCCCGGAAACCATGCAAGAACAGCATCAGGTCCAGCTTTGCCAGCCAGACATCCTGATGTGTGCGCATCAAGGCTTCCGCCGGCTCCGGCTGGCGGTCCATATTTTCAATGGCCGGCTCATATTCAGGGGGCAGAGCATTGTCCTGCCCGTGGGCAATAAGGGCGGCCCCCATGCAGAACAGGCCGGCGGCAGCCAGCTGGCGCAAACGCAAAATTGCCATCCCCTGGAAAAGAGCAGTGCCCTTCTTGTATGTTTTATTCAGATTGATTTCAAATGACTTTTTACCTCTTTTGAGAAGGGAAAGCGGACCATAAGCAACCTATTCCGCTGCATCGGCGGCGGGTTTTTCCGGTGGGCGGCCTCGGCTTCGGCGTCGGGGCAGGCGGCGGCGCATTTCCCGCCAGCGGCCGCGCAAGGCATCCAGCCCACCGGTGGGCGGGGTCAGGTCGATGCCGATCAGGCTGGCATGGTCGCCTTCCATGGCGGCGACGATCAGGTCGATTTCCCCCACCCGCACCCGGTCGCCCAGGGCCGGGGTGCGGCCCAGCCGCTGGCGGATGTAATCGGCCAGGGTATCCCTGCTTTCCCCGCCCGTCTCAAACCCATACATGCCGCCCACGGCGGCGGCCGGCATATCGGCCTGGATTTGGAAATCACCGGCCGGGCGTTCCTGCAGGGCCTTGGCCCGCCGGCCAAACAGCCGGTCCATCACGGCCAGCGCCTCCTGATCGCCCATGGCGAGCACGGTGTCGCCTGGTTGCAGGCCCACCGCATCTTCGGGGCGCACCGGGCGGCCATTCTGGATCAGCGCCAACAGCTGCACGCTTTCCGGGATCAGCAGCCGGCCCCGCCCGCGCAGGGCCGCCTCGCTGTCACGCGCCACGGTAAAGACGGCCAGCTGGCCGCTGCCATCGGGCAGGTCCACATCGGCGCGGCTGGGCGGGTCCGGCTGCGGTGGGGCCAGCAGGCCCAGCAGCCGGGCCGCCGGCCCCACCGTCCAGCCCTGGATCAGCAGGGACAGCAGCACAACCACAAAGGCGACGGCGAAATAGGCATCGGCCCCCGGCACCCCGGCCAGCACGGGAATGGTGGCCAGCACGATGGGCACCGCCCCGCGCAGCCCCACCCAGGACACATAAATCCGTTCCGTCAGGGTGAAACGGAAAGGGGCAAGACAGAGGAACACCGCCAGCGGCCGCGCCAGCAGCATCAGCCCCACCGCCACCAGCCCGCCCGGCAGCAGATAGGGTTCCAGCCGCGACGGGGTGACCAGCAGGCCCAGCATGACGAACAGGCCGATCTGGGCCAGCCAGGCCAGCCCGTCATGAAAGCGGCGGATCAGCCGGTCGGCCTTGTGCCGGCGATTGCCCAGGATGAATCCTGCCAGATAGACGGCCAGGAAACCCGATGCCCCCGCCGCCTGCGCCCCACCGAAGATGAACAGGGAGAAGGAGACGGCCAGGATGGGATAAAGCCCATCGGCCAGATCCAGCCGGTTGACCAGCCAGACCAGCAGAAAGCCGCCAGCCAAGCCCAGGGCCGCCCCGCCGATCAGCTGCTGCAGGAATTCCAGCGCCAGCATCGGCAGTGACAGGCCGGCGGGGGTCATCACCATTTCCACGGCCAGCACGGTCAGCAGCACGGCCATTGGATCGTTCAGGCCGGATTCCACCTCCAGCGTGGCGGAAACCCGCCCGCGCAGCGCCATGCCGCGCAGGTTCAGCAGGAAGAAGACAGCCGCCGCATCGGTGGACGCGATGATGGCCCCGACCAGGAACCCCTCTGCCCAGCCCAGCCCCAGCAGGAAGGACGCGAGCGCGCCCGTGCCCACCGCCGTCACCAGCACGCCCAGGGTGGCCAGGCTGAAGGCGGGGCCACGGGCCAGCTTGAACGTTTCGGCCGGTGTGCGCAGGCCGCCATCGAACAGGATGACGGCCAGCGCCATGCTGCCCATCAGATAGGCCATATGGAAATCATGGAACTGGATGTTGCCCGGCCCATCCTCCCCCGCCAGCATCCCCAGCCCCAGGAAGACCAGCAACAAGGGCGCGCCCAACCGGGAGGAGACGCGGCCAGCCAGAATGGACAGCAGCAGCAGCAACCCCGCCAGGAAAATCGCCTCGTTGATGGCTTCCACTGCCGCCCCCCCTTCCACCGGTCCCGCCCGCGCATCTTATCGGATCGTGGCGTCGATGATGGTTAAAACATCACGATTGTGGCGGAAGCGGCACAGGGGCGGCACCTGTGCAAAAGGACAGGAGGGAAGAAAGTTCGTCCCTCTGCGCGCTTATACCAATCTCCCTGGATTGGTCACGGATGAAGGGAGATTGGTATTAGGGGGGGCACCGCGATGGGGCCAGCCAGCTGCACCCGGTTGCGCCCGGCCTGCTTGGCGGCATACAGCGCCATATCGGCGGCATGGTGCAGATCCTGCCAGTCGCGCCCCGCCCGGTCGCAACGGGCCAGGCCGATGCTGGTGGTGACGGGGATCGGCTGGCCGCGATAGGAGACGGCCAGCGCGGCGATGGCCGCGCGCAGCCGCTCTGCCACCAGCAGGGCCTGTTGCTCCTCCAGTTCCGGCAGGAACAGCACGAATTCTTCACCGCCCATGCGGGCCAGACAATCCCCTTGCCGCAGGCTGTCGCGCAGCAGGCTGGCGACAGCCACCAGTGCGACATCGCCGCCGGCATGGCCGTGGCGGTCATTGATCTGCTTGAAATGGTCCAGATCAAGGCACAGGACCGTGTCGCCGGTGCGCAGCGAGGTGGGCAGGCTGGCCGCCAGCCAGCGCCGGTTGCCGATGCCGGTCAGGGCGTCCAGGTTGGCCTGCCGGCACAATTGTGCCTCTGCTCGGTCGGTGGCCATGCCGCTGACCAGGATGACCAGGGTGAAGTTGCCCAGAATCTGCACGCAAAATTCCAACGCCAGCCAGGGAACAAAATCAGCCACCCAAAGGATGATGGCCGCCCCGGCGGCGAATGACAAAGCACTGCCCCCCAGCACCAGGGCCAGGGGGCCGCGGGACGGCAGCGGTTCCAGCCGCCGGCCCCGCTGGATGACCCAGGCCGCCAGGGCCAGCCAAAGGGCCGCATTCAGATGGAAGATGATGGCACGCAGATGGTTTTGCAGGTGGAACTGCGTCAGCAGGGCCGCCAGCCAGAACGGCAAAGGCCATAGCAGCGCCAGCAGGCCCCAGCGCCGTGGCGGCCGCCCCCGGTCCAGACAGGCCAAGCCGACCACCAGTAAGGCATGACCCCACAGGCCGGAAGTGAGGCTGCCCAGGGTCCAGAATTGCAGCGGCAAAAGCGCCTGTTCCCCCAGGCTGGCCAGCAAGGCCCCTGCCCCCAGCAAGCCCAGGGCCGCCGACAGGATGCCCAGCCCCCGCGTCGACCCTGTCTGGCGGCGATTCAACAGAAATGCCAGCGCCCCTACCAGCAGCGATGACTGGTAGAGAAACAGCACGGTGGCAATGTCGAGCGTGATCATGGCCGGCAGCGCAAAAGGGGGAATCCAAGGGCGAGGACGGTATATTCCCGCATGGAACCCCAAAGGGCCAAGCAAATCGACAGAGATGCTGCCAGAGGCCTGTTTTTAAACAATATTCAGCGACAATGCTGGAAAATTTCCAGGGTCTGTCTGGAAGGTTATCCTGCCTTTCAAACCTTGCCCTTTCTCCACCGTCATTCCCGCGAAGGTGGGAATGACCGTTAATAAATTAGAAAAGAAGTGAAAGTTCCTGGATGGACACTTAAAGAATCGGCAAATCCTGGGCACCCTGCAAACGGGCGTCCCGCAGGTCGCAATGGGTAAAATCCGCGCCCCGACAGAGGGCGCCGGACAGATCGGCACCAACCAGATTGGCATCGGCCAGCTTCGCGTCGCACAGGATGGCGCCGATCAGGTTGGCCTGGCCCAGCACGGCGCGGCGCAGGTCGGCCCCGGTCAGGTCGGCCCCGTCGAAACGTGCCCGCAGCAGATTGGCGCTCCACAGCCGGCTGGCATTGCTCTGTATCTGCACCGGCCCCAGCTTCCCCCCTGGCAGTTTGGCCCCGGACAGGGTGGCGCGTTCCAGGGAGGCACCGCGCAGATCGGCCTTGGACAGATCAGCGCCCCGCAGATCGGCCAACGACAGATCGGCCATGGGCAGGGTGGCCCCGGCCAGCGTGGCGCCGCGCAGCATGGTGCAATGCATCAGGGCGGCCGACAAAACCTGCCCCGACAGATCCTGGCCGCTGAGATCGACGCCCGACAGGTCGGCCCGCAGGCCGGCCTTGCCATTGCTGTCCACCCATTGCCGGTGATCGGCCAGGATGCGGGCCAGATCGCGCCCATCCGCCGCCAGTTCCCGCGCCGTGACGGCACCGGCCAGATTGGCCGTGCGTCGGGTGGCATCATCCATGATGACGCCGATCAGATCGGCATTGATGAAGCGGGTGGCATTCAGGTCCGCCCCGGACAGCTTGGCACCGGCCAGCTTGGCCCCGGACAGGTTGGCCTCCCGCAGGTCGGCCCCGGTCAGGTCACAGCCGGTAAGGTTGGAATTGGTCAGGTTGGCGCGGATAAATTTGGTGCCGCGCATGATGGCATCTGTCAGGTCCGTCTGCATGACGAAGGCATTGGACAGGCGGGCGCGCGACAGATCGGCCGCGCGGATGGTGGCCACCGACATTTCGGTCGCCACCTCGATCGCCTCGAACTCATGCAGGGAAATGTCGCCATTGCCGCGCACATGCATGATGGTGCCGTCGCGCAGATCGCTATCAACCAGCAGCGCTTCCGACAGCACAGCCCCGCGCAGACAGGCCCCCCGCAGATCGGCCTTGCGCAGGTCCGCCCGTTCCAGATTGGCCAACCGCAGATCGGCGGCATAGAGATTGGCCTCGGACAGATTGGCCCCCACCAGCCTGGCGCCAAACAGCTTGGCCCCCGACAGGTCGGCATCAGAGAGATCGTAACCCGACAAATCCATATGGCTGAGATCGCGCAGCTTCAGGCTGGCGCGCGTCCCGCCGCTCTGCCGGCGCAGAAAGGCCAGATGCCGGCTGTGCACAGCCTGCAGCTCCGCCGCAGTGATCCGCGTCCTGTCCGGCCCTTGCCCTATCGTGTGCGTCATCATGCCCCTGCTGCCCGATCAGTACGGGTTACCCAATGTGACTATAGCCCGCCTGGGTTTCAACAGAGACTTTGAGTTCAAAGGGCAAAAGCACAAGCAAAGATCGCAAAATGCACCCCCCCCAACCTCTCTCATTCAAAAGTTGTCATGCCTGTTTTGCCGCAGACCGAATGGTTACGACTATATGCATATTATACGAATGGGTGGTACCCGGCCCATTTCCTCCTTCCCCGTTCTCCGATACTCGACGGGGAGTAAATGACGGTCCCAGGGGGGCCGAAGGAAGCCAGGGGGAACGCATGTTCTTTAAAAAGTCGGTGTCAGCTACGCAGTTCGACGACGAGGCCGCCAAGCAGATGACCCTGCTCAGCCAGTTCGCCGGGGTCGGTCTCTGGGACGCCGTGCTGTATAATGGCGACCCGATGCACCCGCAAAGTCGCTGGCACTGGTCAGACGAATTGCGCCGCCTGCTTGGATATGCACATGGGGATCAGACCGGCTTTCCCAATATAGTCAGTTCCTGGAGCGACCGGCTGCACCCGGATGATGCCGGCCCCACCTTCGCATCGTTCAGTGCTTGCCTGAACGACCGGACCGGCCGGACGGGATACGATGTCGTCTACCGGCTGCGGATGAAGGACAACCAGTATCGCTGGTTCCGTGCGGTCGGTGGGGTGGCCCGCGATGCGCAGGGGCGGCCGCTGCGCGCCTGCGGCTCCCTGATCGATATCCATGATCAGAAAAGCCAGTTGGAACGCATGGAGCTGCTGGATCAACATGCCGGCGTCGGCCTGTGGGATGCGCTGCTGCATGAAGGCGACGCCATGCACCCGAACAGCCGCTGGCGCTGGTCCAACGAATTACGTCGCTTGGCCGGCTTCCGTGACCAGAATGATTTTCCTGACCGGGTCAATTCCTGGTCTGACCGGCTGCATCCGGAAGATGCCGGCCCCACCTTCGCGGCGTTCGGGGCCTGCATGGCCGACACGACCGGCCGGACACCCTATGATGTCATCTATCGCATGAAGATCAAGGACGGCAGCTACCGCTGGTTCCGCGCTGTCGGCGGGGTGGCACGCGATGCCCAGGGCCGGCCGTTACGCGCCTGCGGCTCCCTGATTGACGTGCATGATCAAAAAATGGCCGAGTTGAAGCAGCTTGATGGGGAGAAGGAACGCCGGCGCACCATCCTGGATATTGCCGATACACTGACCAAGCGCGTGGAAAATTCGGCTGATCGGGCCAACAGCAACACCCAGACGGTGGCATCGGCGACAGAGGAACTGTCCGCCTCCATTGCCGAGATCAGCGAGCGCGCCAACAATGCCGCGGCGGCGGCCGCCAATGCCTCCACCGAAACCGGCCGCACCAACGAGGCGGTGCAGGCCCTGGTGACGGCGAGCGAGCGGATCGGCGTGGTGGTGAAGCTGATCAATGATATTGCCAGTCAGACCAACCTGCTGGCCCTGAATGCCACCATCGAGGCGGCGCGCGCTGGCGATGCCGGCAAGGGCTTTGCTGTCGTGGCCACGGAAGTGAAATCCCTGGCCAAGCAGACCGCCAGCGCTACCGATGAGATTGCCGAGCAGATATCGTCGGTGCAGCAGGAGGCCAACCGCGCTGTTGCGGCCATCCGCAGCATCGGCGCCATCATCAACGAGGTGCAGGGCATTTCTGCCACCATCGCCTCGGCCGTTGCCCAGCAGGACGCGGCCACGCGGGAAATTGCCGGCAGCGTCAGCCATGTCGCCCGCGATATTGGCGAGGTGACGGAGAATGTGCGCGAAGTCACCCAGCAACTGCGTCGCTCCGGCCAGTGAGTCGGTTGCGAGCGCTGAACCTGGCAGGAAGCACGCGCAGGAGTGCGGACGGCAAGGCCAGCCAGGGCGGGGATGCAGTTCAGCATCTCCGCCCGCATGGTTGACTCATACAGCCCGTCCCTGTATCACCCGCTCATCATTCCGGAAGAGGGTTGGCCTTTTCCGGTACGGTCTATCGGCGCCAAGGCGCCCCGCCAGTCCGCGAGTGTCGCGCACTGGCGCTTTTGCGTTTGGGGATACCCCATCTGCAAAGGCAGGGGTGCGGCGGTAAGGGCGACCAGGAGGATTTGGATGTTCGATGGTCTGACGGGACGGCTTGGCGATATCTTCGACCGCCTGCGCAAGCGCGGGGCGTTGTCGGAGGATGACGTCAATGCGGCGCTCCGCGAAGTCCGCATCGCCCTGCTGGAAGCCGACGTCGCCCTGCCGGCCGTGAAGGCCTTTGTGCAGGGCGTGAAGGAAAAGGCCATCGGGACGGAGGTGCTGCGCGGCATCAATCCGGGCCAGATGGTCATCAAGATCGTGCATGACCACCTTGTGGAACTGCTGGGCAACACGGTTGAGGATATCAACCTGTCCGCCGTGCCACCGGTGCCGATTCTGATGCTGGGCCTGCAGGGCTCGGGCAAGACCACCACCTCGGCCAAGATCGGCCTGCGCCTGAAGAACCGGGAAAAGAAAAAGGTTCTGATGGCGTCGCTGGATACGCGCCGCCCCGCCGCCCAGGAACAGTTGAAGGTTCTGGGCGAACAAACGGGGGTGGCGACGCTGCCCATCGTCAAGGGCCAGACCCCGGTGGAAATCGCCCGCCGCGCCATGGAAACGGCGCGGCTGGAAGGCTATGACGTGGTGCTGCTGGATACGGCCGGCCGCCTTGCCATCGACGAGGAGTTGATGGACGAGGTGGTGGCCATCCGCGACGCCACCCAGCCGGTGGAAAGCCTGCTGGTGGTGGACGCCATGACCGGCCAAGACGCCGTGACCGTGGCCACCAATTTCAATGACCGGGTGGGTATCACCGGCATTGTCATGACCCGTATCGACGGTGACGCGCGCGGCGGTGCCGCGCTTTCCATGCGCCATGTCACCGGCAAGCCCATCAAGCTGATGGGCGTGGGGGAAAAGACCGACGCGCTGGAGCCGTTCCACCCTGACCGTATCGCCGGCCGCATCCTGGGCATGGGCGACGTGGTCAGCCTGGTGGAAAAGGCCGCCGAGAGCATCGACAAGGAAGAAGCCGAAAAGCTGGCCAAGAAGCTGGAAAAAGGCGGCTTCGACCTGGAAGACATGCTGACCCAGATGCGCCAGATCACCAAGCTGGGCGGCATGGGCGGAATGCTGAACCTGCTGCCCGGCGTGGGCAAGATCAAGGAACAGCTGAAAAACGCCAATATCGACGAGAAGATTCTGAAGCGGCAGGAAGCCATCATCCTGTCGATGACCAAGAAAGAGCGCAAGAAGCCGGAAATCCTCAACGCCTCGCGCCGCCGCCGCATTGCGCTGGGGGCCGGGGTGACGGTGGCCGACGTCAACCGCCTGATCAAGCAGTATCAGGATATGTCGGAAATGATGAAGAAGATGAAGAAGCTGGGCCAGAAGGGCCTGATGCGCCAGGGCCTGGGTGCCCTGATGCCCAAAGGTATGCGCTGATGGTTCTGCCGGTGGGTCAGGATACGGGTGTGGCGGCCTCTTCCCCCGATCATGCGACGCTGATGACGGCGCGGCTGGTGCTGCGTCCGCTGTCGCGTGCCGACCTGCCGGCCATGCATGGGCTGCTGTCCGACCCGGACAGCATGAAATACTGGTCCCATCCGCCCCATACCAGCCTGGACCAGACGGAAGCGTCGCTGGACCGGGCCTTGGTGGAGGATGGCACCTGCCGTACCTGGGCCATCACCACCGACGGGCAACATTGCCAGGGCTGGGCCACCATCTTCGCCGTGAAGGACCGGATCGGCTGGGTCGGCTATATCCTCTCCCCTGCCCTGCGTGGCCATGGCCATGCGGAAGAGGCGATGCGCGCCGTGCTGGATTACGGGTTCGAGGTCTGGGGCCTACACCGGCTGACCGCCAATATCGACCCGCGCAACCATGCATCCGGCGGGCTGCTGCGGCGTCTGGGCTTCACCCAGGAAGGGCTGCAGCGCCGCGATTATCTCTATGACGGGGATTATCTGGATACTGGCGTGTTCGGCCTGCTGGCCGATGAATGGCGGGTCAAGCGCAACCTGCCCGGTCGCGTGCCGGTGCTGCATGAGGGGCCGGTGGTGCTGCGCCCGCTGCGCAACAGCGATGCCGACGCGCTGCACGCCGCCTATGGTGATGAAGACAGTATGCGGTACATGCCGCACGCCCATTATCCCAGCATCGACCAGACCCGCGCCAAGATCGCTGGCATCGTCGCCGGTGTGACCGGCAGCCGCAATTGGGCCATCACCACCGATGGCGGCGAATGCCTGGGCTGGGCGCTGCTGCACAAGGAAACCACGGCGCAGATCGAGCTGGGCTATATCCTGGTGCCGGCCGCCCGCGGGCGCGGGCTGGTGAAGGCCGCCGGGGCCGCCCTGCTGCGCCATGCCTTTGTCGATCTGGGCAAGCACCGGGTGGAAGCCGTGCTGGACCCGCGCAATCTGGCCTCTGCCGGGGTGCTGCGGGCGCTGGGTTTCACCCTGGAAGGCGTGCGCCGCCAGGGCTTTGCCCGCGACGATGAATTTGTCGACAGCGCCATTTACGGGCTGCTGGCCCCGGAATGGGCCGACACGCAATTGCGGGGGAAGGGCTGATGCGTCACCCCCGCTTTCCCATGGTGGCCGAAGGGGCATTTACCTGCCCCGGCCTGCCATCCCGTGATGCCGGCATCCGGCGTCACATCTCTCCCGTCTTTCGTGCCCGATCTGGACGGGCACAGGCTTCAGACGGTCTGTCCCATCCAGAGAACAGCTTTTAAACCAAGGAAGTAATCAAATGTCCGTGAAGATCCGTCTGGCCCGTGGTGGTTCCAAGAAGCGCCCGTTCTACAGCATCGTCGTTGCCGACAGCCGCGCCCCGCGCGATGGCGCCTTCATCGAGAAGGTTGGCACCTACAACCCGA
Source organism: Niveispirillum sp. BGYR6 (assembly GCF_027568365.1). Taxonomy (NCBI): domain Bacteria; kingdom Pseudomonadati; phylum Pseudomonadota; class Alphaproteobacteria; order Rhodospirillales; family Azospirillaceae; genus Niveispirillum; species Niveispirillum sp. BGYR6. The sequence continues at coordinate 278,195 of NZ_JANLNL010000005.1, read as the reverse complement.
TGCTGGCCTCCGATCACCCGGAGCGCGTGGTGCTGAAGGAAGAGGCCATCAAGGGCTGGCTGTCCAAGGGCGCGCAGCCGACCGACCGCGTTGCCAAGTTCCTGGGCAAGGCCAACCTGATCGAGGCCCCGGCCATCATCGAAAGCCCGAAGAAGTCCGCCCCGAAGGCCAAGGCCCAGGAGCGCGCCAAGCTGGCCGCCAAGGCCGCTGAAGCCGCCGCCGAGTAATGAGGCGGGGGACCGGCAGCCCCTGGCCTGCCGGTCCCCGGTTTCATCAAGGAATTTGTAATGACCGATCGCGTTTGCGTCGCCCAGATCATTGGATCGCATGGGGTTCATGGGCGTCTGCGGGTGAAGAGCTTCACCGCGGACCCGGAAGCCGTGTTCGATTACAACCCGCTGACCGACGAGACCGGCACGCGCCAGTTCACCCTGCGCATGACCGGCATGGGCAAAGACCATCTTCTGGTCGAGGCCAGCGGCGTGAAGGGGCGTGATGCCGCCGACGCGCTGAAGGGCGTGCGCCTGTTCGTTGACCGCGACCGCCTGCCCGCGATCGAGGATGAGGACGAGTTCTACCATACCGACCTGATCGGGCTGGTGACTGTCACGGAAGGCCCGGAAGGCGATGTCGCTTTCGGGACCATCAAGGCCATCCATGATTTCGGCGCTGGCGACATGTTGGAGATCAACCATGTCTCCGGCAAGACCGTCTTCATCCCCTTCAGCCGCGCCTGCGTGCCGCTGATCGACGTGAAGGCTTCCCGCGTCGTCGTCGATCCGCCCGTCAACCTCTTCACCCCGGCCAGGCCGGACCCGGAAGAGCTGGCGGAAATGGGCGGCAAGCTGGACCTGGATGACGAACCGGTGACGAGCGACTCGGGCGAAGAGACCGTGGAGGAGACGGGCGAGGCCCGTTGATCCCATGTCCGACGCGCAAAGCCCCCATACGCCGGCTGAACAGCCGCACTTCCATGTCAGTGTCTTGACCCTGTTCCCGGAGATGTTTCCGGGTCCGTTAGGGTTATCCCTGGCCGGAAAGGCGCTGGAACGCGGCACCTGGGCGCTGGAAACGCTGGACATCCGTGAATTCGCGCGCGATAAGCATCGCTCCGTGGACGACACCCCGTTCGGCGGTGGCCCTGGCATGGTGATGCGGGCGGATGTGCTGGATGCAGCCATCCGGGAAGCATTGGCCCGGCAGGAAGCCAAAGGCATCAAACGGGGTCGGCTTGTCTACCTCTCCCCGCGCGGTCGCGTGCTGGATCAGACTCTTGTGCGAGAGATCGCGCAGGAAGGGTCTATCACCGTGCTGTGCGGGCGGTATGAAGGGGTGGATGAGCGGGTCATCGAGGAACATCACCTGGAGGAGGTTTCTCTGGGTGATTTCGTGCTGTCCGGTGGTGAACCGGCGGCCCTCTGTCTGATCGACGCCGTGGTCCGGCTGCTGCCGGGCGTCATGGGCAACGTGGAGACGGCAGGGGAAGAGAGTTTTGAGCGGGGGTTGTTAGAGTACCCCCATTATACGCGGCCACCCGTCTGGAATGGCCGTGCGGTGCCGGAAGTCCTTTTTTCCGGACACCATGAGAAGGTCCGGGCCTGGCGGCTCGAACAGGCAGAACAGATCACAGCGGCCCGACGGCCGGACCTGTGGTCCGCCTATCTGGAAAGCCGCCCGGTCCCAAAGGTGAAGAAACGCCGCACCCGCAGGGTAGCGGCCGAGCCAACAACAGCCGTTGTATCCCCGGACGGGAACAGCGGCAGCAGTGAAGGATGAGTATTATGAACATTCTGCAGAAGCTGGAAGCCGAACAGGTCGCCAAGCTGTCCGAAGGCAAGAAGATCCCGACCTTCTCCCCCGGCGACACCGTGAAGGTGAACGTGAAGGTGACCGAAGGTACCCGTGAGCGTATCCAGGCTTACGAAGGTGTGGTGATCGCCCGCAAGAACGCCGGCATCAATTCCAGCTTCACCGTCCGCAAGATCTCCTATGGCGAAGGCGTGGAACGCGTGTTCCCGCTGTACAGCCCGCGTCTGGACAGCATCGAGCTGGTCCGCAAGGGCCAGGTCCGTCGCGCCAAGCTGTATTATCTGCGTGGCCTGACCGGCAAGTCCGCTCGTATCGCCGAGCGCACCACCGGCCGCGGCATGAAGAACGGCCGCTCGATCGCCGAGTAATTCATCACTCCCCTTCGGGACTGATGCGCAACACCCCGCCGGAGCGATCCGGCGGGGTGTTGTCATTTTGGGCCCAGGCGGGGCGATGGTTGGAGTCGCAGTCAATTGTATCCCGAAGCATATCTACAGCTACGCCCGCCAGCGCGATAACCTCTACCGTTAAATCGGACATTTTGTTGAAGCCCGGACCGGGCGACGGAACGCGAGAGAGGGCCCCCATGCATTGGACCATCCGTCGCAAGTTGCTGCTTGTCTGGTGCATCGCGCTGGCGGGGCTGAGCGTCATCAGCGTCAGCACCTATTGGATGAATGGGGTGCTGTCGGCCAAGATCAGCCAGACCAACAGCCGGCAGGCCCAGGTGGCGGAGGTGGAAGCGGCCCGGCGTAGCGCGCTGGAACTGGCGCTGGTGGCCATGGATATCATCGTCGACCGCGCCGATGGCCGGGTCGACGATGAACGGCGCAAGATCATTGATAAGGAACTGGGCCAGCTTTCCACCCATATTGCCGACTGGCAGCGCCAGAGCATGGCCAGCGGGGAAACGGCTGCCATCCGCGCGGCCGCTGAACAGCTGGCCGTGTTGCACCGCGCCCTGCTGGAAGGGCTGGTGCCTGCCGTGGATAAGGGGGCCGATGATGCCCGTTTCGCCGCCCTGGATGATGAAATCGATGCCGCCGCCGGCAAGCTGAATGACGAGCTGGGCAATCTGAACAACCTGATCCAGCAGGAATTGGCCGAAGCGCGGGCGGAGCAGGAAAACTGGATTGCCCGGTCCAGCCTGCTGGTCGGCATCAGCTATCTGTCAACCCTGGTGCTGGTTTCCCTGGCGTTGTTGCTGGTTGGGCTCAGCATCATCCGGCCGGTCCGGCGCCTGACGGCGGCCATGCGCCAGCTGGCCCGGGGGCAGCTGGAAACCAGCGTGCCCGTGCTGCGCAGCGGAGACGAGCTGCAGGAGATGGCCGAGGCCACCAGCTTTTTCCGCGCGCAGGCCGTGGACAAGCAGGCGCTGGAGGCCAGCCAGGCGGCCAGCGCCATCGCCGCACGAGAGGAACAGCAACGCCTGCTGCTGGGCGTGGCAGATGCCATCGAGGCACGGGTGCGCGATACGGTACGACAGATCGGCGATGGCATCGCACAACTGCACACCCTGTCCGCCGATATGGCCGCCAAGGCCCGTGACGCCGAGGGGGCAGCCGCCAGCATTGCCGGCGATGCCGATCAGGCCGCCACCAATGTGCAGTCCGCCGCCGGGGCGGCGCAGCAGCTGGATGCCAGCAGCGGGGAGATCACCCAGCAGGTAACCGGGGCCGCCCGCACCAGCCAGGAGGCGGCGCAGGAGGCACGGGCGGCCCGGCAGGTGGTCGACGGGCTTTCCACCGCCGCCACCCAGATCAGCGACATCGTGGCCATGATCAATGATATTGCCGGCCAGACCAACCTGCTGGCCCTGAACGCCACCATCGAGGCGGCGCGGGCGGGCGATGCCGGCAAGGGCTTCGCCGTGGTGGCCACAGAGGTGAAGGCCCTGGCCAACCAGACCGCCCGCGCCACCGATGAGATCGGGGAGCAGATCGGCCGCCTGCAGGCCAATGTCGCCCAGGCCGTGGCCAGCATCGGCCGGGTGGCCAGCACCATTGATGCGGTGAATGGCAATGCCAGTGCCATCGCCGGCGCCGTCCACCAGCAATCACAAGCCATCCGGGAGGTGGGGCAGAATGCCGGTGCAGCGGCGCAGGCGGCCCGGCGTGCCTCTGAACGGGTGAAGGAAATTTCCAGCGGGGCCACCGCCACCCTGCGTTCTGCCGATGGAATCGAAGATTGGATCGGCACTCTCGGCAGTCTTTCCGCCGACCTGAACCGCGAGATCGAACGGTTTGTACAGGATATCCGTCAGCGCGGCCACTAGGCCTAGGATTTTCCACCGGAAACCCCTGTGGCGGGCGCGGAATCCCCACCAAACGCAGCCCACCTATCCCTTTGATGCATGGATGCAGTGGACAGGCCCCCGTCTGACAGGCACCATCCATCACCTTTGACATGACGGGCCACCTTCATGGCTGCACACGAAATGATGGGGAGGGCTGCCGCGACCCAGCGCGCGCCGCAGCCCCCCCTGCAAACCGGCGAACCGGCAAGGCTGCCGGTGCTGCAATCACTGTTGCCCTGGTGGCGGCAATTGCCCCGGCTGGAAGAGGGGTTGCCGGTCTGGAATGGCGACCTGATCGCCCCGCTGCGGCCCTGGCTGGCCCATCTGCTGATGGTGCGGTTTCCCCGCAACGGCGCCATGCCCCGCTTTACGCTCTATGGCAGCGCGTTGACGCGGTTCAGCGGGACGGACGCCACCGGGCGAGACATTGATACCGGTCTGATGCCGGCCTTCGAGGGGGCCGCCGCTTCTTACTTGCGTGCCCATGGCGCCGCCCGCCCGAACTGGAGCCGGGTGCGGGTGGAACTGCCGGGCGGCCTGGGCGTCCGTTACAGCCGGCTGCTGCTGCCCTTTGGCTGCGACGACGGCGACCGGCGGCTGCTCGGCATCATCCATTTTGATGACCCGCCACCGGAAACCGCCGCTGGTGCGCCCGTGCGGCTGCTGATCGAGCAGGAGGCGATGCTGCTCTGTTGAGCCGGGGGCTCATACCCAGTTGCGATGAGGTAAACTCATCGCAACTGGGTATGGCGGCGACTGCCGCCGCGCGGCACGTGCCGCGTGAAGCCAAGCCAACGGATGTTGGCGCCGGCGTTTGAGGGCCATGATCAGAACCGACAGGGTCTGATCATGGCAACAAGGTATCAAGCATTGCCGATCGGCCCGCCCTCATCATCATCGTCGCCATCCTCCTCGTCCTCCTCGTCCTCATCCAGCAGCCCCTCTTCATAGGAGCTGGGGAAGAAGGGAAGCGATGGGTCGGCATCGTCATCCTCTTCATCGATATCGTCGTCATCATCGGCATCCAGCAGGTCGGCCAGGCTGAAGCCGCCGCCATCCATGCCGGGGATGGCGGCAGCAAGGTCGTCGCCATCGCCCTCTTCCTCGCTGGCGGGGCCGATCATGGCCTGACGGATTTCCCGTTCCAGCATGGTGACCAGCGTGCCCTCCCGCTCCCCCCCGCAGGCGGCCAGCGGATAGGCGAAGCTGAACAGGGCGACGATGGTCTGGCCTTCCTGTGCCACGCCCCGTAGCCAGAGGAAGAAGCGCAGTTTCTCGCCATCCTCCTCCCCGTCGGTGACGAATCGGGCCATCACCTCCCCATGTTCCAGCCAGTCCAGGCTGCCATGGCCGATACGGCCATCCGGGCCTTCGGCGAACTGCTCCGCCGTCTGGCGCAGCACGGTGCGGGCCAGCGCCTGGGCTTCCGGCCCTTCATGGCTGAAGCCATGGACGGCGACGCGCAGGGTGCCGCTGCCCGTCTCTTCCCGGTGGAACAGGGTCAGTTCGTCTTCCCGCACGCTCACCCAATCCCAGGGCAGGCGGAAGCGCACCTGATCCCCATGGCTGACATTGCGCATGGTGACGCGCTGCACCGGCCCCTGTACGGGGGCCGGGTAGAACTTGATACGCGCCGCCTCCTCCCCCAGCCGGTCGATCAGGGCGCCCAGGTCGGGTGCCGCACTGGACAGGGCCGGCACATGCAATTGCAGGGAGACGACGCGCACATGGTCCGGTGGCTGGAAATCCGCCACCTTCCAGACGAAAATCTGCCGGTCGGGCGGCTGGGCCACGGCATAGGCGATCCAGCGCCGCTCCTCATCCCCTGTCGGGCCTTCATCATCCGACGGGACAATGCCGCGCGGCAGCACATTTTCCCGGTCCAGATACTGGATGGCCTCATCCGCATCGACGCCATAGGGATTGCGATAGGTGGTGACAGAGACCAGCAGATCGACCGGGTTGTCGCCCGGCGACTGGAAAGCCAGCCCGCCATCATCGCGTGACAGGCGTTGCCAGCTGGCCGGCACGCGCAGGCTGGCAACCCCGCCCCGCAGAGCGATGGAGTTCCAGTCGGCGTCCAGGACCGGGTCGCTATCGTATGGCTCGTCCCTCATGGTCGATAAACTAGGCGCAGCCGGGCACGGTGTCCATGTCCGGGATGCGGAGATGCGGCAAAGACAGATGAAATTTCGACGCGATCCCCCCGGATTATCACCCAAAGGGCGGGGAACATTTCCACCTAGGAAATGTCTTATGACCATATGGCGTCATAATACCTTCGACAACCCATTGTCACATACAAGTAGATTCAATATGTTCCGCACAACTGTGAACCACTCTGGAAAATAGGACGGACGGTCCCCGTATGGCAGCCAAGCGTCGCCCCCCGTCTCAACCCGATGATGTCGCCCCGGAATCGATGCGCGCCGTGTGCCGCAATGTGGTCGTGGGGGGCCGCCGAACCAGCGTGCGGATGGAACCGCTTTTATGGGATAGTCTGGCGGATATCTGCCGACGGGAGGCCCGCGGCGTTCACGAGATCGTCACCATGATTGATGGGCGACGCGGCGACAGCGCGCTGACAGCAGCGCTGCGCATCTTCATCCTGTCCTATTTCCGCACCGCGTCGCAGCCAATCGCCGTGACCGGGCTGGCGGAGGAACAGGCGCCATTCGGCACCACTGCAGGATATTCAACCACTTTCCGTCAAGCCCTGTGCATTTTCGACGAAGAGTAGCAAAAATAATCCATCGACCCGAGAGGTATGATCCGCCGGGGCTGGAGAAAATATCCAAAAAGGAAACGATTTCACCAAAGATCGGAAGGCGGTGATATCCTTGCCGGGCATCACCGCCCTTGAAAGCGCTTCCTTTACCAGCGCAGGCCCGGAATCGCCGCTACGGGGCGGTGGCCGCTGGTTTCCACCAGCCGGCCCAGGGATTGCGGATCGGGATGGCTGCCCCAATTCGTCCCCAGCTCCTCCCGATGGATGCCGCCGGTTACCAGCAGCCCATCGATACCGGCTTCATTGGCGCCAGCAATGTCGGTGCGCAGGCTGTCACCCACCGCCAGAATACGCGACGGAGACAGATCACCCAGCAGCTGGAAACAGCGGCGATAGACCGGCGCGTGGGGCTTGCCGTGATAACGCACCTCCCCGCCCAGATCTTCATAGCGGCGGGCCAGCTCCCCGGCGCAGATCACCAGCTTGTTATCGACCACCACCACCAGATCGGGGTTGGCGCACAGCATCGGCAGGCGGCGTTCCACGCAGGCCGTCAGCACCGGCTCGTAATCGGCCAGCGTCTCGTCAAAATCATCAATGCCGGTATTCAGCACGAAATCCGCCTGATCGGGCGTATGCACCCGGCGGCGATTGGGCAAGGTCTCATAGACATCATTGTCGCGCGGCGGGCCGATATGGAACAGGTTACGACCCAACCCCTGGTGCCATTCATCCGGCGGGTCCAGCAACGCCTCATAGGTCGCCTCACCAGAGGTGAAGATCGCGTCATAGAGGTCAACATCCACGCCCATATCATTCAGCTTGGCCACGGCGGCCGGCACGCGGCGCGGCGCGTTGGACAGCAGGCAGACCCGCTTGCCGCGGTTGCGCAGTTCCGTCAGGCAATGGACGACGCCGGGATAGGGCCGGACCCCGTCATGGATGACACCCCAGAGATCCAGGATGAAGCCGTCATAACGGTCAACAATGGCGGACAGTCCGTCGATCAGCGGCAGGGCGGTCATGCGTGCTTCCGGCTGGAGGTTGTTTGCTGGCCGGAAGGGTGGGGCCTGACTGCGTGAGGGACAAGGCCGGGTACGGCATGGCAGATGCGAGTGGTTGGCAGCCAACCGCCAGGGGCGGGGCGGGCGTTAAGCCAAACCGCTACCCCTGCTTCTTGGCCAATCGCGGCTCGCCGAACAGATAGCCCTGGCCGAAATCGATATAGAGGTCCAGCAGCTCGATCAGCTGGGCATCGGTCTCAATCTTTTCCACGATCAGATCGATATTGGCGCGGTCCAGTTCCTGGCGCAGGTCGCGCACGGCGCGCGGGTCGGCGAAGCGGCCATCGGGGTCCAGCAGGCGGGCGGCATCCAGCTTCACATGGCGGATATCGTGGCGGGCCAGCTCCGACCAGTCCATCTCCAGCCGCCAGACCTGATCCATGGAGAATCGAAAGCCCAGCCGCCGCAGCCCATCCAGAAAGCCGGTGGCGAACAGGCCACCCTGCATCAGCTGATCCTGGCTCAGTTCAAAGATCAGTTTGGAGGCCAGATCGGGATGCTGGCCCATATAGGAGACGAATTCCCGCATGAAGCCGGCATCATTCAGCGTGGCGGTGGAGATATTGCAGAAGAAGCCGACATTCTGGTGCCGCTTCTCCGTCTCCCGCACCAGCTGGATGCAGCGGAACAGCAGCAGATTGTCGATGGTAGCGATCAGCCCCGCCTCTGCCGCCACGCCCAGATATTGTTCGGGCAGCAGGTAAAGCGGCTTGCCATCCGCCCCCTCCCCCGCCCGGATGCGGGAAAACAGCTCGTAATAGCGATGCCGGCGCTGCGGCAGGCTGACCACGGGCTGTAAGAAGATATCCACCTTGTCGGTGCGCAGGGCATCGCGCACCTGATCCAGGATGGCAGCGGCATCGGCCGCCGGGGGCGGATAGGATGGAAGGGGGGCCGGTGCCGCCGTCAGCGGGGGGCGGGCGGGTGCCATGCGGGGGGCTGCTGGCGCGTCAGCCGGGGCACTGCGCAGCGGCGGCAACTGGCCCGCCAGCTGTTCCAGCACCCGCGCTTCCGACAGCACGGCCTGCACCTCCCCGCGCGCCAGGGGCTGGCCATCCTCCAGCCGGCGTTCCAGGGTCACCACCATTTCCATCACCGCTTCCTGCTGTTCGCGCAGGTGCCAGAGCCGGCGGTCATTGCGTTCCTGGGCATCCTGGCGGGCCCAGAATTCATGCAGCAGACCGCCGAAGGTGAGGATGACCAGACCAAACAGGATGCCGGTATGCCGGTCCATCCCCTCCACCGACAAGGGCAGGGTCAGCGCCACGGTAACGGCCAGGGCCACATAAACACCGGCAAAGACAAGGTGGCGGAACCAGCGCATGGGCAGTGCCTATTCCTGGGCTGTGCGGCGGGGTGCGCGATGATCGGCCCCCACGGCTTCCGCCACCGTGAGGTAACCATCGGCAGCCAGCAGGCGCGCCAGCTCCGCCTTGACCCGGCCCACCAGCCCCGGCCCTTCATAGACCATGGCGGAATAGAACTGCACCAGGCTGGCCCCGGCGCGGATCTTGGCATAGGCATCCGCACCCGAGGCAATACCGCCCACGCCCACCAGCGGCAGCCGTCCGCCCAGCAGGCGGTAAAATTCGCCCAGCACGCGGGTGGAGGGCGCCATCAGCGGCGCGCCCGACAGACCGCCGGCCTGGGATGCCAGTTCCGCCGGAATATCGGCCGGGCGGGCCAGGGTGGTGTTGGAGACGATCAGCCCGTCAATGCCGCTGTCCAGCACCACCGCGGCAATATCGGCCTTGTCCTCCTCTGTCAGGTCGGGTGCCACCTTCAGCAGCAGCGGCGGGCGCGTGCCCGACCGGGTGCGCGCTTCCAGGCACTGGCCCAGCAGATGGGCCAGCGCGTCGCGCGATTGCAGCGTACGCAGGCCCGGCGTGTTGGGGGAGGAGACATTGACCACCAGATAATTCACCAGCGGGGCCACCCGTTCGATACAGGCGACATAATCGGTGGCGGCGTCCGCCGTCTCCTTGTTCTTGCCGACATTGCCGCCGACAATGCCGGGGCGGCCATGGCGCTGGCGCAGATGGGTGCAATAGACATCCAGCCCGGCATTGTTGAAGCCGAACCGGTTGATCACCCCGCGCACGTTGGGCACCCGGAACAGCCGGGGCTTGGGGTTGCCATCTTGCGGGCGGGGCGTGACCGTGCCGCATTCAACAAAGCCGAAGCCCAGGCCCAGCATGGCGTCCGGCACCTCGGCATTCTTGTCAAAGCCGGCGGCCAGCCCGACCGGGTTGGGGAAATCGATCCCGAAGACGCGGGTGGCCAGCACAGCCGGATCGCGCCCGCCCAGCGGCGGCATCAGGCCGGTCTTCAACGCCTTGATCGTCAGGTTATGGGCCTTTTCCGCATCCATCGCCATCAGCAGCGGGCGGGCCAGATGGTAAAGGTTGAAACCGGCCATCACACAGCCTCCCCGGCAGCAGCGGCCGCCACATGGGCCGGCATGATATGCAGACCATCATCGCCCAACGGCAGCGGATCGACCCGCAGCACCGCACCCGGCAGCAACGGGCCGTAAAGATGGGGGAACAGTTGCCCCCCGCGTGAGGCTTCCCATTTCAGGGCATCGCCGCAGGCAGCCGCATCCACGGTCAGCAACAGCAATCCTGTCTGGCCCGTGCGGTGACGGGCGGCACTTTCCGGCAACTGCGCGGCGGTGGAGAAATGGATGAAGCCATCCGCCTGATCCTGGGAGGAACCATCATAGCGGCCGGCGGTCTGGGCCGCCTGCCATTCCAGGCTGCGGCACATGTGAAAGATGGGGTGAGCCATTTTGTCCAATCAGGCGGGGCTGTTCCGGATGCGACCGACACCCTAGCTATAATGCGTTGATTTCGCCAGACCGGTGGCGTGATCGGCAGGGCTGGATTTAATCCCCCCATCAGGGTTGCAACGGGCCCCCTATACGAATGTCGGGTTAAGGTATCGGACCTCTATACGTCCGAATAGTAGTAATGAACCAGTTTATCAGCATATAGTTCAGTCATGGCCAATGGCCGACCGGACAGCGCCAAATTAAGGAATGCCATGATGAAAGATGCCGCCCGTTCCCTTCAGGCCGTGAATGATGCCGCGTTGAGCGAGCGTATGCGCCAGGCGCTGAACGAGGTGGAGCAGATGGGCATTCGTGGCCTGACGGCCGTTCCGGTCAAACCAACCCAGGAAATGCTGACGGCAGGCGCGCAGGCCGGCAGCATCAGCATCGAGGCGGCGATGGCGGTTTACACTGCCATGTTGCGCGCCGCTGATTGATGCAACCTTCAGCGCGGTTTTGTGTTCCTGTTCTCGTAGTCTCTCTTCTCTCCCTGTTCTGACCTTAACGCCGCCGGGGTTAGCCACCCCAGCGGCGTTTTCTTTTATGCATTATTGCTGGTGACCCGGGGCAATTACATAGAAGATGATGCCAGAGACTTCTGCAACCGGTTTGGCCCTGGCCTCCCAGGCCGGCAGGTCGCCGCTGGCATGAAAACAGGTGGCCCCCCGGCTGGGGTCGGGCTGGCCGGGGGGTGGGGTCATGGCCCGCCGGGCAATGCGCAGGGCCATGGCAAAAGTGGGATTGCGGCTGTCCGCGTCCTGCATGGCCGTGTTAAGCGGATGAAAGGGCAGCTGGCAGGCAAACAATTCCCCATCGCGCGCCACATGGCCGGGGCTGACGCCCAGCAACCGCGCCCGGTTGACCGCCATGGCGGCCAGCGCCTCCATCGCCCGCACGCCCAGCGCCGCCGCCGTGGCCCAGATGGAACGGGCCAGTTCATAGGCGGGGTCACTGCTGCTGATGCGCGGCGGGGGCAGGGGTGCGGCGCTATCGGGGGTCAGACAGGGCCGGCTCATCGCACACCGCCATCGGCCAGACGGCCATCCAGCTTGGTTTCGATGCGCAAAAGATGGCTGGTCAGCCGGTCCTCCAGCGCCTTCACATCGGCGATGGAGGCATAGTTCTTGGCCACTTCCAGCTTATAGGCGGCCAGCGCCTCCCGCAGCTGGGCTGAGGTGGTTTCCAGCCCCCGCCGCAGCGGGTCGAGGGCCTGTTCATTCTCCTTGCGCGTCTGCTGCACCATCCAGAACAGCCCGGCCAGCGCCGGCAGTTCAATGGCGGTGATCCACCAGATCAGATCAAGGGTGGGGGCGGGGTTCATTTTGGGGGACTCCTGATTGGGGGGATGTTGGTGATGATCCCACCAAGGCCTATCGGCGCTGCCCTTGGAGATTTTCCGCACGAATTCCACCCATTCTCCCGTCACCCCGGCGAAGGCCGGGGTCCAGAATCACAGGCACTCTGCCTTACGAAACTGGACCCCGGCCTTCGCCGGGGTGACGGTGGATGATAACGGGAAACCAACGGTCAACTTCTTGAACAGGCGTCGACAGGCAAAGGCGGGACCAATGGAAGCGATGGGGTGACAAAAGAAACCGGCACAACAGGGGGCACGCGCCCCCCGTCACACCGCGAAATCCCCCGCCACCATCACCAGTGACCGGGCCGGTCGGTTCTCGGGCAGTTGCGGGGGGCAGGCCAGGATGGCGCCGGCGGCGGCGTCCAGACCGTCATCATGGCCCTTGCCGCCGGGCCGCCATTCCCGCATTTCCGCCAGGAAGGGCGTGCCCAGCGCGCTGTCATGGATGAACAGGTCACCGCGATAAAGCGGGGCATCCAGGGCCGACAGGATGCGTTCCTCCTTGGGCCGGTTGGAGTTTTCGGCCATCACCCGCGCCTTCAGCCCGCGTTCCGCCAGCACGCCGCGCAGGGTTTCCGGCAGGAAGGAGCCGATGCCATTGGCCTCCACATGCACAGTGGGGATGGCATGGTCAGCCACCATGTCGGCGATCTGGCCGCATTGCACGGCCCCGGCCTGTTTCTCCATTCCCGCCGGCACCGCCAGATAGCGGATGCGGTGCAAGAAGAACCGGCCCCTGCCGTCCTCGCCGAGCAGTACGGCGACACTGCCGTCACCAGCCTTGCGGGCATTGCGGCGGCGGGTTCCCAGTGCGGGATCCCACCACAGGCGCAAAGTGCGCAAGGCCCGGTCCGCCAGCCGGAAGCGGGTTTCTCCACCGGCCTGGATGATCTGCAATTCCGCCTCATAGGTTTGCAGCCGTTCCGGTTCCAGCCGCCCATCCTCGGTCGACACCGGTATCAGCAGCATCTGGCTGGTGAATTTGTTCGGCCCGTTGCGGCGGCGGATATTCTCAATCACCTCCGGCGGGAAGCGTTCCGGCCAGGCGGACATGCCGTCCGCATTCAGCACCGGCTTTTCCAGCCGGGCGAACCCGTCCAGAAACGGCACCTCCTCCCCCAGTTCCGCACAGGGGATACGGCTGTAGATGGAATGGAACGTGTGCGGCGTGCCGATATAGAGCACCAGCCCCTGCGGGGAGATCACATTGGCAATTTCCGCCAGACGCTGGCGCAAACTGGCCCGTTTATCGGCACTGTTGGCGCTGTTGGGCACCTCCACATCGTCACAGACAATGATATCGGCATGGGAACCGGTGAAATTCGCCGTCACCCCCTTGGCCGCCATGGATGGATCACGATCCACGCGGCTGCGGGCAATGATGAATTCTTCCGCCCCCCACAGTTCCGGTTTGGCCGGCTTCAGGCCCTGACAGGCGGGGTGACGCTCCACCACCAGCTTGACCATGCGCACCATCTTCTTGGCCAGGTTATAGTCGGCCGCCAGCACCAGCACCCGCCGATCCGGGGCCAGATAGAGCAGCCAGGTGCAGAACAGTCCGATCAGGGTGGATTTGCCGCTGTTGCGAAAGGCCAGCAGCAGCAATTCCCGCTTTCCCTGCCGCCACTGCTCTTCCAGCCAGTGGCAGATATCGGCGTGCAGGCTTGGCATCTCCCGCCCCTGCTCCTTGTTCCAGACTGCGACGAATTGCTGGAAATCCAGCATCTCAGGCGGGGGCGCTGTCATCGGCAGCGCCCGACCAGATGCCAGGCCGCCCCGTTGGAGAGCGCCACCACCCCGTCATACTGGGCCGCCAGCGTCACCCGCCCACCATCCGGCCCAGTCGTGCCATCGCCGCTGCTGATGGTGACGGGATGGCTGCCGGGGTCGGTCTTCTTGATGGTGACGGCGATGCCGCTATTGCCGGCGGATGGTGCCGGCAGGCGCACCTCCACCGGGCCGGCATAGGCCGACACCAGATAGAAAGCCGCCCCCAGATCGGGCTGGAACAGGCCCGCCGCTTCATGGAAATGCAGCGGGGCCGGGCTGCGGCTGGCGGCTGTCACCCACCAGCCGGCCCCGTTGGAAAACACCCGCACATAGTCATAGCGCTTGCCCAGCCGCCAGACGCGGCCATCCGGCCCGGTGCCGCTGGCAGCGGTCACCGTCACCACCCCGGTGCTGTCATCCGATTTCTTGATGGTCAGGCTGCGGCCCACGGCGTGGCTGGCCGATGGGCTGGGCAAGCGCACCTCCACATCGCCATCAGCCCCGCTGATCAGATAGAGCGCCTTGGCCAGATCGGGTTCGAACAGCCCGGCCTGATCGCGGAATTCCGCATTGCCGGGCTGGGCCGTTCCCCCGGTGACCCACCAGTTGGCCCCGTTGGAAATGACGGACACGCTGTCATAGCGGCTGGCCAGCACCACCGGCCTGCCATCCGGCCCCGGCCCACCCAACTCCGTCACCCGCACCGGGTGGGCGCTGGCATCGGTCTTCTTGATGGTCAGCATCCGGCCATTGGCGGTACCGGCGGCCGGCAGGCGGAATTCCACCTCTCCCCCGAAGGCCGAGACAAGGTGGGAGGTGGAGGTCAATTCCGCCTCCACCAGCCCGCCGGCTTGCGGTTCCACATAGTTGGTGTCGACGCTGAACCCCTCCACCCGCAGGTCGGTGATGTGGGTTTCCTTCAACAGGTTGCGCAGCGGATAGCCGGCATTGACGGCAGTATAGGCGCGCTTGCCCGTCGGGTCCCAGATGGGCTGGCCGGCGGTGGCGCTGAACAGGTTGACGATACCACTGTTCTGGCTGCCATTATCGATGCGGATGCCGGGTAAGGCGCCTAAGCTTTCCGCATAGAAATTGACGATCAGATTCTGGTCTGTCGCCGCCCCCAGCCGCATACAGGCTTCCGCCCCTGGATGCAGGTTGGCCTCGCAATCGGTGAAGGCATTGTTGAACCGCCCGGCGGAAACAAAGAAGCCGCAACCCGTCATCGGGGCCGACAGGCTATAGACGCGGACATCCTGGAACTTGTTGGCGTTGGGCGTGTCGCCATCGCCTTCCACCGTCAACAGCACGCCATGCAGGGCGGGACGGGCCACCAGCACGCGGGCGATATGGTTCCAGTAACAGGGGCGGTTGGTATCGTCATAGCCATCCAGCACCAGCCCGATCAGGCTGTCCCAGATGGAAATATTCTCCACCACATTCTTCACCGCCGGCCCGTCACGGCCATAGATCTTCACACCAGACGCCCCGCCGACAATGCGCAGGTTGCGGAGTGCTGCATAGCCATCCACCATCTCCACCGCGTTGAACTGGCTGGGATATTCCGGCAGGTTGACGGGGTCATAGGCACTGGCGCGCGCCTGGATCACACTGCCCTCCCCCTCCCCATACAGCGTCTGGCCATAGCCCAGCGTGATGGTGGCGCTGGTGCGATAGGTGCCGGCGGGCAGAAAGACGGAGCGATGGGCGGCCAGTGCGGCCAGGATGGCACCGGTATCATCAGCCACCCCATCGCCGACGGCCCCGAAATCCCGCACGGAAACCAGATCGCGCAGCTTGTCTGCCACCGGGCGGGCCACGGCCCCGGCCCCATGGGCGCTGGCCTGGGCGGTGGTGGGCAAGGCATCCAGGCCCAGCGCCACCGGGTTGCCGGCCTCATCAAAGCCCAGCGCCTTGCCGGCCCGCACCTCCCGCCCCGGCAGCAGGGGAGAGGCCGGCAGGTCGGTGGCGGCCAGTTTCAGCATCTTGTCCTGGTCGGCGGCCAGTTGCTGCACCATGGCGGTCAGCCGGTTCAACTGGGCATTCAGGCTGCGGGCGGAAATCGCCCCGCTTTCCAGGAAATCGGACTGCCGGTCCAGTGAGACACGGCGCTGAATGGTGATGCGGCTGCCGGCGGCCGGCGGGGTGGCGAAGGTCACCGCCCCGCCGGCCGGCTCCCCCAGCCCGTCCAGGCTGTAACCCATGGTGACGGGCGCATCATCCAGATGCAGGGTCAGGTCCGCCGCCGCATAGACGGGAAAGGCAAAGGCAAAGCGGCTGGCCACGCCATCCGCCAGATAATGCACGCGCGGGCTCACCGCCGGCACGGGGATTGTGTCGGTTGTCATGGGGGGATTCCTGGTTGGCTTGTAAGGGAGCGACGGTCAGAAGACTGTCGATGAAAAGCGGCGAAAGAACCCGCCATCCCCAAGATGGCGTCTTTGCCCAAACAGATTACCGCTGCTGAACGGTTGAATAGAGAATCACCAGAGAGGAGAAAGACATCAGGCAATTTCTCACTGGAGAAAAGCAGATGCCCATATTGACTGGCCCCGGACCCTATAGGTCAGTTTCTGATCAGGAGCTTCTGCACATATTCTATCTGAAGCCCATTCGGATTTTTCTCATTGAACTCATCCCCATCGAAGCATCGCCGCCACCGGGCTTCGATGACCCCAGAATAATACCGCTCTTGCGGCGGATGCTCTATCTGCGCCGCCTGGATGCGGCTGACTTACGAAATCTGGCGGAGGAGATTGCCGCACTGCAGAGGGATCGGAACATGATCGCCATATCGGCAAGGCTGCTGTCATTGATGCGAGACGTTTTTCGCTCTCCCTGGGCATTCCCCGCGCTTTTGGAGACTCGAGACGTCTTGGCGTACCATGCTGCTTTCCAGGGGGTTGCTGAAGTTACGAGCGTTACCTCAAACGTCACTGCTGCCACGCCAACTGCTATTGCTTTGAACCGTTTGGGAAAATTCGCGGGTGCAGTGGTTGCACACACCACATATATGTCCATTTTAACAAATCGATATTACAGCGTTTATTTGCAGAAAATGGACAGAGAACTGAATCTCCGCGGCTTCAATACGGAGATAATGGAATGATGAAACCAGAATCCAAACT
Source organism: Niveispirillum sp. BGYR6 (assembly GCF_027568365.1). NCBI lineage: Bacteria > Pseudomonadati > Pseudomonadota > Alphaproteobacteria > Rhodospirillales > Azospirillaceae > Niveispirillum > Niveispirillum sp. BGYR6. The sequence goes on along the minus strand of NZ_JANLNL010000005.1, from coordinate 261,207 downwards.
ATCTTTCTTTATAATGAATTTTCTTATTTTCTTATCCAATTGTGTGTTTTTGTATTTTATAGAAAAAGAATACCCAATAAGCGCAGGAATCATATTTCCATCCACCTTAGCTGGCATCGCTATCAGCGCCATTTTTCAGCGCCTGCGTTTCGGGCGGGAGGAAGGCTGGCGTATCCGATACGCGCCATCGGTTTTCCTAGCATTCAACCTGGGCTTCGATCTGATGTTTGTGCCGATGGCGCTGTTCGGCCCACACGGAGGGTGAACTCAACGCACCCCCCTACCGCCGCGCCAGCCGCTCCAGCCGCTGGCGTTCCTGCAGCTCCGACAGTTCCAGCAGGTTGCGCTGATATTCGCTCTGTTGCTGCTGTTCCAGCGCCTTGATCCGCAGGGCGTTCAGCCGGTCGGCATCGGCTTTCTCCTCCCCCGCCTCCTGCATCTGGCCCAGCAGGATCGCCTCCCCCGACCCATCGGCGGTGGAAATCCCCTGTGACCCCAGTTGTGCGCGGGTGCGGCCCACCGCCCGGCGCAGCGCCTGCTGGCGCTTGCGTTCGTCGGCGGCGGCATTGGTGGCGATCTGGTCGGCCTGGTTCTGCACGTTGGCCCGCAACGCCACACTGTCGGCATCCTGGCGGGCGCGCAGGCTGTTCAGGGCGGATTGCTGGCGGTCGGCCAATTGCCGTTCCGCCCGGTGTTCATTGGCCCCGGTCAGGTCGCGCACCTGATCGATGGTGCCTTTCACCGTATTGACGCCGGAAAGCACGGTCTGAACCGGGGTGGTGACGGCGGACAGGGCGGAAAGGGCGGGGGTGGTGATACCAGCCATCAGTCGTTCACCTTCATCTCTTGGGTCACGGACAGCAATGTGAAGGGCAGCGGCCGGTCCTCCATGATGCGCCAGGGCGGGCGCACCGGGTCCAGCGACCAGCCCAGCGTGGCGATGCGTTTTTCCCCGGTGAAGGGGGGTGGGGCCGTATCGGTCAGGGTGGGCACGGCCAGGGGGCCGGTGGTCCGCCGCAGCGGCACCTCCACCGGCCCCCGTCCCAGGTCGGCGCGCAGCAGGGGCGTGTCCTTCAAGCGAAAGGTCACGGCCAGCAGACGGGCGCGCCGTCCCTGTCCCTCCGCCGCCACGGGGTTGGGCGGCATGGGTTCGATAATATGGCTGAAGGGCAATCCCGCCTGGATGCTGCGGGCCGCTTCCGGCAGGCGGATGCGACCGGCCGCCACCGGCCGGTCAGGCATCAGCTTGCCATCAGCCAGCACGCGGGCCTTGCGCCCATCCAGATGGTCCAGCCCCTTCCAGCGGCTGGTGGCGCTGTCGGCCGATCCGGTCAGGCCGCTATCCACGCCCAGCGTGGCATCCCAGGCCTCCACCGCCACCGCCCCGTCGCGTTCGACCAGCCAATAGATCACCCCGCCCACCAGCGCGATGGAGAGGATGCGGCCCTGCGTGGTGATGCGCGTCCAGGCGCTGACCTGTTCGGCGCGGTAGAGCGTCAGCGCGGCCAGCGTGCCATCTTCCTGCACCGCCAGCAGCAGCCGACGCCCCGCATCATGTTCCAGTTCCACCGTGCCCGGCAGCAGATGGCGGGCCATCAGTGACAGGTCGGTGGCGGCATAGGAACGATCCAGATCAGTCCAGAGAAATTCGCGGATGCTGCCATCGGCGGCGGCAAAGATGGTGGCGCCATCCACTTCCCTGGGCGGGATTTGCCGGCTGGCCGGGCTGCCGATGCGGGTCTGCCGGTCCAGCCGGATGGCGGCGGGGGTCAGCGGTTCCCCCGTCACCGCCCATTCGCCGCCGGTGGTGAAGACCTGCAGATGCCGGCCGGAGAAGATGCGGCGGATCGGGTTCACCTCATCCGACAGGATGGCGAATTCAATGGCGCTGTCATCTTCCCCCTTGCCCAGGTCGAAATTGAACAGGTCGCCGGATTTGGACAGCCACAGCCGGTTGGGCAGGTCGCGCGACCCGCCAATGACCAGCCGGTCCTGGTGGAACCCCACGCTGACCGGCCAGCCGCGCATGGCGGAAAAGGCGGCCTCATCCCAATCCGCCGTCGGGTTCAGATGGGGCAGGCTGTCCACCACATCCCATTCCACCTCTGTGGGGGAGCGCACGGCGGCAATCCGCCCCGGCTGGCGATGCACGCGCAGCGCCATGCCTTCATGCCCGACGCCGAAGACCGGGGCCGACGCCCGCAGCCGCACCCGCCCGGTCAGGGCCGAGGGCGTCAGCGTCACCGACGCCTCGGCAAAGCGGTAAAAGGGGATGCGGGGCCGCCCTTCCTCCTCCACAAAGCTCCAGGGCTGCAACCGCCATTGGTCAGCCCCCAGCCGGGTCAGCCGTTGTGGTGGCACCTCTGGATGGCAGACCAGCAGCACGTCACCACTCTGCGCCCATTGGATGGCGGGCAACTGATCCAGGGTCCAGGGCGTGGGCAGGCGGGCCAGCACCGCATCATTGGCGAAGATGGTGACCTCCCGGTCGGTAAAGGCCAGCAGATGCGTCTGTTGGGTGGAAAAGGTGAAGGCGACCAGCCGGCCCCGCCCCGCCAGGCTGGCGATGAAGGCCGTACCGGGCCGGCGGGTGACGCCGCCGGTCGGCTCCACCAGCACATTGGTCAGGTCCAGCGCGCCATTGTCAAAGGCGCGCAGATCGCCACGCCCCAGCAGGGCGCGGCTGACACAGCCACCGGTAAAGCTGGTTTTGACGGGGCGGAGACGGGTCATGTGAATCGGGCCTCAATCAGGGAGAAATCGGTAAAGCCGGGCTGGCTGTCCTGCCCGGCATCAATCAGCCGGGCACGGCGGAATTCCGTTTCCGCCAGCCGGTTCAGGCTGTCGGCACGGCCGCTGTTTTCCGTCAGCGGCACACAGAATTCCGCCGCCAGCCGGGCGATCAGCGCCTGGGTGAAGAAGGCGGGGAACGTCTCCTCCGCCACCCGGGCGATATAGGTCAGCACCACAGCGGGCGCGTCGCAGAGCAACGCCGCCCCCTGGATACGGTATTCCAGCCCCCGCCCGCGCCCGGCGGTGCCCAACGACAGGGCGCGCAGGAAATCATCCGGCAGGGCGAAACCATGGGCGAAATCGGCAGGCGGGGGTGCTGCCAGCCGTGCCAGGGGAGCCTGACGGGTAGCAAAGCTCCAGCCATTGGCGGCCAGCAGCGCATCACGGCAGCCGGGATAAAGCCCGGCGGCCAGTTCGGCCTCCGCCGTGCCATCCTGAAAACTGGCAAGCGGGGCCGCCCCGATCTTCATCAGGGCGCGGGCACACAGCCCGACGGCGGGGTCGGTCATGGGGGAAACCTTTTTGTGGGGGGCCACCCGTTCTCCCCTCTCTCAACCGTCACCCCGGCGCAGGCCGGGGTCCAGCATCGTAGAGCGAAGCGCCTGTGGCCCCTGGCCCCCGGCCTTCGCCGGGGTGACGGTGGGAAATGCGATGTGGATATGCAAATAGAAGCGACAGGCCACCGCCCCCCTTTAATCGCTGTCCACCGCCCCCACTTGCGTCAGGTCGGACACGTCCACCGTGCCGCCGCTATTGGCATTGACCAGCAGGATGCCGGCAACCGGCGTACCACCGGTGCCAGTATTGGCCATGATCATGTCGCCCAGCCGCAGCATGTGGCTGGCCGCGTTGAAATAGCCCGTCACCCGCACAGATGTGTGGGCATCGGGCGTGGTGTAGTGCCAGAGCGTGAAGCCATTGGCATAGGCCAGCACGCCCAGGTCTTTCGACAGAAAGGCCATGGATCAGGTTCCTTAGGTAAAGGCAGAAGACACAGCAGACGGGCGGTAGCACCGCCCCCGCCGCTTATTCCTTGCAGGCCAGCGTCACCACGCCGTCGCCATCAATCAGGCAGGCGCCCTGCGACATCATGTTGTTGACGAAATGGGCGGCCCGGTCGCCATGCCAGGTGACATCGGTGGACACGTCCGCCCCGCTGGCATGGCCGATGGCGGTGCGGTGGTACCAGTGGCAGAGCCGGGCACCGCTGCCTGTGCGCGTCAATCCGGAATGCGGCATCCACAGCGTGCCCAGCCAGCGCTTGGCCTGGGTGCCGCGCCAGGGCAGTTCGCCATCGCCGACATAATTGGCATTGGCAAATTCCTCGATCCCCAGCAGCTGGCTCCATTGTTTCCAGCCGACAATAGCGAAGCGCTGGCCATCATCGGGCACGTCGCTGCCGCCCAGCAGCTCAAACGCCGTCAGCACCTTGTCGCGGGTCAAGCCGTCGCTGTCGGCCCCGGCCAGCCGGGTATTCTTATCCAGCTGGGCGATGATCAGCTCATCCGTCTTGCGGCCCAGCGCATAGGCGCCGGCATTGGCGATCACGCCGCGCTCGTCACCGTTGGTCTTCAGCTCATCCAGCTTATCGACCCAGTCGCCGGCATAATAATCGGCCAGCAGACATTCCACGCTGCCATGATCGACATTCATCACCGGCACCGGCGCATTGCGCGCCTTGGTGGCGGCGGTGCCCTTGCCGACCTTCTGGAAGGTCGTGCTGGCGCCCTGAACCGTTCCTTTCGACCGCACGGTGGCGCGCAGCTTGGACCCCTGGCGCTGATAGGCTTCATGCACTTCGCGTTCGAACTGCTTCACAAAGGCCTTTTCAATATCGATGGCCATGCTCTGGATTTCCTTCCTATGGAACAGGCAGCCATGCGCGGTTGCCGGGCGCCAGAAGGCGCATCCGACCGGTATCAGTGCTGCGGGAATGGGGGGCCTCACCCTGTCTTCCCAAAAGACCGCCGATGAAGCGGGGCGACGGGCACCATGCGGCACCCGGCGCTTATCCATCGCCGGCGGCAGTGGGGAACAGGGGAGCGGACAGAGGATCACCGCCCGACCCGCACCAGGCATGGTTCGGGCGTTGACAAAAACAGTTATAGGATATCGATCCTAAATCCGTCAATCAAAAATCCATCGCCCTGAAGCCCTTCTCCTTTTGGAGACAAGATGGCATCCTAGAACCATCACTACCAAGGGATGCAATCCATGGAAATCTATCAGCCGAACCTGTTCGTCCCGACCTATACCCCGATCGAGCGGACAGATTGGCGGATTTCCATCAACGCGATGGTTTTGTCCAAAGGCTATTGGAGCCCGGCCCGCCTGTGCCTCAACATGGCCGCCCTGCTGCGCCGGGGGCCGGATGGGCAGATGGAAACCTGGATGTCCACCAGCCCGATGGAGCTGGAAAGCCAGGAACTGGGTTGTCTTGCGGCATCCGGCCATGTGGTGGTGATGGGCATGGGCATGGGTTGGGCCGTGGCCAATACCGCCCTGAACCCGGCCGTCACCCGCGTCACCGTGGTGGAAATTGATCCCACCGTGCTGGAAATCATCCGGGAACTGGGCGTTCTGGAACAATTACCGCTGGCGGCGCAGGCGAAAATCCAGATCGTGCCGGGGAGCGCCTATGAATATCGGCCCGACCAGCCGGTGGACCTGCTGATGCCGGATATCTGGTTGCCATTGATGAATGACACGCGGCTGGCAGAGGTGGGGCAGATGGCCGCCAACTGCCAGCCCAAGCAGATTTATTTCTGGGGTCAGGAAATGGAAATCGCCCGCCATGCCCGCGCCCGTGGCATCGCGCTGGATGAGGCCGGGGTGCAGCAGGTGATTGACGGTTTCGGCCTGCCCCTGCTGGTGCCGGCAGGGGTGGATTACCCCGCCCTGATCGGGCGGGCGGCAGAGGCCTGGATGCGCGACCGCTGGCTGCCCGCCGTGGCGTGAGGGCCCGCGCCGTTGACCCCGATGCAGGCGGGTGATCAGGCTGTCGAAGGCCGTGGAATGGGAGCTTGCATCCGGGGCCGACTATGGGTATTGGCCCTGCGGACGATTACATAGGTGGCTATGCGCTTAGGCTATCACGGATAAACCGCTGATCTTATTGGATTTCAGTTATATCCTTTAGCAATATTTTTAGTATGGTAAAAATTTTCATAGAAAAGCGATGGAATATACAATGCTGCGAAACAAACAGAACATGACGAATGTTAGCTTTAATAGAAAAGAAAAATTCTCATTAAGTTTTTTACCCATCACAATTTTATCATTTATTATAACAATTTTCTTTATTTTTCAGCCTATTTTTTGGATTTTTACATTTAAACTTCAATCATGCGAGGTTATGTCGGAAAATATCGGCCCATCTCACAATGGGATGCAGATCGTAATGATCAATAAATTATGCGATGGCATCGCCAGTTCAGACGACATGTCAATAGCAATAAATATGCCTGACGGAAGTAAAAATGTGATAATGGATTATGGCACTGCCTATTCATTTACAAAAAATGAAAATGAAGTATATCCAAATATTGTATGGGATAATGATACATCAATTTCAATATCAATAGGCTCTGTTTCTTATTTAAGAAAGAAAACGAACTCTGTTAATGGGATAGATATTCACTATAATGTTGGAATAATAATGTTTAATGAATAATAGTTTATAGAAATTCCAATGATATCAACGCCCCTAATTCACAACCGTTGGCACCGTGCCGACCGCCGCCGTGCCGCTCATGCGGCGTAGCCAAGCCAGAAGTCGGTGCATTTGATCGACGGGCGGCGGGATTTGGCACGGGTATTGTGACGCTTACAGCGCCTCCCCCCGCACCAGCCGGGGCAGTTCGCCGACAATGCCCATGGCGTGGCGCATGAACAGCTTTTTCATCGGCTGCAACGGCGGCAGCCGGTCAATCGCCGCCATGCCCAGCCGGCGGGCATGGGCCAGCGGGGCGATATCATTGCTGAACAGACGGGTCAGCGTGTCGGTGGTGGCCAGCAGCGACACCGTGTCGAACCGGCGCCAGCGCTGATAGCGTTCCAGCACATCCGCTGCACCGGGGTCCAGCCCGACCCGGATGGCATCCACCACCACTTCGGCCAGGGCCGCCACATCGCGGATGCCGACATTCAGCCCCTGGCCGGCGATCGGGTGCATCCCATGGGCGCTCTCGCTCACCAGCGCCAGCCGCGTGTCGGTATAGCGTTCGGCATGGGACAGGCCCAGCGGCCAGGACCAGCGGCCCGGCACCGGCGTCACCCGGCCCAGCCAGTCGCCCACGCGGGCCTGCAGCTCCGCCTGGAAGCGGGGCTCGGGCAGGTTCATGTAGAAATCCACCATCCGCGACCGTTCGGTCCAGACGATGCTGGTATGGTGCCCGCCGGCCAGCGGCAGCATGGCAAAGGGGCCGGCGGGCAGGAACAGTTCCACCGCCACCCCGCCATGATCAATCTCATGCTGCAACGTGCAGACAATGGCGTGCTGCTGATAGGACCAGCCGATCTGGCGGATGCCGGCATGGTCGCGGCAGAAGCTTTTCTTGCCATCCGCCCCCACCACCAGCCGGCCGGCCACGCGCCGCCCATCGGCCAGCGTAACCAAAACACCGCCGCCATCGCGCACCATGCCGGTCACCGCCATCGGTGCCAGATGGGTGACGGTACCCGCCAGCTCTGCCAGCCGGCGGAACAGAGCGCGGCGCATATGCCGATTCTCAATGATCCAGCCGAAGGGCTGGTCCCCCACCTCCCGGTGGTCATAATGCAGGAACAGGGGCGAATTCTGGTCCGTCACCCGAATGTCCAGCATCGGCCCGACCTGGCCATCCAGGTGCTGCCAGATGCCCGCCCCTTCCAGCACCATGCCCGATCCATAGGCGATGGCCGTGGTGCGCCCGTCAAAATCAGGCAGCAACTGGTCGTCTGGCGCGTCCCGGTCGATGACAATGCAGGGCACGCCCGCCGTGCCCAGGGCACAGGCCAGCGTCAGCCCGGCCAGACCACCGCCGACAATGATGATGTCGGCCTGCAGGTCGGCACCGGTCGCCAGGGACGGGGACGGGCGGTGACCGGCGGTGCCGCTGGCGGGGGCGTCGGTCGGGCGGGTTGTGTCATGCGTCGTCATAAGGCGCAGAATTAGGCACTTGTCGCAGCTTGTCCAGACCGCCATCGGTCGCATCTGACAAACAACCGCGACATGCCCAAATTTTAGCCAGACCGCGCCACCATCTGCGCCCATTACGGGCAGTGTTCCGTTATTTTTGCCCGTCTATGGCGGAAAATGGCTGCGGCACGTTTCTTGTAAGTTATCATCACTACGCGCCGGGGCCACAGCAGCGGCCAGCGCCGGGAACCAGTGGTTGATACCTGTTCACGCCAGAGGAAGGGAGAGCGCAATGAAGCTCGTCATGGCCATCATCAAGCCGTTCAAGCTGGACGAGGTGCGCGAGGCCCTGACGGCGCTCGGCATCCAGGGCCTCACCGTGTCAGAGGTCAAGGGCTTTGGCCGTCAGAAAGGGCAGACCGAGATTTACCGTGGTGCGGAATATTCCGTCAGCTTCCTGCCCAAGGTGAAGGTGGAAGTCGCCGTCACGGATGAGCTGGTGGACAGCGTCGTTGATGCCATCCAGAAGGCCGCCAATACCGGCCGCATCGGCGACGGCAAGATCTTCGTGCTGGACGTGGTGCAGACCGTGCGCATCCGCACCGGCGAGCAGAACGCCGACGCGCTGTAATTTCTTTATAGCCGGGCGGACCTTGCCAAACTGTCAAAGGCTTGTCCTTTGGCAGTTTGGAGGCTGGCGACCGCCAGCCCGGCGCCCATGCGCCGCAAGCCAAGCCCGCGGATGCGGGCGCCCGGCGCTTGAGGGAAGATGAAATCTCTCTTGATCGCTCCGATCAAGAGAGATTGTGCCTAAACCGGCCGGGCGATCCCATCGCCCGGCCGGTTTCATTTCAGGACTCTGCCGTTAACCCATTCAAACTTCCCCTTCCATCCCAAGGGGATAAGCTGTGGATAACCCTGTTCGCGGAAGGTTCCATGAACGGTTTTTCCTGATTCGTTCACTAAAATTTCTGAATCAGATCAATGGCTTAGAAAAGTTTTCAACGTTTTTCTCAGTTTTTATCCACAAGCCTTTGGAATCACGGGACTCTCCACCCCTTTTGGTGGGGTGGCACCCGGCTTGTGCCGCGCAAGGCCGGCGGGTTACAATCAGCGCGGCCAGATGCCGGTGGTGAACCGGCATCACGAAGCGGTTCCAGATCCATAGGCATGTGATGCGTGAAGCGGACACGGGTGCTGTGATGCCCGCCCTTAATGACAGGCTGGGCGGCCTCAGCGATTATCCTTTCCCCCGGCTGGCGGCCTTGCTGGCCGATGTGAAGCCGCGTGCCAACACGCCCCCCACCATCCTGACGATTGGGGAGCCGCAGAACCAGCCGCCCGCCCTGATGCTGGAAGCGATGGCGGCGGCGTCCACCCTGTGGGGCAAATATCCGCCCGTGGCCGGCACACCGGAATTCCGCGCCGCCGTCTCTGCCTGGCTGAACCGGCGTTACCAACTGCCCCCCGGCATGGTGGAGGCCGACAGCGCCATCCTGCCGGTCAGCGGCACGCGCGAAGCGCTCTATCTGCTGGCCCAGATGGTGGTGCCGGCGGAGAAGGCGGGCAGGAAGCCGGTGGTGCTGATCCCCAACCCGTTCTACGCCGTCTATCAGGGCGCGGCCGTGATGGCCGGGGCCGAACCGGTCTTCCTGAATGGCACGCGCGAAACCGGCTTCCTGCCCGATCTGGATGCGGTGCCAGAGGAGACCTGGGCGCGGACATCGCTGTTCTATCTCTGCACCCCCGCCAACCCGCAAGGGGCCGTGGCCAGCCTGGATTATCTGAAGCGCGCCATCACCCTGGCGCGAACCTTCGGATTCGTGCTGGCCATCGATGAATGCTATGCGGAGCTGTGGGACAAGGCGCCGCCGCCGGGCGGGCTGGAAGCGGCGCTGGCCCTGGGGGGCAGTCTCTCCAACCTGCTGGTTTTCCATTCGCTGTCGAAACGGTCCAGTGCGGCTGGGCTTCGTTCCGGTTTCGTAGCGGGTGATACGGATTTAATCCGCACATTTACCCGCTTGCGTAACTATTCCCTGCCGGGGGTGCCGCTGCCATCCATGGCGGCAGCCACCGCGCTTTGGCAGGATGAAACGCATGTGGAACTGAACCGGCAGCTGTACCGTGCCAATATCGATGCGGCGGAGGCGGCCCTGGCCGGAAGGCTGGGCTTTTACCGCCCCGATGGCGGCTTCTTCCTGTGGCTGGATGTCGGCGATGCCTGCGGCAGCGGGGAGGAAGCGGCCCGGCGTCTGTGGCAGGAAGGGGCGATCCGGGTGCTGCCCGGTGCCTATCTGACCCAGCCGGACGCCTCCGGCTATAATCACGGGCATCGCTATATCCGCGTCGCCCTGGTGCATGATACCGAAACCATGGCCCGGTCGCTGGACCAGTTGGGCCGCATCCTGGCCTGATCCATCCGGTTTGGAAGCAGCAAGAGAGCATGATGTCGAGCCGCCCCGCCCCCCGTTCCCCCCAGACCGGCCGCCCTACCGGGCCACGCGGTGCGGCCCCCGGTCCGGCCGCTGCCCCCGCACCGGCACGCGGCCTTTCCAAGGGGCGGCTGCTGCCGGAAGGCACGCTGGTGTTTTTGAAGCGCCGGCTGCGGGAAGCGGGCGGGCTTGGCATTCTCGGGTTCGCCCTGGCCCTGTCGGCTGCCCTGGCCAGTTATAACTCACGCGATCCCTCCTTCAGCACGGCGGTGCCGAACGAGGCGGCGCTGGTGCGCAACATGCTGGGCCTGCCCGGCGCCTATACGGCCGATCTGCTGTGGCAGACGCTGGGGTTCGCTGCCTTCAGCATCGTTTTCATCACCGGGGGCTGGGGCCTGTCGCTGCTGCGGCATCGGGCGATCCGGCAATGGCCCTGGCGGATTCTGGCCGCCATGCTGACCGTGCTGCTGTCGGCCATGCTGCTGATCGCCATCACCGGCGCGCCCGCCGCCGGGGGCAGTGCCGGGCTGATGCTGATCAACCCGCTGGCCCGGCTGGCGGGCGATCTGCTGGGGGTGCTGGCCCTGCCCGTGCTGGCGCTGGCCCTGCTGCTGCCTTTCCTGCTGGCGCTGCTGGCCGCCCTGGGCATCCGCCTGTCCACCGCGCGCGACTGGCTGACCGATCTGCGCCGCTGGTGGAAGGTGCGCAAGGCGGCGGCTTCGGCGGCCCCCGCCCCCGCCACCCGCTGGACCGATGACCCGGCGGCCGATCATCCCGCCGATGCGCCTGCCGGCCTGCTGGCCCGCTGGCGTGACGGGCTGGCCGGGTTGAAGGCCCGCCTGCCCGGCCGCCGCGCGGCAATCCCGGCAGCGGCCCCCATCGCCAGCGGCACTCGTGCCGCCCCCAGCTTCGGTAATATTCCGCCCGCCCCCGCTGATGAGCTTCCCCTGGCCGCGCCCCCGCCGCCGCCGGCCCCGACCGCCCCCGCCCCCAGCGGGGCAGAGGAACGCCGCCGCCCCGCCCCGGTGGTGGAACGCGGGCCCAAGCCCATCCTGCCGGACGTGGCCCGCAAGATGGAAAAGGCCCGCCAGCCCGGCCTGCCGATGGAAGCGGAAATTCGCGGCGATCATGAATTGCCGCCCGTCGACATCATGCAGATGCCACCCCCCGGCATCGGCCCCGCCATGGATGAGGCGGCGATCCAGCGCAATGCGGAGATGCTGGAGACGGTGCTGGATGATTTCGGCGTGCGCGGGCAGATCGTCAAGGTCAGCCCCGGCCCGGTGGTGACCCTGTATGAACTGGAACCCGCCCCCGGCGTGAAATCCGCCCGCGTCATCGGCCTGGCCGATGATATCGCCCGGTCGATGAGTGCGGTGTCGGTGCGTGTGGCCGTGGTGCCGGGCCGCAATGTCATCGGCATTGAAATGCCCAACCAGCGGCGCGAAACGGTGTATCTGCGCGAATTGCTGATGTCGGACGCCTATGAGAAGAGCCAGCAGAAACTGGCCCTGATCCTGGGCAAGGATATTGGCGGCGGGCCGATCATCGCCGATCTGGCCCGGATGCCGCACCTGCTGGTGGCCGGCACCACCGGTTCGGGCAAGTCGGTGGCCATCAACACCATGATCCTGTCGCTGCTCTACCGGCTGCCGCCGGACAAGTGCCGCTTCATCATGGTCGATCCCAAGATGCTGGAACTGTCCATCTATGAAGGCATTCCGCACCTGTTGGCCCCCGTCGTCACCGATCCGAAAAAGGCGGTGGTGGCGCTGAAATGGGCCGTGCGGGAGATGGAGGACCGGTACCGCAACATGTCCAAGCTGCAGGTGCGCAATATTGACGGCTATAATGCCCGCCTGCGCGAGGCCCGGCAGAATGGCGAGATCCTCACCCGCCGGGTGCAGACCGGTTTTGATCCCGACACCGGCAAACCGATATTCGAGGAACATCCGCTCGACCTGACGGAATTGCCCTATATCGTTGTCATTGTTGACGAAATGGCCGACCTGATGCTGGTGGCCGGCAAGGATATCGAAGCGGCCATCCAGCGACTGGCCCAGATGGCGCGTGCTGCCGGCATCCATCTGATCATGGCCACCCAGCGCCCGTCGGTGGATGTGATCACCGGCACCATCAAGGCCAATTTCCCCACCCGCATCAGCTTCCAGGTCACGTCAAAGATCGACAGCCGCACCATCCTGGGCGAACAGGGGGCCGAACAGCTTCTGGGCCAGGGCGACATGCTCTATATGGCCGGCGGCGGCCGCATCACCCGCGTCCATGGCCCCTTCGTCCGGGATGAAGAGGTGGAACAGGTGGTGCGCTTCCTGAAAGCCCAGGGTGAGCCCGCCTATGTCGATGCCGTCACCGAGGAAGAGGATGAGGAAGCCGGCGGCGGGGAGGATGGCGGCAGTGGTGGCGGCGGCGCCCTGGCCACCGGCGATGATCTCTATGATCAGGCCGTGGCGGTGGTGACGAAGGAAGGCAAGGCCTCCACCAGCTTCATCCAGCGCCATCTGCGCATCGGCTATAACTCCGCCGCCCGCCTGATTGAGCGGATGGAAAAGGAAGGCGTGATCAGCAAGGCCAACCATGCCGGCAAGCGCGAAGTGCTGGCCCGCAATATCGACGATAATGAACGGGTGAATTGAGGCTGCTGCCTGGGGCGGTGTGCCACATAGGGCCCCCTCCCCCCGGCTGCTATGCAACCTTCCCCCATCCAGCCGATGACCGGAATACAGGCATGAGCAGCGAGACCGAAGGCGCCGTCAGCATTTTTGACCATATTGGCGGGCAGCCGGTGGTCGACCGGCTGGTCGATTGTTTTTACGACCTGATGGACACGCTGCCGGAGGCGCGGGAGCTGCGCGCCATCCATGCCGCCGATCTGACGGAGACGCGGCGGGTGCTGAAGCTTTATCTGGCGCAATGGATGGGCGGACCGGGGGATTATTCGGCCGAACGCGGCCACCCCAGGCTGCGCGCCCGCCATATGGGTTTCCGGGTCAACCTGTCCGACCGCGATGCCTGGCTTTTATGCATGAAGCGCGCGCTGGACCAGACGGTGCCGGATGAGAAGGCCCGGCTGGTCATCCTGCGCGCGCTGGCCCCGCTGGCCGACTGGATGCGCAATGTGGAGGAATAGGATCAGGCTACCTTGACGGTGCCGCCTTCGCCTGCGGACAGCTATTTCCATAGGCTGTGGCATAGGGTGCATCAAAACAGCGGATGAACCCATCGAGAACATTGAGATTGGCCGGCCACTTAATGGAAGGGGCTTCCTTGAACTCCTCCTTGAACCAGGCAGGTTCCGGCAGGGAGGCCAGCCGTTGCCGCGCCGCCCGCAATCCCGCCAGATCGCGGTTCAGAAAGGCGATGGTTCCCTGGGCATATTCGTGAAAGCCCATTTCCTGGGTTCTTTGGGTGGGGGCCACGCCGGCCATCATCAGCGGGATCGCCAGCCGATAATCCCCCGCTCGCGCTTCCATCTGCCCGGCGTGCCAATACATGAGATGAATAAGTCCCTGCGGAATCCGCCCCCAATTCCGTTCAATATAGGTATTGATCAGGTTGGCCGTTGCCTTTTCGCAGCCTGTGCGGGCGGCAAGGGGACGCCAGCCGCCCTCCTTATCCTGATCGAACGCCTCCGGCGCCAGTTGCATCATTTTCTCGGTATCGACAGCACAGGCGGCGGTCCCACCCGATCCGCCCCCTGGCTGGGCAATGGCAGCAGTCACGGCCATGACCGTCACCACAGCAGAAAGCAGAAAACGCATGATCACCCTATTCCGTTAAGCGTGGTTGGCATTCCGGCAGAAGAGTGACTGCGTTTAAATGTGAATGCAATAGCACCAATAAGGCGAGCCCCCTCCCCTCACCGCCCCGCCGGGGTGAAGGGGGTGACCGGGGCCCGGCCGATCAAGGCGGTCAGCAGGATGGCCACCAGCGCCACCCAGAAGCAGAGCCAGAACCCGTCAATATAAGACAGCACCGTCGCTTCCCGCTGCACAAAGCCGGACAGGGTGGAAAGCGCCTTGGCCCCGGCATCCCCGGCTGTGCCGGCGAAACGGTGGGTCAACTGGCTCAGCAGGGCGGTCACGCCGGGATCGCCCTGTTCCACATGCAGGCCGATCAGGTTGGAATGCACCTGTTCGGACTGGCGCAGCCAGGTGCTGGTCAAGGCACCGGCCAGCGCCACCCCATCCACCCGCAGCACCTGGATATAGGCGGAAATGGCCGTGGCGCGGGCCGGGTTGACATTGGCCAGCGACAGCAACACCACCGGCAGGAAGGTGAAGCAATGGCCCAGCGACTGGATCAACACCATGCCGGTGAAATCCCCCGGCCCCCAATCATGGGTCAGCCGCGTGCCCATCCAGGCGGCCAGGGCGAAGGCTGCCAGCCCGATGGTGATCATCAGCCGCCCATCAATGCGGCCCAGCAGCCAGACGGAAAGCGGCATCATCAGGAACAGCGGCAGGGCCCCGTAATGCAGCAGGAACGGCCCCGTCTGTTCGGGCCGCAGATGCGCCACACTGGTCAGGAAATTCGGGATCAGGGTGGAATTGGAGATGGAGGTGACGGTGTAAAGCGTGGCCACCAGCAGGAACAGCCCGATATTGCGCGACAGCACCACGCTGGCACTGGCCCATGGCTGCGGCACCAGCGCCTCATTCACACAGAACAGTGCCAACAGCAGCACGCCGCCGGCCAGCAGCCCCACCACCAGACCCGATGACAACCAGTCCAGCCGATTGCCCTGATCCAGCCCGATATAGAGCATGGTCAGCCCGGCCCCGAACAGCAACATGCCGCCCCAGTCGGCCTCTGCCAGCAACTCCCGGTTGGCCGGTTCGCGCGGCGCCCCGTAATAGGCGCAGAGCGCCAGCAGCGGGGCCAGCACCACATCTTGCCAATAGAGCCATTGCCAGCCCCATTGCCCGACATAAAGCCCCACCAGTTCCACCCCGGAATTGATAGCAAAGGCCTGACGGAACACGTAGATGGCGATGGCCGGCGCCCACCATTTCATCGGCAGGTTCCGCAGAATGATGCTGATGGTGGCCGGCACAAACAGGCCCAGCAGCAGGCCCTGCACCACATGCAGCGCCAGCAGCGTGCCGGGGTCGCGCAGCAGCGGGATCGCCAGACAGAGAAAGGCATAGAGAAAGGCCGGCACCACCAGCACCCGGCGCACACCGAACACCACCACCAGCCAGGCGACACAAGGCGCGATGAAAATCTGCGGGGCCATGGCGACACTGTTCAGCCACGCCCCTTCATCCATGCCCAGGCCAAAGGCGCCGCGCAGATCGGCCAGCCCGGTGGAAAACAGGCGGGAATGGAAGTTGGTCATATAGGCGCCCAGCAGCACCGCCACCACCGCCAGCAGCGGATGGTGGGAGCGGCGGCCGACGGAAATCGGCCCGGCGCTGACCGGCTGGCTGGTCATGGTATGCGCTCCGCCACCTGGGGGGCCTTGTCATCCAGCGGCAGGGGTGTGCTGTCGGTGTGGATACGGGTTTCCACCGACATGCCGGGGCGCAGCCGCTCCAGAAGCTGCTGTCCCGGCTCCAGCTCAATCCGCACGGCAATGCGCTGCACCACCTTGGTGAAATTGCCCGTGGCATTATCCGGCGGCAGCAGGGCAAAGGTGGCACCGCTGGCCGGCGACAGAAGGGCGACATGGCCACGCAGCACCTGACCGGGGAACATATCCACCGCCACTTCCACCGCCTGGCCGGGGGCGACGCGGGTCAATTGGGTTTCCTTGTAATTGGCCACCACATGCACGTCGGGCAGCGGTACCAGGCTGATCAGGCTGCTGCCGACGCTGACATAATCGCCTTCATGCACCTGCGCTTCCCCCACCACCCCATCCACAGGCGCGGTGACACGGGTATAGGCCAGTTTCAGCCGGGCCGCCTGCAGGGTTGCCTCTGCCGCGCGCAGTTCCGCCGTGCGCTGCTGCTGTTGGCCGGCCAGCACATCCAGTTGGCGGCGCTGCGCCTGGGCGCTGGCCTCTGCCGCGCGGGCATTGGCGGCGGCCTTATCATGGTCGGCGCTGGCCTGTTCCACCTTCTGCCGGGTGCCGGCCAGCCCCCGGTGCAGCAGATCATCCTGGCGGGCGGATTCCAGCCCCGCCTGCCGCTGCGTGGCCCGCGCGGCCTGCAACTGGGCCTCTGCCTGGGCGATGCTGGCCTGTTGCAGGGCGATCTGGTTGGCCAGATTATCCAGCGTCGCCTGGGCCGAGGCGACGCCCGCCTCCGCCTTGGCCAGATCGGCCTGATGATCGGCCGGGTCGATTTCCAGCAGCAGGTCGCCTTTGCGGACCCGCTGATAATCCGTCACCGCCACATGGCGCACGGCACCGGCCACCCGCGCGCCCAGCCGGGTGACATCGGCGCGGATGCTGGCATTGTCCGTCACCTGCACATCCGCCCCGCCGACCCAGCCATCCCAACGGGCCGACACCACCAGCACCAGCGCCATCACGGTGGCCACCGCGAACAGGGGCACGGCCAGCCGCCCCACCGCCCCCGTCAGGGCCGAGCGCATATGCGCGCCCAGCGCCCCCGATTTGGGTTCATGGCGAGGAGGTTTCGAAGAAGAGGGCGGGAGAGACGGATTGTCGCTGGACATGGGGCTTCACCTTTGGCCAGAGCAGGGCCACTTATTATCTGTCTACTGATATTCAGTATGCTGAATAATGGTGGCGATGATATGGTTCCGGGAAAAGCGCGCTTCGCGCATGGCTGACTTCAAAACCATGCAACGAACGCATCCCATAGCGAGGAAAAGCAGATGAACGCGGAGATGGCCCTGGAAGAGATGCCCGGATACCTGATCCGGCGCCTATGGCAGATATCCACCGCCCTGTTCCTGGAGGAAACCCAGGGGCTGGATCTGACGACACCGCAACTGGTGGCAATGCTGCTGATCGTCAATGAACCCGGCCATGACCAGACCTGGCTGGGCTGCCGCTCCGCCCTGGACCGCACCACGATCACCGGCGTGGTGGATCGGCTGGAAGCGCGCGGCCTGATCCGGCGGGAGGTTGACCCCAGCAACCGGCGCGCCCGCCTGCTTTATCCCCTGCCAGAGGGGGAAGCGCTGATGGCCCGGGCGCGGCCCGCCGTGGCCCGCGCCCATGAAAGGCTGCTGGCCCCGCTGCCCCCCGCGGAACGGACGGTTTTTCTCACCTTGCTGCACCGGCTGGTCGATGCCAATAACGACCAGAGCCGCGTGCCCCTGCGCCTGCCTTGACCAGGAAAGGGGCCTTCCCGTCCTTCAAGGATGCGTCCGATGAATTCCCATACGCTGGGCCTGTTCCTGTTCACCTGTTTCTTCCTGTCCGCCACGCCGGGGCCGAACATGCTGTCGGCGCTGGCCATGGGGGTGCGCCATGGGCTGGGCGGTGCGGCCTGGGGTGGGCTGGGCATGTGCCTGTCGCTGGGGCTGATGGCGGCCTTGTCGGCGCTGGGGCTGGGCGTGCTGCTGAAGGCATCGCCGCTGGCCTTCATGATCTTCAAATGGGTGGGCGTTGCCTATCTGATCTGGCTGGGGATACAGGCGATCCGGGCACCGCTGCCGGACACCGATACACAGGGCGATCTGCCGGCGGATGCGGCCACGGGGCGCAGCAACCGCCCGCTGGGCCTGCTGCTGCAAGGCGGGCTGATCACCGCCAGCAACCCCAAGGCGCTGATCTTCATGGCCGCCTTTTTCCCGCAATTCATCGATATGACAAGCCCGCTGGGCCCGCAGCTGGCCATTCTGGTGGGCACCATGCTGGTGATCGAATTCGGCTGGATCATGACCTATGCCGCCGGCGGGCGCAGCCTGGCCCGCCGGCTGTCCGGCCCGCGTGCCAGCCTGTGGCTGAACCGGGGCACGGGGGTGCTGTTGATCCTGGCGGGCGGGCTGCTGTCGCTGGCTTCCCTGTAACCATTCTGTCACTGACCCCTGCGTTGACGTAGGGGGAAACCATACAGGTGCGGTCTGGACAAGAACCGCCTGTCCTGCGCATGGTGCGGTGCCACAGGATATCGAACGGTCACAGGGGTGAACGCATGTTGAAGGATCTGATCGACGGTTTCCGGGAATTTCGCCGCACCAATTTCCGCCAGCAGCGCGGGCTGTTCCGCACCCTGGCCTGGGCCGGGCAGAAGCCGAAGGCGGCCCTGATCACCTGCTGCGACAGCCGTGTCGATCCGACCTTGATCTTCGCCACCCAGCCGGGCGACCTGTTTGTCATCCGCAACGTGGCCAATCTGGTGCCGCCCTATAAGCCCAGTGAAGATTACCACGGCACCTCTGCCGCGCTGGAATTTGCCGTGCGCGAACTGGGAGTGGAATCGGTGGTGGTGATGGGCCATTCGCTCTGCGGCGGTGTGGCCGCCTTGACCCATGATCGCAGCCAGTCCAAGGCTGAC
The DNA here is from genome assembly GCF_027568365.1 of Niveispirillum sp. BGYR6. Classification (NCBI taxonomy): domain Bacteria; kingdom Pseudomonadati; phylum Pseudomonadota; class Alphaproteobacteria; order Rhodospirillales; family Azospirillaceae; genus Niveispirillum; species Niveispirillum sp. BGYR6. Next base: position 242,425 of record NZ_JANLNL010000005.1, on the reverse strand, counting down.
TTCATCGGTCAATGGGTCTCCATCGCCGATCCGGCCCTGGCCGCCGTGCGCCAGGGGCTGGAACCCGGCCAGCCGGTGGACCTGCCGGCACTGGAGCGGGCGGTGGTGAAACTGTCGCTGGACAATCTGCGCACCTTCCCCTGGATTGCCGAACTGGAACGTGAAGGCAAGCTGGAGCTGGAAGGGCTGCTGTTCGACGTGGGCGGGGCCGAACTGCATGTGCTGGACAAGGTGACGGGCAACTTCAACCCGGTGCCGCAAATCCGCCCCCGGCTGCGCCCGCGTGGGGGTCTTGCCGCCGCGGCCGCCGCCCTGGTGGATGCCGGGCGGGAGTGACAGGCCCGGCCGGCCCTTCCCTATAGCCTGATGCGTTTAATCGTAAACGCATCAGGCTATAGGCCATTGTTCAACGAGCAGATTCACGCTGCAAAGCGATTCCGCTTTTCCGCGATCTGCTCTAAATCCGCCATGATCGGCGTCTATCAAGGCAATCATGCGCAAGACCCTTCTGGCCCTGCTGGCCGCCGCCCCGCTGCTTTCCCTGCCCGTTGCCCTGCCGGCCCCGGTGCAGGCCGCCACCGCCGTTGCCACGGCGGATCAGCCTGCCCTGCTGGCCAAGGCGGAAACCTATCTGAACGGCATCACCAGCCTGAAGTCGGATTTCATCCAGACCGCCGATAATGGGCAGAGTGCGCGCGGCACCTTCACCCTGCTGCGGCCGGGCCGGATGCGCATCAGTTACGCCCCCCCGGTGGAGAACTTCATCGTTGCCGATGGCAAGTTCGTCTATTTCTGGGATGCCGAGGTGAAGGAGCAGCAGAACGCCCCCATCGGCAGCACGCTGGCCGATTTCCTGCTGCGCGACAAGATCACCCTGTCGGGCGATGTCAAGATCACCCAGGTGGCGCGTGATGACGGGTTGCTGGAAATCACCCTGGTGCAGGCAAAAGACCCCGGTCTGGGCAGCCTGACCCTGGTATTTGAAGAAGCACCCTTTGGCCTGCGCAAATGGCGCGTGCTGGACGCCCAGGGCAAGCTGACCGAGGTGGCCCTGCAGAACCCGGAATTCGGTGTGAAGCTGGACGCCAACCAGTTCTATTTCCGCAATCCCACGCGCGGGCGGGAGCGGGATTGACGGATGCTGTTGGGCGGTTACCATCCTGAATGACCGCCACCACCGGAAGCCCCGCACCATGACCATTGCCACCAAACCCGCCCATCGCCCCCTGGTCGGCCTTTCCTGCGATGCGCGGGAACTGGGTCAACACCCGTTCCATGTGGTGGGTGACAAATATATCCGGGGTGTCAGCCATGGTGCCGGCTGCCAGCCGGTCTTGATCCCGGCCCTGGGTGACTGGTGGGATGTGGATGGGTTGCTGGACCGGTTGGATGGGTTGCTGCTGACCGGCAGCCCCAGCAACCTGCACCCGTCCCATTACGGCCTGCCGGATGAGATGGTGACCCCGCCGCTGGACCCGCACCGCGACGCCACCACCCTGCCGCTGCTGAAAGGGGCACTGGCGCGCGGCCTGCCCGTCTTCGCCATTTGCCGGGGCTTTCAGGAACTGAATGTCGCCCTTGGCGGCACGCTGCACCCGCGTGTGCAGGAAGTGCCGGGCCTGATGGATCACCGTGACCCGGAACATGAACCGGTGGAGGTGCAATATGCCCCGGTGCACAAGGTGGCGCTGACACCGGGCGGGGCCTTTGCCCGCATCACCGGCCAGACGGAGATCATGGTCAATTCCCTGCACCAGCAGGGCATCAACCGTCTGGCCCCCGGTCTGGCGGTGGAAGCGACGGCGCCCGATGGGCTGATCGAAGGGGTGCGGGTGGAAGGGGCCGGCTTTGCCATCGGCGTGCAATGGCACCCGGAATGGCGTTTCTGGGAAAACCCACCCTATGCCGCCCTGCTGGCTGCCTTTGGCGATGCTGTGCGGGATTATGCCCACGGTCATCGTTCATGACCGTGGGCACGGCGGCGACCGCCGCCGCGCCGCTTGGTAGCGGCGTAGCCAAGCCAGCGGATGCTGGCGCCGGCGACTGAGGGGCGCGAAAGCGTGACCATCGGTCATGATTTCGTGCCGCTGGTATTATGCCCACGGTCATCGTTCATGACCGTGGGCGCGGCGGCGACCGCCGCCCGGCGCTGATGCCGGCCTATTCCTCCCCCGTCTCCACCTTGCGCCGTTCGGCCGCCATGCGGCCGAAAACGGGCTGGGCGGCGGGGGACAGCAGGCGGTGGCGTTCCTTCTGCTTGGCACGGGCGGCACTGGCATAGATCTGCTTGGATGCCTCGATCATATGCACACCGGCAAAGGCGCGGAACCAGCGGCGGCCCAGTTCTTCCACCGCACCGGCGCTGGCCAGCAGAAAGCGTGATTCGGTGGGCGGCAGGAACAGGGCGTAATCCTCCCGCTCCGGCACGAACATGTTGGCCTGCAAGGTGCGCTTCAACTGCGAGGGGGAAAAGGGGCTGCCCATGCCGAAGGGCGTGCGGTCGGAACGGGCCCAGATGCCGCGCCGGTTGGGTGCCACGGTGATCAACCGCCCGCCACCCGCCAGAATGCGCCAGAGTTCCCGCATCAGCGGGCGCAGTTCTTCGGTACATTCCAGCCCGTGGATCAGCAGCACCCGATCAATGCTCATATCCGGGAAGGGCAGTTCCGCCTCATCCGCCAGGGTCACCAGACCCGGCCCTTCCGGTGGCCAGCCGATGACGCCCTGGCTGGCCGGCATCACCGCCATCACCCGTTCCGCCTCTTCCTTGAACAGGCCGAGATAGGGGGTGGCATAGCCAATGCCCAGAACCCGCAGCCCTTTGACATCCGGCCACAGGGTGCGGATGCGGCGGCGGATCAGCCGGCGCACCATCTGGCCGGTGCTGCCCTGGTAGAAATCGCGCAGATCAAGGACATCGCTGTACATGCGCTGATCCTAACACGGATCGACGGGCAAAGCAGAAATTTGCAAAGATCGCTGAAAGCAAAGAAAAAGCCGGCTGTGCCTGGCACGCCGGCTTCAGATGATCATCCCCGGATCGGCGAGACACGCCCGAGGTTCCATCCTTTTGTGACGTCGATCGCTCGCCACAAGGCAAGACGGACAATACGCGAAACCGTGCCCACCGCCAGGGGCAACCGACGATGCAGCACTGCATTTGCCCCTGGCGTCACATTTGCGCAACATGATGCGCTGCAATGGTAACAGTTTGGTATGGTACCGAATACGATTTCAACCCTTATAGCAACAAACGAACAAAAGCGGGGATAGTCGGGCTTTCTTTATTCGCCGGATTGTCTAAACTATTAGTCAAATGTCGGGTACCCGCGAAGGGGGACCGGCCGGCCAATGGGGGGCTGTCTCGTGGGGAAACTGCGCCTGCTGTCGCTCAACCTGCTGCTTCTCCCGGCCTATGGGGCGGTGGGATGGCTGGGGGGGACGGTTTCACTGCCGGCCGACTTGGCATTACCGACCATCTGGCTGCCCGCCGGCTTCGCCCTGCTGATCCTCTGGTTCGGTGGGCGGCACCTGCTGCCGGGGGTTCTGGCGGGCACCGGGCTGACGCTTTACCTGATGCAGGCGGGACCGGGGCTGGTGCTGGCCGCCCTGACCGGCGTCGGCGTGGCGGCCCTGCTGGCCCGCACCATGACCAATCTGCGCCGGGTGATGCAGGGGGAGCGCGAGGCCCGCCGTCAGGCGGAAGAAGCGCTGGCCCGGCTGCGCGGCACCCAGGATGAACTGATCCAGGCGGAGAAAATGGCTTCCCTGGGAAGGCTGGTGGCCGGCATCGCGCATGAGGTGGCAACGCCGGTGGGCACCGCCCTTGCCGCCTCCACCCGGCTGGTGCAGGAAACGCGCGGCATCCAGGATGGGCTGGCCAAGGCCACCCTGCGGCGCGAACAGATGCAGGATTATATCGAGGCGACGGCGCTGGCCGCCCGCATCCTGCAATCCAACATGGAACGCGCCGCCCGGCTGATCGAAAGCTTCAAGCATGTGGCCGTGGATCGCACCCGGCAGGACCGGCGGCGCTTCGATCTGGTCAGCTATATTGACGAGGTGCTGATCAGCCTGCGGCCGCAGACGCGCAAGACAGCACATAAGATCAGCCTGACGGGGGCCAGCCGGCTGCCGGTCGATCTGTACCCCGATGCGGTGGCGCAACTGGTGACCAACCTGCTGGTCAATGCCATCACCCACGCCTTCCCGGGGGGACAGGCGGGGGAGATCGTGATTTCCCTGGGGCAGGATGCCGAAGGCTGGGTGGAATTGCGGGTAAGCGATAATGGCGTGGGCATCGCGCCCGATGCCATGCCACATATTTTTGAACCGTTCTTCACCACCAGACGGACCCAGGGCGGCAGCGGGCTGGGGCTTTATCTGGCCTATTGCCAGGTGACCCAGCGGCTGGGCGGCAGCCTGACCGTCAGCCCCATGCCCACGGGCGGGGCACTGTTCCTCGCCCGTTTCCCCAGCCGTTCCCCGGAATATCAGCCGCCGCCGGTGCCAGCGGCGGAATCGGCACCGGCACCGATCAATCTGGCGGAAAAACGCCTATCCGCCTGATGCCCCCTGTTCATGCCCCCGGTGCCGCCGTGTGGCGGGCACGGGCACCGCGTTCCAGGGCGGCGGCGGTCAGCCGGTCCACCTCCAGCCGGTGGCGCAGCATCTCCAGCATCCGCAATTCCTCCTGGCTGGCGGTGCGATCGGCGGCCACCACCTCGCAGGCCAGCATATAGGCGGTCTCCCGCAGCGGCTTGCCCAGGGTCTGGCGGATGATATCGATCGTCTGGTCCAGACCGTCGGCCCCGGCCAGCAGCTCGGTGCATTCGCGCGCCACCGTCGGCAGATGATCCGCCGAAAAACCCTGGAAGGCCGGCAGGGAGCGCACATTCTCCCCGATGGTCATCAGTTCGGCATCCGTCATGTCGCCATCGGCGGCCGAGGCCAGAACCATGGCGTAGATGAGCGCGCGGCAATGATCGATCATGCTGTTTTCCCTACGGATTGGTTGAAGGGGCTGGACATCATCACTGGCACCCTGCCGCCCCGGTTCCCCGGATGCCAGCCGCCAGGGGGTTTACCCCTTCCGGCCTGTCACCGCATGGGCAGGGGAAGCGGCAGGCCGCTTCCGGCTTCTGTCCAGACGATGCGGGCGGGCGGCAGGTTGACGGTGACGGTGGTGCCCTCACCAAACACGCTGTCAATGGTCAACCGGCCGCCATGCAGCTCCGTCAGCCCCTTGGACAGGGTCAGCCCCAGCCCGGTACCGGGGTTGGAGCGGGCATAGACATTATCAACCTGATGGAAGGGCACGAAGACCTTGGCCAGATCGTCGGGCTTGATGCCGATGCCGGTATCGCTGACCGCCACGCTGACACCCCGCGCCGGGTCCACCCCGGCGACCAGCTTCACCGTACCGCCGGGGGCGGTGAATTTCACCGCGTTGGAGAGCAGGTTCAGCACGATCTGCTTGAACTTCACATCATCCACCAGGATGGGCGGCATTCCATCGGCCACCTGCACCACCAGATTAAGGCGGCGTTCCATGGCGCGGGCGCGCACGATGCGTTCACAGCCGCGCACCAGTTCCTCTACCCCGCAGATGCGCTCCCGCAGTTCCACCCGCCCCGCCTCCATCTTGGAGACGTCCAGGATGTCGTTGATCAGCGTCAGCAGATGGCGGCCCGACGCGATGATATCGCCGGCATAGGCGGATGTGGCCATGGGCTTGCCCGCCGCCTCCGCGCTTTGCAGCTCGCTTTCCAGCACCTCCGCGAAACCGATGATGGCGTTCAGCGGGGTGCGCAGCTCATGGCTCATATTGGCCAGGAATTCCGTCTTGGTGCGGCTGCCCAGTTCGGCCTGCGCCTTGGCCTGTTCCAGCTGTTCGGCCGCCCGCCGGCTGGAAATGGTCAGGGAGGCCAGCTGCACCGCCCGGCGCGCCCGCTCCATCTCCCAATCCTTTGGTTCCCGCACCTGCCGGCCATAGATGGCAAAGGCGCCCAGCGCCTCCCCCTCCGCCGTCAGGATGGGCAGCGACCAGCAGGAGCACAGCCCATGCGGCAGCACGATATGCTTGAACTTCTCCCAGCGCGGATCGTTTTCCACATCGGTGACGATGACGGGTACACGGCGATAGATGGCGGTGCCGCAGGAACCCACCTCCGGGCCGATGGAGATCCCTTCATAGGCAGCTGCGATCTCCGCCGGCATGTTGGGTGCGGCCGCCACCGTGACATGCAGCCCATCTTCGCGCAGCAGCAAAATTGAACAGAGCGCATCATCCAGCTGCTGTTCCATGCCCCGGCACAGGGCCGCCAGAATCTCCTCCAAGGGCGCGCTGGCGGCCGCCATCTCCAGAATGCCTCGCTCCACGGTCAATTGCCGCTCCATGCGGCGACGTTCGCGGTTTTCCGTCTGCAGCTGGCGGGCATTTTCCTTGAACACGGCCACCGCTGCCGCCATGGCCCGCAATTCGCGGCTGAACAGTTTTTCCGGCAGCGGGGCCGACAGGTCGCCGCCGGCCACCGCCCGCATGGCGCTGGTCATGTTCTGAATGGGCAGCAGCACGCGCCGGCGGATCAAATGCATGGCCACCAGCAGGGCCAGAATGGCCAGCACCAGCTCGGCCCCGTTGAGCCAGAGGCGCTGGCGGGCGGCGGCCTTGGCCTGGTCGGTGGCCTCTGTCGCCACATTGATGGCGGCGGCAATCAGGTCGCCCGAGGCGTTCAGCACGCCGGTGCCCGTGCGCATCAATTCCGGCAGGCGTGCCCGCTCGGCCCCCACCCCTTCGCCCGGAAGCGCCGTACCCAGCAGCGCGCGGCGCAGCGGGAGATAGCGCTGGAACAGGGCCGTCTCCGTCTGGCTGACCGCCAGACGCACCGGGTCGGGCAGGGAGGCAGCGCCAGCCGCCTCCCGCAGGTTGCGCCAGGAAAGCTCCAGCCAGGCCATGCGGGAGATGCTCTGGTCCGGATCGAACTTCTCCCCCATCATGGTCAGGCGGTAGAGCATCCCCATATCGGCGCCGGCAACCTGGCGCAGCTTGATGGCCTCGCGCACCAGCATCTCTGCCGCACCGGCCGCACCGCCGACCGAAAGGGAGGGGCGGTTGATTTCCCGCAGCAAGGTCAACAGGGCGGCCGACTGGCTCTGCGTTGCGTCCTGCCATTCCGCCAGCGAGAGCGGATTTTCCAGCTCCGCCGCGTCCGCCTCCCCCGAAAGCCGGCGTACCATGCGCGGGCGCACCTCCCGCAGCCGGGTGGTGGCGACCTGAAGGGAGGCCACATCCTCGGCCAGGGATTCTTCTATATCCACCCGGCGCAACCCGGCCAGCGCGGCTTCCACGGCGGCATCCGACTCCCGCCGGTGCCGCGCGATCTGCTGATGCAGGTCCGCCTGGGGCACGCCCGGCACATGGGCCGATTCCAGCAGCAGATTGACCAGCCCGGTTTCAATGGCATGGTCGCGGGCCGCCACCAGCAGCTGCTGGCTGACCTGCTTCAGCCCCGCAATCTCCCGTGCGGCGGCATAGTCCCGCCAGCCGGACCGCAGATCGACCGCCGTTCCAGCAAGCTGAACGCCCGCCAGCATGGCAAGGCCGCCCATCAGGACTTTGCGCATGAAGTCTCCCGCCCCGGCGCCGGCTGGTGCCGGTGAGGTTCAATCATGAACCTCACTCTACGTTTCCGGGTGACGCTCCGCAACGATGCAGGCGGCATCGGCGCGGCTGGCAATCCCGATTACAGCGCCAAAAATATATCAATCACCATCGGTCAGGCGGATGATGACATCGATCCGGGCGATCCGGGCGCCGGCTGGCAGACCGGGAATGCCGGCCACCTGCAGCTGACGGCCGCAGATATCCTGCAGTTGGCCACTGCTTTCATGGAAGAAATGATGGTGGTCGTCGATATTGGTGTCGAAATAGGCGCGCCCGGCCTCCACCACCACTTCGCGCAGCAGCCCGGCCTGCCGGAACTGGTTCAGCGTATTATAGACCGTGGCCAGGGAGACCTGCATCCGCGCTTCCAGCGCTTCCCCATGCAGCTGTTCGGCCGTGACATGGCGGTGCCCGGCATCAAACAGCAGCTTGGCCAGGGCCAGCCGCTGGCGGGTGGGCCGCAGCCCGGCTTCCGCCAGACGGGCCGCCGTAGCGGCGCAGCAGCGATCCGGGGGGTGTGGGCAAAAATCGTCGAACGGGTCGAAAGGCGCGGTCATATCTGCCATGCGGTGGGGGTGGGCCGTTTCATGGAAGCAGTGTGATCGCCGTCATTTGGCGCAGAAGAGCAGGCTTGGCAAGGGGGCGCCTGATCCAGCACATCTGCTGTGCAGCACCAGGGGCCACCCGCCCCGCACCGTCGCCCCTGGCCGCCCCCCCCCTCAGCCCCGCATCCCCACGGCATCAGCCCGCAGCCGGGCCAGATCGGCCACCAAGCGGGCCAGCCAGCGGTCACGCCGGCATTGCAGGCGCGTCAGCAGGGCGCGCCGGCGCACCACCGCCAGCCGCGCCGCGCCATATTGTTCCACCGCCCGTCGCTGTGCCGCCTCTGCCCGCAGGGCTTCCAGGGCGGCCGGTCCGCCGGCCAGCGCCTCCTGCCGGGTGCGCCAGGGCGGGCGCCCGTCATAGAAACTGTGCAGCTGTCCCAGCGGATCGCCCGTCTGTTCATATCCCGGCGGCATGGCCCGGCCCTTCCCATCCTGTCAGCAGCGACAGGATCAGGTCTAGCGGGAGGGGAGATGATTGTAAAGGAATTTTATCCTAGGATTATCTTGGGCGATTACTGAATGCCTACCTGTGTGTGCATTCACCCGGCCGCTATTGGCTGGCCCAGAGGATGCGGGCGATCCACGCGACCTCCCCCATGGCCAGGCTGCGGTCGGGATGCGCCTTGTTCAAGGAGACCAGATCAATGCGGTTGGCGGTCTGGCGCAACAGCTGCTTGGCCATCACCTCCCCCTCCCGCGTGCGCACCACCACCCGGTCGCCGCGCCGCAGCGTTTCAGCCGGGGAAACGATGATGATATCGCCATCACGATAGACCGGTTCCATGCTGTCGCCGGAAATTTCCAGCGCATAGGCCCGCTCATCGGCGACGTGGGGGAATTCCAGCTCATCCCAGCCATTGCCGACCGGATAGCCGGCATCATCGAAATAGCCCTGGTTGCCGGCCTGGGCATAGCCGATCACCGGGATGCGGCGCAGCACCGCGGCCGGCGGCGCGCCGGCCGTGCTGACCCCGTCCGCCATGCCGACAAAATCGGTGAAGCTGCTGCCCGTCGCTTCCAGCACCTTGGCGATGCTTTCCGTGGACGGCCAGCGCAGCTTGCCATCCGGCGTCGTGCGCTTGGACTTGTTAAAGGTGGTCGGATCCAGACCGCCGCGTTTAGCCAGCCCGGATGCCGAGAGGCCGTGCCGCTGCGCCAGCTGGTCAATGGCCTGCCATATGTCTGAATGCTTGAGCATGGGAGAAATATCCCATAATCCGCCCAGGAGGTCCCTAGGATGATTTTCACATACCCCTTGACGAAAGGCGGTCAGAATTAGATAAAGGATCAAATTCCTCTAAATAGGTGACAATATGCCCCTCACCGCCCCCACCACCGCAGCCCCGCGCCGGCGGAACGACGCCCCACCCAACACCATCCCCTTCAGCGATACGACCGAGGTCTGGTTCTGGACCATGCAGGCCCATAAGGCCCTGCTGGAGGGCGCGCGGGTGCGCGCCGGTCAGGCACTGCTGCCCCGCCCTTGCGAGCCGGGGGACATTCTGAAGGTGGTGGAACGGCTCTACCGCCAGGGCCGGCTGCGGCATGAGCATGTACAGGTGCTGGCCCGCTATGGCCAGCAGATGCTAGCCCCAGAACGTGACCGGGCACGGGAAGCTGCGGACTGGCTGCTGTGGCAGGAGGCGCTGGGCCGGATGGAGCCGATCCTGCGCGACAAGGGGATCATCCTGTGACCGGCACGCCAGACCCGCCGCCCGCCCCCGCCCTGGTGGTGTTCTGCGGCGACAGCGAACTGCCTTTGCTGCGCCTGTTGCGGCCGGGGTTCCGCCATGTCTTCGCCCTGCTGCCCATCCCGGCAGCGGGGCCGGAACCGGGCGGCTGGATCAGCATCGACCCGCTGATCGACCGGATGGAGCTGGCCCGGCACCCGCCCTGCCCCGCGTCGGAACTGGCCGACTGGTTCCACCGCCAGGGGCTGATCGCCCTGAATTTTTTCCCAACGCCTGCGCCCCCTCGGCGCGCCGTCCCCTGGGCCCCGCCGCTGGCCCCCTTCACCTGTGTGGAGGTGGTGAAGCGCCTGCTGGGCCTGCGCGCACCCTGGGTGCTGACCCCCTATCAGCTTTACCGCCATCTGGGCGGCCGGCTGCCGCCCCGCCCCCTGTCCCGGAGCATGGAAATGGCCCGAATCGTCTCTTCCGGCAAATCTGCCGCCACACCTGCCCCTGTCACCCTGCCCACCAGCCCCGCCCCGCTGCAACCCGCCGCCCCGGCCCCCGCCAATCCAGGCACCACAGGGGCCGAGGTGGGGCCGACGGCGGCGGAAACCAGCCTGCTGCGCCGCGCCGTCGGGCGGGCGGGCACCATCGCCACCGGCTGGCGCGGCATCCTGCTGCCCAGCGGCCTGGGCCCCACCCGCAAGAACCTGCTGGGGGAATGACCCATGCAATCAGATGAGAAGGAAGCGGGTCCGGCCCTGGTGGCGCGGACCCTGCTGGACCGCCATGCCCGCGCGCTGGAACGCCGCGCGGTGTGGGAGAGCCTGTGGCAGGATTGCTATGACCATGCCCTGCCGCACAGCGCCGCCTTCAGCCAGGGGGCCAGCCCCGGCCAGCGCCGGGGGGAACGGCTGTTTGATGGCACCGCCGCCGATGCGGTGGACCAGTTGGCCGCCGCGCTGCTGGGCCAATTGACGCCACCCTGGTCCCGTTGGGCCGGTCTGGAACCCGGCCCGGCGCTGGAAGCCGACCTGCGCGACCCGATCGCCCCGCTGCTGGACCAGATGGCGGCCAGCCTGCAGGGCCAGATCGACCGGTCCAACTTCGCGGTGGAGGCGCATCAGGCCTTTCTGGATGTGGTGACCGGCGGCACCGGCTGTCTGCTGGTGGAGGAAGCCCCACCGGGCGCCCCCGCCGCCCTGCGCTTCACCGCCGTGCCGCTGAGCGATCTGGCGCTGGAGGAGGGGGAGGAAGGGTGGCTGGACCGGCTGTTCCGTCAGGTGCCGCTGACGCTGGATGGGCTGGCGGCCCGCTTTGGCGTGGATGCCATGCCCGCCGGGCTGCGGCAGGCCGGCCTGGAAAACCCGCAGCGCCGCTTCACTTGCGTGGAACTGGTGGAGCCGGATGCGGCCGGCGGCTGGCGCTGGCGGGTGGTGCTGGAGGGTGATGACGGGCCGCTGCTGCTGTCCGACGGCCATTTCAGCGAGATGCCCTTCATCGCCTTCCGCTGGCTGAAGGCCCCCGGTGAAACCTATGGCCGCAGCCCGGTGATGAAGGCCCTGCCCGACATCAAGACCGCCAACAAGGTGGTGGAGCTGGTGCTGAAAAATGCCAGCATCGCCGTCACCGGCATCTGGCAGGCGGATGATGACGGGGTGTTGAATCCGGCGACCGTGCGACTGGTGCCCGGTGCCATCATTCCCAAGGCGGTGGGGTCGGCCGGGTTGACGCCGCTGGCCAGCCCCGGCCGCTTCGATATCAGCCAGTTGGTGCTGGATGATCTGCGTGCCCGCATCCGCCATGCCCTGCTGGCCGACCGGCTGGCCCCGCTGAATTCCCCGCGCATGACGGCGACGGAGGTGCTGGAACGCAGTGCGGAGATGACCCGCCTGCTGGGGGCCACCTTCGGCCGGCTGCAATCGGAACTGCTGGTACCGCTGGTGCGGCGCTGTCTGGCCATTCTGCGGCGGCGCGGGCTGGTGCCCGATATCGCCGTGGATGGGCGCAACGTGGCCATCCGCATCCTGTCCCCGTTGGCCCGCGCCCAGGCCCAGCGGGATGCAGAGGTCACCCTGCGCTGGCTGGAAAGCATCAACGCCCTGGGGGCCGATGCCCTGGCCACCGCCGATCTGGCCGCCTGCGCCCGTTTTCTGGCCGATGCTGCCGGCGTGCCGCCGGGCCTGTTGCGTGCCGCCACCCCACCCGAACCGGCGCTGAGCCCGGAGATGCATGATGCCTGAGCATGATTGGCCCTGGCCGGGGGAGCCCCCTGCCCCCACCCCCGTCGCCAGCCTGGAAAAAGCCTGCGCCCGGCTGTTCGCCAGCCCGGATGGCCAGGTGCTGCTGACCCATCTGCGCCGCCAGACCCAGGCCGTGGCCCTGGGGCCGGAAGCCAGCGAGGCGCGGTTGCGCCATCTGGAAGGCCAGCGCGCCCTGGTGCTGTCGCTGGAAGCGCTGGCCCGGCGTGGTGCCCGCAATCCCCTTTCCCCCTGAACCGGAGTTCTGCCCCATGGAAAATATCACCGAGACCCCCACCATCCCGCCGCGCCCGGAACAGGTGCCGGCCAAATTCTGGGATGAAGCCACGGGCGCCATCCGCGTGGATGCCTTGCTGAAATCCTATCTGGCGCTGGAAAAGCGCCTGTCCGCCGGGGCCGGCCCCGCGCCCGACCGGCCGGACACGCCGGAGGATTATTGCATCGACTGCGCCCATGGCCTGTTCCAGCCCGATCCCGCCATCAATCAGCGCCTGCATGGCGCCGGTTTCAGCAAGCAGCAGGCCCAGTTGCTTTATGATCTGGCGGCGGAACGGATGCTGCCGCTGCTGGGCGACATGGCCGGGGAATTCCAGGCCGAACGGGAGATGCAGCAGTTGTTGGGCCATTTCGGCGGGGCCGAACAGTGGCAGGAACAGGCGGGCCAGATCCGCGCCTGGGCGGAACGCAACCTGCCGCCGGCCCTGGTGCAGGCCCTGGCCGCCACGGCGGACGGGGTGAAGGCCCTGCACCGGATGATGCGCGATGGCGGGGCCGAACCGAAGCTGCTGCGTGATGGCAGCGGCAGTGCCGGCCTGGACAGCACCACCCTGAACCGCATGGTCGCCGATCCGCGTTACTGGCGCGAACGCGACCCCGCCTTCATCGCCCAGGTGACGGAAGGGTTCCGCCGGCTCTATGCGGGGTGAGGCCCGGCTTCACAGTGAGGAAGGCCGCAGCGTCGGTTCCGGCCGGGTGAGGCCGTTGGTGCGCATCAGGGCGTAAAGTCGCGCCGTCGCCCAGGGGCGGATCAGCGGCTGCACCCAGGCCAGGCCAGGGTTGAAATCCCGCGCCTCGGCCAGCAGGGCGGCGGCCTGTTTCTCCTCCCCCTGATCCAGCGCCAGCAGGGCGGCGGCGGTCAGGGCCACCGGCTCCCGCCCCAGGGCCAGCCCTTCCTCCAGCGCCCGCTTGGCGGCCGCGGCCTCCCCGCGGGCGGCCAGCAGCAAGGCGCGGTTGGCATGGGTCAGGCCCAGATGCGGGCGGGCGGCCACGGCCAGATCATGCGCCGTGGCCGCCCCCGCCAGATCGCCCGCCGCCTGCCGCGCCAACCCCAGATGGCTGGCGCATTGGGCGATCAACAGCGTGTCCTGCGTCTCCCGCGCAATATCCAGCGCCTGTTCCAGCCGCTCCACCGCCAGGGCGAGGGGCCGCCCCATCAGGGAAAGCTGCCCGCAGGTGAAGCGAATCCAGCCATCATGCGGATGGGCCAGTGCTGCCGGTTCAATCACCGCCAGCCCGTCCGCCACCCGGTCGGTGAACATCAGGGCACGGGCATGGCCGAACAGGGCGGCACTGTTGGCCGGGTCCAGTATGGCGGCCCAACGGTGGCAGATCAGCCCTTCGGCAAAGCCCTGGCGCAGCATCAGCCGCTGCGCCAACTGGGTGTAAAGCTGCGACAGGCCGGCATCATCGGGCGGCGGTGGATCATCCACATCCGCCATTTCCATGGAGGCCAGCAGCATATCGGCTGTCAGATTGCGCTCCCCCAGCGCCAGCGCCGCCTGGGCCAGCCGCACCACCGCCCCCGCCTCCCCGGCGCGCAGTTCGGGAATGCCGGCGGGGACGGGGCCGATTTCCGCCAGCAGGGCGGCGGCCGCTGGCGCCTGATCGGCCAGACAATGCCAGCGGGCGCGGGCCAGCCGCACCGCCCGCTGGGGCGCCAGATCGGGCAGCATGGTCAGCAGCCGGTCGATCACCGGCTGATCTTCGGCCCGCGACAGCCGGGCCAGCAGCCGGGCCAGCCCACGCGTGGCCGTCAGCCCATCGACATCGCCGCCGGGATCGCCGCCCAGCAGGGCCGGCAGGATGAACAGGGCAAAGCGTGCCTCCGCACTGGTCGGTTCCAGCCCGGCGGCACTTTCATACATGCGCAGGGCGGCCGGGAATTCCCCCCGCCCGGTCAGCGCCGCCCCCATTTCCACCTGATAATTATAGAAGGTGGAACGGCGGATATTCTGCCGCCAACGCTCAATGGCGGCTTCGTCCAGGGGGGCGGTCTGGTTCTGGGGCTGGGTCATCGGCCTGTCGGGCGGGTGGCAAGGTCAAGGGCGCGGATCGTACCATGCCGGCAGGGCAACGTCGCCCGCTTGTGACGCCACGGCAAAGCGCATAGCCTGTGAAACCAGAGAGAAACAGGCAGCAAGACCGAAACCCGATGCTTCCCGATCCCGTCACCGCCCTTCTGCGCCGCCTGCGGGGCGACGCTGCCATCACCATCCTGACCGGGGCCGGCATCAGCCGGGAATCCGGGCTGCATACGTTCCGCGATGCCGATGGTGTCTGGGCGCAGGTGCGGCTGGAGGATGTGGCGACGCCGCAGGCCTTCGCCCGCGATCCGGAGACGGTGCAGGGCTTCTATAATGCCCGCCGGCGCAGCGTGCTGGACCCGGCGGTGCAGCCCAATGCCGCCCATCATGCGCTGGCGCGGCTGGAACAGTTCTGGCCGGGGCCGCTGCTGCTGGTGACGCAGAATGTCGATGATCTGCACGACCGTGCCGGGTCGCGCCACCTGATCCACATGCATGGCGAATTGCTGAAAATCCGCTGCGAAAGCTGTGGCCTGCTGATGGATTGGACCCGCGACCTGCATACGGGGGAGGCCTGCCCGCAATGTGCCGGGGTGGGCACGCTGCGGCCGCATATTGTCTGGTTCGGGGAAATGCCACTGGCCATGGATGCCATCGGGGAGGCGCTGGACGCCACCGACCTGTTCATCTCCATCGGCACCTCGGGCAATGTCTATCCGGCGGCGGGCTTCGTCTCCCAGGCGCGGGCCGCCGGGGCCGCCACGCTGGAGGTGAACCTGGAAGAAACCGAGGGGGCGGGCCTGTTCCATGCCGGGCTCTATGGCCCGGCCACCGTTACCGTGCCTGCCCTGGTCGATGCCCTGCTGGAATGCGCCGGTGTCCGCTGCTGAGGCCGGTGCCACTTAGAGTCCGTTCAAGAATTTTCACTTCTTTTCCAGTCTCTTAGCCGTCATTCCCGCGAAGGCGGGAATGACGGTGGAGAAAAGTCGAGGGTTCGAAAGACGCGATAACTTTCCGGACAGACACTTACCCCCGTGCCACCGCCTTGTCACCGACATAGGGGTTGCTTTGCCGTTCGCGGCCAAAGGTGGACAGGCCGCCATGGCCGGGCAGGAAGGTGACATCATCGCCCAGCGGGAACAGCTTTTCCCGGATGGAGCGGACCAGATCGGGCATGGAGCCGCCGGGGAAATCGGTGCGCCCGACGGAACCTTCGAAAATCACGTCGCCGACAATGGCAAAGCGGGATGGTGCGTGGAAAAACACCACATGGCCCGGCGTATGGCCGGGGCAATGCAGCACCGACAGGGTCTGTTCCCCCACCGTCACCGTGTCGCCATCCACCAGCCAGCGGTCGGGCGTGAAGGAACGGGCATAGGCCATGCCATAGCCGGCCCCATGTTCCTTCAGCGCCATCAGCCAGTAATTATCCTCAATCGCCGGGCCTTCCACCGGCACGGCCAGCACATCCTTCAGGTCGGCCACGGCGGCGGCATGATCGACATGGCCATGGGTGACCAGGATGCGCTCCACGGTCAGCCCGTTCTTAGCAATGGCCGCCTTGATCTGATCCACCCCGCCGCCGGGATCAATCACGGCGGCGCGGTTGGTCGCCGTACACCAGATGATGGAGCAATTCTGCTGGAAGGGCGTGACCGGGATGATCACGGCTTTCAGGGGCGGGGTCTGGCTCATCATCCTGATCCTCGGGAGCGCGGGTGCGGTGCGGCAATGGCGGACTTTCCGATTACCACGGGGCACGGCTCTTTACAAAACCGCTTTGCCGCTTTCGGCCGGCTGTTCCAGCCGCCCCCTTCGCCAATCCCCGTTACTCTTTGGCGTCAAACCTGTCCATCATCTGGGATCGTTCCATGACCTCAATGCCAGTAAGACCCGACAGCCGATTGCCAAGGCCGGAGGAAGACAGTGAGGATGATTCACGCTTGCCGTTCTTCAGAAAATCTTTAAGCGCTTCCTCTGTCCCTATCACTTGATCTTTTAAAAGAGGGCCATTTTTGTTTTTGCTCAGATCATAAACGCTGAAATTTGTATCCTTGTAATCATTTTTCAAAATAGAAATTCTATCATGATCGCTCATATTGTCTGTAAATTTCTTTACCGCACCAGAATAAGCGCCACCGATAACAAAGCCACCATCTTCCATTGAATAATATACCGGAAGACCATCTTGAAACACGATATTATTTATTTTTTTATTTCCAGCTACTTGTTCTATTTTTTCTTTTATTGAATCAACATTATCTATTATAGCATTTGCGTTTTTTGAAATTGAATTCATTTCAACATCATTAGCAAATGATCTTAAACCCTTATTGTTCAGAACCTGCCCGCGACCGGATTTCAATTTTCCTCCCTCATACCAGGAGAATGAAACGGTATTGACCTCCGACATTCTTACCTCCCCTAAGGTTATTTTGCTAAAAACCAAATTCAGCATAAGCTGATATTCCGAAATTATTAAATTAAACAATGCGATTGAAGTATATACATATGGGATCATTCAGTCAATAAGGCGAATCTAGAAAGTGAAAAACCCGTTTCAAATCGAAAAACAGCAACGACCAACCACAATAAAGAGCTGATATCTATCGATGTTTTCCATCAAACTATATCTGCTCCCCCACACTGTCCGCGCGCTGCCCCGCCCCTCTCCAGGCAATCCTGCTGGTATAAGGGGGCTCAGGGCGTTGTCTGGTTCACCAGGGCCAGCAACTGTTCCAGCCCCCGGTCATGGATGCCGATCTCTGCCAGATGATCGATCAGGCTGGTCAGGTAATCGATATTGCGGCCGGACTGGCCGGTGCCCTGGCGGATCAGCGCCGCCGTGCCGGCCATATCCAGCCCGCCGCAATATTGGTCATGCGCCGGATCGGCGGTGAAGGCCAGGGCCTGGATCGGCCCGTCCGCCGTCGCCAGCCGCACCAGACGCGGGATATAGACCCGATAGGCCATTTCCCGCTGCCAGAGATAATCCAGCACCGTCGGCACATCGGCCGCTGCCACCCGCAGGGCGTGGCCCCGGCAGGCGCCGCCATGGGCCAGCCCCAGCACGGCCCCCGGCCGTTCCGGCGTGCCCCGGTGCATATGGCTGTAGATGCAGAACCGCCGGTGCCAGCCACGCAGCAGCGCCGACACGCTTTGCGCCACGGGAAAGCCTGGATTCCACATTAAGGAACCATAGGCGAAGACCCAGAGATCCTGACCGGGCGGATGATCAAAATCGACAATGACTTTGGGAGCGGAGGGGGAGTCTGGATTGTTCATGATGATCGGGATTTTTTGCGACCGCGAAAGCGTAGCGCAGTCAGGCCGGTGGGGGAACCGGCTTGACGCCACCCCCGCTTCCATGGCGCGCTGTCCCCCCAAGCCACCAGGGTGATCCTTGCCATGCGTCTGCGCCCCCTTTATCTCGCCATCGCCCTGCTGTTGCTGCTGGTGCTGGCCTATACCGGCTGGTGGGTTTCCGCCGCCCAGCAACTGCGCCGCACCGTGGCGGAAATGACCGCGACGGAGGAGGCTTTGGGCAACCATATCAGCCCGCGCGAGCCATCGGTCGGCGGTTTCCCCCTGCGGCTGGCCCTGCGGCTGGACAAGCTGGAATGGCGGCGGCCCGATGGCATGGCCCTGACGGCGGGCGGGGTGGAGGCCTGGGCCCGGCCCTGGAACCCGCTGACCATCCGCCTGGACATTGACGGCAATGCAAGGCTGAGCCTGCCGCCCGGCCCCAGCCATCCCCCCGCCATTCTGGAGGCCAAGGCCGGCGAAGGCACCTTGCTGCTGGATGGAGAGGGCCAACCCAAACAGGCCCACCTGATCCTGACCGATCCGGTGGCCGAAATCCCCGGCATCACCGGCAGCCTGAAGGCCGGCCTGCTGGACCTGACCTGGACCAAGCCGACGGTTCCCCCCGTCGGCCCCGGTGCCGCCACCGGCACCTTGAACCTGCTGGCCCGCACCATCACCCTGCCCGGCCGGGTGCTGCCACCGCTGGAAAAGCAGATCACCGAACTGGCGCTGCAGGCGGAACTGCGCGGCATCCTGCCGCCCAACCCCGATATCGCCGCCCTGCGCGGCTGGAGCGAGGCGGGCGGCACGGTGGAACTGACCTCTGCCCGCCTGCTCTGGGGCAAGCTGGACCTGCGCGGCAATGCCACCCTGGCGCTGGATGCCAACCTGCAGCCCATCGGCGCCGGCAGTGCCGAACTGTCCGGCTCCGACGTGCTGGTGGATATGCTGGTGCAGATGCAAAGCCTGAAGCCCGAACAGGGCCAGACTGTGAAAGCCGCGCTCGGCTTTCTGTCGCAACAGACGCCGGATGGGCGCCGCGCCGTGCGCGTGCCGATGACCATCCAGGATCGCCGCTTCTCCATCGGCCCGATCAAGGTGGGCATGGTGCCGGAGGTGAAGTGGGATTAATACCGTTTGCACTTCATGGTTGTGATGTTATCTTGCTGCATCGCGGCAAGATAGCGGAGCATCAAGATGCTGCCCAATCCCTTCACCACCGATCCGACCCAGGCGCTGATGACCACCATCACGCGGGAATTTGAGCAGATCCTGGAAAATGGCGTGCTGGGCACGCCGGTGGTGGTGGGCAATGTCACCATCGTGCCGGTGATGATCACCAGCTTCGGCATCGGCGCCGGCGGCGGATCGCTGACGGGGGAACCGGTGGGCGGCGGCGGTGGCGGCGGGGTGGTGCCCTGCGCCCTGATCATCATCGGGCCGGACGGGGTGCAGGTGCATGAAATGTCATCGCAAACCACCGTGCCGGCATCGGAAAGCATCGGCCGGCTGGCCCATAACCTTGCCCTGCGCGCCCAGGGCGGCCGCACCGCCATGATGCAGGATGGCAGCGGGGCGGCGGTGGCGTGACCCCACCCGCCGCCCAGGGCTGGGCAGGGCTGCACCGGCGGTTGCCGGGTGGATCGTTGATCTGGACCGGGCTTTGCGGATATTGATGGGGCCACGCGATTTCCCGCCCGGCCATCGGGCGCCAGACAATAATGGTCCCCTCCCATGAAGTTCACCCTCTCCTGGCTGAAGACGCATCTGGATACCGACGCCACGCTGGACCAGATCACGGAAAAGCTGACCGCCCTTGGCCTGGAAGTGGAAGGGGTGGAGGATCGGGGGGCCGCCCTGGCCGGCTTCCGCATCGCCCATGTCGTCTCGGCGGAAAAGCACCCGAACGCCGACAAGCTGCGCCTGTGCATGGTGGATACCGGGGCGGGTGAGCCGGTGCAGGTGGTCTGCGGTGCGCCCAATGCGCGCGAAGGCATCAAGGTGGTGTTCGCCGCCCCCGGCACGGTGATCCCGGTTTCCGGCGACACGCTGAAGGTGGGCGCCATCCGTGGCGTGGAAAGCCGCGGCATGATGTGTTCGGAACGCGAATTGCTGCTGTCCGAGGAACATAACGGCATCATCGAACTGCCGGCCGATGCGCCGGTGGGGGCCGCCTTTGCCGATTGGCGCGGCCTGTCCGACCCGGTGATCGAAATCGCCCTGACGCCCGACCGGGTGGATTGTGCCGGCGTGCGCGGCATTGCCCGCGATCTGGCCGCAGCCGGCCTGGGCACGCTGAAGCCGCTGCCGGCCCCCGCCGTCACCCCCGGTTTCGACAGCCCGCTGTCGGTTGATCTGGCCCATCCCGGCTGCCCGCAGATCGCTTTCCGGGTGATCCGGGGCGTGACGAACGGCCCCAGCCCGAAATGGCTGGCGGATAAGCTGCTGGCCGTCGGCCTGCGCCCGATCAGCGCCCTGGTGGATATCACCAATTTCTTCAGCCTGGATCAGTGCCGCCCGCTGCATGTGTTCGATGCCGCCAAGCTGCAGGGTGCCATCGCCCTGCGTCCCACGGCGGCCGGTGACACGCTGCTGGCCCTGAACGGCAAGGAATACACCACCCCCGCCGGCCTGATCGGCATCTATGATGATGCCGGGCTGATCAGTCTGGCCGGCGTGATGGGCGGGGAAAAGACCGGCGTGACCGCCGAGACGGTGGATGTGGTGCTGGAAGTCGCCACGTTTGAACCGGTGCGCATTGCCGAGGCCGGTCGCGCCCTGCAGATCGACAGCGATGCGCGTTACCGCTTTGAACGCGGCGTGGACCCGGCCAACCTGTCCGACAGCGTGGAACGCGCCACCGCCCTGATCCTGGAGCTGTGCGGCGGCACCGCCGGTGCCGTGACGATGGCGGGTGCCGAACCCGCTTGGCAGCGCAGCATCGACCTGCGCCCGGCCCGCGTCGCCGCCCTGGGCGGGGTGGATGTGGCCCAGACCGAACAAAGTCGCATCCTGGAAACGCTGGGTTTCGGCGTGACCGAGGTTGATGGCGTCCTGCGCTGCACCGTGCCGTCCTGGCGGCGCGATGTGGAGGGTGAGGCCGATCTGGTGGAAGAGGTGTTGCGCGTCCATGGCTTTGACCGTATCCCCGCCACGCCCCTGCCGCGCGATGCCACCACGCCGAAGCCGGCCTTGACCGCCAGCCAGCGCCGCACCTTTGCCGCCCGCCGCGCCGCCGCCGGTCGCGGGCTGCTGGAATCGGTGACGTGGTCCTTTGTGGAACCCAAGGTCGCCGCCCTGTTCGACGGCGACAAGGATGAACTGCGGCTGCTGAACCCAATCAGCGCCGATCTGGCGGTGATGCGCCCCAGCATCCTGGCCACCCTGGTGCCGGCCATCGGCCGCAACGCCGCGCGCGGCTATGCCGATGTCTCGTTGTTTGAGGTCGGGCCCGCCTTCCGCGATGGCAGTGAGAAGGGGCAGGATCTGGTGGTGGCCGGCGTGCGCGCCGGGGCGGCCGTGCCGCGCAACTGGGCCAAGGGCGAACGCGCCGTTGATGCGTTTGACGCCAAGGCCGATGCGCTGGCCATTCTGGAAGCCGCCGGCGCCCCGGTGGGCAACCTGCAGGTCACCCGCGATGCGCCGGGCTGGTACCATCCGGGCCGGTCGGGCGTGCTGCGCCTGGGCCCCAGCGTGCTGGGTCGCTTTGGCGAACTGCACCCGGCTTTGCTGGAAGCGCTGGATGTGACCGGCCCTGTGGTGGCGTTCGAACTGTTCCTGGAGGCTGTGCCGGCCCCGAAGAAGAAGGTGGGGACGGCCAAGCCGAAGCTGGAACTGTCCGCCTTCCAGCCCGTCTCCCGCGATTTCGCCTTCCTGGCCCCGGTGGCGCTGGAAGCGGACAAGCTGGTGAAGGCCGCCAAGGGGGCCGACAAGGCGCTGATCAGCGATGTCAGCGTCTTCGACATCTATGAAGGCAAGGGTGTGGAGCCCGGCTTCAAATCCGTGGCGCTGACCGTAACCCTGCAGCCGGTGGAAAAGACCCTGACGGATGCAGAAATCGAAGCCGTGGCCGCCAAGGTGGTGGCCGCTGTCGCCAAGGGCACCGGGGCCGGCCTGCGCGGCTGATCCTGCGTTTCCTTCTCTGCGGTGAATGAACGGCAAAGGGGCGTTCCGGCGAGGGTCGGAACGCCCCTTTGTCATTCCGGTATGCCGCCGCCATCGATGTTTTCAACGGGGTTTACGTAGATGAATCGCTTACATACCCTTTACGGAATGTAAGTGAAAATGCAGCAATAACCCGCCGACCGGCCACCCGGAAACAGGATGAAAGCCGGAAACGCGCATCGGTTTTTTCTTCAGTCGGCGTTTGCTGTAAAGTTTACCTTAACCAATAACCAACAAACTATCCGTTTCATTTTATGACCATCTAAATAAATCATTAAGCACAACCATCACAATTTCATCATAGATAACTGTGCCAAACCTGTATCACCATTTTAGCAAACGCAAATGCTTCAAATATAAGTAACTTGAAGCCTTGGCGATGGGGCCGATATCACGCAGTATGAGCGGATAAAGCGCGCCACCCCCGCAAAGGGGGGGCGCCATCCGTGCCGGGAGACGCCATGAACGCCCTGAAGAATCTGCCCATTGTCTGGAAACTGGTGCTGCCGCTGGTCCTGATGGGCGCCCTGACCATCGGTACCTCACTCTACGCCCTGTCACAGATGCGCCATATCGGCGGCCATTATCAGGAAATGCTGGACCGGTCGGAATCCAGCAAGGCTATCCTGCGCGCCAGTGAATCCGCCACCGATATCGGTCGACTGGGCTATATGATCGCGGCGGAGACGGATACGTTCATCCTGGACAGTATGCAGGATGAAATCGCCCTGAAGCGCGATCAGTTGAACAGCCACCTGAACAATGTGGAAAAGCTGCTGCCGGAGCGTAAGGCCGACCTGGACCATGCGCGTGAGGACGTTTCCCGCATGATGGAAATTGTCGAACAGGCGCGCAAGCTGGCCCTGGCCGGCAAGGGCAGCCAGGCGGCCTCTGTGCTGGTGGACCGGTTCGACATCAAGCTGACCGACCTGCTGGACCGGCTGCTGGTCACCACCGACGATGTGCAGAAGGCGATGGATGCCGACCGGGCAGAGGCGGAAACCGTCTTTGACAAGGCCCTGCGGGTGACCCTGACGGTGGGGCTGACGGGTACCGCCATTGTGCTGGTGCTGGGCATTGCCCTGGGTATGGCCGGCATCACCCGGCCGCTGCACCGGATCATCGCCACCATGACCAAGCTGGCCGATGGCGATCTGGATGTGAAAGTATCTGGCGAAAGCCGGCGGGATGAAATTGGCGCCACCGCCCGCGCCCTGTCCGTCTTCCAGCGCTCCATGCGCGATGCGGAACGGCTGCGCAGCGAACAGGCGGCCCTGGAAGAACGGGCGGAGCGGGAGAAGCGCCGCGCCCTGGGGGCCTTGGCCGATGAATTCCAGGAAGGGGTGCAGGCCGTGGTGGCCAATGTCGGCGGGGCGGCCGACCGGATGCGCGGCACGGCGCAGGGGCTGGGCGGCGTGGCCAATGAGGTAAACCGCCAGTCAGAGGCTGTGGCCGGTGCGGCCGAGCAGGCGGCTGAAAATGTGAACACGGTGGCCGCCGCTGCCGAACAGCTTTCCGCCTCCATCCGCGAAATCAGCCGCCGGGTGGCGGAAAGCGCCGCCATCGCCAGCGATGCCGTGGCGGAGGCGGAAAGATCCAACCAGACCGTCACCGGGCTGGTGGATGCCGCCCACCGCATCGGGGAGATCGTGCGCCTGATCAGCGACATTGCCAGCCAGACCAATCTGTTGGCCCTGAACGCCACCATTGAGGCGGCACGGGCGGGGGAAGCCGGCAAGGGCTTTGCTGTGGTCGCCAGCGAGGTGAAGGCCCTGGCCAACCAGACCGCCAAGGCGACAGAGGAGATCAGCAGCCAGATCAACGCCATGCAGGCGGTGGCCGGCAATGCCGCCGATGCCATCCGCGGCGTGGGCGGCACCATCGACCGGATCAGCGGCATCGTTGCCACCATTTCCAGTGCGGTGGAACAGCAGGGGGCCGCCACGCAGGAAATTGCCAGTTCCGTGGCCCATGCCGCCACCGGCACCCAGAATGTCAGCGCCACCATCGGCCAGGTGACGCGGGCCGCCGCAGAGGCCGGCAGCATGGCCGGCGATGTGCAGGGTGCCGCCGACGAACTGGTGCAGGAGGCCGATGCCCTGTCCCGTCAGGTGGAAGGCTTCCTGGCCCGGGTGCGGGCGGGATAAGGGGGCGGGCAAAAGCCCCGGCCCCCAAGTGACATCAGGCCGGGGGTGGGTGAACCCCCGGCATCTGGCTGAAGGAAGAAAGCAGGGAAAGCCAGTCCGGATTCTGGTCGACCATGTCGAGCGGACGGCCACAATTGTCGCTTATTTCCCGATGATTCAGCCGCGTTTCAAAACGCGCAAATAGTTTTTCCAGGTTCCGATACCCCTCCAGCGTCGAGATGCCATGCCCGCTTTGGTGGGCAACATGCAGGCAGACATCCCAGCCAGCCGCCTGCATGGCCTTTTTGGCTTTTCTGATCTGTGCGATGGGGGCCTTTTGATCTTCGCCACCGTGATGGATGAATATGGGCCCGGCAAAGGGGATATTGGTTGCCGGCTGCCAGAGGCTTCCCTTCTGCATCCAGGGCCCTTCGCTCCACGGTGTCTGAAGACCGCCCAGGCGTTGCTGACGGCTGAAAGCCCCCTCTACATCCACAACGGCGCTGAGGAGAAAGACCCCTGCATAGCGCTCCGGATGCCGATTGATCATCTCCAGGGCGATACGGCCCCCCAGGCTTTCCCCCAACAGAACCACCCGCCGCCCGGCGAGGTGAAGCTGTTCCAACACGGCTTCCACATCCTGCGCCAGGATCGGCCCCAGATTTCCCCGGCCAGCATGGAGCAGCGGGCCGCCATAGCCGGCCGCCCCGCGATATTCAGGGGCAATGACCTCCCAGCCCCGCTGTGCCAGCGAAAGCGCGATCGGCCAGCGGGGAGACATCTGGCTGTTCGGTCCCCCATGGATATAGACCAGAACGGGTGGGGCGGGACCATCCGGGATGGCCGGTACCTGGGTGGTAAAGCGATAATAGGGAAGATCGAAGCCAGCGCCGCTGGGCGCCGCCAAAAATTCCGTGCGAACCTGAACGCCATCGTCACAATGGATCGGCAAGGGCCGAACCGTTCCGGTGGCCGTCTCCACCAGCAGATAGGCGCTGCGTCCTTCCACACTGGTGGCATTCAACAAAAGCCGGCGCCCCGCCGGCCCCACGGCCACCAAGCTCAACGCTGCCAGCTCATGCCCCTCTGCCCAATCTCGCAAGGCCTGTTGCACAGCCGCATTATTCCCCTGCAGCAGGGTGATTTGCGGCACCCCATAACCATGAATGAAGCCGATCACCCGGCTCTGGTCGGGTGAGAGGATCATTTCCTCTACATCGCCGTGGGGCAGGGACCAGATCAGACTTCGTTTATCCGCCTTCAGATCATAATGGATCAGCCGGACCCCACCTTCGGGGGGATATTCCCGTATGACCAACCCGGCAGGTTCTCCATTCGGCTTGAAAAAGCTAATCTTATCAAGGCTTATGGTTGGAACTGTACGTGTCCATTTTGTAGAACCCCCTACGAAGACCGAGAACTTTAAGGCATTATTTTTGTACTCTGTGCTAAAATAATTTCCCTTACGAATGCGAATTCTTGGGTGTTTTTTATTGTATTTTTTGATTAAAAACCGATCATTGTTTTTGACTGAAATTTCATAAATTAACATAATATTTTTTAAAGATATTTGAGAGTAGTATTTTGATTCATTAACTCCATTTATGGTGATCGCGCTATTTTTACCATAACGCTCCAAATCATCATTGCGTATTATTTCTATGGTTTTTCCATCTTTGTTGTATCTCAATATGCTATTTTCTTTCCATTCACTATCAGTTTGTATTGCAAAATTACTTGGCGTGAAGGGAAGAGTGATAGTTCCATCATAGTTATAACTTGATATTTCATTTGATTTATCGTCAATAATATGAATTGCATTTTCTTGATTTTCAGCTTTAGGATTGTATTTATAGGACCAGAATGCCTCCCCTGTCTCCGTAAAATTATATATAGCATATTCACATTGAAGAATTCCATTGTAACCAATAGATTCTCGCGCATGGGTGGCATTTTCTATCAATAACGTAATAATAAATAAAAATGCAAATTTAAATATACCCATATTGGATACTCTGTCGTAACACCTGTGAAGATATACTTTACACAATTTTTTTTGCAGGTAAAGAAAATGAGGCTGGGCGCTTCCCAGCCTCTGTACTCACACCCCACGTGCCACGATCCGCCCCAGTTCGGCCAGCACCGCATTGCGGCCTTTGCTGTCCAGGTCGGGCTGGCGGTAATAGCTGGTGATTAGCAGCGGGGCGGTGGCGCCGGTGGGCCAGACGATGGCGATGTCGTTGGTGGCATCGTCCCAGGAACCCGTCTTGTCCCCCACCTTCCAGCCCGCCGGCAATCCGGCGCGCAGGCGGGTGTCGCCGGTGGTGTTGGCGATCAGCCAGTCGGTCAGTTGCGTGCGCGACGGGGCCGACAAGGCATTGCCCAGCAACAGGGTGCGCATCAGGCCCAACATGGAAACCGGCGTGGTGGTATCCCGCACCTCCCCTGCTGGCACCAGATTGGCCGCCGGTTCGGGACGGTCACAGCGGGTTGTCGTATCGCCCAACTGACGCAGCCAGGCGGTCAGCGCCTCCGGCCCGCCCGTGGCATCCAGCAGCATATTGGCGCCCGTATTGTCGCTCTGCGTGATGATGCCATGGCAGAGGGCGACAATATCCAGCCTGCCGCCGGCATGGGGCGTTGTGGCCGGCGACCAATCCAGCAGCTTTTCCTTGGGCGGCACGGGCAGGGTACGGTCCAGCCGTTCCTTACCCGCATCCACCAGGGCCAGCACATGGCCGGCCAGCAGGAATTTGAAGGTGCTGCACATGGCAAACCGTTCATCCCCGCGCCAATCCATGGCGCGGCCGCTGGCGGTATCCAGCACCGCCACACCCAGCCGGCCACCCCTGGCCCGCTCCAGCGCCTCTATATCCTTCCTCATGCCGGTAAAGCCGGCGGCACTGCCCGTGCCGGCCTGGGCCATGCGGTAAACCAGCGGCGCCGCCAGACTGGCCGCACCCAACAAACCAATATGTGTCAATAGATTACGCCGTTCCATCATGCACATCCCCGTTGATTGGCTGGCAACAGGGTAGGCATCTGGCGGCCTTACGACAAACTGTGTAAAATCGGCAATGCCATTAGAAAAATTAGGGCATATCCACATGACCCGCCCCCATCTGCCGTTGAACGCGCTGCGCGCGTTTGAGGCATCGGCCCGGCATCTTTCCTTCACCAAGGCCGCCATTGAACTCTGCGTCACCCAGGCCGCCGTCAGCCATCAGGTGAAGGGTCTGGAGGCGCGGCTGGGGGCGAAGCTGTTCCGCCGCCTGCCGCGCGGGCTGGTGCTGACGGATGAAGGCATCGCTCTGCTGCCCGGCGTGCGCGACAGTTTCGACCGTATCGGCCGCCTGCTGCATCGGTTTGAGGTGGGGCGGGTGACGGAGGTGCTGTCGGTGGGCGTGGTGGGTACCTTTGCCGTCGGCTGGCTGCTGCCCAGGCTGGCCGATTTTCGCGAACGTCACCCCTTCATCGATCTGCGCATCATGACCAATAATAACCGGGTCGATGTCGCTGCCGAGGGGCTGGATGCCGCCATCCGCTTCGGCGATGGCGCCTGGCACGGGATGGAGGCGCTGAGCCTGTTTGAAGCGCCGATGAGCCCGCTTTGCCCGCCGGCCATCGCCGCCCGCCTGCGCCAGCCGGCCGATCTGGCCGGCGAAGTGCTGTTGCGATCCTACCGCGCCGATGAATGGCCGCACTGGTTCGCCGCCGCTGGCTGTGATTGCCCAGCGGTGCGCGGCCCCGTCTTTGACAGTTCCTGGCTGATGGTGGAGGCGGCCTTGCAGGGCCATGGCGTCGCCCTGGCCCCGGTGATGATGTTTGCGCGGGAAATGGAGGCTGGGCGGCTGGTGCAGCCCTTCGCCACCAGCACGGTGAATGGGCGCTACTGGCTGACCTGGCTGAAATCCCGCCCGGCCAGCCCGGCCCTGTCCGCCTTCGCCGATTGGCTGGGCGACACCTGCCTCAGAAGTTGACCTTTCGCAGGGTGCGGGCCGGGCCTTTTCCGTTCCGGGCTTGGCCCGATGGGGCCATTGCCGCTATAGTTCCAGCCCTGCCGCCCACCGGGCGGTGCCCCCTGCCCTGTGCCGGAGCTGCCTGCATGAATGACCTGTTGTCCGGCGACGATATCGACCGTTCCTCCGTCATGTCGGTGCCGGTGCAGGTGTCGGTACGGCTTGGCCGCCGGCGGTTGCGCATCAGCCAGCTGTTGCGCATGGGGCCGGGCGATGTGGTGGATCTGGAACGCGTGGTGGGCGATCCGGTCGATGTCTTCGTCAATGACCGCATGGTGGCGCGCGGCGAACTGGTGGTGGTGGATGGCCGGCTGGGCCTGACCATTGTGGAGCTGCTGCCCCAGGCCACGCGCGGCCGCGAACCGCTGGGGCCCGGCCCCGGAGAGTGAGCGGCCAGGGGCGCGATGTGAAACTCGCCATAATAAATAGCGCACGATATAATCGTTATCTTATTATCACATGGCTCGGCGCCGATATAATGAATAGTGCGCGATCTAATTTTGCGCTATCAATCTCCCATCAGCCGACGCAAACCGCGCCGCAGAGACAAAGGGAGATTTCACATGAACACGCTCCGTTCCACCGTCGCCGCCATTGCCCTTTCTGCCACCGCTTTGTTGGGCAGCACCCTGCCGGCGGCAGCCGCCGCCCCGGTGCTGGAGGCCGGCACCCAGGCCTTCGTGGATGCCGTCGCGGCATCGGGCGGCAAGCCGATCTACAGCCTGTCTTATGAAGAAGCCCGCAATGTGCTGGCCGGCGCCCAGGCGCAGAAGCTGGCCAGTGCCGCCACCCAGGTGCAGGATACCAGCTTCCCGGCCGGCCCCACCGGCAAGGTGAATGTGCGCATCGTGCGGCCCGCCGGGGCCAAGGGTGACCTGCCGGTGGTGATGTATTTCCATGGCGGCGGCTGGGTGATGGGCGACCGCAACACCCATGACCATCTGATCCGCGAACTGGCCGCCGCGGCCCAGGCCGCCGTCGTCTTTGTCGATTACGACCGGGCACCGGAATTCAAGTTCCCCGCCATCAATGAACAGGCCTATGCCGCCGTGGAATATGTGGCGCAGCACGGCAAGTCCCTGGGGCTGGATGGCAGCCGGCTGGCCGTGGCGGGCGACAGTGCCGGCGGCAACATGGCCGCTTCCATCACCCTGCTGGCCAAGGAACGCAAGGGCCCGAAGATCAGCCATCAGCTGCTGTTCTATCCGGTGACCGATGATGTGTCGGCCAATGCCTCCTACCAGGCCTTCGGTGAAGGCCCGTGGTTGACGGAAAAGGCCATGCATTACTTCCTGGATGCCACCTTCCCGGCCGACACGCGCAACAGCCCCATCGCCTTCCCCCTGAAAGCGGATGTGGAACAGCTGCGCGGCCTGCCCCCGGCCACCATCCTGGTGGCGGAAAATGATCTGCTGCGGGAAGAAGGCGAAGCGTATGGCCGCAAGCTGACCCAGGCCGGCGTCTCGGTGATGAGCACCCGTTACAACGGCACCATCCATGATTTCGTGATGCTGAACGGGCTGGCTAATACACCCGCCGCCAAGGCCGCCATTGCCCAGGGCGCGGCCGCACTGAAGGCCGCCTTTGCCGCCAAGTAACAAAAGCCAAAGGGGGCGGTGGTGACACCGCCCCCTCGGCCACGACCGCACCACGCCGATTGATGGCTTCAGACAAAAAAAGCCCGCGCCTGGAAACCAGGGCGGGCGTTAAGTCTTGGCAGTTGGATCCTGCAAAATAATGACAGGACACAAAAATGAATGCGCTGATTTTTAAGAGCAGTCAACAGTAAAAACGGAATTTTTTAAAGAAAAAATACCATCTATACTTAAAGTAAAACAAAATAAATCCGTTGCTGAACTTGATTGCAGCATCAGATTGACATGGATGGATTTCGGGTATGCCGGGGCGCACGCATCCGCCAAGGAGCGGTACGAGAGACCGGGTTAAACGGTCGGGGGGCCGGTGGGCCAGGGGGTGGTCAGGTCGCTGGCGCTGGGCGGCGGGGCGCCGCCAATGGTCAGCGCGATGATGCGGCGGCGCAGCGGGCAGTTCAGGCCCGGTTCCGCCGGCAGGCCATCATTGCCGGCATCATCGCTGAAGGGGGTGGGGGCCGGTGCCTCCGCAGCGGACAGGGCCGCCAGCGGCAGGGCGTCATCATCCTGAACGGGGGGGGCCGCCGGATCAAAGGCGGTGGCGGCGGTCACCATCTGCTGGATCACGGGCGCAGCCGTCGCCTCCCCGCTGTTGGTGGGGACCAGCAGCAGGACAGACAGGCTCAGCAGCAGGATCAGCAGCCGATGGATGCGCACGGCGCGATGATAACTCCCCGTCGGTGGAGGATAGGGCTTATCCTCATCTCAAGATCATGGTCATGGAATCAGGCCAAGGTCCAGCAGCCAAGCCATGCCGTCGGTATATGGGCGCCATCAGGGCAGCTGCCAAGCACCCCCTTGATCGAAGGGGGCCTGGGGGTTTTTCATCCGCACTGCCCGGTGCGGATGGTATACAGCGGGGTGATCCCTTTCCCTTTGCTGCCGGCCCCACCCCATGCCCTATGACACCATCGATGATGAAAGCATCGCCGCCCTGATCGTGGAATTTTACGAGGAGGCGCGGCGCGACCCTGTGCTGGGGCCGATCTTTCTGCGCATGGTGGGGGAGGATGAGGCCGCCTGGGCTCTGCATCTGCGCAAGGTACATGATTTCTGGTCCTCGGTGATGCTGGCCACCGCCCGCTATGATGGCAGGCCGATGCAGGCCCATGCCATGATCGAGGGGTTGGGGCCGGCCCATTTCGCCCGTTGGCTGGTGCTGTTCGGCATGGTGGCCGACCGGCTGTTTGTACCCGATGCCGCCGCCGCCTTCCGCGCCAAGGCCGACAAGATGGCGGTGGCGCTGCAGAACGGCATTGCCCTTGCGCGGGGCTAGGCCCATGATTATCTATGGGCGAGTGTTCTGGTTTCAGTTCGCATTCCCCATCTATTCCTTTCTCAAGGCCCACCGCGTTGACCCCACCCACCCTGCCCGCCACTGACCGGCCTTCCGCGCATCTGGCGCGGTTGCTGCGCCATGGGCCGGAACGGGCAAAGGCGGCGCTGCTGCTGTTGCTGCTGGCCCTGGCCGGCGGCTTGGGGCTGGCTGGCCTGCCGGGGGCGGAGGCTGAACGGGCGGGCACCAGCGCCAACGCCAACAGCAGTGCTGGCCGCAGCCCAATTTCCCATGCGGTGCTGGTTGTCGCCACGGTGGCGGACCAGTCGGCCCCGGCTCCCGCAGGTGCTGCGGGTGGTCCCGTTTTGTCCCCCGCCGCACCGGCCCTGCCACCCCCGGCCTTCGCCGGGTTGCTGTTGCTGGGTCTGGGCCTGTGCTGGGTGGGCCGTTCCATCCGCACCGGCCCGCGCCAGCCGACCGGCCCGCCCTGGGCATTTTCCCGCTGAACCTGCTTCATCGGCACCCGCCGGCCGGGTGCCTGCGCTATCGGGCGACCATCACCGGCCTTGACCCTCGCGTGCCATGAATGCGCGCGGCCGGGCCGCCCCTGTTCGGGAAAGTGTTTGACCATGAAGAAGTCGTTTTTCATCTATGGCGGCGCCATTGCCACGGCCCTGGGCGTGATGAGCGTCAACCGTCGCTGGGGTGGCTTTCTGTTGCTGATGACCCTGATTGCCTGGTTCCTGCACAGCGTTTTCGCCAGCACCGGCGATCAGCAGCGCCTGTAAGCAGCCGCCCTGGATAGGGGTTAATGACCGGCGGTTGCTGCCTGCAACCGCCGGTTTGCGTTTCTGCCTTCTTGACGCGGCGCGCCCGCTGCCCACATAGCAGGGACCGTTTTCGTTCAGGCAGGCAGCACCCAAGCGATGAGCCAATCTTCCTCCCATGATCCGATCCAGTGGCACGGCACCACCATTCTTTCCGTCCGCAAGGGCGGTACGGTGGTGATTGCCGGCGATGGCCAGGTTTCCATGGGCCAGACCGTGATGAAATCCAACGCCCGCAAGGTGCGCCGTCTGGCCGGCGGCTCGGTGATGGCCGGCTTCGCCGGTGCCACCGCCGATGCCTTTGCCCTGTTCGAACGGCTGGAAGCCAAGCTGGAACAGCATCCCGGCCAGTTGACCCGGGCGGCGGTGGAAATGGCCAAGGATTGGCGCACCGACCGTTACCTGCGCCGGCTGGAAGCCTTGATGGCCGTGGCGGACAAGGATGTCTCCCTGATCATCACCGGCAATGGCGATGTGCTGGAGCCGGAGGATGGCATTATCGGCATCGGTTCCGGCGGTTCCTATGCGCTGGCCGCCGCCCGTGCGCTGATCGATATTGACGGGCTGGACGCGGAAGCCATCGCAAGGCGCGCCATGAAGGTGGCCGGCGATATCTGCGTCTATACCAACCATTCCGTCACGCTGGAGAAGATGTGACATGACCACGACAACCGCCTTCTCCCCGCGTGAGATCGTCTCCGAGCTGGATCGCTATATCGTTGGCCAGAATGAGGCCAAGCGCGCGGTGGCCATCGCGCTGCGCAACCGCTGGCGCCGCCAGCAGCTGGATGCCGGTCTGAAGGATGAGGTTCTGCCCAAGAACATCCTGATGATCGGCCCCACCGGCGTCGGCAAGACCGAAATCGCCCGCCGTCTGGCCAAGCTGGCCAATGCGCCCTTCCTGAAGATCGAGGCCACCAAATTCACCGAGGTCGGTTATGTCGGCCGCGATGTGGAACAGATCGTCCGCGATCTGGTGGAGGTTGCCATCGGCCTGTCGCGCAGCCGCCTGCGCAAGGAAGTGGCGGCCAAGGCCGAACTGGCGGCGGAAGAGCGTGTGCTGGATGCGCTGGTCGGCAATGGTGCGTCCGCCGATACCCGCGCCAAGTTCCGCAAGATGCTGCGCGAGGGCAGCCTGAACGACAAGGAAATCGAGATTCAGGTGGCCGATAATGCCGTGCCGGGGATGCCCAGCTTTGAGGTGCCGGGAATGCCGGGCGCCCAGATGGGCATGGTCAATCTGGGCGATATTTTCGGCAAGGCCTTTGGCGGTCGCACCAAGACCCGCAAGATGAGCGTGGCGGAAAGCTACGATCTGCTGATGGCGGAGGAGAGCGACAAGCTGCTGGATAATGAGAAGGTGACGGCCGACGCCATCCATGCGGTGGAACAGAACGGCATCGTCTTCCTGGACGAGGTGGACAAGATCTGCGCCCGCAGCGAGGCGCGTGGCGGCGATGTCTCCCGCGAAGGCGTGCAGCGCGACCTGCTGCCGCTGATCGAGGGCACGACGGTGGCCACCAAGCATGGGCCGGTGAAGACCGACCATATCCTGTTCATCGCGTCCGGCGCCTTCCACATCGCCAAGCCCAGCGACCTGCTGCCGGAATTGCAGGGCCGCCTGCCCATCCGCGTCAACCTGACCCCGCTGACCCAGGCCGATTTCCGCCGCATCCTGACGGAACCGGAAGCCAGCCTGATCAAGCAATATGTGGCGCTGATGAAGACCGAGGAGGTGGATCTCGTCTTCGCCGATGAGGCGATTGACGAGCTGGCCCGGCTGGCGGCGGAGATCAACCGCACGGTGGAAAATATCGGGGCCCGCCGGCTGCATACGGTGCTGGAACGGCTGCTGGAGGAGATCAGCTTCTCCGCCACCGAAAAGGGCGGCCAGACCATCACCATTGATGCCGCCTATGTGCGTCAACAGCTGGACGGGCTGGCGCAGAATACCGACCTGTCGAAGTTCATTCTGTAAAGGGAATCCACTTTCCCCCCGTATCAGGGCCAGCGGTTTTGTTCTGATGCGGGGGAAATATTCATGGAACAGGCAGCCATCGCATCCAGCCTGCTGGATCGTCGCCGGCTGCTGGCGCAGGCGGCGGCGCTTGGCGTTCTGCTGACGGCCGGGCGGCCCCGTCCCCTACGGGCTGCCGCAGCGCCCCCGCCGGTGGACCTGCAGGATATCACCGTCCTGATCGAGGCGGCGATTCAACGCCATGGGCTGGGCGGGGTGGCGGCCGTGGCGCTGCACCATGGGCAGACGCTCTATCGCGGTTATTTCGGCAATATCGGCCCGGCCACCCCGGTGCCGGTGGCATCGGCCAGCAAGTGGGTGGCCGGGCTGCTGGTCATGTCCTTCGTGGCGGAAGGCCGGCTGCGGCTGGACCTGACGCTGGGGGAGGCCGGCATTGCCCCGAACGGCACCCATGCTGCCGCCATCACGCTCGCCCAATTGATGAGCCATACCTCTGGCCTGCCCACGCCCGGCCCCTGGCGGCTGGACCGGCGCTATGCCACGCCGGCCGATGCCGCCCGCGCCGTGCCCGGCCTGGAACTGTCCGGCACGCCGGGCACGGTGTTCGCCTATGGCGGCCTGTCCATGCAGGTGGCGGGCTTTCTGGTGGAACAGGCCGGCGGGGCGGATTGGAACAGCCTGTTCCGCCGCCATATCGCCGATCCGCTGGGCCTGTCACAAGCCTGCCGCTGGGGCGACAAATGGGGGATCGGCGGCGGGCTGATCGCTACGCCGGATGATTATGAACGCATCCTGTGCCTGATCATGGCCAAGGGGTTGAGCCCGGCGGGGCGCCGTATCCTGCCGGAAAGCGTCTTCGCCGCCATGGAGCGCAACCTGTCGGCTGGTGCCAAGCGGCTCAGCCTGCCCAAGGCGGCGGAGTCGCTGGCCGGTTACGGCGTGGGCCTGTGGTGCGAAACGGTGGCGGAAGATGGTTCCTGCCCCATCATTTCCAGCCCCGGCGCCTTTGGCACCTATCCCCGCCTCGACCGCCCACGCGATCTGACCATCCTGCTGGTGGTGAAGGATCAGTTGCGGCGGCTGGTGGCGGATTGGCGCGGCGTGATGACGGCCATGACGGCGCTGGCGGACCGACGGAATTGACCCTACTTTCAGGGTCTGCCCTTCGTCACCTTTGCAACCGATCCTGAGAATGGTTACCCTGCGCTCCAAAATGCGCCGCGCCGCCAGGGCCGGCATCCTGACGGAGCGACAGGGACGATGCTGCAAACCCTTCCCCTCTATTTCACCTTCCTCGGCACCTCCGTGGCGCTGCTGGCGGTGGCGGTGACCCTCTATATGCTGATCACCCCCTATCGGGAGATCGCCTTGATCCGCCAGGGCAATACCGCCGCCGCGGTCAGCCTGGGCGGCACGGTCATCGGCATGGCCATCGCCCTGTTCTCCATCGCATCGGGTACCTATGCGGTGCTGGATCTGTTGATGTGGGGCGCGGTGGCCCTTGTCTGTCAGCTGGCGGTGTTTGGTATCGTCTGCCTGAAGCTGCCCGGTTTCCGCCAGGGGATCGAAGAAGACCGGCTGGGCTATGGCATCACGCTGGCCACCTTTTCCATCGCCATGGGCATTCTCAATGCCGGGGCGCTCTCGGTGTGATCCCGCCAACGGTATTTTTCACTAACCTTGGTGTGGTTTACCCCTTTTGCGCGGATTGGCGGCTTCCCACATCTGCTCCATCCGATACCGCATTCGCGTCTTCATTCAGGAGTTGTCAGCAATGATGCAGTTCTTCCGCACGCTGTTGGGCGTCAAGGGTGAGAAGGTTGGCCGGCAGATCGTGGATGCACTGGTCGAACTGGACCCCAAGAGTGCCTCCACCGCCCAGTTGCGGGTGATGGAAACCGACCTGGACAAGGCCGGCAAGCTGCTGGCCAATCTGCGGGTGGAGCTGCAGCGCGAACGCAAGGAAGCCTTGGAAGCGCGGGAGAATTATAACCGCCGTCTGGCCGCCGCCGAACATCTCAACAGCCTGTTGGCCGGCACCACCGATGAGGTGAAGCGCGCCAGCCTGGAATCCAGCCTGGCCAATCTTTTGACCCAGTTGGAAACGCTGGAAAGCGAAGTGCTGATCGAGGAACGGGAGGCCGATGAGGCCGAGGCGCTGGTGGCGGAGGCCGAACAGGCCTACCGTGAGAAGGCCAAGATGCTGACGGAGGCCAAATCCGCCCTGACCAAGGCCGAACGCGACATGGAACGTGCCAAGATCCAGGAAGAGCGGGAGAAGGAACGCGCCAACCGTGCCGCCCAGGTGGCCGGTCTGCGCGGCGAGGGTGAGGGCTCCAAGCTGACCGTGGCGGTGGATGCCATGCAGCGCCGGGCCCAGCAGGCCCGCACCAATGCCGAAGCTGCCCGCATGAAGGCCCAGGCCCTGACCGACCTGTCCAGCCGGACCAGCGAAAATATGGGCGACGCCAATATCGAAGCCGCATTGAAGGCGGTGGGCAACAGCAGCGGTGCCGGTGGTGCCTCTGTTCAGGAACGTTTGGCCCGCCTGTCCGGCAAGCCGGCGGCCCTGGCTGCCCCGGCCGATCCTGCCGCATTGCCCTGGCCCGGCAAACAGGGCTGAGCCCGTCTCCGATACCGCCCAAGAAAGAAGTCACCGCGATGACCGACAGCCAGCACCCCGCCCCCCAACCGCCGCCGCGCAAGCGTCGCCGGTCCGCCTATATCTCCACCTTGCTGGTGGGTAGCGCGGCGGCGGTGATGCTGGCGGCCTGCGGCGATGACGATGCCCAGAAGACCGAGGCGAAGATTTTCCCCTCCGTCCAGGCCTGTGAGGTGGAATTCAGCGCGGAGGAATGCAACGCGGCGTTTGAACAATCGCGTCAGTTGCACCAGCAGAATGCCCCCCGCTTCAATGACATGAGCACGTGCGAGGCGCAGATGGGGGCAGGCGCCTGTCAGGCTACGGTGGTCGCCCAGCCCGATGGCAGTGTCTCCAACGTCTTCGTGCCGGCGCTGATGGGCTTCATGCTGGCCCGCGCCTTACAGCCGCAATCCAGTTACGGCTATATCGGCGGGGGCAGCCGGGGATATTATTATCCCCGGCCGGTCTATGTGGACCGCGACGGCTATATGCGCAGCGGCAATGCCGATATCGGCCGCTGGTCCGGCGGCTCCCGCGAAAGCTTCAGCCGGTCGTCGGTGCCAACCACCGTTTCCACCAATGTCAGCAAATCCGGTCAGGTGGGCACGCCGTCGCGCAGCACCACGCGCGGCGGCTTCGGCAAATCCTCCTCCAGCTTCAGCGGTTCAGGTTTCAGCGGCGGCGGCTGACCGCCGTACCCTTTCTCCAGGATGTGACCCATCATGCAGCGTATGTCGATCCGTCCCCGCCCCGATTGGCGCGCCAAGATGGAAGCGCTGGGCTTTGATTTCCACACCATCCCCAGCCCGGAAGACCCCACCGGCATCTATTGGGATGAAAGTGCTTATTGGCTGCTGAGCGAGGCAGAGGTTGATCTGCTGGATGAGGCCAGCGTGGAACTGCACAAGATGTGCATCTCCGCCGCCCAGCGCATCATCAAGGAAAAGCTCTATCCGCTGCTGAACATCCCCGCCAGTGCCGTACCCGCCATCGAGGCATCCTGGGCACGGCGGCAGGAAGGGCGGGAATTCTCCCTCTATGGCCGGTTCGATCTGGCCTTTGGCGGGGCCGGCCATGGCGATGGGATGCCCAAGCTGCTGGAATATAACGCCGATACGCCGACGGGCCTGTATGAGGCGGCGGTGGCGCAATGGGCCTGGCTGGAAGATGTCTTCCCGGAAGGCGACCAGTTCAATTCCATCCATGAAGGGCTGGTAGATGCCTGGCGCGGCTTGCTGCGCGCCGACCGCCGGCTGGCCGCCGATGACGGGCGGCGCGGGGCCCATGAACAGTTCCTGGCCCTGCACCTGACCTGCGCCATGCCGCATACGGAGGATGAGGGCACGCTGCGCTACATCCAGGATACGGCGACCGAAGCCGGGCTGGCCACCAAATCCATCGCTCTGTCGGATATCGGCTGGACGACGGAGACCAGCCCCTGGGACCGGTCCAGCCGGTCTTTCTTCACCGATCTGGAAGACCAGGAAATCACCAGCCTGTTCAAGCTGACGCCCTGGGAATGGCTGGTGACGGATGATTTCGGCGGCAACCTGCTGGATCTGGTGGCGCGCGACAAGATCCGCGCGGTGGAGCCGGCCTGGAAGATGCTGCTCTCCAACAAGGGGCTGCTGGCCATCCTGTGGGAAATGTACCCCTATCACCCCTATCTGGTGGAAGCGCATTTCGACCGCCGCGCCTTTGCCCCCGGCACCCGCGTGGTGGCCAAGCCGCTGCTGGGCCGTGAAGGCGCCAATATCTCCGTCGCCACCCTGGGGCCGGGCGGTTCCCTGGCCGGTCGGCCGGAACTGGAAACCGCCGGGCCTTATGGCAATGAAGGCTATGTCTATCAGGCTTGGTCACCGGTGGCCTCGGCCAAGGGGCCGGACGCCAAGGGTGTGATGCGGGACCATTACGCGGTGATCGGTTCCTGGATGGTGGGCGATGAATGCCGGGGCATCGGCATCCGCGAAGACACCAACGTCATCACCCACAACAGCTCCCGCTTCGTGCCGCACCGGTTTGAGTGAGGGGCGACTGCCTTGCCGCAGATAATACCAATCCGCCGAGGGTTTGACCCTTAGCGGAATGGAGGCCGGCGACTGCCGGCCCGCGGGCACGTGCCCGCTGTCAAGCCAAGCTGCCGGAGGCAGCGCCCGGCGACTGAGGGAATGCAAAATCTCCCTTGATCGGTCACGATCAAGGGAGATTGGTATAAACAAAAAGCCCGGACGGTGGCAGCACCGTCCGGGCTTTTTGCTGGGAAACACCGGCCGATCAGTCTTTCAGATCGGCCCAGAGTTCCTTGACCTTGGCGAAGAAGCCTTCCGATTCGGGGTTATGGCCGGCCTCCGCCTCCTTATCGAACTCCTTCAGCAGTTCCTGCTGGCGCTTGGTCAGGTTCACCGGGGTTTCCACCACCACCTGGATATACATGTCGCCACGCGCCGGGCTGCGCAGCACGCTCATGCCCTTGCCCTTCAGGCGGAACTGGTGGCCGGTCTGGGTGCCGGCGGGCACGCTGATCTTGGCGCGGTTGCCGTCGATCGTCGGGACTTCCACATTGCCGCCCAGGGCCGCCACCGTCATCGGGATCGGCACCCGGCAATGCAGGTTGGCCCCGTCACGCTGGAAGAAGCGATGCGGTGCCAGGGAAAGGAAAATATACAGGTCACCGGGGCTGCCGCCGCGCAGGCCCGCTTCCCCCTCACCCGCCAGACGGAT
The DNA here is from genome assembly GCF_027568365.1 of Niveispirillum sp. BGYR6. Taxonomy (NCBI): domain Bacteria; kingdom Pseudomonadati; phylum Pseudomonadota; class Alphaproteobacteria; order Rhodospirillales; family Azospirillaceae; genus Niveispirillum; species Niveispirillum sp. BGYR6. The sequence goes on along the minus strand of NZ_JANLNL010000005.1, from coordinate 203,204 downwards.
GCGGGTGCCATCCTCCACGCCCGCCGGGATATTGACCTGCAGGGTCTTTTCCTTGCGCACGCGGCCCTGGCCACCACAATGGCGGCACGGATCCTTGATGACGCGCCCAGCGCCGCCACAGGTGGGGCAGGCGCGTTCGATGGTGAAGAAGCCCTGCTGGGCCCGCACCTTGCCGGCCCCGTTACAGGTGGTGCAGGTGGTGGGGCTACTGCCCGCCTCCGCCCCGGACCCGCCGCACGGGTCGCACATCACGCTGGTGGGCACGCGCACCTGGGTGGTATTGCCCTTGAAGGCATCCTCCAGGCTGATTTCCAGATTATAGCGCAGGTCGTTGCCGCGGTTATTGCTCTGGCCCGGGGCGCCGCCACGACCACGGCCCATGAATTCGCCGAACATCTCGTCAAAGATGTCGGCGAAACCGCCGCCGAAATCAAAACCGCCCGGCCCGGCACCAGGGCGCCCGCCACCACCGCCTTCAAAGGCGGCGTGGCCGAACCGGTCATAGGCGGCGCGCTTCTGCTCGTCCTTCAGGCAGTCATAGGCTTCGCTGACTTCCTTGAATTTCTGCTCGGCGGCCTTGTCACCCTGGTTGCGGTCCGGGTGGTACTGCATGGCCAGCTTGCGATAGGCCTTTTTCAGGTCATCCGCGCTGGCGGATTTCTGAACGCCCAGAACATCATAATAATCGCGCTTTGACATGGCGGCCTCAAGCCCCTTCCCAACCGGTCCGGCTGCTCACCATGGTGTGCTGCTGCCGGATCCGCAACATTCCAACATCTGACATGCCCTGTCCATTCATGCAACAGGCCCGCCCGGAGATTTCCGGGCGGGCCCGCGCTTTCTGGAACCGGCGGTCCCGCCCCCTGATCAGGGGAAAGGCTGGGGATCAGCCCTTCTTGCGGTGATCGTCGTTGACTTCCTCGAAATCAGCATCGACCACCTTGTCACCGGCGGGCGCGTCATCATCGGACGGGCCGGCACCGGCGGCACCGGCGGGGCCTTCCTGGCCGGCCTTGTACAGCGCCTCACCCACCTTCATGGAAGCCTGGGCCAGGACATCCGTCTTGGCCTTGATGGCGGCGGCATCGTCACCACCCAACGCCGACTTCAGGTCAGCGATGGCGGCTTCCACCGCGCTCTTGTCGGCAGCGGCGATCTTGTCGCCATTTTCCGACAGGGTGCGCTCAGTGGAATGGATCAGACCGTCAGCATGGTTGCGGGCTTCCACCAGCTCCTTGCGCTTCTTGTCTTCGGCGGCGTGCGCCTCCGCATCCTTCACCATCTTGTCAATGTCGGAATCCGACAGGCCGCCGGACGCCTGGATGCGGATGGTCTGCTCCTTGTTCGTCGCCTTGTCCTTGGCGGACACATTGACGATACCGTTGGCGTCGATGTCGAAGGTCACTTCGATCTGCGGCACGCCGCGCGGGGCGGACGGAATGCCCATCAGGTCGAACTGGCCCAGCATCTTGTTATCGGCGGCCATTTCGCGTTCACCCTGGAACACGCGGATGGTCACGGCCGACTGGTTGTCTTCCGCCGTGGAGAAGACCTGTGACTTCTTGGTCGGGATCGTGGTGTTACGATCGATCAGGCGGGTGAACACGCCGCCCAGCGTCTCAATCCCCAGCGACAGCGGGGTGACGTCCAGCAGCAGCACGTCCTTGACGTCGCCCTTCAGCACGCCGCCCTGGATGGCCGCACCGATGGCCACCACCTCGTCGGGGTTCACGCCACGGTTCGGCTCCTTGCCGAAGATCTGCTTCACGGTCTCAATGATCTTCGGCATACGGGTCATGCCGCCGACCAGGATCACCTCGTCAACCTCGGAAGCCTTCAGACCGGCATCCTTCAGCGCTGCCTGACAGGGGCCGACGGTGCGGCGCACCAGATCTTCCACCAGGGCTTCCAGCTTGGCGCGGGTCAGCTTGATGTTCAGGTGCTTCGGACCAGACGCATCGGCGGTGATGAAGGGCAGGTTCACTTCCGTCTGGATGGAGCTGGACAGCTCAATCTTGGCCTTTTCAGCGGCTTCCTTCAGACGCTGCAGGGCCAGACGGTCCTTGCGCAGGTCGATGCCCTGCTCCTTCTGGAATTCCTCGGCCAGGTAATCGATGATCTTGCCGTCGAAATCCTCACCACCCAGGAAGGTGTCGCCGTTGGTGGACTTCACCTCGAACACGCCGTCGCCGATTTCCAGGATCGACACGTCGAAGGTACCACCACCCAGATCGTACACGGCAATGGTGCCGGCACCCTTCTTTTCCATGCCATAGGCAAGGGCGGCGGCCGTCGGCTCGTTGATGATGCGCAGCACTTCCAGGCCGGCGATGCGGCCGGCATCCTTGGTGGCCTGACGCTGGCTGTCATTGAAATAGGCGGGCACGGTGATGACGGCCTGGGTGACCTTTTCACCCAGATAAGCCTCAGCGGTTTCCTTCATCTTCTGCAGAATGAAGGCGCTGACCTGGCTGGGGCTGTACTTCTCACCATGGGATTCGACCCAGGCGTCGCCATTGCCGCCGGAGACGATCTTATAGGGAACGAGGGCGGCGTCCTTCTTGGTCACCGGGTCGTCATAGCGACGGCCGATCAGGCGCTTGATCGCGAACAGCGTATTGTCGGGGTTGGTGACGGCCTGGCGCTTGGCCGGCTGACCGACCAGACGTTCGCCGCCCTGCGTGAAGGCGACCATCGACGGGGTGGTACGCGCACCTTCGGCATTCTCGATGACCTTGGCCTGCGTGCCTTCCATAACGGCCACGCACGAATTGGTGGTGCCCAGATCGATCCCGATAACCTTGCTCATGACGACCTCTCGTTTCCGGCAGAACGCCCGCGGCCCGATCATCTTCCGGCACCGCAGGGGCGATCCCCATGGGTTTTGCTGTATCCATATATGGCCGCAACCGGCCAAACCCCAAGGGTCCGTGATCGGCCCCTGGTGCAAAGCAGATATAGGCACCTGTTGCGCAAGCTGCAACTGGCAGCTTGCGGGTCCGCTCTGTTTCCCGGCCTCGCCGCCCCACGCGACCTTTCCGATGGCGATCCCTACCCCCGAGTCGGGACAGTCAACGTCATAGGACTGACACAACAATATAAAATAGTATGAGTCTTACGTTAAGGGAAATGCGGAGATACACAGGCAGCATACAGGAGAAACCAGGATATTTGTCTGGCGCACAGACTGCCCTTATCAAGGGTTTCCAATAAATCCTAAGGCGAGAGGCCACCCCTGAACCAGTTCAACCAGGGTTTGTTTGCATGCCGTTAAAACAGGTGCTATTGTTAATATCGGTAAAACGAAATATTAATACGTTTACAGCTATCAAAATAGATAGATTTTATGTAAAGTCATGGAAGTGAGGCAATCAACAAGGCCCGATGACGGCTGGGGGAATCATATGACTTATGCAAACCAGATGCTGATCGCCGAAAACAGCAGCAGCAACCGCGAACAAGAGGTGGCGATCGCCATCAAGCGCTGTCTGGAAAGTCTGGTGGTGGATGCAAAGCGCAGCCAGATGAAGGACTTGGCAGAGTTTCTGGCCCTTGCCGCCCTGGCGGCGGACGATGCGGCCCGGGCGGCTGCCCGCACGGCGCCGCGTGCAATGGCCAGCCATTCCGCCTTCGCTGACCTCAGCAACAGCCGCATCGTCGGCAACTGCTGATAGGTAAAATGGCGGGCGTTGTTTGCTGTTTTTCGTCCGCCTGAACAGTGGCGAATAAGGTTTTATTTTATAAAAAGCAGAAATGCAGAACTGATATCAACCGCTATTGATTATATCAACGGTCATGAATTATGACCGTTGATACGGCGGCGACTGCCGCCGCGCCGCTCATGCGGCGTAGCCAAGCCAGCGGATGCTGGCGCCGCTGGCATTATATCAAATCAATGGCGGCGGCCGTCGGCGATCCAGAAGGAGACAATGCCGGCGGCATCAGGCGGTGAGCTTTCCGGGTGGTACCAGCGGTAAACGGCCATGGCGGCATCCAGGCAATAAGGCTCCGGCGCGCCGCTGGCACGCATTTCCCGATAGGCGCGGGTGACGGCGGGGCGGCAGCAATCGCCATCCCCCGCCATACCCCCGTCACTGCCCCCCGTGCCGCAACGGCGCATGGCTTACATCTTCTTGGCAGCAGCCAGACCACCGGCCTGCGGCTGGCTGATCGGGCGATCCTTGCGCACGCCGTACAGTTCCAGCCGGTGGCCGATCAGCTTGTAGCCCAGCTCATCGGCGATCTTCTCCTTGATGATCTCCAGATCCTCATTGGAGAATTCCACCACTTCACCGCTCTGCACATCGATCAGATGGTGGTGATGTTCGTCGCGTGCCTCTTCATAGCGGGCGCGGCCATCGCCGAAATCCAGCCGTTCGATCACGTTCGCCTCTTCAAACAGGCGCATGGTGCGATAGACGGTAGCGATGGAGATGTGCGGATCGATTTCAATAGCCCGCCGATAGACCTGCTCCACATCCGGGTGGTCCTGGCTGTCGGACAGGACGCGGCTGATGACGCGGCGCTGTTCGGTCATCTTCAGGCCCTTCTGGACACAGAGCTGTTCGAGGCGGGATGGCATGGGTCGGCTCCGAAAGAAAACAGTCAGCGGCGAATGGTTCCGCCAACATATGGACGAAAGTTTCGGCGAAGGGGAGGGGGTACGGCAACGAAAAAGGATGTGGAAACAGCCATGCCGTTTCCTCCCTCCGTTAGCCCCTTACCTGCCACCGTCTGATGCGGGTATCAAACGTCTGCAAACCGTCAGTGATGACACCCCTCCTATTCCTTGAGCAGCCCCCTTATCCGTCACCGGGGCGGGGAAGCCTTTACCTCTTTAATGGCTTCGACGGCACCGCGACCGACTCGATAATTCTCACCGCTGTCGCAATCCCATTTTCACTGCGGATCAGCGTACCGATCCGGGCCGCCGCACGGCGCATGGTACTATCGCTGAGGGCCCCCCGAATGGCATGGGCCAATCCATCGACCGTCAGACTTGCATAGGGCAATGCCGGGGCTGAAACGCCAATGGCGGTCAAGCGCGACGCCCAAAAGAACTGATCGGCCATGAAAGGCACGATCACCGACGGGATGCCGGCACGAAGTGCCGATGCCGTTGTTCCCGCACCGCCATGATGCACCGCCAGCGCGACATGTTGAAATAACCAATCATGGGGTGCCTCCTCCATGACAAACACATCTCTCGATGGGGTATCCGGCACCAGCCCACCCCAGCCTGCGGCAATGATGGCCCGGCAACCCACCGACTTCAGCGCCGTGAGGATCATTGCCATGATTGATTGCGGGTCGGGGAACGTCATGCTTCCAAAACCGACATAAACCGGAGGCGCACCCGCTGCGAGGAATTGGGTCAGTGCCTCGGGCGGTGCCCATCCCGACGGTTTTTCAAGAAACCAATAACCTGTCACAGAAACATGATCGCCCCAATCATCCGGCCGCGGCACAATATGCTGACTATAGGCCAGCAATGTCGGCAGCCGTTCGCGCTGAACCTTGGCAAAGGGACCGGACAGCGGCCAAGGCGGGAGGCCGATAATGGTGCGCCGGGCCCTATTCACATAGGACCGGGTAGAATGCCACAGCATCTGGTTGATGATGAAGTGATGAAGCCGGTTGCCCCAGGACGGCAACGGCTGTTGAGGGGGAGCGATCAACGGGCTTGGAAAGGTGCCTGTCGGGACAAGCGGCTGCATACAAGCCCATAGAAAGGGTCGATTGCTGGCCTCGGCGAGAGACAGCATCGCGCCCAGGCTGCTGGTCTCCCCAATGAACAGATCCGATCCTTCTGTCTCTTGCTTGATGCCTGTCCACCATCGGTCGATGTTTCGTGCGCATATGGCCCTTGCTGCACGGATGGCAGCCACCGGCTTCTTGCCGGAAGCGATAAGACGCAGCCCATCAGCAGAGGCCAGTTCAGCCCGTATGTCACCATCAAGCACGCCAACACGGACGCCGGTGTTCTGCAATAAACCGGCACAGGCGGGGGTTGTGACGAATGTGACCTCATGTCCGCGTGCTGCAAGGGCAGACGCAACGGCTGCAATCGGTTGGGCATCCCCACGAGAACCCAAGCTGGCGATAGAAATCTTCATCTGGATGTTCCTGGATGAAATTCAGTATTATTTTAATTAAGTAAAAATAATCACGATAATATTTTTCTATTCATCCCCTGGAAGATTGCTGGACTGAAAAACTCATTTCAATCCACCGGATCATAGGCCAGAACGGCGTCGAACTCCGCGTTGGCGGGGTCGATATCCGCACTGATCGGGTCGGCCTTGCCCAGCACCTTGCGCACGAAGCGGCAGGCGACCAGCCATTTGCGCCGGTCGCCCAAGGCCAGGTCGGCCACCGCCTCCTCACATAACAGGGAAGCCGCCGCCGTGTCGGCCAGCAGGGACAGCAGGCGGCGGCCATGGCGTGGCCCCTGGCCTGGATTGCGGCGCAGGAAGGCCAGTGCCGCGCGGCATTCCTCCAGCGCCCCTTCCAGGATGGCGGTCACGTCATCGGCGGCGGGTTCGCGGTTGGGGCTGGGCAGGTCGGCCAGGATGGCGCCCATCCGGGCCAGGAAAATCTGGTCGCCGGCCCGCTTGCCCGCCACCAGTCGCAGCAGTTCCAAAGCCTGGATATTGGCCGGCCCTTCCCAGACCGACACGACCAGACAATCGCGGTAGAAACGCGATGTCGGCATTTCGTCGGTATAGCCATTGCCGCCGACGATCTCCACCGCCTGCCGGCAGGCCGTCACCGCCTGTTCTGCCGTGCGGTATTTGGCCAGTGCGGTCACCAGCCGCAGCCAGTCATCCCCCTGATCGGGATCGGCCAGATGGGCATCGAAGGCGAAGACCGACTCGAAGGACAGCACGGTGGCCGCCTCCAGCTCCATCTGCATATCCAGCAACTGGTCCTGCACCATCGGGTAATGGCGCAGCGTCTGGCCAAAGGCGGTGCGGTGCCCGGCCCAGCCGGCGGATTCCAGAAAGGCGCGGCGCAGCAGCCCGGCGGAGCCGACGGCGTTATGGATGCGGCTATATTCCAGGGCGGCCATCATCACCTTCAACCCGTCGGGCGGGGCCGCCACCTCCAGGGCGAAGGCCCCTTCCAAATCCAGTTCCGCCGTGGCCAGCCCGCGCGTGCCCGCCTTTTCCTTCAGGCGGCGGGTGCGGTAATGGTTGGGCGTGCCATCGTCCAGATGGCTGGGCACCAGATAGCAGCCCAGCCCGCGCCCGCCCGGCTCCGCCCCGTCGGGACGGGCCGTGGCCAGCGCCAGGCCGGAACCGGCATTGCTGGTGAACCATTTGATGCCATGCAGGCGAAAACCATCGTTACGGGCGTCGGCCCGCGTGGTGCTGGCCCCCACATCCGACCCACCATGCAACTCCGTGGCCCATGTGCCGCCGGACAGGGCCTGGCCATCCATCCGCACCAGTTCCGGCAGGTACCGCCCGCGCACGGCCGGCGGGGCCAGCTGGTCCAGCACATAGGCCACGGCGCCTGTCATGGTGACCGGGCAATGGATGGAGATATCGGCCTGGGAGAGCATATAGCCCATGGTGAAACAGGCGGTATGGGAGGGCGCCCCCGTCGGCCCCAGCCCTTCCGGCTGATAGGCCAGCCCCACCGCCCCGCGGCGATAGGCCTCCGCATGGCAGGCACGGTAATCCGGGTTCAGGATGATGCGGCCCCGCCGGTTGCCGTCACTATCATAGGCATCCAGCCGGGGCGGGGCGAAGCGGTCGGTATATTCGGCCTGTTCATCCAGGGGGCCGCCGGCCCAGGCGCCGAATTCCGACAGCCGCCCTTCATGGGCTTCCAGTACATGGGGGCTGCGGCGTTCCAGCAACCGGATCAGGTTGGTGTCGCTGTCGAACAGGTTGCTGCCGCGCGCGGTGCGCGGATAATCACTGTCGCTGGTCATCGGCGTTTCCCCTTGGTTATCCGCAAGATGAACCAAGGGGCGCACGCTGGAAAGGGGGACTGCAAAGGGTACTGGTCTTGGGCAAGCCCGGCCGGTCACGCCTTGGGGGCGTGCTTGTTCAGGATACGCTGCAGGGTGCGGCGATGCATTTTCAGCCGGCGGGCGGTTTCAGAGACATTGCGGTCGCATTGTTCAAACACCCGCTGGATATGTTCCCAGCGCACCCGGTCGGCCGACATCGGGCTTTCCGGCGGCGGCGGCAGGGGGCCATCAGCCAGCAGGGCCGCTTCCACCGCATCGGCATCGGACGGTTTGGGCAGATAATCCACCGCGCCGAACTTCACCGCCGCCACGGCGGTGGCGATATTGCCATAGCCGGTCAACATGACGATGCGGGCATCGGGCCGCGCGTCGCGCAGCGCCTTCACCACATCCAGGCCCGACCCGTCGCCCAGCCGCAGATCAACCACGGCATAGCGCGGCGCGCTTTCATGCGCCACCTCGATACCCATATTGACGCTATCCACCGCCACCACATCAAAGCCCCGCCGCTCCATGGCGCGCGCCAGACGGATGCGGAAGGGCGCGTCATCATCCACGATCAACAGGCTGCGCGAGGCATCGCCCGTGAAGGTCAATTTCGGCTGGTCCCCGGAGAGCAGGGCTTCATCGCTCATCATTCGGACTTTCTGCTTCGATCCTGAGAGGGGTTCTACACCGTGAAGGTGGGATGTTTCCAGCGGATGGCAACCATGGCCCCACCCGATCTGCCATTCGCATAGGTCACCACAGCACCGGAACGTTCCAGCAGTGTCTGTGCAATGAACAGGCCCAGCCCCATATTGCCCGCCGCCTCACGCGCTGCAAGGGTGCGACCGCTGACATAGGGTTCACCCAGCCGCGGCAGCAGGGCCGGCGGATAGCCCGGCCCGTCATCCTGCACCGTCAACGCCACGCCCGGTGCCGTCCAATCCACCGTCACCAGCACGCGCGAGGCGGCGAACTGCATGGCGTTCTGCAGGATATTGGCCATGCCATGCACCATTTCCGGCACTGGCTGCACATTGGGGGTGCCATCCTCCGGCTCGTTCACATTGACGACTTCCAGGCTGATGCCGGGGCGGAAATAGGGGCTGGCCGTCGTCTCCAACAAGGCGGCGATGGGCACGAACGGTTCCGCCCCGCCCCGGTCACCCGGCCGGCGCGACAGTTCGGCCAGAATGTCGCGGCAGCGCGCCACCTGGCTTTGCAGCAGGGCCACATCTTCGGCAATCGGGCTGTCGGGTGGCGTGTCGCGCGCCAGTTCCTTGGCCACCACGGCGATGGTGCCCAGCGGGCTGCCCAGCTCATGCGCGGCCGCTGCCGCCAGGGCACCCACGGCGGACGCGCTCTGCGCCCGGGCCAGCGCCTCCTGGCTGGCATTCAGCGCCATGGACAGGCGCCGGGCGCCATCCGCCACCTTATAGAGATAGCCGGCGATGAAGCCGGCCGACATGGTCAGCGCCGTCCACACCCCGAAGCGATAGACCGGCGGCAACCCCGCCTCCGTCTGGCCGGGCCAGGGCAGCGGCAGGGCAGTCAAAGCCAGGGTGGTGAAGCAGAGCACGGCCAGCGCCACCAGCATGGTCACCGCCTCCCGCCCCAGGGTGCTGGCCGCCACGGTCAGCGGGGCCAGCATCATCACGGCGAACGGATTATCCAGCCCGCCGGTCAGGTACAGCAGCACGGCCAGCTGTACCATGTCATAGGCCAGATAGAAGGCGGCGTCGCGGTCACCCAAAAAGGGCTGGTGGGCCAGGCGGCGGATGGCGAACAGGTTGATGATCACCGATACCGCCACCGCCGCCACGGCAAAGGGCAGGGGCAAGGGCAGGTTCAGGCCAAGCGTCACCATCGCCAAGGTGATGGACTGGCCCAGCACCGCGATCCAGCGGATGGTCAGCAGGGTGCGGGCACTGACCCGCCCCTCATTGCCCGGCAGCTGCGGATGGCTATTCGGGGTTGCTTCACTCATCCCTTTGTCCCACCATTATCAATCGCGGCCATCATTATGGCCATTTCCCTGACCAGATTAGGGGTGTTCCCGCTTCAGGACCATCAATCTTCATGCCCAGCGACACAGACAGAGACAAAGGCAATCCGCCCCCCGCCCCGCCCGCCATCCGGGTGGAGGCACTGACAAAGAAATTCGGCCCGGTCACCGCCCTGGACCAGATCAGCTTCACCGTGCCTGCAGGCCAGACGGTGGCATTGCTGGGCGGCAATGGGGCCGGCAAGACCACCACCATTTCCATCCTGCTGGGCCTGCTGCTGCCCACATCGGGAACGGTGGAGGTGCTGGGCCATGACATGGCCAGCCAGCGTTACCGCGTGCTGCCGCGGATGAATTTCTCCAGCCCCTATGTCGATCTGCCCCACCGGCTGACGGTGACGGAGAACTTGACCGTCTATGGTCATCTCTACGGGCTGACGGGGTTGAAGGCGCGCATCGCCCAGCTGGCGGAAGAGCTGGAACTGACCCGCCTGCTGGACCGGCCAGCCGGCAACCTGTCGGCCGGGCAGAAGACGCGGGTGGCGCTGGCCAAGGCCCTGATGAACGAGCCGGAATTGCTGCTGCTGGACGAGCCGACGGCCAGCCTGGACCCGGATACGGCCGACTGGATCAGAACCTATCTGGAGCGCTATCGCGCCCGCACCGGCGCCACCATCCTGCTGGCCAGCCATAACATGGCGGAGGTGGAGCGGCTGTGTGATGGCGTGCTGATGATGAAGGGCGGCCAGATCGTCGATCGCGGATCGCCGGCCGACCTGCTGGCCCGCTATGGCCGCGCCACGATGGAGGATGTCTTCCTGGACATTGCCCGTGACCGGCGCAGCAGCGATCAGGCCGCGCTGGGTTAGGGGTTATATACCCAAGTGCCAAACAAGCTCAAACGTCGCACGTGCGGCGCAAGCCAAGGGCGCCGATGCGCCCGCCCGGTGCTTGAGGGAAAATGTAAAAACCAAGGGACATGGCACCCTGTCCCGTCCGGCACTGGTCAGGGTGGATGCTTGCCCTTATGGTCCGCCCCGCCTTTCCCGCCACCTCTCTCGCGCCAGGGCCGACGACCATGATCCCCCGCTATTCCCGCCCCGAAATGACCCGTATCTGGGAACCGGAAAACCGGTTCCGCATCTGGTTCGAGATCGAGGCCCATGCCTGCGATGCGCAGGCCAAGCTGGGGGTGATCCCCGCCGAGGCCGCCAAGGCCGTGTGGGAGCGCGGGGCCTGGGAGATCGACCGCATCGACGAGATCGAGCGCGAGACCAAGCACGACGTCATCGCCTTCCTGACCAATCTGGCCGAGCATGTCGGGCCGGAGGCGCGCTTCGTCCATCAGGGCATGACCAGCTCCGACGTGCTGGATACCTGTCTGGCCGTGCAGCTGACCCAGGCCGCCGATCTGCTGCTGGCCGATCTGGACAAGCTGCTGGACGCGCTGAAGCGCCGTTCGCTGGAACATAAGTACACGCCGACCATCGGCCGCAGCCATGGCATCCATGCCGAGCCGACGACGTTCGGGGTGAAGCTGGCCGGCCATTACGCGGCCTTCGCCCGCAACCGCAAGCGCCTGGAAGCGGCCCGCGCCGAAATCGCCACCTGCGCCATTTCCGGTGCCGTCGGCACCTTTGCCAATATCGACCCGTTCGTCGAAGAATATGTGGCGGAAAAGCTGGGGCTGGCGGTGGAGCCGCATTCCACCCAGGTGATCCCGCGTGACCGCCACGCCATGTTCTTTGCCACGCTGGGCGTCATCGCCGCGTCGCTGGACAATCTGGCAACGGAAGTCCGCCACCTGCAGCGGTCAGAAGTGCGCGAGGCGGAGGAATATTTCTCCCCCGGCCAGAAGGGCTCCAGCGCCATGCCGCACAAGCGCAACCCGGTGCTGTCGGAAAACCTGTCGGGGCTGAGCCGTATCGTGCGCGGCTATGTCACCCCGGCTTTGGAGAATGTCACCCTGTGGCATGAGCGGGATATCTCCCACTCCTCCGTCGAACGCATGATCGGCCCCGACGCCACCGTGACGCTGGATTTCGCGCTCGCCCGCGCCACCGGTCTGGTGGAAAAGCTGGTGGTCTATCCGGAGAACCTGCAGAAGAACCTGGATATGCTGGGTGGCCTGCATAATTCCCAGCGCGTGCTGCTGGCCCTGACCCAGGCGGGGATGAGCCGCGAGGATGCCTATCGCGCCGTGCAGCGCAACGCCATGCCGGTCTGGCTGGAAGGCAAGGATTTCCGCACCATGCTGAAATCCGACGCCGATGTGGTGCAGCATCTGGGCGAAGCGCAGATCGATGATGTGTTCGATCTGGCCTATCACACCAAACATGCGGACACGATTTTCCGCCGCGTGTTTGGCGAGTAAGTGTAAGGGGGGGGCGGTCATTCGCCCCCCTTTTTTGTAGCGGCTGTGTGGCCCCTCAGCCCCGCCCCGTCAGCCCCTGCAGCAGACCCTTGGGCGTGTCGGTGAACAGGCTCTGGACGCCCCAGGTGAACAGGCGCAGGGCGTCGTTTTTGTCATTCACCGTATAGGCCAGCACCTGCCGGCCGGTGGCGCGGTAGGCGGCGACGGTTACCGCCGTTTCCCGTTTCGCATTGATGTTGATGGTGGTGACGTCCAGCCGGTCGGCAATCTCCGCCCAATTGGCCGGCACCTTATCCATCAGGTAACCGCGTGGCCAGTGCGGGGCCACGGTTTTGGCCATTTCCAGCGCTTCCACGGAAAAGCTGCTGATCAGCGGTGGCGGCCGGTCGGCCGGCCACAGGCTCAGCGCCAGCGACAGGGCGATGCCTGCCGTCTGTTCATCGCGGCCGGGGCAGGGCTTGATTTCCAGGTTCAAGCCCAGATCCAGCAATTGCGCCGCCTGGATCGCCTCCGCCAGGGTCGGCACCTTTTCGCCGCGAAACTCGCGGGAGAACCAGGAACCGGCATCCAGCTTGCGCATCTCGACGAAATCCATCTGCGCCGCAGGGCCATGGCCGTTGGTGGTGCGGTTCAGATCATCATCATGCAGCAGCACGGGCACGTCGTCCGCCGTCAGCTTCACATCCAGTTCCACCCACAGCGCGCCCTGCAGCGCGGCGGTGCGCATCCCGGACAGCGTGTTTTCCGGGGCATGGCGGGCGGCACCGCGATGGCCGATCAGCCGGGGGATGGTGAAGGGAGCAGCGGCCATGTCATCCTCACCCGGCCAGGGAAGCGGCAAAGACCGCCTTCACATCATCCAGCGCCACATCGGCGCAGCGGAAGGCCTTGCCGATGCCGCGCGCCAGGATGAAGGTGACGCGGCCATCCTTCACCTTCTTGTCCTTGGCCGTATGGGCCAGCAGCTTTTCCGCCGTCCAGGTGCCACCGCCCAGATGCGCCGCCGTCACCGGCAGGCCGACGGCGGCCAGATGCGCGCGGGCGCGCGCGGCATCCTCGGCGGGGCACAGGCCCATGCGCACCGACAGGTCAAACGCCATCACCATGCCGATGGCAACCGCTTCGCCATGCAGCAGGGCGTCGCCATAACCGGCCTCCGCCTCCAGCGCATGGCCAAACGTGTGGCCCAGATTCAGCAGCTCGCGCAGGCCCGATTCCTTTTCGTCCTGCGCCACGATGGCGGCCTTGGCCAGACAGGAGACACGGATGGCCTCTGCCAGCAGGGCGGGATCACCATCAACGATGGCCTGGCCCTGTTCTTCCAGCCATTGGAAGAAGCCGGGATTATCGATCAGCCCGTATTTCACCACCTCCGCATAGCCGGCCAGCACTTCGCGTTTCGGCAGGGTGGCCAGTGTGTCGGTATCGGCCAGCACCAGACGCGGCTGGTGGAAGGCGCCGATCAGGTTCTTGCCATGGCGGCTGTTGATGCCGGTCTTGCCGCCCACAGAACTGTCAACCTGACTCAACAGGGTGGTCGGCACCTGGATGAAATCCAGCCCGCGCAGCGCGATGGCGGCGGCAAAACCGCCCAGGTCACCCACCACGCCGCCGCCCAGCGCCACCAGCACCGTCTTGCGCTCGATGCCGCGCGACAGCAGCGCGTCCATCACTTCGCCCAGGCGGGACATTTCCTTGGATGCCTCCCCCGCCGGCACCACCACCGGTTCCAGCACCCGGGCGCCGCTGGCGGCAAGGGAGGCCAGCAGCGGCGACAGGTGCCGTTCGGCCACATGGCTGTCAGTCAGCACCACCAGCGGCCGGCCCGGCACCACCGCCTGGATCAGCGCCCCGGCATCGGCCAGCAGGCCGGCGCCGATATGGATGTCATAGGCGCGGTCATCCAAGGCGACGGGAACGATGCAGCGGTTGGTGCTGGGGTGCGACATGGAAGGGCACTTTCTGGATATGATGGGTAACTTTATTATGTGCTGTGGATTATACCAAGGGGCATGATCCATGCCCCTTGGAGGTCGACGACGGCCGGCCTGCGGGTACCACCGTGCCCGCGTAAGTCAAGCTGCCAGAGGCAGTGCCCGGCACCTGAGGGATATGACCATCAAACCAACTGATCCAGCCCGCGCTTCAGGTCGTTGATCAGGTCGTCGGCATTTTCCAGCCCCACCGACAGGCGGATGGTGCCAGCACCAATGCCCAGCGTGGCCTTTTCTTCCACCGTCAGGCGCTGATGCGTGGTGGTGAAGGGGTGGGTGGCCAGGCTTTTGCTGTCACCCAGATTGTTGGAAATCTTGATGACACGCAGGTTGTTCAGGGTGGTGAAGGCGGCAGCCTTGGCATCGCCCCGGAACGGCTTCAGATGGAAGCAGATCAGGTTGCTGCCGCCATCCATCTGCCGCTTCAGCAATTCGCGCTGCGGGTGGCTGTCCAGCCCGGCATACAGCACCCGTTCCACCGCCGGGTGGCTTTCCAGGAACGCGGCCACCTTCAAGGCGCTGGCGGACTGGGCGCGCACGCGCAGTTCCAGCGTCTCCAGACCCTTCAGCAGCAGCCAGGCATTGAAGGGGCTCAGCGCCGGGCCGGTATGGCGAAGATAGGGCGCCAGCAACGCCGCCACCTCATCATCGCACAGGATCGCACCACCCAGGCAGCGGCCCTGGCCATCAATATGCTTGGTGGCGGAATAGACAACGACATCCACGCCGAAATCACGCGGCTTTTGCAGCACCGGCGTGGCGAACACATTATCCACCACCACCTTGGCCCCGGCCTTGTGGGCCAGCGGCACCACATGCGACAGGTCCACCACCTCCAGGCACGGGTTGCTGGGGGTTTCCAGGAAGACCAGATTGGTGGGGACGGACAGGGCCTTTTCCCATTCCTCCGGCTTGGTGCCGTCGATGATCACGCTTTCAATGCCGAAGCGCTTGGCCAGATCGCTGACGATATAGAGGCAGGAGCCGAACAGGGCACGGCTGGCCACCAGCCGGTCGCCCGCCTTCAGCAGGCCGAACACGGCGGCATGGACAGCGGCCATGCCGGACCCGGTGCCGAAGCAGCGGGGGAACCCCTCATACTGGGCCAGCCGATCCTCAAACATCGCCACGGTCGGGTTGCGGAAGCGGCTATAGACGAAGCGCGACCCATCATTGATGAAAGCGGCCTCCGCCGCCTCGGCACTGTCATAGACATAGCCGGAGGTCATGAAGATCGCCTCGCTCGTCTCCTCAAACTGGCTGCGGCGGGTGCCGCCATGCACCAGCAGGGTGGCGGGGTTCAGATTGTCAGACGGATCATGTGCCATCGCTTCCAAGGCCCTTCATGCAAGCACGGGCCTGAAATGAAACAGGCCCCGACCGGCGGATCGAGGCCCTTTAGGCCGGGGAACCCGGCGGCAATGGCTTCGACCTTTTAGCAGTTTCTTTTCAACGTGGCCTGCAATCCGGTCACAAATCACCACGTAAGGCTTTTAAAGCCCCTCTGCCGCCGCCTGTCAAGCCAGCAGCGGCGCGATGCCACCATTGCCGAAAAACCCTATCCGTGCTAGTCCCGCCGGCAATCCTTAAACCCCGATGCATTCCAACCGGAGCAGGCATTTCATGAGCGACGAGACCAACGCCAACGGCATCGATACCGCCGAGGACAACAGCGCGCCGATCATGCCGCTCGTCGTCAATGTGCAGTATGTCAAGGATCTCTCCTTCGAGAATCCCAATGCCCCGCGCAGCCTGATGGCCGCCACCGAACAGCCGAAGATCGATCTGCAGGTCGATCTGCAGGGCCAGGCCCTGGGTGAGAATGTGGCGGAGGTGCAGCTGCGCCTGCGCGTGGAAGCCACGATGGGCGAGATGACCGCCTTCATCGCCGAACTGGTCTATTGCGGCGTCTTCACCCTGCCGCCGCTGCCGCAGGACCAGCAGCGCGCCGTGCTGCTGATCGAGGGGCCGCGCCTGCTGTTCCCGTTCGCCCGCCAGATCATCGCCGACATGACGTCCCAGGGCGGTTTCCCGCCCCTGCTGCTGCAGCCGCTGGATTTCGTCGATCTGTACCGCCGTCAGGTGCTGGGCCAGGGTATGCCGCAGACCCAGGGCAATGCCTGATCGCACACTTTCCGGCGCCGCCTGCGGGGCCGGGATGGGCAAGGCGAAAAGGGACAAGGCGTCGGGCATCCCCCCGGCGCCTTTTTCTTTGTTGTTGCAGTTCCGAATTTGGGATATTTTCTCATTTATGGAACAGAACGACACATCCCCTGATCTTGATGATCGCCTCGCTGCCCGTCTGGCGCAACTGCGCCAGGAACAGGGCTGGTCGCTGGATGAGCTGGCCGCCCGCAGCGGGGTCAGCAAGGCCACGCTCTCCCGGCTGGAACGGGGGGAGACCAGCCCCACGGCCAGCCTGCTGGGGCGGCTCTGCACCGCCTATGGCCGCACCATGTCGCGCCTGCTGGCGGAGGTGGAAAGCCAGCCGGTCAGCCTGCTGCACCCGGACCAGCAACCAGTCTGGATCGACCCCGGCACCGGCTTTCACCGCCGTTCCATTTCCCCACCGGCGAATGGCTTCGATACGGAACTGATTGAGGGCACTTTACCGCCAGGAACCGTGATCGATTACGCCGCACCGCCGGTGCATGGGCTGGAACAGCATGTCTGGATGCTGTCCGGCGGGCTGGAACTGATGCTGCAGGGCGTGCCCTATCGGCTGGCGCCGGGGGATTGCCTACGCTTCCGCCTGTTCGGCACCTCGCGCTTCACCGTGCTGGGGGAGGCGCCCGCCCGTTACCTGATCGCCATCACCCGGCCCTGAAGGGAGCATCATGCATTACGATCTTTGTGAGGTTGCCGGCGATGATCTGCCGGCGCTGCTGCCCGACCTTGTCCGCATTCTGCGCGCCTGCGTGGATGGTGGGGCTTCCGTGGGCTTCGTGCAGCCCTTTACGGCGGATGATGCCGCCCGTTTCTGGCAGGGCGTCTTTACCGGCGTGCGGGCGGGGGGCCGCCACCTGCTGACCGCCAAGCTGGAGGGGCGCACGGTGGGTACGGTGCAGTTGGTCACCGATATGCCGGCCAATGGTCGCCACCGGGCGGAAATCTGCAAGCTGCTGGTCCATCCGGACGCGCGCCATCGCGGCATTGCCGGTGCGCTGATCCGCCGCGCGGTGGAAATCGCCCGTACCCAGGGCAAACGCCTGCTGGTGCTGGATACGCGCAGCGGCACGGTGGAGCCACTCTATGCCGCCCATGGCTTCCAGCTGGTCGGGCAGATTCCGCTATATGCCCAAGACCCGGACAGTGATTTCATTTCCGCCACCAGCGTGATGTATCGGATTTTGCCGGAACCGGTCACGGGTTTGACCATCGAGGCGGCTCAGCCAGACGATGCGGCGGTGCAGCCGCTGCTGGATGCCCTGTCAGCCAACCTGCTGGCCCGGTTCGGCAGTGATGGGCGGCGCGGGTTGGCGGGCTGGGACGCCGTGGCCGGGCGCAGCGCCTTCGCCTTGGCCCGACTGAAGGGGGAACCGGTGGGCTGCGGCGCCATCCGCCCCCTGGAAGGCGTGACCGGTAGCGCTGAAATCAAGCGCATGTATGCCATGCCGGGCACGGTGGGGGTGGGGGCGGCCGTGCTGGCCTGGCTGGAGCAGCAGGCACGCACCCTGGGATATCGCCAACTGGTGTTGGAAACCCGCTGGGCCAATGACCGGGCCTGTGCCTTTTACCGTCGTCACGGTTACCGCGTGACCGGTAACTATGCCCCCTATGTCGGCCGCGCTGAATCGGCCTGTTTTGCGAAGCGCTTGTCACCGCAGCACACGGGTTGACGGCACCGGCCCGACCCGCGCACCATGGCGCCTTGATTCCATATAGTCTGGGAGCGTTGGGACATGGGAAGGCTGCAGGATCGCGTGGCACTGATCACCGGTGCCGGCAATCCGGTGGGGCGCGCGGTGGCGCAGGCCTTCGCGGAGGAAGGTGCCCATCTGGTGCTGCAATATGAAGATGTCTCGCAGCGCCCCGTTACCAATGAACTGGTCCGCCAGATTGAACGGTCGGGTCGCCGCGCCGTGGCCCTGATGACGGAGATCAGCGGCCCCAACGGCGCCTATATGCTGACCGAAGCGGCGGTGGCCGGGCTGGGGCGGGTGGATATCCTGGTCAATAATGCCGGGATGCGCCCGGCCATTCCGGTGGTGGATACCACGGCCGAACAGTTTGATCTGGTGATGGCGGCCAATGTGCGCTCCGCTTTCATGATGACGCGCATGGTGTTGCCGCTGATGTTCCATCAGGATTATGGCCGCATCATCACCACCGTGTCGGACATCGCCTATCACGGGGCGCCCGGCTATTCGCTTTATGGTGCGGCGGCGGGCGCCCTGCTGGGTTTCACCCGCAGCCTGGTGCATGATATCGGCGCCCGCAATGTGACGGCCAATTGCGTGGCCCCCGGCGCCATTGACCCCAAGCTCAGCAGCGACACCCTCCGCGCCAGCCTGGAGGCGGTTCGCCGCACCCTACCCAGCCAACGGCTGGGCGAACTGGCGGATATCGTTCCCTCCTACGTCTTCCTGGCGTCGGATGAGGCACGGCATATGGTGGGCCAGTGCCTCAGCCCCAGCGGCGGGGCGGTGATGCTGTAATCCCAACCCGCCCGGGCCTAGAGCGGATCGCGGAAAAGCGTAATCGCTTTGGAGTGTGAATCCGCTCGCTAAATCATCAGATCAGCGGTTGGCTTTTCAACGGGCCCATTCCTTCCAGATGCGGATATCGGCAGCGATGCAGGGCGGCGCGCAGGGCGTTGGCGAAATCCTGACGCTCGGGCGGGGACAGCGCCCGCCCCACCACCAGATGCCGCCCATGGGAAGACAGCGTGATCTGACTGTGATGGCCCGGCGGTTCTTCCAGGCTGACGCGCAGCCAGGTGGGCTGGAAACTCCAGCGCAACCGCCGCTTGGCCTGCACCCGTTCCACCAGCAGCCGGCTGCTGGTCAGTTCCACCCGTTCATAATCGGCCGCACTGCGGTAACTGGCCTTGAAGGCCAGATAGAGCAGCAACACGTCCAGCCCCATGAAACCGACAATCGGCCAGGCCCCGCTGAGGAAAAAGGCCAGCCCCACGGCCGTACTGGCCGCCGCCACACAGGCCATCAGGCGACGAAACCCTTTGGGGTCGAGGCTGCGATGGGGATGGATGGTGGCATGAAAGAAAACCCGTTCTTCCGCCGGGGCCACGGGTTCCCCGGCGCTGACATCCCCCTCCGACAGGGGGGAAAGATCGGGCGCTGCATCATTCATCGGCCTAAAATATAGCGGGGCGATAGAGGATGGCAACGGGGATAATTGCCGGGCCGGGCCGGGCTGGCTATGGTGCTCCTACCCCCATTGACCGCCCCCGGATGCCAGCCTTGAAGCGCGCCGCCATCGATGAATTTTTCCGCCGCCTGTCCGCCAGTAACCCGCATCCGCAGACGGAACTGGAATATTCAAACCCTTATACGCTGCTGGTGGCCGTGGTTTTGTCCGCCCAGGCCACCGATGTGGGGGTGAACAAGGCAACAAAGGCCCTGTTCGCGCTGGCCGACAATCCCGCCGCCATGGTGGCATTGGGGGAGGCCACGGTGCGCGACCATGTGAAGACCATCGGCCTGTTCAAAACCAAGGCCGCCAATGTCATCCGCCTGTCGCAGATATTGCTGGAAAAACATGGCGGGGAGGTGCCGAAGCGGCGGGAGGATCTGGAGGAACTGCCGGGCGTAGGCCGCAAGACGGCCAATGTGGTGCTGAACACCGCTTTCGGGGAGCCGACCATCGCCGTCGACACGCATATTTTCCGCGTCTCCAACCGCACCGGGCTGGCACCGGGCAAGGATGTGGAGGCGGTGGAACAGGCCCTGCTGAAACGGGTGCCCAAGACCTACCGGCTGCACGCGCATCACTGGCTGATCCTGCATGGCCGCTACATCTGCAAAGCCCGCAAGCCGGATTGCCCCGTCTGTCCCGTGCATGATCTCTGCGACTATACCAAGAGCCATGGAGCATGACCCTTGTACCAACCCGCCGAGGGCTTGACCCTTGGCGGGTTGGTATTTTGCGTTCCCTCAGACGCCGGGCGGGCGCATCCGCACCCTTGGCTTGCGCCGCTACCAAGCGGCGGGCCGGCGGTCGCCGGCCTCCAACCCGCCGGAACAGGTCTGGCCAGGCGTCAGTAACCGCTGGCGATGCGGTCGACCAGCTGCTTCACCGTCGGCACGAAGCCGTCCTTGTACCAGGGGTCGCTGGCGAAGCGATAAGCATTGTGGCCAGCGAACATCAGCTGGTTTTCCACATCTTCGGAATGGGAGATGTTCTGCAAGGTCTTCTGAATGCAGAAGGAACGCGGGTCGGCGCGGCGGCCGGTGGTGCCTTCCTCATTCTGCGACCAGTTGGAAAAGGCGCAGGCCGACAGGCAGCCCATGCAATCCACCTGATCCTTCAGGATGCGGCGCGACTCGTCCGGCGTGACGAAGACCAGCGTATTGTCTGGCGTCTTCAGGCCCGTGGTGAAGCCCTGGGACATCCAGCCTTCCGCATGGTCCTTATCGGCCTTGGTGACATAGACCGGGCGGCCACGCGGGCCCAAAGCCAGCTCATCCGTCAGCTCGCCCACCGGTTCCACGGAAAAGGCGATCTGCCGTTCGGAGCGCTGGCGCAGGTTTTCCAGGAACGGGTTGCGCACCGCCGAGGAATAGAAACCGGTCGGGGAGAAGCGGTTCAGGAAGACGTCGCCGGCCTTCAGGGTCAGCAGGCGCTGCTTCCAGGCCTCCGAAATCGGGCTTTCCTGGGTCAGCAGCGGGCGGGTACCGAACTGGAAGGCCACCGGGCCGATTTCCGGATTATCCAGCCAATGTTCCCATTCCGACAGCCACCAGACGCCGCCGGCCATGATGACCGGGGTTTCGGTCAGGCCGAAACTGTTCATCATCTGGCGCAAGGCGGCGACACGCGGATAGGGATCTTCCGGCTTCTGCGGGTCTTCGCTGTTGGACAGGCCATTATGACCGCCGGCCAGCCACGGGTCTTCATAGACCACGCCGCCCAGCAGATTGGGGAACTTGTTGAAGGCGCGCAGCCACAGGGCCCGGAAGGCGCGGGCCGAACTGACGATGGGATAGTAATAGACGCCGAACTTGGCCGCGATCTCCGCCACCTTGTAAGGCATCCCGGCGCCGCAGGTCACGCCATGCACCAGGCCCGGCGCCCCTTCCAGGATGCCATGCAGGATTTCCTCGGCCCCGCCCATTTCCCACAGCACATTGACATGCAACCGGCCTTCGCCGTTGGACATTTCATGCGCGATGCGGGCCTGGGCGATGCCCCCCTGAATGCCATAGGCGATCAGCTCTTCATGCCGGCCGCGCCGGGTCTTGGAATGATAGACCTGATCCAGGATATTGCCATCAGCATCATAGCTGTCGGCATTGACGCCGGAGAAGGTGCCGACACCACCCGCCGCCGCCCAGGCGCCGGAGCTTTGCCCGTTGGAGACGGCAATGCCCTTGCCGCCTTCAACGAGCGGCAGCACTTCCTTGCCGGATATCAGCAGCGGCTTAAGCCCCTTCACCTTGAACCTCCAACCCAACCAAGCATGTTTACCGCTCGCGCCGGCGGGGCCGGTACGATTCCATGGCGTGCATATAGGAAAAGCTATCGCAGCGAAAGGGGCGCTGGCCAGTCTGACGATATTATGCTGACGTAGGGGAAGGTGGCGGGGAGGCCACCCATGCCCAAGGAGGCCCGGCAATGCCCATGGAATTGACCGCCCCCAGCCCGCGCGACGGGCTGGTGACACCCTGCCTGCGCTATCACGACGCCAGGGCGGCCATCGACTGGCTGACCCGTGTGGTCGGCTTTCAACCGCATCTGGTGGTGCCGGGTGCGACGGAGAATGAGATCATCCATTCAGAGCTGGTGCTGGGGGCCGGCATGGTGATGCTGGGATCGGACAAGCAGGACCAGTATGGTTTCCATGCCCCCGGCCCGGACGGGCGCGGCGCTGCCTGCCTGTGCTTCATTATACAGGATGTGGATGGGCTGCTGGCGCGGGTGCGGGCGGCGGGGGTGGAACCGCTGGAAGGCGGCATCACCGAGACCAGCTATGGCAGCCGCGCCTTCACCATCCGCGACCCGGAAGGCCATGTCTGGCATTTCGGCACCTATGACCCCTGGCAGACGCCGGCGACATAAACAAATCCAGCAGGGAAAGCCACCCGATGTTCGATCTTTCCGCCTATCTGGCCCGCATCGGGCTGGACGGCCCGGTTTTGCCCGATCTGGCCGGGCTGCACGCCATCCATACCGGCCATACGGCCAACATCCCGTTTGAGAATCTGGATATCCAGATGGGTCTGCCCATCCGGCTGGAACCGGATGCCATCTGCGCCAAGCTGGTGGGGCAGCGGCGCGGTGGCTATTGCTTTGAACAGAACAGCCTGCTGGCCCTGGCCCTGGCCGCCATCGGCTTTGCCCCCCGCCGCCGGCTGGCGCGGGTGCGCATGGGCGGGGAGCCGGGCGGGCGCAGCCACCTGCTGCTGCTGGTGGCGGTGGAGGGGCAGGATTATATCACCGATGTCGGCTTTGGCGGTTCCTGTCTGGCCGAACCGCTGCCGCTGCGGGTGGGGGAATATGACAGCGGCGGGGAGCGCTGGCGCCTGCGCCAATCCGACTGGTCACCGGGCTGGGAGCTGGAACTGCGGCGCGATGGGGAATGGTCGGGGCTTTATTGGTTCGGCGATGAGGCGGTGGTGGATGCCGATTTGGCCTTCGGCAATCATTTCACCGCCACGCATCCCAGCTCCCGCTTCGTGCAGAACCGCGTCGCATCGCGCACCACCCTGCGGGAACGCCACACGCTGCTGAATGGCCAGTACCGGCGACGGCTGGATGGGTTGCTGGTGGAGGAACGGCAGATCAGCGACGAGCGGGAATTCCGCGCCCTGCTGGCCGAACGGTTTTTCATTGAGCTGCCGGATGGTGCATTGCTGCGCCCGGTGGAGGGGATCGGGGCTTAACTCTTTGCCGTCCACCGCCGCCCGAAAACGTCCCCCAGGCTGCGGCCGGGGGCCAGGTCACAAGGGCTGCGCTCTCCGAAACTGCACCTGGGCCGCAGCCTGGGTGACGATAATGGAGTGCCTTAAAATCAAAAACTTTCGGCACAGCCCCTCAAGGCCGCCAGCCGCCCAGCGGGTAATCCTGCAACGGGTGATATGTCGCCCCCGATGATCCCAGCACGCTTTCATAGAGCGTGAACCGGTCCACCGGGAACGGGCCTTCCCGCAGCAGCCCATGGGTTTCCATATAAAGCCCCAACCGGGCGGTCGGGGTTTCCTTCAGATAGGCCAGGGTGACATGGGGGCTGAATTTGCGCTCCTCCGGCGGCAGCCCGGCGCGGACCAAGGCGGATTCCACCTTGGCCTGCAGGTGCAGCAGCGGGTCGGAAGGGGCCACCCCCGCCCACAGGGCGTGCTGGCGGTGGCCCTGGCCGAAACTGCCGACACCATCCAGCGTCAGCGTGAAATCCGGGGCCACCACCAGATCAAGGGCCCCATCCACATCCTGCGCCCTGCCTTCATCCACCTCCCCGATATAGCGCAGAGTGAGATGGTAGTTTTCAGGTGCTACCCAGCGCGCACCGGGCAGCCCGGCAGCGCGCCGGGCCAGCCCCTCCGCGATGGTTTCCGGCATCGGGATGCCGACAAACAGGCGCAGCATGTGAATGCCCCCAGCCCGGACGATTACAGGCAGGGGTTGGGGTTGGCGGCCTGCACCTGATCCAGTTCCGCCAGCACTTCCGCCGACAGGGTGATCTCACCGGCCCCGATGGCGATGCGCAGCTGGTCGATGCTGGTGGCGCCGATGATGCTGCTGGTGACGAACCGCCGGGTCAGGGTGAAGGCAATGGCCATCTGCGCCGGGTCCAGCCCATGGCGGCGGGCAATATCCAGATAGGCCAGCGTCGCCGCCTCCCCGCGCGGATTATCATAGCGGGAGCCGCGATTATCGATGGAGCGGCGGGAACCGGGCGGTATCGCCCCATTCACATATTTGCCCGTCAGCGTGCCGCCGGCCAGCGGGGAATAGGCCAGCAGCCCGACATCCTCGCGCAGGGCCACTTCGCTCAGGCCCGCTTCGAAACTGCGGTTCAGCAGGCTGTAGGGATTCTGGATGGAAACGACGCGTTCCAGCCCCAGCCGTTCGGCCGCCATGATGAAGCGCATCACGCCCCAAGGCGTCTCATTGGACAGGCCGATATGGCGGACCTTGCCCTGGCGCACCAGATCGGACAGGGCGGCCAGCGTCTCCTCAATCGGCACCTCACCCGGTTCGGCTGCCGGATGTTCCACGCTGCGGCCGAACCGGTCGGCCTTTCGGTCGGGCCAATGCAGCTGGTACAGGTCCAGATAATCGGTGCGCAGCCGTTTCAGGCTGGCCTCGATGGCGGCATTGATATTGGCGCGGTCAGCCCGCGCCTTGCCGCCCCGTATATAGGGAAAGCCGCCATCGGTATTGCCCACCACCTTGCTGGCGAGCACCACATCCTTGCGGCGGCCGGTGCGGGCAAACCAATTGCCGATGATTTCTTCCGTCCGGCCATAGGTTTCCGGCGATGGCGGGGCGGAATACATTTCCGCCGTGTCCCAGAAGGTCAGCCCATGCTCCAGCGCCAGATCCATCTGGGCGAAGCCTTCGGCCTCTGTGTTCTGGCGGCCCCAGGTCATGGTGCCCAGGCAGATTGACGGTACCCGCAGATCGGTGCGGCCCAGCGTGCGATGATCCATCGGCCAATTCCCTGCACGAATGAAATTGCCCCACCATAGGGGCAAGAAGGCCGGTCTTTTAACCTTTATTTTCAGCCGGTGCCGCGATCCCCATCACAGGCGCAGAAATGGATTCAGCAAGCGCAGGAACCGCCCGGTCAGGCGCAGCGGCGCATCTGTCACCGCCAGACAGATACAGTCGCCATCATCATCGGCCACCGGGCGATGATCGATACTGGGGTCGGTGACGGCCAGATCGCCGCGCAGGAAATGCCCGGTCTCATCGGCAAAACCGCCAGCCAGCACCAGGGTCAGTTCATTGCCATGGTGGGTATGGCGCGGCATCCCCATGCCCCCGCGGATACGCATCATCCGCACCCGGCTGCGGCGACGGTCGCCACAGATGATATCCGCCTCTTCCAGGCCGGGAATGGTGCGCGACCAGCCGATACGGTCAATATCGCCGCCAATATAGGATCGCAGCGGTTCCGGCAGCACCGGGGCCGGCCCGGCCGGACGACGCCGTGCCACGGGCAGGGGAATCGGGTCGATATTCGGTTCATCCAGCCGGGCCAGCACGGCATCCAGCGTGCCGGCGCCCAGGGCTGCCGGGGCCAGATCGTCGATCAGGGCACCGCCCACCGCCTCCAGCCGCGTCACCTCCGCCCGGCAGTGGGGACAGAGCGCCAGATGGGTGGCGACCACCAGCGACATGGCCTCATCCAGCCCGCCGGCAGCATAGGCCAGCAGCAGATCCTCTGTCGGATGGTGGGAAGGGGCCATCGCGGCGGCCTGGAAATGATCCAACGGTTCCATCATGCACCTCCGCCCAGATCCGCCGGGTCCAGCGCCTTGCGCAGGCGGGCCAGCGCCAGCCGCAGCCGGGACTTCACCGTCCCCAGCGGCAGGTTGCTTTCCTGCGCGATGGCGCTGTGCGCCTTATCCTGGAAATAGGCCA
This sequence comes from Niveispirillum sp. BGYR6, assembly GCF_027568365.1. Lineage (NCBI taxonomy): Bacteria > Pseudomonadati > Pseudomonadota > Alphaproteobacteria > Rhodospirillales > Azospirillaceae > Niveispirillum > Niveispirillum sp. BGYR6. The sequence goes on along the minus strand of NZ_JANLNL010000005.1, from coordinate 177,093 downwards.
TCTTCAATAATTCCGCCTGTTCGGCCGGCAGTTCCCGGATGGCCCGGTGCAGCCTGACCGACTGTTCCTCGATCATCATCCCTTCATCCGCCGCATTTACCGGGGCCGGCACCAGGGCCGGATCGTCCGGATCAATCTCCGGCCGCCTTTCCTGGCGCAGCCGGTCGATGCGGCGGTTGCGGGCGATGGTGAAAATCCAGGTGCCGGCGGCGGAAAGGGCGGGGTCGAAACTGCCGGCCCGGCGCCAGACCGTCACCATGACATCCTGGACAATCTCCTCCGCCATCCCGGCATCCGCCCCGCCCTTTAACAGGAAGGATTTCAGCCGGGGGGCGAAATGATGAAACAGTTCGACAAAGGCCTGTCGGTCATGTTCCCGCGCGACGCGCAGCAAAAGGCCGTTGGTCCGGTCAATTTCTGCGCTTTGGGCCATGTCGGTGGCGGTCATCCTGTCCATGCGCCGACGCGGAACAACCTTGTCGGTGTCCCGGTCCAGCGGTCCGCGTGGCCACGGACTATAATGGCCGCTTTGTTTCATCACAACGCTGATACGGGTGGACCTATCCGTTGGATCACCGACACACACATTTATTTTTCTGCCTTCGTTTGGCCGCTGATTTCCGTTACACCGGAAGGGCTTCCCGATCCGTCACCCAGGCAGAAAGGTCCGATGCGCGCGGCACGCTGGAAGAAAAGGCTCACCCTGTCCATCCTGGCCCTGCTGACAGCGGGGACCGTCCAGGCGGCGGAACCGCGCCTGCTGGGCAGTTTCCGGGATTGGAACGCCTTCATGCTGCATGAAGCCGCCGGCCCCGTCTGCTGGATGGTCAGCCGGCCCAAGCGGCAGGAGGGGGATTTCACCAAGCGCGGCGACGTCTTCCTGCTGATCATCCACCGCCCGGCGGAAAACAGCCTGGATGTGGTGAATTACATTGCCGGATATCCGTTTGAGGATCGCAGCGAGGCGATGCTGCAGATCGCCGGCAAAAGCTACAAACTGTTTGTAGAGGGGGAAGGCGCCTGGGCCCGCGATGCCGCCCTTGACCGCAGCATCACCCAGGCGCTGCGCAACGGCACGCTGATGACGGCGCGCGGCACCAGCGCGCGCGGCAGCCGCATCACCGACACCTTCAGCCTGGCCGGCGCCACCGCCGCCTATCAGGCCATCAACGCCGCCTGCGGGGTGCCGGAAGGGCGGTGAGGGGTGCATCTGCATCCCACCCACCCCCTCTGCACAGAAGCAGCCTTATTGACTAAGACACCAGCTTGCCTATTTTGGGCGGGTTAAGGGGCGGGTAGTGTATCCGAACCCATGGTGCATCTTTTGCCGGAAGGCCCCGTCGGCAAGGGCGGGGGGCGTTGTTGAAGAAGAAGCTGTTCATCAAGACCTATGGCTGCCAGATGAACGTCTATGACAGCGACCGCATGGTCGATGTCCTGGCACCCCTGGGGTATGAGCCGACCGACACGCCCGAAGGCGCGGACATGGTCATCCTCAACACCTGCCATATCCGCGAAAAGGCATCGGAAAAGGTTTATTCCGAACTGGGCCGCCTGCGCCTGATGCAGAATGATAAGGCCGCCGAGGGTGGGCGCATGGTGCTGGCCGTGGCCGGCTGTGTCGCCCAGGCCGAAGGCGCTGAGATCATGATGCGCGCCCCGCATGTGGACATGGTGTTCGGCCCCCAGACCTATCACCAACTGCCGGAAATGGTAACGCGCGCCGTGCGCGGGGCCGGCGGGGTGGTGAATACCGATTTCCCGGTGGAAAGCAAATTCGACCTGTTGCCGGAAGAAGGCTCCCGCCAGCACGGGCCCGCCGCCTTCCTGTCGGTGCAGGAAGGCTGTGACAAGTTCTGCACCTTCTGTGTGGTGCCCTATACGCGCGGGTCGGAATATAGCCGCCCGGTCGCCCAGGTGCTAGCCGAAGCGCGGCGCATGGTGGCCGGTGGCACGGTGGAAATCACCCTGCTGGGCCAGAACGTCAACGCCTTCCATGGCGAGGGGCCGGATGGCAAGGTCTGGGGTCTGGGCCGGCTGATCCGGGCGCTGGCGGAAATCGACGGGCTGGCCCGCATCCGCTATACCACCAGCCACCCGCGCGACATGGATGACGATCTGATCGATGCCCATGGCAGCGTGCCGCAATTGATGCCCTTCCTGCACCTGCCGGTGCAATCGGGCAGCGACCGCATTCTGGCGGCGATGAACCGCAAGCACACATCCGATGATTATCGCCGCCTGATTGACCGGCTGCGCAGCCGCCAGCCCGATCTGGCTTTGTCATCGGATTTCATCACCGGTTTCCCTGGTGAAACGGATCAGGATTTCGCCGACACGCTGCGCCTGATCAACGATGTTGGTTTCGCCCAGGCCTATAGTTTCAAATATTCCGCCCGCCCGGGCACGCCCGCCGCCTCCATGGGGGATCGGCAGGTGGAAGAGGCGGTGAAGGATGACCGGCTGCAGGCGGTGCAGCAATTGCTGAACGCCCAGCAGGTGGCCTTCAACCAGTCGCTGGTGGCCCGCACCATCGGTGTTCTGTTCGACCGGGTGGGCAAGCTGGAGGGGCAGTTGCTGGGCCGCAGCCCCTTCATGCAGTCGGTCCATGCCTTTGCACCGGCCCATCTGATGGGCCGCATCGTCGATGTGTGCATCCATGGCGCCCATGCCAACAGCCTGGCCGGCGATCTGGCCGACCCGATCCCGCAACACGCCGCCCCGGTTGCGGCGGAGGCGGTGGCTTGAGCGCCCAGACCTCCGCCCCGGTGGTGACAGGGCATGGCGATGGCCGGATCGAACTGGCCTTTGGCGATAACCGTCTGCTGCCCCTGCTGTTTGGGGAGCATGAGCAATATCTGGCCCGCGTCGAACGCCAGTTGGCTGTCAAGCTGGTGACGCGCGGCAATGTGCTGACCATCGCTGGTAATCAGCAGGGCATGGATGCGGCACGCACCGTCTTCCTGGCCCTGTGGGAGCGGCTGCGCGCCGGCCTGCCCGTCGGCCCGGCAGAGGTGGATGCCGCCGCCCGCATGGCGATCAGCGCCGATCTGCCGTCTGCCGGCCAGGGGCTGGCACAGCTCTCTGACCCCAACGGGGCCATCCGCACCAAGCGCCGGGTCATCACCCCGCGCAGCGCCACCCAGGCCCGTTACCTGGAGGCGCTGAACGAGAATGAACTGGTGTTCGGCCTGGGCCCCGCCGGTACCGGCAAGACCTATCTGGCGGTCGCCCAGGCGGTCAGCCTGCTGCTGCAGGGCAAGGTGGACCGCATCGTTCTGTCCCGCCCGGCGGTGGAGGCGGGCGAGCGGCTGGGCTTCCTGCCCGGTGACATGAAGGACAAGGTCGACCCGTATTTGCGTCCGCTGTACGACGCGCTGAACGACATGCTGCCACCCGATCAGGTGGCCAAGCGTATCGAAACCGGCGTGATTGAGGTGGCCCCGCTCGCCTTCATGCGCGGCCGCACACTGGCCCATGCTTTCGTCATTCTGGACGAGGCGCAGAACACCACGCCCATGCAGATGAAAATGTTCCTGACCCGCATGGGGGAGGGCAGCCGCATGGTGGTGACGGGCGACGTCACCCAGATCGACCTGCCATCCGGCACCAAATCCGGCCTGAAGGAAGCGCTGAGCATCCTGAAAGGGGTGGAAGGCGTGTCGTTCGTGGAATTCAGCGACCAGGATGTCGTGCGCCACCCGCTGGTCGGCCGCATCGTGCGCGCCTATGATGCCGCGGCCCGTGCCAGCAAACCGGACAACCCGCAATGAGCAATGCTTCCCCCCCGCCCCCCGATGCCAGCGCCGACCGCGTGGAAATTCTGATCAGCATCGAGGAGCCGCGCTGGGAAGACCGGATCAGCGATATTGAGGGCCTGTGCCAGCGGGCGGCCCATGCCGCCCTGGTGGCTGCGCTCACCGCCGAACCCGGCCTGTTGCCCGAGGGACCAGCAGAAATGTCGCTGGTGCTGGCCGATGATGACACGGTGCATGAGCTGAACCGCACCTATCGCGGCAAGGACAAGCCGACCAATGTGCTGTCCTTCGCGCTGCACGCCGATGGCGACGATGGCAGCGACGGCGATGATGATTTCGCCGATGATGACTATGAAGACGACCCGGACGGGGACGATGATGGCCAGGAAGAGGGGGAGGATGATGATTTCCTGTCGCCCGGCCCGGCGGTTCCTGTATTGTTGGGCGATGTGATCCTGGCGTTCGAAACTGTGGAGCGCGAGGCGCGGGAACAGAACAAGGCGTTTGCCGACCATCTGACCCACCTCGTCACCCATGGCGTGCTGCATCTGCTGGGCTATGACCATATTGAGGATGGCGAGGCCGAACAGATGGAACGGCTGGAAACGCAGATACTTTCAGGGTTCGGCATTGCCGATCCCTATGCCGGCGGCGGTCACGCCCCGGATGATGATGATCCTGGCGACGCCGGGACCACCCAAGCAACCCACTGATAAAGAAGATGGCCGACCTTAGCGACAGTCGATCGCCCCGCGAGGACGGGGCCGAAGAACAACCCTCCTTCAGCCAGCAGCTGCGCGGCTGGTTGCGCTCCATTCTGGGGGTGCGCGGCGGCGATACGCTGCGCGGCACCATCGAGGAGCTGATTGAGGAGACGGGCGATACCGAGCCTTCCATGGCGGAAGGCGAACGCGCCCTGCTTGCCAATATCCTGAAGCTGCGGCACCGCAAGGTGATGGATGCCATGGTGCCACGCGCCGACATTGTCGGCGTGCCGCTGGATATTTCCCTGCCCGACCTGATCCGGCGCTTTTCCGACGAAGCCCATAGCCGGATGCCGGTCTATCGGGAGGAATTGGACGATGTGGTCGGCATGGTCCATATCAAGGATGTGCTGGCCTGTGTCGCCGTCGGCAAACCGTTCGAGCTGCAGGCCATCACCCGCGACGTGCTGATCGTCACCCCCAACATGCCGGTGCTGGACCTGCTGCTGAAAATGCGCCAGGCCCGCCAGCATCTGGCCCTGGTGGTGGATGAGTTTGGCGGCATTGACGGTCTGATCTCCATCGAGGATCTGGTGGAAGAGATCGTCGGCGAGATCGAGGACGAGCATGACGAGGCGGAACAGAAACGCCTGGTCCCCCGCCCCGACGGCACTTTGCTGGTGGATGCCCGCATCCCGGTGGAAGAGTTCGAGGAGCAGCTGGGCCGCTTCTTCGATGCTGACGAACTGGTGGATGTCGATACGCTGGGCGGGCTGGTCTTCTCCATGGCGGGTCGTGTGCCCTTGCCAGGGGAAACCTTCCAGCACGATTCCGGGCTGGTGTTCGAGATTGTTGAGGCCGACCCGCGCCGCATCAAGCTGCTGAAGGTGCGCAACCTCAGCGTTCCCGAGTCGGAAACCGGGGAAGCGACGCCCCTGTCGAAAAGCGCCTGAGCCCCAGTCCCTGTGGCGGGGGGATTATTCCACCCCCAGCGCGGCCAGCCGCCGGGTTTCGGCCGGATCGGCCGACAGGGGGACGGTGAAGCTGGCAATGGTGCCCCGGCCCGGCTCACTTTCCAGGCGCAGTTCCCCGCCATGGCGCAGGGCCAGATCGCGCACCAGGGTCAGGCCCAGGCCGGTACCGGTTTCGCCCTGGGTGCCGGGGCGGCTGGCACCGGGGCCGGCGCGCAGCAGCTGTTGCAGCTGCGATGGCTCCATGCCGATGCCCTTGTCGGTCACGGCAATTTCCAGCCGGTCCCCCTGCGCGCGGGAGGTGACATGCACCACCCCGCCCGGATGGCTGAATTTCACGGCATTCATCAACAGGTTGCGCAGGATGGCCAGCGCCATGGTGCGGTCGGCCAGCACCCAGCGGTCGCCGACCGCATCCAGAACCTGGATATCCTTGGCCAGGGCGGCGGAGGCGACATCGCGCACCGCATCGCCCACCACGTCACGCACGGGGAAAACCATAGGGGCAAAGGGCGTGCCCGACATCTGCACCCGTGACCATTGCAGCAGATTTTCCAGCAGATCGAATACCTTGCGCGCCATCTCATGCACGGTGCGGGCGAAATCGGCCGTATCTTCCGCTGACATGCGCGGGGCATGGTCGGCCAGTTCCTGGGTCATGCCCAGCATACTGTTGAACGGCCCGCGCAGATCGTGGGAGACCAGGGAGAAGAAGCGCGTCTTTTCCCGGTTCAGGAAATCCAGTTCATCATGGGCGGCGCGTAGATCGGTCAAGGCGCGCTCTGCGGCGGCGCGGGCATTGCGCTCGGCCTGCACCGCCTGATCGCGCACCTTCAGCGCTCGCTGCATCAGCCGGCGGACAATGAACAGCAGCACCAGCAGCGAGGCGACGAAGCCCAGCACCGAAATCACCACATCCTGCATGGCCACCAGCAACAGGCTGAAAGGCGGGGTGACGTAAACCATGTGCCAGGGCGCGGATTTCAGCGCCGCACTGACGGTGAAGGGCTGGTTGAAACCATGCAGTGGCCCCCCGCCGGCCAGCCGTTCCAGGCCCCCCGGCAGCACATCATCCAGCAAGGCGGGTGCCGGTCCGTCCTGGCTGCTGGCGATGATATGGCCATTGCCATCCACCAGCAGCATGGCGGCATCGGTCCTGATCACCGATCCCAGCTTTTCCCGGATGCCGGCCAGCGGTACATCCAGGGTGAAACTGCCGAGAAACCGCCCTTCCAGGGTCAGCGGCAGGGACAGGGTGACCATCCTGTCCGGCTGATCGGGGGCGGACAGGGTCCAGACCGGGCCGCCCTGCGGGTTCAGCGCCGGGCCGGCATGGCGAAAGGCCGGGGTGGTGGCCAATTGCAGCAGCAGGTCCGTTTCATCACTGCGCACCCAGGGGTGCAGCGCCACCATGCCAGCGCGGGAGATATAGAGCAGGCGCCGCACCTCCGGCACCACTTTCTGGGTCACGGCCATCAGCGGCAGCAGCTGTACCATCATCGCCGCTTCCTGCCGCCAAGCGCCGGGATCGGCGCGGGAAATTTCCGGCTGCTGGGCGGCATCATCGGCCGACAGGGCGATCAGATTGCCGATCTGGCTGGTCAGATAGGGCGGGGGCAGCCGATCCAGGGAATAGGGCAAAGCCGGGTCATTGCCGGGATTGCTGGCCAGAAAGGCGGTCAGCAGGCTGCCCTGCGGCATCTCTGCCGGGGCCGGATATTCGGCATAGAAAAGTTCGGCGCGCTGCCGCAAGGCCTCCAGATGGCCCTGGGCGGCCTGCATCTGCACATCAATGGCACTGGCCCGCAGACGGATCTGGTTGGCCAGCACCGATTCCAGCGCGTGGATGCGGCCATCAATCTGCCACCAGAGCAGCACAGCGCCCAGCAGCGCGCCCAAGCCCAAGGCGGCGATCAGCACCCGGTCCAGATGGGCCAGCCCCTGGGCGGCGGCCCGCCATATATGCCCGGCCTTGCCCGGTTCCGCTCCGTGATCGTCCATTCCGATTCCCGTCGCCTGCCCCTGGCGCCTGCGTTCCATCTTGCCGCTGATCTTCTTTACCATCATGGGTTGGGGGCGGCAATCTGGGGGGCTTGTCCTGATTGTGCAGTGCGATCCGTCACCCCCTGCCCTGGATGCAGGGGGCCCATGCAATCGGCTGTCTGCTGAAATAGACTTGACACGTGGCCTCCATATCTCTATCACCGCGCTCCACGAGAGGGGCGCGTAGCTCAGGGGTTAGAGCACTCGCCTGATAAGCGAGAGGTCGGTGGTTCGATTCCACCCGCGCCCACCATCCCCCTCTCCGGTGCTGCGAAAGCCGGCCACCTGCCGGCTTTTTTCGTTTTCGGCAGCATCTTTTCCCCCGCTGCATCAGCGGAAGGGGGCGCGTAGCTCAGGGGTTAGAGCACTCGCCTGATAAGCGAGAGGTCGGTGGTTCGATTCCACCCGCGCCCACCATTCCCTCCCCCCCAAAAAAAATCAAACACAGTCATTTGGCCTGTTCTTGCGGCCATCCCTGTGATGACCGTCAGTGCTTTGCCCTGCTTGCCTGTGGCAGTCTGGCCGGATCAATGATCCAGCCAAGGGGCCCGTGCTTTCCATGTCCAGCCTGCCAGCCATTTTCATTTCCCACGGTTCGCCCATGCTGGCGCTGGAACCTGATGCCCCGGCCCATCATTTCCTGCGTCGTCTGGGGGAACTGTTCCCGCGCCCGCAGGCCATCCTGGCCATCTCCGCCCATTGGGAGACGCCGGAACCGGCCCTGTCATTGGCAGAGCGGCCGGAGACCATTCATGATTTCCGGGGCTTTCCCCCCGCCTTGTTCGCCATGCGCTATCCGGCCCCCGGCGCGCCGGCCCTGGCGCACCGTGCCGGGGAATTGCTGGCCCAGGCCGGCATCCGCGCCCTTGGCAGTGCCGACCGGGGGCTGGATCATGGCGCCTGGACACCCCTGACCCTGGCCTTTCCGGACGCCGATATCCCGGTGACGCAGCTTTCCGTGCAGCCGGATCGGGATGCCGGCTGGCACGCCCGCATCGGGGCCGCACTGCGCCCGCTGCGCGATGAAGGGGTGCTGATCCTGGGGTCGGGCAGCTTCACCCATAATCTGATGGAAATGCGCTATCAGGCCCCCGATGCGCCGGTGCCGGACTGGGTCAACCAGTTTGCCGACTGGATGCGCGGCGCGTTGCTGGAGGGCCGCCAGGATGCCGCCCTGGACTGGCTGCGCCAGGCACCGGAGGCGCGGCGCAACCACCCGACGACAGAACATCTGCTGCCGCTGTTCGTGGCCATGGGGGTGGGCACGCCTGGCGCCCCGGCCCGGCTGCTGCACAGCAGCACCGACCGGGTCATCCTGGCAATGGATGCCTTTGCCTTTGATTAACAAGGGGCATGGGACATGACCCTTGAAGGCCGGCGACCGCCGGCTCAGCGCCCCCACGGGCGCGTAAGCCAAGCTGCTGGAGGCAGCGCCCGGCAATTGAGGGAGCATACGAATCCCAGGAGCCATGGATCATGGCTCCTTGGGATCAAGGTTCCGCGTAAAGCGCCAGACAGGCGGCGGGCGGTGGTGGTGGGGCCTTGGGCGGGGGCGGCGGCTTGGGGTTGGGCTTGGGTGGTTCAAACCAGCTCATCAGTTCCGCCCCGCAGCCATCGCCGGGCGGCGGCGGTTCCTGCCCCTCGCACTGGCTGGCCCCGGCGGGGCAGGACAGGCGGACATGGAAATGCGCCGCATGGCCGAACCAGGGGCGCAGCTTGGCCAGCCAGGCCCGGTCGCCTGCCGTCTGCTGGCAAAGGGCCAGCTTGATGGCCGGATTGACGAAGATGCGCGACACACGGGTATCTTCGGCCGCCAGTTGCAGCAGCCTGGCCTGGGCCGGGCCGAAACGGGCCGGGTCCACCCGCTGGGCCTTGGCATTCACCATGCTGGCGAAATCCTCCCGCTCCCGTTCCGGGGCGGGCAGTTCGGGCAAATCCAGCACGAACCAGATATCAGCATCCAGCCCCATCTGGTGGCTGGCATGGCCGGTGGGCATCCGCCCGCCGCGCACCATGCCCAGATCGCCGATGGCCAGCCGGCCCAGCTTTTCCGCACTGGCCTTGCCCGTCAGATCATGCAGATAGGCCAGCAGGTCCGGGTGGCCCCAGTTGCGGCGGCGGGACAGGTTCATCACCTGATATCCCGCCCCTTCCGCTGGCAATTCCGCCGCCCCCCGGATGCAGCCATTGGCATAGCTGCCGATGGGATCGGGTTCACCCTTGCCCGGCGTGCGCAGGCTTTGCGGGGTGGGGGGATCAGCGGCCAGGGCACCCGGCACCGCCAACAGCAGGAAACCAGCCAGGGCCAGGGCCCATTTTTTGCGCAAAGCCACCTCCCCTCACGCCCCGTATTTATTCCGCCGCCGGTTTCGCGGCTTCGATCTCCGCCACCTTGGCTTCGACCAGCCCGACCAGATGGTCGACAATGCCCTGGTCCTTCAGCCGATGGGCCGAGACACCGCCCAGATAGATCTGATGGGTATTCTTGCCGCCACCGGTCAGGCCGATATCGGTCATGGTGGCCTCCCCCGGCCCATTCACCACACAGCCAATGACGGAGACGGTCAGCGGCGTGGTGATGTGGGACAGCCGTTCCTCCAGCACCTCCACCGTCTTGATCACGTCGAACTGCTGGCGCGCACAGGACGGGCAGGAAATGACGGTCACACCCCGGCGGCGCAGGCCCAGGCTTTTCAGCATCTCATAGCCGACCTTCACCTCTTCCACCGGATCGGCGGAGAGCGAGACGCGGATGGTGTCGCCGATGCCCGACCAGAGCAACATGCCCAGCCCAATGGAGCTTTTCACCGTTCCGGCGCGCAGGCCCCCGGCCTCCGTGATGCCGATATGCAGCGGATAGTCACAGGCATCGGCCAGCCCCTGATAGGCGGCAACCGCCATGAAGACGTCCGATGCCTTCACCGAAATCTTGAATTCGCGGAAATCATGATCTTCCAGGATTTTCGCGTGGGTCAGGGCACTTTCCACCAGCGCGTCGGGGCAGGGCTCCCCAAAGCGCTCCAGCAATTCGCGCTCCAGGCTGCCGGCATTGACGCCGATGCGCATGGAACAGCCATGATCCTTGGCCGCCTGCACCACCTCGCGCACCCGCTCATGGCTGCCGATATTGCCGGGATTGATGCGCAGGCAGGCGGCCCCCGCCTCTGCCGCCTCAATCGCGCGGCGGTAATGGAAATGGATGTCGGCCACGATGGGCACGCGGGCGGCGGCGACAATTTCTTTCAGCGCCGCCGTGCTTTCCTCATCCGGGCAGGAAACGCGGACGATATCGGCCCCCGCCTCCTCCGCCCGGCGGATCTGTTCGATCGTGGCCTTGGCATCGGCAGTGACCGTGTTGGTCATGGTCTGCACGGTGATGGGCGAATCGCCACCCACCGGCACCGACCCGACATGGATCAGGCGGGACTTGCGGCGCAGAATCTGGCGCCAGGGGCGGTGATGGCTGTGATCGGCGGTCATGGCGATGGGCGTCCGGGCCGTGGCTGCATGAAGGGAAAGTTACTGCTGAAAATCGGCCATCGGCCGGGCAAAAACAAGGGGCGGCACCGGTATGCCCGGTCCGCCCCCTCTCAGACAGGCTTCCGCCGCTTCGCGGTTCAGCGTCCGGTCAACGCGTCGGGCGTAAGGGGCACCCCGCGCATCACCTGCGACTTGGCGCCCAGCGGGGCCAGATCGCGCCCGTCCAGCGTGACCAGCAGCCCGCCGGCATTGCCGGTATTCAAGATCAGCCCCGGCACGTCGGGGGCGCGGAACAGGTCACCGCGGCGCAGCACGCGCGAGGCCCAGAGCGTGCCCTTGCCGTCCTTCACCTCAATCCAGCTGTCCTCCAGCGCGCGGATGGTAACGCGCACATTGCCTTCCGCCAGACCATAGACCCGGCCGCTGGGCGGCACATCGTTGGTGACCGCCGGTTTGGGTGCCGGGGTGGCCCCGGCGGACGGGGCCGCATCGGTGGTGACCACCGGTTCTGATTCCGGCACGGCCGGATCAGCGGGCGGCGGCGGGGTCATGCCCTGGCCCAGATCGGGCAGCTGCGGCACCTCGCTCTCCTCCTCCCCCATCGGGCCGGCGGGGCTGGTGTCGGTGGCGGGCATCCCGGCATCAGCGGCGGTACCGGCCGGGTTGGCCGGCGGCAGGGCCGGGCCGGGGGCTGCACCGCTGGCCCCGATTTCAGGCGCGGTGGGGCTGGAGGCGCCGACCAGCGCTTCCACCTGCCCCGCGCTCATCTGCGTGGTGGTGGGTGGCGGCGGTGGCGGGGTGGGCAATTGTTCCCCATAGATCAGCTTGGACAGACGTTCCGGCAGTTCCGGCACCAGATCGCCCACCGATCGGTCGGACGCCGACAGCGCATACCAGCCCCCATAGACCAGCAGGCCCAACAGGGCCGCAATCAGCATCACCGCCCCACCCGGCACGCGATTTTCATTCACCGGTACGGGGAAATAGAGTTCCTGGACCTGATCCTGGCCGGCCGAGTCCTGCTTGAAACGCTGCAAAATGGCGCCGGCATCCAGCCCCACCGTCTGGGCATAGGTGCGCAGGAAGCCCACCGTATAGGCCTGACCGGGCAGGTCGCCCCAGCGCCCCTCTTCAATCGCTTCCAGGTAATGCTGGCGGATGCGCAGGCCCGCCGCCAGCTCCGGCAGCCCATAGCCCAGCGCCTCGCGTTGCTGGCGCAGCCATTCGCCGACATGGCGCGGGCCGGCGACCGGCTGCGGTTCCGCCGCAGCAGCCCCCGCCATGTCGCGCATATCCTGTGATCGCCCGTGATGATCCGCCATGGCTCCCCTGCCGGTTTGGCCCCAGCCCCTCCGATGCCGGCACCGGTCCCGGTGACGGGCGGTGTCGGAATGATCTGCCTCTCTCTTAACAACCCCATCCCTGCGGCGCAACAAGGGTACCGGGGGATCGGGGGTGTGACAATTGCGGGCAGCACACGATTGTACACCTCGCCAACGCATGGGGGTGCGGCATCAGGGCCGACTGGTGGTGCGCCAGGAACATCATTATAAAGGCGTGGAACGTGATGTCTGGGTGCCGAAGGCAGGTGTCGCCCCATCATGCTTGTTCGACCGCTGGTGCGGCGGGGTTACTGGAACGGCAAACCGTCCCCCCGATGCCGGACCACCAGCGGGGTTCGATCCATGGATAATGTTTGCGATGTACGTGATTTACATGGCCCTCGGGCTGCTGATCGGCCTGCCGTTCGCCGGCATTTTCTATTACGCCATCTGGATGGTGCTGACCGGCGATCCGGGTGGTCCCGACCACCGGCTTTGACGGGCGGCGGGCGGCGTCGCTGTTTTCCGGGGCTGGCTTTCCTGGCGGCGCTGCTGCTGCTGTTCAGCCCCTTTCCCGCCCTGGCGGGGGTGGGCGATGTGCCGCCGCTGCGGGCCCCCGGCGTGGCGGCGGATGATGCGCGGCGCATCGTTGATATCAACACCCCGCCCTGGGACGCCGTGGCGCGGGTTCAGACCAATATCGGCAGCCGCTGCACCGGCACCCTGGTGGCGCCCCGGCTGGTGCTAACGGCGGCGCATTGCCTTTATAATCACCGCACCCGCCAGCTGTTGCAGCCGGTTTCCCTGCATGTGCTGTTCGGCTACGCGCTGGGGGAGTATCGCACCCATCTGACGGTGGAATCGCTGCAGGTGGGGGCCGGCTATGACGGCACCAAACCAGGGGCCAGCCTGGGGCGTGACTGGGCCTTGCTGCGCCTGTCCGGCGATGCCGGCGTGCGGCCGCTGCCCTGGCAGGGCACGGCACCGATGGCGGGGCAGACGGTGGCGGTGGCCGGTTTCAGCCAGGATCGCACGCATCTGTTGATGGTGGACCGCGATTGCCCCCTGCGGAACCTGCAGGAAACCGATGCCGGCCGGCTGCTGATCCATGGCTGTTCGGCCAGCCGGGGCACCAGCGGCGGGCCGGTGCTGCAGCAGGAAGGCGGCGTCTGGCGGGTGGTCGGCCTGAACATCGCTGCCGGTGCCGGCGGCAATATCGGCCTGTGGCATCCCGCCATCCAGGGTGCCATCACGGGCCGATCCAGCCCCGCAGCGGCACCCTAATCCCTTTGGGTTACTCAGTAAAAGACGGGCATGTCCCCGTCCGATCACAGCTTCCCGACGTTTGTTTGTGGCAGGGTTTCGGCTCGAACCCCATGCGTCCGTCATTTTGGCGGCGTTCCACAGAATATAGGGAAAAGCAGATGCGTCGTTCCATCGCCGCCGCGCTCGCGGTCCTTCTCGCCGCCGGCAGTGCCTTGCCGGCGCTGGCGCAGAGCAACTCCACGCCGGCCCCCGCTGAAGGGGCCCAGGCCACTGGCAGTGCCGCCGGGGCCGGTGCCGCCGGTGTCGCCAGCGGCACCCTGACTACCGCCGCGGTTGTCGGCGCCGTTGCGGCCGCCGGCATCATCGCCGTCGCCGCCTCGGGTGGGGATGATGATGAGCCGAACGGCAGCACCCCGCCGGCCACCAGTACCAGCACGGCCACCAGCACGGCCCGCTGATCCACTCCAACTTCAAATGTCACGGCTTGCCGCTGCTGAAACCCTCGCCCCTGGCGGGGGTTTTTGCTGTGGCCCACTGCCAGCGCCTATCCCGGCACCCGCTCAAGAAGACGGGCCCCGCCACTGGTGGGGCAGATAATCAAGAACATGCCCCTTGTTGGCCAACGATCACGGGCCCGTGACCGCGTAAGCGCCCGGCGACTGAACGTAAAGTCCCCCTCCACCGGTCACGATCAAGAGAGATTGATAAGAGGCTGGTCAGGCCGAACCTGTTCGTTGGTAGGGGGAGCTGTCTCCGGTTCCGTCTTCTCGGCCGGGGCTGCGGCCACGGGGTCGGTCACGGTCGACTCGACAGGTTCCAGAGCGGGGGGAACGTCATCGGTGACCGGTGGCGGTTCTGCCTCAACCCCGGCTTCGCCCTTCGTCTCCACCGGGGCGGCCAGCATCCGGGGGGCGGCATCGGCGCCGCGCCGGCGGACCGCGCCTTCAAAGCTGGCACCGGGGGCGATTTCCAGCATGGTCTGTATGACATCGCCACTGACGCTGGACCCGTTCAGCAGGAACACCTCGTCGGCATTGATCTCCCCCTGCACCCGGCCATGGATACGCACGGTGGCGGCGAAGATATGGCCCTGTACGCTGCCGGTGGCGCCGATGATCAGCCGGGCGCAGCGCACATCCCCGCGGATGCTGCCTTCCACATGCACTTCGCCCGGCGTGTCCAGATCGCCGGTGATCACCATGTCGCGGCTGATGATGGAAGGCATGGCCTTCTTTTCCGCCCCGGTCTGGCTGCTGCCATTGCTGCCGGATGGGCCATTGCCGGGGCGGGCACCGGCCTCGATGCGTTCCTTAACCTTCGCAAACATGCCGGCTTTTCTCCATGAAACGCAGGGGATCCACGGGTTTGCCTTCCAGCAGAACCTCGTAATGCAGATGCGGGCCGGAGCTGCGGCCGCTATTGCCCAGGGTGCCGATCTGGCTGCCGGGGTCCAGAATGTCGCCTTGCTTCACCAGCACCTTGCCCAGATGGGCATAACGGGTATGGACGGCGAAACCATGGTCCACCTCCACCATGCGGCCATAGCCTTCATCGAAGGTGACGGCCACCACCTTGCCGGCGGCCGGCAGGGTGACGGGGGAGCCCTCGCGGGCCACCAGATCCAGGCCGGTATGGGTGGCCCATTCATTGGTGAAGGGGTCGCGCCGGCTGCTGAAACCGCTGGAGGTATAGAAATTATCCACCGGCGGGGTCAGGGGCAGGTAATTGCTCAGGGAGCGTAATTTGGCCTGACGGTCCAGGCTGGCCTCCAGCTGCTGCAGGGCGGCCACCGCTTCCGGCGGCAGTGCCGCTTCCGGCAGGGCGGGCAGGCCGACCAGCGGGCCACCGCTGGCGGCTGGCTGGTCGGCCATGGCGGACAGAACCTTATCCAGATTGATGCCGGTGCCCTTCAGCTCGCTTTCCAGCATCCCGACGCGCAACTGGGCATGGCCGTTCAGGCGGGACAGCAAGGCCACCTGACCGGCCGCCACGGCCGACATGCGCTGTTCGGCGGCGGCCAGCCGCACGCCCATGGCGTCACGCTCCGCCTTGGCGGACTCTGCTTCGCCATAGCGGCGCAGGGCGTCGGCCTGCGCCTCTGCCAGGGCGCGGGACAGGCCGCTGCTGGCCAGCAGCAGGGTGGGCAGATTGCCTTCTTCCTGCGACAGCCCGCCGATGGACAGTTCCAGTGCGGCGGCGGCCGCCTGGGCGCGGCGGGTGGCAAATTCCTGGCTGGCCTCTGTGATGGCGGCCAGCGATTGTTCGGCAGCGCTGAGATGGCTGCCGCCCTCCTCCCCCTTGATGCGCAGGGGGGCCAGTTCGGCGCGCGCCGCCAGCAGCACCTGGCGCAGCGGCTTACCGCCTGGCTGCTCCGCCTCCGCCAGGGCATTGAAGGCGGCATCGATGCGGGTGCGGGCCTCCTGCTCTTCCGCCAGGGCGGTGTTCAGGGCATTGCGGGCATTGTCCAGCTCCTCCGCCATGCGGGAAAGCTGGTCGCGGCTTTCGGCCAGCTGGCGGGCCAGGGTATCGGCACCCTGCTCCACATTGGCGATGTCTTTCCGGCTGTGATCCAGGCTGACACTGACACCGATCCAGCCGCCCAGGGCGGCGACCATGCCCAGCAGGGCCAGACCGACATAAAGCGCCGGGCGCAGGCGCTGGCGGGGACCGATGGTGACGGAACGGACGTGATCGTCATCAACAATGATGACCTGTTCGCTGCGTGTGAAGAAACCCAGCAAATCACCCCCCCGTCAGCATTTGGCCGGGCCTGTTGTGCCATGGCCGGTAAAGCCATGGCGGCCCTTTGATTCCAGACCCCGTCATCGCTGAACCTGTTGAGATGATCTCACCGCAATCAGGTTTGGTGGCGGTTCCGGCCGGGAAATCGACCTTATGGGAACCCTGCCTTTCGGGCAAGCCGTAATGGGGGGTGTTATATCCCAAAGATATAGGCTGGGGCCGTTAATCCAGGGCCGTGCGTAGGGCGGCGGCCACGGCGAAGGGGGCCAGTGTGGCCGCCCCAGCCAGCAAACCGCCCAGCAACAGCAGATGCGGCCGGGCGCTGTGGCCCATCAGGGCGGCATCGATGGCGGCAGCGGCGAAGATCAGCGCGGGGATGTATAGCGGCATCACCAGCAGCGGCAGCAGCACGCCCCCGCGCCGCGCCCCCAGCGTCAGCGCTGCCCCCACCCCGCCGATCAGGCTGAGCAACGGCGTGGTGATGGCAAGCGCCAGCAGCAGAATGGGAAAACCCTCGGCCGGCAGGTTGAGGAACAGGGCCAGCAGGGGGGAGGCCAGGATCAGCGGCAGGCCGGTCACCAGCCAATGGGCCGCCAGCTTGGCCACCGCCACCGCCTCCAGCCCCGGCGGGGACAGTGCCAGCAGTTCCAGGCTGCCATCTTCATGATCGGCCTGGAACAGCCGGTCCAGCGACAGCAGGGAGGCCAGCAGGGCCGCCACCAGAATGACGCCCGGCGCGATGCGGGCCAGGATGCCCGGCTCCGGCCCGATGCCGAAGGGGAACATCACCACGCACAGCACGAAGAACAGCACGGCCATGGCGGCATCGGCCCCCTGGCGCAGGGCCAACCGCAATTCCCGGCGCAGCAGATGCCAGATCGCCTTCATGCCGCTTCCCCATCGGCTGCTTCATCATCGGCATCGTCCGCATCGGCGCTGAACCGGGAGACGTCCAGCACCTGGGCGCCCGGCAGATCGATGGCGCTGTGGGTGGACAGCACCACCATGCCGCCATCCCCCCGGTGCCGCGCCATCAGGGCGGCCAGCCGCGCCACCGAGTCGCGGTCCAGGGCGGTGGCCGGTTCATCCAGCAACCACAGGGGCGCATGGGCCGCCGGGGCCAGGGCCAGCCGGGCCAGATTGACCCGCTTCTTCTGCCCGGCCGACAGGTAGCGGCCGGGCATATCGGCGATGTGCGACAGCTCCACCTGGGCCAGGGCGGCCTGCGCCCGGACCGTGGCATTGGGCAGCCCGTCCAGCCCGGCCCAGACGCAGAGATTTTCCAGCGCCGTCAGGGCCGGTTTCACCGCATCCTGGTGGCCGGCATAGCGCAGCCGGGCGCGGTGCGCCTCCATATCCTCGGCAATCGGGCTGTTCTGCCAGAAAAGCCCGCCGGCAAAGGGGCGCGACAGCCCGGCCAGCAGGCGCAGCAGGCTGGATTTGCCGCTGCCATTATGGCCGACCAGCAGCAGCGCTCCGCCGGCGGCCAGGCTGAATTCCAGCTGGGTGAAAACCAGCCGGGCCCCGCGCAGACAGGTGAGCGCACGCGCTTCCAGCAAGGCGCCCGGTGAAGCGGCGGCAGTGGGGGAAGGGGCGGCACGCACGATGATCGGTCACTCCGGCAGCGGGGTCGGGGCCGCACGATGCCAGAAAGGGCGGGGCGGATGCCAGGAAATCCGCCAAAGAAAACGGCCACCGCGGGGGCATCTGCGGTGGCCGAGAATATCACCGGTTCGGGGCAGAACCGGTTTTGACAAGGGCTGATCCGCTGAGGGGGGCACCTGGGGGCGGCCGAGACGGGGTGTCTCAAAACGCATCGGCATTTCCCAGAACCTGAGCTGATCGGCCCGTGAGATAAAAATGGGCGGCGAAAGTGGCGAAATTTTGATTTGAATCGCCTGCGCCCCTGATCTGCAGAATTTAATCGAACCGACACAAAAAAGCGCTTTATCCTCACGGGCTTCGGCCCTATATAGCGCGCATTCGCAGCGCACGTGCCTATGGCCCCCACACCCGTCGCCGCCTGCTTTCAAGGATGAAAGCACATAAAGGTGGATGACGGAGCCGTCGACCCGGTGGGGTTATGCAACGACGTAACGCGTATCCTCGTCCGTCCCTTAAGCAAGGCGGCGAATTGGAGGCTACGATGGTACTTGTTGTTGTCGGTGGGCCCGCCGTGCCTGCCCTTCTCCGTCTTTTCAGTCAGCTCCCGGCCTATGGCGTGCGGGGCATTGCTGGTTCTGTGACCAGTATCTGACCCGCTTGGGCCGGCCGTTGCGGCACGCTTGAGCGGAACCGGACCCGGGATGGGTCCGGCTATACTGTCTTTTCCACCCGACATCATCCAATTTGCTTGGCCTCGGAGTCCGCGATGACCGAGAAGATCGCCCGTTTCTTTGCCGAACAGTCCCCCGCCACCCCCTGCCTGGTGGTGGATCTCGACGTCGTGCATGACAATTATGCCAAGCTGGCCGGCGCCATGCCGGACGCGCGGATTTTCTATGCCGTGAAGGCCAATCCGGCCCCGGAAATCCTGCGCCTGCTGGCGCAGTCCGGTTCCTGCTTTGACACGGCATCGGTGCCGGAAATCCAGTATTGCCTGGAGGCCGGCGCCTCGGCCGACCGCATCTCCTTCGGCAATACCATCAAGAAGGCAGCCGATATCCGCACGGCCCATGAACTGGGTGTCAATCTCTTCGCCTTTGACAGCATCGAAGAGCTGGAAAAGATCGCCGACCATGCGCCGGGGGCGCGCGTCTTCTGCCGCATCCTGACCTCGGGTGAAGGGGCTGACTGGCCGCTGTCGCGCAAGTTCGGCTGTGAACCCGCCATGGCCAAGGAACTGCTGCTGCAGGCAGCGACCATGAATGTCGTGCCCTATGGCGTGTCCTTCCATGTCGGCAGCCAGCAGCGCGACCTGCGCCAGTGGGATATCGCGCTTTCCACCTGTGCGGAGATTTTCCGCGCCTGTGAGGAAAAGGGTGTGGCCCTGAAGATGGTCAATATGGGCGGCGGCTTTCCCACCCGTTATCTGAAGGATGTGCCGACCAGCCAGGCCTATGGCGAGGCGATCAATGAGAGCCTGCGTCGCCATTTCGGCAACCGCATCCCGGAAACCATCATCGAGCCGGGGCGCGGCATGGTGGGCAATGCCGGCATCATCCAATCTGAAGTGGTGCTGATCTCCCGCAAATCGGCCAATGACGACAAGCGCTGGGTCTATCTGGATATCGGCAAGTTCGGCGGTCTGGCAGAGACGATGGACGAGGCCATCAAGTATCCGATCCAGACCGAGCGCGATGGCCCGGCCGCCCCGGTGATCCTGGCCGGCCCCACCTGCGACAGCGCCGATGTGCTCTATGAAAAGGCGGAATATCACCTGCCGGACAGCCTGAAGATCGGCGACAAGGTGACCATTCTGGCCACCGGCGCCTATACCACCACCTATAGTGCGGTGAATTTCAACGGTTTCTCACCGCTGAAGGCTTACTACATCTGATCCGGGCCTTATACCCGATCTGGTTACCCGCACAGGCCGCCCCACAAGGCGGCCTGTGCTTTTATGTGCAAACGTTCATAATTTAGGCAGGTTTGGCGCAACTGCGTATTTATTTTGCAACAGTCGGCGGGATTGTTGCACAGCAATATAACGGTATCTGGCCGTTCAGTGAACAAACCTACATATTTCGGTTGTCTGGGTCTGGCCTCCGGCAAACTGGCATCGCTTTTGCTGTTGTGCGGACGGACCCTAAACATAATGCCTCATAATGGAGTGGTTCATGCGTTTCTCCCGGTTGCTCGCCTCCACGGCCGTTGTTGCCCTGATGTTCGCCGGCGCGTCCGCGGCCCAGGCTGAATCCCCGTTCACCTTCACCGGTTCCGCCGCCATCACCTCTGATTACGTGTTCCGTGGCGTCAGCCAGACGCAGGAAGATCCTGCCTTCCAGGCCGGCCTGACCGTCAACCATGAAAGCGGCTTCTTCGTTGGCGCCTGGGGCTCCAATGTCGATTTCGGCACCGATGCCGATGTCGAGCTGGACGTGTTCGGTGGCTATACCAACACGGTGGATAACCTGACCTATACGGTTACTGCCCTCTACTACACCTATCCGGGTGCGGACAGCGATCTGAAGTATAATTACTTCGAGGCGGGCCTGGATCTGGCCTATGCCATCGACAAGCTGACCCTGACCGGCAAGGTCTATTACTCGCCGAAATTCTTCGGCACGGCGGGCGGCAATGCCTGGTACCTGTCGCCGGGCTTCAGCTTTGCTGTGACCGACATGATCTCGATCAACAGCGCCATCGGCTTCAATGAGCTGGAAAACGGCACCGATTACAAGGATTGGAGCGCCGGTGTGGCCCTGAAGTTCGCGCCGTTCACTGTTGATCTGAAGTATATCGACACCGACGTGAAGGGCGACAAGAACGCCGATTCGCGTTTTGTGGCGTCCCTGACCTACGCCTTCTGATCGGGCGTCGCTTACACGGGTGCCGTGGCACCCCCAGCAAATGGTCCAGGAAGCGGCCGGCCCCTTATCGGGCCGGCCGTTTGCTATTATACCAATCTCCCAGGCCCGTTGAAAAAGCCGACCGCTGATCTGATGATTTAGGGTCTGGTCAGACGGTGAATGTGTTCAGAGTTCTGGTTGGCAGGAGCCAACAGCGGGTTCACCCTTGGTTTAATCTTCACCGTCCGGGATGGGAACCGCATCGGCTGCCCCCCCGTCCCCCAGCGCCAGATGGGCGCGCAAGGCCGCCAGCACCCGTTCGGTGGTCTGGTCGGGCGGGCTGTCGTCGCTGTCCACCGTCAGGTCGGCTTCGGCATAGACGGGGTAGCGGATTTCCATCAGCCGGCCCAGAACCTCCCGCGGTTCGCCCTGGCGCAGCAGCGGCCGATGGTCGCGCCGGGCCGTGCGCTGGACCAGCAGGTCCAGATCGGCGCGCAGCCAGACCGACAGCCCATGGTCACGGATCATGGCGCGGGTCTGCGCATCCATGAAGGCACCGCCGCCGGTGGACAGCACCTGCACCGGCGGCTGTTCCAGCAGCCGGGCGATGACGCGGCGTTCCCCATCACGGAACCCCGCCTCCCCGAACCGGTCGAATATTTCCTGGATGGTGCAGCCGGCGGCCCGTTCGATCTCATGATCGGCATCCACGAAGGGCAGGCCCAGCCGGGCGGCCAGCCTTTTGCCGATGCTGGTCTTGCCGGCCCCCATCAGGCCGATCAGCACGATGGTCTTGGGAATGGCGGGGCCGGAGCTTTTGGCGGACATGGGCTTTCTGATCCAATGAAGGCGGCCGGAATGTGGCAGCGTTGCCAGCCCCGGCACCGGGCGGTATGGTGGCGGGGTTGGTTTGGCCGGTGTCGGCGGTTTCCATAGCATGGGCCGACCGCCATCCGCATCCCCCAAGGCCGGGGGGCCGGCCCCGCCCCTGTGGCGGGGGCCCGGCAACCGGCCCGATCGGCCCCCGTTACGACGCGCCGGGGGCGGGGTCGTTCCTTTTCCGTGGCGCGCCTGGAACCGGTTGTTCATGAGCAAGCTGTTGTCGATCCTGCTGTTGCTGGTCCTGGTTACGGGGGTGGGCGGTTTCGCCTTCCTGGCCACCTGGGACATGCCGGCACCCTCGCAACCGGTGGAACGGGTGATACCGAATGACCGGTTCGGCTGATCGCCGCAGGGCGCCGGTGCGGGCGCTGCTGCTGGCCGGGGTGGCGCTGGGCCTGCTGGCCGGTCCTGCCCTGGCGCAATCGGGGGCGCCTGTGCCCCTGTTCCCCCAGGCCCGGCCGGCCGATCAGCCGCCGGCAACCTCTCCGGCACCGGCCGCCCCCGCGCCTGACCGCCCCGCGTCCGATCCGCTGGCGGCCCCGGCCAACGATGGGGCCGGGCGCAGCGCCCTGCCGCTGGACACTCCCCCGGCGGACGGGGCGGGCGGCGGCGGCGATGCTGCCGCCAATGCCCCCAGCCCCCGCGCCCCCAGCGGCATGATGGTGGAGGAGTTGAAGGCCCCCGATCCAGATGGGGTGGGCACGCTGCGCGCCAATGAGGGCGGTTTTCCCGCCGATCTGTGGGCCGGCACCTCCCGCGTGGAGGCCGAAGCGCTGCTGGCCGGCATCCCGGCCGGCCTGTCTTCCCCCGCGCTGCGCGACGGCACCCGCCGGCTGCTGTTGAGCGTGGCCGACCTGCCCGCCGGGGAACCGGCAGCGCGCAGTCTGGCCGCCCTGCGGGTAGAGGCCTTGACCCGCATTGGCGATCTGGCCGGGGCTGATGCCCTGCTGGACATGACCAACGAACCGTTGAAGGACGAGGCGACGGCCACGGCCTGGACGGAACTGACCTGGCTGGCCGGCGACCGCGAACGGGCCTGCACCCGTGTCGGCGATTTTCTTGGCCGGTTCAACCATGCTTCCTGGCAGAAATGGCAGATGGTCTGCCAGATCGCTGCCGGCAATACCGATATGGCCCTGCTGGGCATCGATATCCTGCGCGAACAGGGCGACAAGGACGATATCTTCTTCCGCCTGACCGAAGCGGCAGCCGCCGCGCAGAAGACCCCGGTGAAAGGGGTGGCGGAACCCAGCCCGGTGCAACTGGCGCTGATGCTGGCATCCGGCCGCCTGCCCCCGCCGGAGATGAAGGTGAATGCCGCCGGCCCGCTGGCGGCCCTGGCGCGGGCGGAACAGATCCCGCTCGTGCAGCGGGTGGGCTTTGCCGAACGCGCCGCCCTGCTGGGCGGCATGGAGGCCACGGCCCTGACCGCCTTTTATGAACAGGTGGAAGGCGGTGACCCCAAGGCCATGACGGCCGCGGCGGCCCGCAAGGCCACCCCTTTGTTCCGCGCCCAACTGGTGAAGGCGCTGCGCGCCGAACCGGCTCCCGCCGCCAAGGCCGGCCTGTTCAAGGCCGGCATGGTGGCTGCCAGCACCGGCCAGCAGGCGGGCACCTATGGCCGGCTGCTGCTGGAACAGACGGCAGATTTCCGCCTGACGGTGGGGTTTGCCGTGGTGGCCCCGCTGGTGGCCCGGCTGGCCCTGCTGCAGGATGATCCCAAGGCGGCGGCCCCCTGGATCACCCTGGCCCGCGATGATTACAACGCCAACAAGGATGAAGGGGCCTTTGCCCGGCTCTGGCCGCTGGCCGCCGCCTATGGGCTGGTGCGGGAGGTGGAGATCGACAAGACCCGCTGGCTGCGCGATCTGGGCGGCAATGCTGCGCGCGATCAGGCCGATCAGGTGCTGTTGATCCTGTCGGCCCTGGAACGCACGCCCGATCCGCAGCCCCCCTTTGCCGATGGCAGCCCGGTGGGCGGCAAATCCAAGGCGGCGGCTTGGCTGGATGCGGTGGCGCTGCTGGGGCCGGAAGGGGTGGCCGGTGCGGCGGCGACGGATATTGCCGAGATTGTCGCCAATCTCAACCGCGCCGGCTTGAAGGATCAGGCCCGCCGTCTGGCGGTGGAGGCCATCGCCAGCCTGCTGCGTCCGGTCGGCTGAACCATGGCGGTAACGGGGGAAAAACCGACCGGGGCCAAGGCACGCCCTGGCCGCCCGCGCAAGGCGCCGGCCCCGCTGCCGCCCTGGGTGGATGGGTTTCTCGACATGATCGTGGCGGAGCGCGCCGCCTCCGCCAATACGCGTGATGCCTATCGCCGCGATCTGGGCGATGTCGCCGCCTTCCTGGCCGCCCAGGCCCGCCCGGCACTGGATCGGGCCAGCAGCGACGATCTGCGGGCCTATCTGGACCATCTGGCCGCCGATCAGGTGAAGGCAAAATCATCCGTGCGCACGGTGGCGCGGCGGCTGTCGGCCCTGCGGCAATATTATAAGTTCCTGGTGTCGGAAGGGGTGCGGGCGGAAGACCCGGCCTCTGTGCTGGACACCCCACGCCAGGGCCGGCCGCTGCCCAAGATATTGGGGGAAGCGGATGTGGTGGCCCTGCTGGCCGCAGCATCCCGCCGGGGCGCGCCGGAGGGGCGGCGGCTGAATGCCCTGCTGGAAATCCTCTATGCCACCGGCCTGCGCGTCTCCGAACTGGTGGGGTTGCCGGTGGCGGCGCTGATGCGCGATGGCCGCGCCCTGGTGGTGCGCGGCAAGGGCGGCAAGGAACGGCTGGTGCCGCTTTCCGTGCCGGCGCGCGAGGCGCTGACGGCCTATCTGCCCGACCGGCCCTATTTCATGACGCCGGGGCGGGAGAGCAAGCAGCAGCATTACCTGTTCCCCTCCCGCGCGGCGGCAGGCGTGCTGACCCGCCAGCGTTTCGGCCAGTTGCTGAAGGAACTGGCGATGGAGGCGGGCCTGCCCCCGTCCAAGGTCAGCCCGCATGTGCTGCGCCATTGCTTTGCCACCCATCTGCTGGATCATGGGGCGGATTTGCGCTCGGTGCAGAAGATGCTGGGCCATGCCGATATCGGCACCACGCAGATTTACACCCATGTGGTGGGCGAACGGCTGAAACAGACGGTGGAACGCCACCACCCGCTGGCGCGCGGGGGGCCGAAGAAAGGGTAGGGGGCTGCCCGTCTGTCATTTCCCGGCCTCCCCCGCGCAAGCGGGGAAGGCATCATTGCGCAGACGGCGGCGGGTTCACCATGCGGTCGCGGTTCATCGGGATGGCGCCGGGATGGGGTCCCATTCCGTCACCCGGTTCCCCCTCCGCCCCGCCACCGTCGACAAATCGACGGGAAAAGCGGGACTCGGCCAGTTTGCGCCGACCCTCCGGCGACATCTTCGCCAGGGCTTCCACGATTTCCGCAACGCGCGCCCGGTCCAACGCATCCCGCTTGGCGGAAAGCTGTTCAAACGCGGCCAGCAGGGCCGGGGCGTCGAACGGGTCGGCTTTGACCAGCTCCAGCATGGTTTCAAACTGGCCCCGCACCTCCGGCCCGGCCAGCCTGAACCGGCCGCCGCCTTTTTCCAGCACATCGCGCAGAATATCGGCATCGGCGGGCGGCAGGTCGTTCAGCGACTGGCGAAACAGCATCAGGTCACGTGCCGGGCCCGGCATCGCCCCGCTGATGGCGGGTGAGCCTGCTACCGGCTGGCGGCTATGGCCCAGCCAGTCCGGCACCAACATGCCCAGCAGGAAAAGGTTCAGGCCGACCGACCCCAGCAGGGCGGTCCGCAACAGGTTCTGGCCACTCATTCAAACAGGCTTTCCAGGGAATAGGGGGCCAGGAACAGGGCGGGCAGGTTGCTGCCCGTCTCCTCCACCGGGTGGGAAGCCATGGGGGCGCCCGCCGGTTTGGTACTGGCGGAACTGGCGTGCAGCGGCGTCAGCATCCCCACCAGCAGGCCGAAGGCCGTGCAGCTGGCCAGGCTGGCGGCGCGCGACCAGCCGGGGGAGGGCAACAGCCCCCATAAAAGCGCCAGCAATCGGCCCCGCCCCCAGCGGGACGCCGGGCGCTGCGGTTTGCGGTTGCTGTTGACCGCCGGCCCCGGCAGCGGCAATGCCGCCAGCGCGCCCGACACCACGCGGTCCAGCCGGGCTGCATCCACCTGCGGGGCCGGCATGGCATCCAGCAGCGCATCCAGGGCGGCGGCTTCCCGCAAGGCCACCCGCGCCGCATGGGAACGGGTCAGCAGCGATTGCGCGGCCGCGCGCTGTTCGGCCGGCCAGCGGCGCATGGCCGCGCCATGCATATCCAGCATCTCCCGAAAGGCGGCCAAATTCATGGCGCCCGTTTCGGGTTCAGCCATCCTGTCTGTTCGGTTCATCCTTCATTCTCCCCCACCCCGGTGACCCCCATCGCTGCCAGCCGACCGCGCAAGGCGCGTCGTGCCCGTGCCAACAGCGACTCGACGGCGGGGACGGACAGTTCCATCACCCGTCCCGCCTCGGCAGCACTCATCTCCTCATAATAGCACAGGGAAATGGCTGCCCTCTGCCGTTCCGGCAAGTCGGCCATGGCCGATGCCATTTGTGCCGACATTTCCCGCCGCGCAATCACGGATTCCGCACCCGGGGCCGGATCGGCCATTTCCGGGGCATCCTCCAGCGGGGCGAAACCCGGCCGGCGGCGGCGGTCGATACAGAGATTGACCACCACCCGGTGCAGCCAGGTGGAAAAACGGGCGCTGCCGCCCGCCTGCCATTGCCCAGCGCGCGCCCACACACGCACCCAGGCTTCCTGCACCACCTCGTCCGCTTCCCCGGCACTGCCCAGGATACGCTGGGCAACAGCCAGGGCGCGCGCCGTGTGCCGGTTGGCCAGCACCGCAAACGCCGCCCTGTCGCCGTTGGCTATGCGGGCCAACAGCATGTCGTCATCCAGCAACGGCTCCACCGCATCCTTGGGAGTCGGCACGGCAACCTTCATCGTCACACCTTGGTTCCATGTGCCCCGCCAGGTACCTCTTCCCGTCAGGGCCGTCTGGATGTGCGGCCATGTTTGGCTGCCCATGCATTATACGGGCAGCCATTCGGGAAGCTGTCGGCTGGGGGCCTCCCCTCTTGCATAAAAAAGCCCGAAAAAAAATGCAACAGCCGCGAAGGTTTTTCTTGAGTGTGACGTATAAGCAATATCGCCACCCGATACGACGCCCCATCGGCATCGGGTTGACGGCGGACGGCGCCCACCCGTCCGGCCATCGGCTTTGGCGATCTGGGTACCGTCCCCGGCCCCTGCCGGCCCGCCTCCCCCGCCCCTCTTGGCGGGTAGCGCGGGCCGGGGGCGGACCCCTTTCAGTTCTTCGTTCTTGATTATCTCTTCCCCAAAAACTTCAGGCCCCGCCAGTGGCGGGGCCTGTTTTCTTGAGCAGGTGCCGAAATGTGCGCTGGTGGTGGGCCACAGCAAAAATCCCCGCCAGGGGCGGGGGCTTCAGCAGCGACAAACTGTGACACCATTCCCCCATGAGCGCGCAAGCCAAGCACCGCATCGTCCGCTGTCCCGGCGGAAAGTGGTTGCGGCCCCAAGGCAAACCCGACAGCGACGGCTTCCAGCATTATTGGGCACGGGCAACCGACTGCCGGGTCTGCCGCCCCGGGAGATTGGTATCACAGCGCCAGTGCCGCCTCCTTGGCCGCGATCTGGGCAGCATATTCGGCTGCCAGGATCTTGTGCTGTTCCAACTGGGCGGAACGCTGGGAAGCGCTCGCGCGCTGGCTCTCACTCTTCAACTGGCCGCAGGCGGCCAGGATATCGTCGCCACGCGGGCGGCGGATCGGGCTGGCATAGCCGGCCTCGTTCAGATAATCGCTGAACTTCTCAATCTGGTCCCAATCGCTGCGTTCAAACGGCGAACCGGGCCAGGGATTGAAGGGGATCAGGTTGATCTTGGACGGAATGCCGCGGATCAGGCGCACCAGCTCGCGCGCGTCCGCCATGCTGTCATTCACGCCCTTCAGCATCACATATTCCCAGGTGCAGCGCCGGGCATTGTTCAGGCCCGGATATGTCCGCACCGCTTCCATCAATTCCTTGATCGGGTACTTGCGGTTGATGGGCACGATGCGGTCGCGCAGCTCATCATTCACCGCGTGCAGGGAAACGGCGAGGTTGACGCCCAATTCCGCGCCCGCCCGCTTCATCATCGGCACCACACCCGACGTAGACAGGGTGATGCGCCGCTTGGAGATGGAGATACCTTCCCCATCCATGATGATCTTCAAGGCCTTGGCGACATTGTCGTAATTATAGAGCGGCTCCCCCATGCCCATCATGACGATGTTGGAGAGCATCCGGCCATCCGGCGGGCTGGGCCATTCGCCCAGATCGTCGCGGGCCAGCATCACCTGACCGACAATTTCATCCGCCGTCAGATTGCGCACCAGGCGCTGGGTGCCCGTATGGCAGAAACGGCAGGTCAGCGTGCAGCCGACCTGGGAGGAGACGCACAGCGTGCCGCGATCTTCCTCGGGGATGTGGACAGCCTCCACCTCCTGCCCGTCATGGAAGCGGCAGAGCCACTTGCGCGTGCCATCTTCCGACAGCAGGGCCTTCATCGGGATGGGCCGGTCGACGACGAAATGCGCCGCCAGCTTTTCCCGCGCCGGCTTGGCCAGCGTCGACATCTGCGCGAAATCGGTGGTGCCGCGATGGTAGATCCAGTGCCAGACCTGCCGCGCGCGGAACTTTTCGAAACCGGCGGCAACCAGCGTTGCCTCCAGCTCTTCGCGGGAAAGCCCAACAAGATTGGTCAGCCCGTCCGCGCGGGGGGCGGCGGCGAACTTGTCGCTGTGATTTTCGATACCCATGATGTGCCGATAGATGGGGCAGAAACCGGCTTCTGTCAAAGGCGCAGCCGGTCAGGGTGCCTTGCAGGCGCTGCGGGGCACCGGCAAGGCCGGCGCAGGGGCAAAAGACGAACCGAATAAGGCAAGTTCCAAACTATCTGCCGAACCCTATGCAGAAGGCCAGATTGCGTGATACGAAAAAAAACGACAGTTTTGTCGACACGCCATCAGGAATTCCAACAATGAAGAATCACCATCATATCGTGATCTGCATCGTTGCCTTGGGTGGTATCCTGCTTCCTTTACTGCTGAGTGGTCGGGCACCAGCGGCCATTGGAACCGTGGCCGTAATGATGGCACCCTGGTTATCCCAGCAGAGCCAGACCCAGTGGCTGGCACAGTCGGGGGTTCTTCTGCGTGAGGCGGGTATGCTGCCGGGCAGCTGGATTGTCGAGGTGGAAGATGCTGCGACCGCAGCGCGGCTGTCACAGCTGCCCGCCCTGACCTTCCCCAGCCGGGCAAGCGGCTGCACTGGCGGGCCACCGACACCCCGCTGAGGGGCGGCAAGAACAAAACCAAAATATCGAAAACAGGGCTTGGCTTAACTGGCTGGGAATTTTGAGAAATGCTGTCAATCAACACGATCCGCCTGCGGGCCCTGGTTGGCTTTGTTGCCTTCTTCTGGGCCTGTGTCCCGATTACAACCCTGGTCGCTTACCTGGACAAGGTGAGCGTCCTGGGGGGCACGGCGGGGGCCGCCCTGGTTGCCACCATTGCCACGATTGCCTGGCGGGGTGGCATGGCGCGCCCCGCCATTGAATATCTGTTTGCCATCCTGGGCATGGTGCAGGTCTCCATCATGGTGGCCTGCGCCGAAGGCCCCTGGCAGATCGATTTCCACATGGTTTATTTCGCCGTGTTGGCGATGCTGGCCGTGTTCTGTAACTGGAAGGTGATCGTGGTCGCCGCCGCCACGGCGGCGGTGCATCATCTGACCTTGAGCTTCCTGACCCCCTGGCTGGTGTTCGGCAATGGCGGGGAGAGCATTCTGCGGGTGCTGTTCCATGCTGTGATCGTGGTGATGGAAACCGCCGTGCTGGCCTGGCTTTCGCACAACATGGAAAAAGCCTTCAGCAATGTTGAAACTGCCCTGGCCGGCACGGTGGTGGAGGTGGAACGGCTGAAACGGGAGCAGATCGCCGCCGAGGAGGCCCGCCGGGCCGAACTGATCGCCCTGAATCACAGCTTGGCCGACCGGTTTGCCAGCGATGTGCAGACGCTGACCCAGCGCATGGACGGGGCGGTGCGCACCCTGCGCCATGAGGCGGAGATCATGGGCCGGCAAGTCAGCGATACGGAAAGCGCCACCCAGGGAGCCAAGGCCGAAGCCGCCGATGCTGTCAGCCACGCCGCCAGCGTGGCCGGCACGGTTGAGCAGATGGCGGCCACCATTGCCGAAGTATCGCAGACGGTGGCTGCCACCGCCAGCCGGGTGCGGGAGACGACGGCTGATGTGCAGAATGTCGAACGGCGGGTAGCGGAACTGTCAGATGCGGCCAGTAATATCGGCAATGTGGTGCAGCTGATCGCCAGCATTGCCGGCCAGACCAACCTGCTGGCGCTGAATGCCACCATCGAAGCCGCCCGCGCCGGGGAAGCCGGCAAGGGCTTTGCCATTGTCGCCTCGGAAGTGAAGAATCTGGCCACCCAGACCGCCAGGGCCACCGAGGAGATCAGCCGGCAGATTGCCGAGATTCAGGCCGTGACCGGTACCGCTGTCACCGCCATTGGCGAGGTCTCCCGTTCCATCGGTGCGGTGGATGACAGCGCCACCGACATCGCCGCCGCGATGCGCCGTCAGGAAGGGGCGGTGGTGGAAATCACCCAGTCAATCCAGGCCGTCTCCAACCGCACGGCCAGCCTGGGCAGGGTGATCGGTTCCATGGCCGACGTCGCCAACAAGATTGCCGATGCCATCCATAAAACCAGCCAGACGGCCGCCGATACCGAACAGATGGGATCGGACATGAACAAGCGTCTGGATGCCTTCATCCAACAGTTGCGCCGGGCGGCCTGATCCGCCGATAAGAAAGCGCTGCGGATCACACCCTGGATCGGGACCGACTGTCCCGATCCAGGGTGTTGCTTATTTGGGGAACCACAATCGCTTCCGGGACAGTCACTGGCAGTCTCTAATAAAGACGCAAGCGTTGTTCATTACAACTTTTCCAAATCTCCTATATCCAAATCTCGGCAATTGTATCTGACCGGTTGGATAGGTGGCGATGGCAACAGCCCCGCCTATTTCCTGCGTCATTGATCCACTTCACCTTCGCCTCTGCCGACATGCCCAGACATTCACTCAAGCTGCTCTGGCTTGTGGGATGCCTATGCCTGTCATCACCCCTTTTGGCCGCCGGGCTGTTGCAGCCCGCGCGGGGAACCATGGCGGTGATGCTGTGGCCTTGGCAGCCCCAGGAAAGCCAGCTGCGCATCCTGGCCGCCACCGGCGTGTCATTGCGCCAGCCTGGGACCATGCCAGGTGTGTGGATTGTGGAGGTGGAGGATGCTGAAACGGCCGCCCGCCTGTCACGCGTGGCGGTGTGGCGGCTGCCCTCAACGGCGGCTGGCTGCGTACCCTCGCCCAGCCGGGCCTGACCGACCAGAACCGAGGTCTTCCCCCATGTTGTCGATCACCACCATCCGCCAGCAGGCGCTGCTGATCTTCACTTTGTTCTTCTGGGCCTGTGTTCCGGCCGCCTTTGCCACGGGTTTGTTAAGCGGCATTGGCAGCGCAACACCGCCATTGCTGGCCGCTGCGGTGGCACTGATCGCCACGCTGGCCTGGAAAGGCGGCATGGCCCGGCCAGCGGTAGAATATCTGTTCGCCATGCTGGCCATGGTTCAAGTGTCGGTGCTGGTGGCATCGGCGCAAAATGGCTGGCAGATTGATTTCCACATGGTCTATTTCGCTGTACTGGCCATGCTGACCGCCTTCTGCAACTGGCGGGTCATCCTGCTGGGGGCCGGGGTGACGGCGGTACATCATTTATCCTTCAGTTTCCTTTTGCCATCCCTGGTGTTCGGCACGGAAAGCGGCAGCCTGGGCCGCGTGCTGTTTCATGCGCTGGTGGTGGTGATGGAGACGGGGGTACTTTCCTGGCTGGCCTATGGGCTGGAACGCAGCTTTGCCGCCAGCGACAGCGCCACGCAGCGGGCGGAGGCAGCAGCAGCGGAAACCGAGCGGCTGCGCCATGCCCAGCTGGCCGCGGAGAATGCCTTGCGGGCCGAACGCACGGCCGTGCAGAAATCGCTGGCCGATCGCTTTGCCGCCGACGTGGAGACCATCACCCGCCGCCTGGATGCGGCGGTTCGGGGCCTGCGGGACGAGGCGCAGATCTTGGGCAATCAGGTGGCGGATACGCAGAGCGCCACCCGATCAGCCCGGGGCGAGGCGGTGGATGCCATCAGCCATACCGCAGCGGTGGCCGCCGCCGTGGAGCAGATGGCCGCCAGCATCACCGATGTCACCCGCACCATCCACCAGACCGCGACCCAGGTGCGGGAGACGGTGCAGGAGGTACGGCTGGTGGAAGGGCAGGTGGCGGATCTGTCGGGCGTGGCGGAACGTATTGGCGGGGTGGTGCAGTTGATCGCCGATATTGCCGGCCAGACCAATCTGCTGGCGCTGAACGCCACCATCGAGGCGGCCCGTGCCGGAGAAGCAGGCAAGGGCTTTGCCATCGTCGCGTCGGAGGTCAAGGGGCTGGCCAATCAGACGGCACGGGCGACCGAGGATATCAGCCGCCAGATCGGCGAAATCCAGAGTGCGACCCAGGCGGCCGTCGCCGCCATCAGCACCGTGGCCCGCTCCATCGGGGCGGTGGATGGCAACACGGCGGAAATCGCCGCCGCCATGCAGCAGCAGCAAGCCACGGTGGGGGAGATCAGCCGATCCATTCAGACGGTTTCCGGTCGGGCCACCACCCTGGGCCAGCTGGTGGGGAACATGGCCGATATGGCCTCCTCCGTCGCGGGTGCCATCGGCAAGACAACTGCCACAGCCGGTGATGCGGAACGGATGAGCGGGGAAATGAACCGGCGGCTGGGCGCCTTCATCCATGACCTGCGCCAGGCCTCCTGATGCTGTCATTGCCTGCCGGGGCCGGGCGGATCAATCCGGTCCCGGCAGGTAATGGCCCAGGGCCAGGAAATTTTCCCGCGTCGCCTTATCCACCACCAGCCCGCGCGCCAGCACGGCCTCGGCGACACGGGCGGCGATGGCATCGAAACCTTCCAACTGGCTTTCCAGCGCCAGCCGCCGGCCACCACCGGCCAACACCAGACGCATCCAGCCGCCGGACCGGTCACGCTTGGTTGCGTAATATTTCAGGCTGACCCTCTCCAGCGCCGCCCAGTCGATGCGCCGCTGCCACAGGCCGGTAACCTGCAGGCCCGCCGCATCCACCCGGATGGTTTCCAGCTGGCGGGCCAGGGTGCGCAGGGCGAAGACCAGGAACAGGCCCGCCACTGCGCCCAGCGGCACCGCGATCACCGGATGCGGGGTGACCAGCAGGAATGGCCCGCCGGACAGGGCCAGCCCCGCCGCCGCGCGCAGACCATCGGCCTTTTGCGCATCGGCGGGGTAGCGGGCGATGATGCCGCCCTCCATCATCACTGGCTGATGCCGTGGGCACGCAGGATGAAAGCCTGGGACAAAGCCACCTCCTTCAGCTTGTCGAAGCGGCCCTTGGAGCCGCCATGGCCGGCCGTCATTTCTGTCTTCAGCAGCACCACATTATCATCCGTCTTCATCACCCGCAGCCGGGCCGCCCATTTGGCCGGCTCCCAATAGGTGACGCGGTAATCATTCAGCCCCGCCGTGATCAGCAGCGGCGGATAGGGCCGCTTGGCCACATTGTCATAGGGGCTGTAGGTCTTCATGACCTTATAGACGGCTTCATCATTGGGATTGCCCCATTCCGGGTAATCGCTGGCGGTCAGCGGCAGCGTATCGTCGAACAGGGTGTTCAGCACATCGACGAACGGCACATGCGCCACCGCCCCGGCGAACATGCCATCAGACGCCATGTTCAGCACCGCCCCCATCAGGGTGCCACCGGCGGAGCCGCCCTCAATGGAGATATGGCCGGGGCTGCTATAGCCCTGGTTCACCAGGAACTGCGCTACATCGATGAAATCATGGAAGGTGTTTGGCTTGTTCAGCACCCGGCCGGCATCGTGCCAGGGCCGGCCCATTTCCT
This sequence comes from Niveispirillum sp. BGYR6, assembly GCF_027568365.1. NCBI lineage: Bacteria > Pseudomonadati > Pseudomonadota > Alphaproteobacteria > Rhodospirillales > Azospirillaceae > Niveispirillum > Niveispirillum sp. BGYR6. The sequence continues at coordinate 143,370 of NZ_JANLNL010000005.1, read as the reverse complement.
CGCCACCCCGGATATGGGCGATGGCATAGGCGAAACCGCGATCCAGCAGGCCGATGCGGGCGCTGGAGAAGCTGGGATCAATGGCAATGGAATAGGAACCATAGCCATAGAGATGCAGCGATGCCTTGCCGTCCTTCTTGAAATCCTTGCGATAGACGATGGAGACGGGGATCAGCGTGCCGTCGCGCGCCGGTGCCATCAGGCTTTCCGACGTATAGAGCGTGGGATCATAGCCGCTGGGGATTTCCTGCACCTTGCGGGTGGTCAGGCTGCGGGCGGCCAGATCGTAATCATAGGTGGTGGGTGGTGTGACCAGCGAATTGTAACGCAGGCGAATCGTGCCGGTGTCATAAACCTCATTATTCGCCGCCGCCACGGCGAAGGCGGCATCGGGGAAGGCGATCGTATGGGTATCGCCCTTGGCATCGCGCACCCAGACCTGCTGGTTGCCATCCTGGCGGCCGAACACCACCAGCCAATCCTTCAGCGCCAGCAGGCCGGTCAGATATTGCCGGTCAGAGGCGGGCATCACCTCCTGCCAGTTCTTTTCCGACCAGTCGGCCAGCGGCGCCTTCACCAGCCGGAAATTCAGGTGCTTGTCATTGGTCAAAATCCACAGCGTATCGCCCTGATCGGCCACGCTGTACAGGTGGTTGTCCCGGCGGGGGATCACCACCTTGGGCTTGGCATCGGGCTGATCGGCCGGGATCAGCATGGTTTCGCTGGCTACCAGCGTGCCGCTGCCAATTTCGATGAAGCGGCCGGACTGGCTGGCAGAAATACCCACCCACCAGGAGGGGTCTTTCTCCTCATAAACCTCAATATCCGTGTCATTGGCGGCGCCCAGCGTGTGGCGCAGCACCTTTTTCGGCCGCTGATTCTCATCACGCAGCACATAGAACAGGGTCTTGTTGTCCGCCGCCCAGACGATGGAACCCGACGTGCCGGGAATCGGCTGGCCGATCAGCTCCCCGGTCGTCAGATCCTTGACCACCAGGGCAAAATCCTCCGACCCGCTGTCATCATAGCTATAGGCGAGGTAGCGCCCATCGGGGCTGGGCTCAAACCCGCCCAGGTCGAAGAAGCCCTTGCCGGCCGCCAACTGGTTAACATCCAGGATGACGGTTTCGCTGCCTTCCGCAGCATCCTGCGGGCGGCGGACATAAACCGGGTGATCCTGGCCGGCAGAATAGCGGCCTTGATAGATGTAATCGCCCTGGCGATAAGGCACACCGCTGTCATCTTCCTTGACCCGACCCTTTAATTCGGCGAACAGCTTGGCGCGCAAGCCATCCTCCTCCTTACCCATCACCTGCTCGGTATAGTTGTTTTCCGCCTTCAGGTAATCCAGCACCGCCGGGTCATCGACCTTGGGATAGGAGCGATCCCGCAGCCAGTCATAAGGGTCGATATAGGTGTCGCCATGGCGCACATGTTCCACCGGAACCTGTTGGGCAACGGGCGGGGCCGGGAAATTGCCCTGCTTCAGCGGCGGCAGCACGGTGGCCTGGGAATTGTGATCGGCGGACATCTCAGCCTGCTTGTTCGGGGTCAGGATATAGGCCGTGGCGACACCCGCCACCAGCACGGCAAACAGGGCGAGAACCGCCGGTTTGCCTTTATTGCCACGCGTTGAACCTGACATGCTGATCCCCTTGGGTGGATGAAGGGGGACAGGATATGCGCGTCGCCCGCTTCCTGCCAGTGCCTTGCCAACGCAAGAAAATTTCCTTCCCTTTCGCTTCCCGCCCCATGCTGCATGGCGATAATAAGGACAAGCATTTCAGGAAAATTCGGCTATACTCCCCCCGGATTACAGATTGCATACAATCGTCGCGGCAACAGCGCTTCTGGAACGGCGGGGGAACAACCTGCCGGATGCAAGGGCTGGAATGGACGCGCAGGCACCAACCGGTTGGGGGATTATCGGTGGACGGGGTTGAGGATGATTTCCTGTTCGCGGAAGATGGGTCGCTGCGCGCGCCAACCCCTGCCGCCGCTTCCCCGGTCTCAACCGTGCTGGCCCCCTGGCGGGTGCTGATCGTCGATGATGACGAAGAGGTGCATAGCGTCACCCGCTATGCCCTGCGCAAGGTTAATTTCCGCAACCGGCCGCTGGAGCTGATTTCTGCCTTCTCCGCCGCCCAGGCGCTGACCATCCTGAAAGCGCAACCAGACATGGCGCTGGTGCTGCTGGATGTGGTGATGGAAACCGACGATGCCGGCCTGCGGCTGGTGCGGGCCATCCGCGATGATCTGGGCAATCACACCGTCCGGTTGATCCTGCGCACCGGCCAGCCCGGTCAGGCACCGGAAGAACGGGTGATCGTCGATTACGACGTGAATGATTACAAGGCCAAGACGGAGCTGACGGCGCAGAAGCTGTTCACCACCGTTATTGCTGCCCTGCGCGCCTTTGACGATATCGTCGCCATTGAAACCAACCGGCATGGCCTGCGCCGGATGATTGCGCTGGACGACCGGCTGCGCCCGGATATGGGCCTGGAAGCCTATGCCCAGACCGTGCTGGAACAGACGGGCGCCATCCTGGGGACAATGGTTGACGGGTTGGTCTGCGCGGTGGAAACCGACGGGAATGACAGCGCCGATGCGCCGCGTTATCGGCCGGTAGCCGCCAGCGGCAACTGGGCGGGCGAAGCGCTGCCCCTGCCGGGCCATCCGCTGCACCAGGCGCTGGCCGCTCTGGAAACATCCCGCCAGACGGGGGCGGCGGGTCAACGCGCCGGGCTTTATCTGCCAGGGCCGGATGGCAGCCTGTTCCTGACCCTGCTGGATTGCGGCCGCCCGCTGGGCCCGCTGGATTGCGACCTGCTGGGCGTGCTGGCGGCCAAGGTGGCGGCCGGTCTGGCCAATATCGTGCTGTATGAAAAGCTGCGCCGGGTGAATGCCGATCTGCGCAGCATGACCCAGACGCTGGAAAGCCGGGTGACCGAACGCACGCATGAGCTGATGGAAGCGAATGCCAAGCTGGAACGGCTGGCCAGCATCGACAGCCTGACCGGCATCATGAACCGCCGCTGCTTCATGGAACATGCCTTGCGGGAATGTGAGCGGGCAGGGCGTTACCATCGCCAGCTTTCCCTGCTGCTGATCGATCTGGACCGGTTCAAGCTGGTCAATGACAATCACGGCCATGCCGCCGGCGACACGGTGATCCGTCAGGCGGTGGAACGGGCCGCTGGCGTGTTGCGCACCAATGACTGCATTGCCCGCTATGGCGGGGAGGAACTGGTGGTGCTGCTGCCCGAAACCGGGCTGGAGATGGCCCAACGCGTGGCCGAACGTGTCCGCCAAGCCATCGGCGCCACCCCGATCCCGCATGAAAATGTCGCCATCCCGCTGACCGCCAGCATCGGTGTGGCCGAATGGTGTGGGGAGGCGGAAAGCCTGGACCAGTTGCTGGACCGGGCCGATCAGGCGCTTTATGCCGCCAAGCAGGGCGGCCGTGATCGTGTGGAACTGGCACGGGTGGCGCTGGCGTGATAGCCAGTGCACCTTCGTTCTGACAGATGGATCATCCCAGGCTGTTTCCATGACCAGGTCCGCCATGCTTGCCACCACCGCCCTGCCGCGCCCCATCCATGCCGTTGTCTTTGATATGGACGGGCTGCTGATCGACACAGAGCGGCATGTGAAACTGGCAACGCTGGAGACGGCAGCCGCCATCGGGCGGCCGATGCCTGAGGAATTCTATGCCGGCATCATCGGCACCCCCTGGACCGAAACCGTCACCCTGCTGCGGGATTTTTTTGGCGGTGAAGACAATTTGCGCGCTTTCATGACTGCGTTTGAGCCCCGCGTCACCGACCTGCTGGCCGATGTGGAGCTGATGACCGGCGTGGTCGATCTGTTGGACACGCTGGACCAGATCGGGATGCCGCTGGCCGTGGCCACCTCCACCGGTCGGCTGAAGGCTGACCAGCATCTGCGCCATGTCGGCATCCATCACCGGTTCCGCACCATCGTCACCCGCGATGATGTGACGCGCGGCAAACCCCATCCGGAACCCTATCTGACCGCAGCCGCCCGGCTGGGGGTTGACCCCGCCCATTGTCTGGCGCTGGAAGACAGCCATAATGGCATCCGCGCCGCCCATGCCGCCGGCATGATGGCGGTGATGGTGCCGGACATGCTGCCCGCTACGGCGGAAATCTCCGCCCTTTGTCACTATGTGGCCGATGATCTGCACGGGGTACGGCGGCTGATCTGCCCTTGAGGGGAAAAACCGGTGGGTGCTCACCATCATGCCGCAATTGCGCTATAGAATGGGTCATCCGCCGATTGTTCCTTGAGAGAAGATGAGCGCCCTTTCCCTTGAAGCCGGCCCGCTGGCCGGCCTTGCCACCCGCCTCAAGGAACTGACCGGCTGGCGGCTTTATGGGCTGGCAGCACTGGCCGGCGCCCTGGCAACGGCCAGCCTGCCACCATTCCATGCGCTGCCGCTGCTGCTGGTATCGTTTCCGCTGCTGCTGTGGCTGCTGCAGGGGGCGGGTACGGCGAAGCGCTGCTTCTGGGTCGGCTGGTGCTTCGCCTTCGGCCATCATGTGCCGGGGCTTTACTGGATTTCCGTGGCGCTGTTCGTCGATATCGGGCGCTTCTGGTTCATGCTGCCGCCCGCCGTGCTGGGCCTGCCGGCCCTGCTGGCCGTGTTTGTCGGGCTGGGCTGTCTGCTGCATCGTTGGCTGGTGGGGCGGTTCGGGCTGGGGCCGGTGGCCTCCCTGCTGGTCTTTGCCCTTTGCTGGGTGGGGATGGAATGGCTGCGCGGCCATATCTTCACCGGCTTTCCCTGGAACCTGATCGGTTATGGCTGGTGGCCGGTGAAGCCAGTGCTGCAGGCGGTTTCCGTCACCGGCATCTATGGCCTGTCGCTGCTGACCGTGCTGCTGGCCACGCTGCCGGCCCTGGCCGTGGGAGCCAACTGGCGTCACCCGGCCGCCGCCGGTTTGGCCGGGCTGCTGCTGCTGGCCGGCTGGGGTGGCTGGCGCATGGCGGGGCAGGGGATGGAGACGGTGCCGGGCGTGATGTTACGCGTGGTGCAGCCGAACATCCCGCAGACCCTGAAATGGGACCCCAATGCCAAGCTGAACAATGTCCGCCAGACCATCAACCTGTCCGCCGCCGACGGGTGGGAGAAGGTCACGCATATCATCTGGCCGGAAACCGCCATCCCCTATTTCCTGCAGGCCCCGGCCGATGGCAATGACAGCGCCGTGCTGGCCCAGACGGTGGGGCGTATTGCACCCGCCGGCGGCCTGCTGATCACCGGGGCGCCGCGCGCTGGTAAGGGCGCCGATGGGGCGGAGCATTATTATAACAGCCTGTTCGCCCTGGATGCGGGCGGGGCCATCACCGCCAGTTTCGACAAGTTCCATCTGGTGCCGTTCGGCGAATATATGCCGCTGCGCGATTTCCTGCCTGCGGGCATCAATGCCGTGGCGGCCTCTTCCAGCGATTTCAGCCCCGGTCCCGGTCCGCAAACCCTGACCCTGCCGGGCCTGCCCGCCTTCAGCCCGCTGATCTGTTATGAGGTGATCTTCCCCGGCCATGTCGCCCGCACCGGCGAAAACCGGCCGCACTGGCTGCTGAACCTGACCAATGATGCCTGGTATGGAAATTCCACCGGCCCCTACCAGCATTTCGCCATCAGTGCCGTGCGCGCGGTGGAGGAAGGGGTGCCGATGGTGCGGGCCGCCAATACCGGCATTTCCGGCGTGGTCGATGCCTATGGCCGCGTCACCGCCCGGCTGGGCCTGGGTGAAACCGGCCACCTGGATGCCGCTCTCCCCCTGGCTGCCCCGGTCACCCCCTATGCCCGTTTCGGGGATGGGATGCTGGCCATGTTAATGGCGCTGGTGGCTGGACTGGCGGTGCTGACACGGCGGGTGGGGTGAGTCTTTCCGGTTTTATTGCTGAAGAAGGGCAACCAATAACGGATGCTGCGGCCCCATTAAGGGGTTCACCACCGTAACCCCACCCCAGGTAAAGCCATTCTGCAGGTCTTCAGACAACAGCAAACGGCACCCCCCCTGCGAGGCAGCAACCAGAATAACGGCATCCCAGATACCGAAACCATGATCAGCGGCCAGATCTGCCGCCGTCACCATGATATCAGGCGATGTGGGGATCGTTTGAAAACTGTCGGACCAGCCAAGCAGAACCTCACGGGCCTGCAACTTGGACCGCCCTCCCTTACGCACCAGAACATTAAACAGCTCGCCCAAGACCTGGACGGGAATCAGAACCGATGCCTGTGGCAAATGGCGCAGCAGGGCATGAACGGTATCCCGTTTCAGCGCATCATTCACCCCCTCCGCATAGACCAGGATATTGGTGTCGAGCGCGATTCTCACCGTTCATCCTCATAAAGCTCATCGCGTGTCCAGCGCCCGGCCTGGACAATGGGTTGAGCTTCCAGGCGAGAAAGCAGGGCTTCGCGCGCTGCGGCTGGAACCTTGGTCTTCTCGTCAGCGGGTATGATACGGGCAACGGGTTTACCATGCGACGTCACCACATAGGATTGCCCCTCACGTACCCCGCGCAGGATGTGGGAAAATTTGCGGTTGGCATCCGCCGCAGAAATAGCCTCTTCCATGGCAAGCCCCATTTGTAGTGATAATAACTACTTTATGGAAAAATGAGATAAAGGGCAAGGGAGCCAGGGAGCTATTCCTGCGAACCCGGCAGCTTGCCCGGTTCTTCATAGGCGATGACCACCGCCAGCTTCCACCCGGCAGCCGCATCCCGCCGCAGCACATAGGAGGTGGAAAAGCGCATGATCTCCGCCCGGTCCTCGCTGCGCAGCAGCCATAGCACCTCGGCCCGCGCCAGATCGGGGCCGCAGGGCCAGGCCCAGACAGCGGCGGGCACCGGCCAGGCTAGGCCAATGCCGTGATAGGTGGCGAACATCGCCTCCACATAGTGCCGCACCGCCGCATCATCGGCATGGGTCAGCGGGTGGGCCGCCGTCAGCACCGTCAGCGGTCGGTCAAACAGGGCCGTCAGGGCCGCCGCGTCATAGGCGGCAAAAGCAGCGCTGTAGCGATCAAAGAAAGCCGCAACTTCGGCCCCGGTCGGATTCTCGCCATTCATGGATGCCTCCCATTAATTTATTGATTTTATTGCCATAAGAAAAAGGGGCGCCGAAGCGCCCCTTTGCAACTCACCGCCGCAGGATGCGGTTCAGCACCCCATCCAGCTGATCCAGATTGCGGTAATGGATCTGCAGCGTGCCCTTCGGCCCGTTGGCGGACAGTGTCACCTTCAGCCCCAGCGCGTGGGACATTTCCCGTTCCAGCGCCACCGTGTCCGGCGCCTTCTCCTTTGGCGCAGGGGCAGTGCTGGCCGGCTGTTCGGCCATGCGCTTCACCAGCGCTTCCGTCTGGCGCACATTCAGGCCCTGTTTGATGACCTCCTGCGCCAGGGCCAGCGGGTCGGCCGCCGTCAACAGGGCGCGGGCATGGCCCATGGACAGGCTGCCATCCTGCACCAGCGCCTTCACCGGGTCGGGCAGGGCCAGCAGGCGCAGCATGTTGGCCACATGCGACCGGCTTTTGCCAACGGCGCGAGCCAGATCTTCCTGCGTATGCTCAAACTCATCCATCAACCGCTTGAAGCCTTCGGCCTCTTCCAGCGGGGTTAGGTCGGCGCGCTGGATATTTTCGATCAGCGCAATTTCCAGCGCTTCACGGTCCGTCAGCGTGCGAACCAGCACCGGCACTTCATGCAGCCCGGCAAGCTGGGCCGCCCGCCAGCGGCGTTCACCGGCGATGATCTCATAGGATTGCGCACCCGGTGCCGCTGCAGGATCTTTACGCACCAGCAGCGGCTGCAGGATGCCACGCTCCCGCACGCTTTCCACCAGGGCCGACAGGTCATCCTCGTCGAACTTGCGGCGCGGCTGATATTTGCCGGGGTGAACATGGTCGATGGGCAGCAGCCGGGTCAGGCGAACCCGATCCACCTGCTGTTCCTCCTCACCACCCGTTGCCTCACCGAACAGGGCGGAAAGGCCGCGTCCCAGGCCGGTCCGCTGCTGATGCTTTTTCGGTTCATCCATAAGCCAACTGCCGCTTCCGCTCGCGCTTCAACATCTCGCCCGCCAGATGGATATAGGCCTGTGCGCCGGCTGACTTGTGGTCATACAGCAGCACCGGCTTACCATGGCTGGGCGCCTCGGACACCCGCACATTGCGGGGGATCACCGTCTCGTACACTTTCTCCCCGAAGAAGCCGCGCACATCGGCGGCCACCATGTCGGAGAGATTGTTGCGACGATCAAACATGGTCAACACCACGCCGTTGATTTCCAGCGTGGGGTTGAAGGCGCGCTTCACCCGCTCAATCGTGCGGATCAGATGCGACAGCCCTTCCAGGGCATAGAATTCACATTGCAGCGGCACCAGCACGGCATCCGCCGCCGCCAGCGCATTCAGGGTCAACAGGCCCAGGGCAGGGGGGCAATCGATCAGAATATAATCGAAGCCGCCGGTGGATTTTTCCAAACTGTCCTTCAGGCGGAACTCCCGGCGTTCGACGCCGACCAGTTCCACCTCAGCACCCGACAGATCGACATTGGCCGTCACCACCCACAGGCCGGGGACCGTGGTTGTCACCGCCACCTCTTCCACCGTCAGGTCGGCAAACAGCAGATCATAAATGCCAAACTCACGGTTCGACTGGGGAATGCCCAGGCCGGTGGAGGCGTTGCCCTGCGGATCATTATCGATGATCAGCACGCGCTTGCCCACCGCCGCCAGGGCGGTGGCCAGGTTGATGGTGGTGGTGGTTTTCCCCACGCCGCCCTTCTGGTTGGCAAGCGCGATGATATGGGCACGGGTGGCGGGAATGGGCAGAGACATGCTCGACACTCTCGTTAACCTCAGGTTTGGCGCGCGTGACGCGGATCAGCGCGGAGAAATGTCGGACAGGCGAAGCAAGGTGCCCGCCGCGTCAGTCTGGCTTGGAAAACGCTCAATCCGCATATTCCAGGAATCTCGCACGGCGGTCAATTCATCCTCCGCCGTCTTGCCCTTGGGGAACAGGCAAACACCATCCTTTTTTAACAGGCGGTGTGCCCAGGGCAACAACATGGTCAGTTCCGCCAGGGCACGCGCCGACACAATATCCGCCGGCGGCACCTCTGCCACCTCAATCCGCACGGCATGAACGGTGGCCGGGGCCCCCGTCAAGCGGGCGGTTTCCCGCAGAAAGGCGGCCTTGCGTACATCGGATTCCACCAGATGCACCGACGGCACCCCCATGATCGCCAGCACCAAACCGGGGAAGCCGGCACCCGATCCCAGATCGACCTGAACCTGGGTTCCTGCAGGGACCAGCGCAAATAACTGGGCGGAGTCGGCCAGATGCCGGCCCCAAATATCATCCAGAGTGCTCTTGGCCACCAGATTGATGGCCGGGTTCCACTTGCGAAGTTGGGCCTCATAGACCTGCAGCTTGTCCAGTGTTTCACGTGAAACACCGAAACGGGCCTGGAACTGCGCCGGGGTCATCAGCATCCTCTAAGGCAACGGAACAGGGGCCAGCGATAACGAAGCCGGCCCCCCGTCGTCAAGCGATCAAGCGGCTGTATGCCGCTTCTTCACATGGCGCAACAGGGCGGTCAGCGCTGCAGGCGTCATGCCGGGTATACGGGCAGCAGCCCCCAGGGTCGCCGGCTTGGCGTTGCGCAGCTTCTGCCGGATTTCGGCAGAGAGGGAGGCGATGCTGTCCGGGTCCAGATCGGTCGGCAGTTCCAGCGCCTCATCCTTGCGGAAGGCGCGGATATCCGCCTCCTGCCGGTCCAGATAGCCGGCATATTTGCCATCGATTTCCACCTGTTCGGCAATGTCTGGCGACAGGCTGTTCAGTTCCGGCCAGACCTGGCAGAGGCGGGGGAAATCAATCTCGGGATAGCGCAACAGGTCCAGCGCCGTGCGGCGGACGCCATCCTTGTTGATATGCAGCCCGTGCTTCTCCAACTCATTCGGCGTGGCCGACAGGCCAGTGACCAGGGCGCGCGCCTCGGCCAACGCCTGCTTCTTCTCCGCCCAATGGGTGGCACGTTCCACCCCGACCACGCCGATGGACAGGCCCCGATCGGTCAGCCGCTGGTCGGCATTATCGGCACGCAGCAGCAGGCGGTATTCCGCCCGGCTGGTGAACATGCGGTAAGGTTCGTTGGTGCCGCGCGTGATCAAATCATCAATCAGCACCCCGATATAGGCTTCCGCCCGGTCGAGCACGAAGGGGGCTGAACCGGCAACGGCCAAGGCGGCATTGATGCCGGCGATCAACCCCTGGGCCGCCGCTTCCTCATAGCCCGTCGTACCGTTGATCTGCCCGGCCAGGAACAGGCGGGGCAGGCGGCGGGTTTCCAGCGTGCGGGTCAACTCCCGCGGATCAATATAATCATATTCGATGGCATAGCCGGGCCGGATCATCCGCACCTGTTCCAGGCCGGGGATGTGCTTCAGGATTTCAAGCTGCACATCGCGCGGCAGGCTGGTGGAGATGCCGTTGGGGTAAACCGTGTCATCGTCCAGCCCCTCCGGCTCCAGGAAAATCTGGTGCCGGTCCTTGTCAGCGAAGCGGACAATCTTGTCTTCCACGCTGGGGCAATAGCGCGGACCAATGCCTTCGATCTGGCCGGAATACATCGGCGCCCGGTGGATATTCTCCCGGATGATGCGATGGACCTCCTCGGTCGTATAGGTGATGGCGCAGTCAATCTGCGGCGTGGTGATGGCGCGGGTGAGGGTGGAGAAGGGCGGCGGCGGCATGTCGCCCGGCTGTGCCTCCAGCCCGGCCCAATCAATGGTCTTGCCGTCCAGCCGGGGCGGCGTGCCGGTCTTCAACCGGCCCAGGGCAAAGCCCGCCCGTTCCAGCGTGTCGGACAGGCCGAGGGCCGGCGCTTCGCCCACACGGCCAGCGGGAATTTTCTCTTCACCAATATGGATCAGGCCACGCAGGAAAGTGCCGGTGGTCAGCACCACGGCCCCCGCGCGGATGGTTTCGCCCGTCGCCGTCACCACGCCGGCGCAATGGCCGGCGGCATCAATCACCAGATCCTCCACCGCGGCCGCGATGATGGTCAGGTTTTCCTGTGCCGCCAGGGCCGCCTGCATAGCGTTGCGATAAAGCTTGCGGTCGGCCTGGGCGCGGGGGCCGCGCACAGCAGGGCCCTTTGACCGGTTCAGGATGCGGAACTGGATGCCGCCCTGGTCGGTGACGCGACCCATCACCCCATCCAGCGCGTCGATCTCCCGCACAAGATGGCCCTTACCCAGGCCACCAATGGCCGGGTTGCACGACATCTCGCCAATGGTTTCGATCTTATGGGTCATCAGCGCGGTGCGGGCCCCCGCACGCGCCGCCGCAGCGGCAGCCTCGCATCCCGCATGGCCGCCGCCAACCACGATCACATCATAGTTCTGCATGGGGCGGAAAATACGGCGAAATGGTTCGCCTGTCAAAGCGGCGGGTGCGCATGGGTACTGATAAATTAAGCTGGGAAACTGGAAAATTACCTTTTCTTATCGAAAACTATGTGGAGTATGAAAAATACAAACGCCCCAATACCCCCAATAGCCCATGTATCAAATTTCCCCCAAGGAGTTTTAAGAGATAGACTAAAATATCCTCCACTTAATACACCCCATCCAAACATAAAAATGAAAATTCCCCACAATATAATAAAAATTGCCTGTATTGGTTGATTTATGAAACCGTTTATTATTGATTTTCTGTCTTCTTTCTTTGTAATAAAATTATAAACTGTTAAAACCAGCATAAAATTTAATATAATAAATCCTAAGGCGGCCATGCATCACCTTTATTATTGCGGAGAATTAATATTTTCTCAATTACATGAGTATTGAGATTAGAGCCTACTTCTATTTCCCAATACAGAAATCCCGGAAGATCACGTCCAGCAGTTCTTCCACATCCACCCGGCCGGTGATGCGACCCAGCGCACGGGCGGCAAGGCGGACATCTTCGGCGGCCAGTTCGGGCAGGGGGGCGGAGAGCGCCCGCTGCAGGTTCTCCCGGCATTCTTCCAGCGCCGCCCGGTGGCGGGCACGGGTGAGGGCGGGCGCACCGGAGGGGGCGTAGCGGCGGGAAACCTCATCGGTCAAAGCCTGCAACAGCGCCGGCACCCCATCCCCGGTGCGGGCGGAGACCTGCAGCACCGGCTGGGCGGAAAGCGGCGGGGTGGCGCCCGGCTGGTCCGCCTTGTTCATCACCAACAGCGCATCGCCATCGGCTAGGGCTAGGGTCGCCGGGTCGGGATCGGACAGGCCATCGAAGACCAGCAGTTTCAGGTCCGCCTTGGCCGCCCGGTCCAGTGCCCGGCGGATGCCTTCGCTTTCCACCTGATCGGCGGCATCGCGCAGGCCCGCCGTGTCGGCCAGCAGCACCGGATAGCCGCCCAAATCCAACTGCACCTCAATCACATCGCGCGTCGTGCCGGCCTGGTTGGAGACGATGGCCACATCACGCCGCGCAATCGCGTTCATCAGGCTGGATTTGCCGGCATTGGGGGCCCCCAGGATGGCGATGGAAATGCCATCGCGCAGCCGTTCCCCCCGGCCCTGATCGGCCAGATGGGCGGACAGCTCCTCCACCAGGGTCAGCACCACCGGGCGCACGGCGTCGGACAGGCCACCCGGCAAATCCTCCTCGGGGAAGTCGATATCGGCTTCCAGATGGGCCAGCGCGCGGGTCAGCCGGTGCCGCCACCCCTCATAAAGCTGGCCCAAGGCGCCTTCCATCTGGCGCAGGGCCTGGCGGCGCTGCGCGGCGGTTTCGGCATCCACCAGATCGGCGATGGCCTCCGCTTCCGTCAAATCCAGCTTGCCATTCTCAAAGGCCCGCCGGCTGAACTCCCCCGGTTCGGCCACGCGCAGACCCAGATGGGTCAGGGCGCTGGTGGCCGCGTTTAGCACCGCCCGCCCGCCATGCAGATGCAGTTCCGCCACATCCTCACCGGTAAAGCTGGCCGGGCCGGGGAACCAGAGCAACAGGGCCTTGTCGAACAGCTCCCCCGTCGCCGGATCGGTCAGGCCCGCCAGCCGGGCCATGCGCGGGCGGGGCAGGGTGCCGGCCAGCGCCAGCAGGGTGGGGCCTGCAGCGGGGCCGGAAATCCGGATCACCTGCACCCCGGCACGGCCGGCGGCAGAGGCCAGGGCAAAAATCGTATCGGCCTGCATCAGCGGTGTTTCACGTGGAACATGGAAGGGATCGGTGGGAAGGCTCAGCCCTGACGGGCGGCAATATCTTCGGGCTTTTTGTCCTGCGGCTGCAGCATCAGCCGTTCCACCCGCGCGCCTTCCACCAGATGGGTCTGCAGGATCTCATCAATATCCGCCTTGTCACGGAACGTGTACCAGACCCCTTCCGGGTAGATCACCAGACACGGCCCAAGCTCGCAGCGGTCCAGACAGCCGGCATTATTGATACGCACCTGCTTGCCCAGACCCAGGCCGGTGGCCTTCTTCTTCATATAATCGCGCAGCTCATCCGCCCCCTTTTCGCGGCAGCAGCCACGGGGGTGGCCCGGCTCCCGCTCATTGGTGCAACAGAACACATGGGCGCGGAAATACAGGGCGGGATCGTCGCTCACTTCTTGCCATCCTTCGGCCCGGTGCCCATGGCGTTGGACATCTGCGACCACATTAATTTTTGGAACTGTTCAAAGCCCTGCAGCCCCATGGGCAGCCAGGTCTTGAACATGGTTTCCGGGTCCATGGCGGCGATGTTGGCGGAAAGCTGATCCTGCATCTGCCGCATCAGCGCCTGTTGCATGGGCTGCACATCGGGCAAGCCCATGAAGGTCCGCGCCTCCTCCGGCGTACAGTCGATATCGATCGTGACCTTCATGCCGCACCTTCCGCGCTGTTGCTGGCGCGACAGAGTGCGCCAGCCATGTTCCGGTTCGGGCTGGATTTTTCCCGCACCCTGGGTTCAACACAAGGATAAACTAAATGAGAGTCATGGGCCTGACGCGTTTGTCTGGCAGAATGACGAAAAAGAGAAGCGGCGTGGCAGCGCCGCAGGAGAGAATCAATGTCCACAAACGCCAACAGCACCAGCGGTAACCGGTTGGGAGAAGAGACCAGCCCCTATCTTCTGCAGCACAAGGACAACCCCGTCCATTGGCTGGCCTGGGGGCCGGAAGCGCTGGCCAAGGCCAAGGCGGAGGGAAAGCCCATTCTGCTGTCAGTCGGCTATGCCGCCTGCCATTGGTGCCATGTGATGGCGCATGAGAGTTTCGAGAACCCGGCCATCGCCGAGCTGATGAACCAGCTGTTCATCAATATCAAGGTGGATCGGGAGGAGAGGCCGGACATTGACCAGATCTATCAGCAGGCCTTGGCGTTGCTGGGCCAGCAGGGTGGCTGGCCGCTGACCATGTTCTTGACGCCCGATGGGCAACCTTTCTGGGGTGGCACCTATTTCCCGCCGGAGGCCCGCTGGGGCCGCGCTGGCTTCCCAGATGTGCTGCGCGGGGTGGCGGCGACATATCTGCGCGAACCGGACAAGGTTCAGCGCAATGTCACAGCATTGCGCGATGCCATGCTGCGGCTGGCCCAGGGGCGCCCAGGCAGCGATGTCGGGCCTGATACGCTGGTGCAGGTGGCGGGTCAGTTGGTGCGCGAAATTGATCCGCGCTGGGGTGGCATTGGGGAGGCACCAAAATTCCCCCAGCCTTCCATCTTCGAACTGCTATGGCGGGCCTATCGGCTGAGCGGTAAGCCGGAATTCAGCGCCGCCGTCACCCATACTTTGTCCTGTATGGCGCAGGGCGGCATCTATGATCATCTGGGCGGCGGCTTTGCCCGTTATTCCACGGATGAGATGTGGCTGGTGCCGCATTTCGAAAAGATGCTGTACGACAATGCCCAGCTTGTGGAGCTGATGGCCCTGGTCTGGGCTGAGACCCGTGACCCGCTGCTGGCGACCCGGATTGAGGAGACCATCGGCTGGGTGCTGACGGAGATGGTGGCCGAAGGCGGCGGTTTCGCCGCCACCCTGGATGCCGATAGCGAGGGGGA
Source organism: Niveispirillum sp. BGYR6 (assembly GCF_027568365.1). Lineage (NCBI taxonomy): Bacteria > Pseudomonadati > Pseudomonadota > Alphaproteobacteria > Rhodospirillales > Azospirillaceae > Niveispirillum > Niveispirillum sp. BGYR6. Next base: position 128,296 of record NZ_JANLNL010000005.1, on the reverse strand, counting down.
GGAAGGCCGCTTCTATGTCTGGAGCCTGTCGGAAATCCAACGCCTGCTGCCCGCCGATGATCTGGACCTGTTCTGCCAGACCTATGGGGTGACGGCAGAGGGCAATTGGGAAGATCACAATATCCTGACCCGCATGGGGCAGGCGGGGCTGAGCGATCCGGCAACGGAAGAAAGATTGGCCCGCTGCCGCGCCAGCCTGCTACAGGCCCGCGCCGGCCGGGTGCGTCCCGGTTGGGATAATAAGGTGCTGGCCGACTGGAACGGGTTGATGATCGCCGCCATGGCCAAGGCAGCGGTTCTGTTCGACCGGGCCGATTGGCTGGGGGCCGCCCGCACCGCCTTTGCCTTTGTCAGCGAACAGATGACCCGGCCGGATGGACGGCTGTACCATAGCTGGCGCGACGGCCGTGCCCGGCATGATGGCACGCTGGAAGACCATGCCAATATGGCCCGTGCCGCCACGGCGCTGTATGAGGCAACCGGGGACCGCCGCTTCCTGGATCAGGCCGAACGCTGGGTTGGCCTGATCCAGAAGCATTTCCATGATGATGCCGATGGCGGCTATTTCGTCACCGCCGACGATGCTGCAGGGCTGATCATGCGGCCCCGTCATGCCCATGATAATGCCGTGCCTGCGGGCAATGGTACCCTGGTTGGCCTGTTCAGCCGCCTCTGGTATCTGACCGGCAAGGATGAATATCGCCAGCAGGCCGACGCCCTGATCACCGCCTTCGCCGGGGAGGTGGGGCGGAACTTCTTCCCCCTGGCAACCTATCTGAATGGTATTGACCTGCGCCATAACGGCATCCAACTGGTGCTGATCGGGCAACCGGGGGAACAAGGGCTGCAGGCCCTGCAGCAGGCGTCCAACAGCCTGTCCTTGCCCAACCTGATCAGCCTGCATTTTTCAGCCTGCGATGAAATTCCCCCCGGACATCCAGCGGCTGGAAAGGCTATGGTTAACAATCTGGCGACGGCTTATGTATGTCGTCAGCAAAGCTGTTCGTTACCCGTGACAGGGCCCGAAGAACTGCGTCGCCTGCTTGGGGCGTAAATAGTCGGGGCCCTTATGTCAGTGCTTTCATCCGACCCTTTTTCACCACCACCTTGTGAAGGATTTTTCCCATGACCGAGGTTACGATCCAGGCCAATGATGGCGGCAGCTTCAATGCCTATCTCGCCGCCCCTGCAGGGGGCGAGGGCGCAGCGATTATCGTTATTCAGGAAATTTTCGGCGTGAATGCCAACCTGCGTGCCATTTGCGACAAGTACGCGGCGCAGGGTTATTTTGCCATCGCCCCCGATCTGTTCTGGCGCCAGGAACCCGGCGTTTCCATCACCGACCAGACGGAAGAGGAATGGAAAAAGGCCTTTTCACTCTATCAGGGTTTCAACGAGACAAAGGGCGTGGAAGATCTGGAAGCCACGCTGGATTTCATCCGCGCCTATCCCGGCGTCAATGGCAAGGTCGGGTCTGTCGGTTTCTGCCTGGGGGGCAAGCTGGCCTATTTCATGGCCACCCGCACGGACGCCGATGCCAATGTCAGCTATTATGGTGTGGGCATTGAGGCCAGCCTGGGTGAGGCGTCCGCCATCGTGCATCCGCTGCTGATGCATATTGCGGAGAAGGATGGCTTTGTGCCGCCCGAGGCTCAGGCCAAAATCCGTGAGACGCTGGCCGGCAACGCGCTGGTGGAACTCCACACCTATGAAGGCCAGGACCATGCCTTCACCCGCATCGGCGGCAAACATTATGATGAGCGCGCCGCCACCATCGCCCATGGCCGCACGGCGGAATTCTTCGCCAAGAACCTGGCGTGATGATGAAGGACAGGCCCTGTGATGATCATCGCAGAGGCTGAGTGTTCCCGCTTGCATGATCAGGGCCGGCCATTGCGCCGGCCCTTTTCTTTTCCGCAGGAGTGAAGTGATGACCCATGCCATCCGCGTACACAGCCATGGCGGGCCCGAGACGCTGCGTTGGGAGCCCGTGACCGTCGGCCAGCCTGCAGCGGGGGAAGTGCTGATCGAGCACAAGGCGGTGGGGTTGAACTTCATCGATGTCTATTTCCGCACCGGGCTCTATGCCGCCCCCTTACCCTTCACGCCCGGCATGGAAGGGGCGGGCCGGGTGCTGGCAGTGGGACCGGGGGTGGATTATCTGGCGCCGGGTGATCGGGTTGGCTATGGCAATTCACCCCTTGGCGCCTATGCCGAACAACGGCTGATCCCGGCGGAGCGGTTGATCAAGCTGCCCGACTGGCTGGACGACCAGACGGCCGCCGCCATGCTGCTGCAGGGGCTGACGGCGCAGTATCTGCTACGACAAACCTATATGGTGAAGCCGGGCGATACGATCCTGATCCATGCCGCCGCTGGCGGGGTAGGGCTGCTGGTTTGCCAATGGGCGAAGGCTTTGGGAGCCACGGTGATCGGCACCGTGGGCAGTGCGGAGAAAGCGGCCCTGGCGCAGGCCCATGGCTGCGACCACACCATCCTGTATCGGCAGGAAGATGTGGTGGCACGGGTGCGGGAACTGACGGGCGGCAAGGGTGTCGATGTTGTTTATGACAGCATCGGCAAGGATATGTTTGACCGCAGCCTGGATTGCCTGAAACGGCGCGGCCTGATGGTCAACTTCGGCAATGCCAGCGGGGCAGTGCCGCCGGTGGATATCAGCATCCTGAACAAAAAGGGCGGGTTGTTCCTGACCCGCCCGGCACTTGGCCATTATGCCGGGACACGGGCGGAGATGCTGGCCATGGCGGATGACCTGTTTACCGTGGTGAAAGACGGCACGGTGAAGGTAAACATCAATCAGCGCTTCGCCCTGCAGGATGCGGCCGAAGCGCATCGGGCACTGGAAAGCCGGGCAACGACGGGTGCAACGGTGATGGTGGTCTAACCAACCGCCATCACCCATGAACAGGGGCAGTAAGGTGTTTCACGTGAAACACCTTACTCCGACAGCCAGAGCGGTGACTTGAAGCCCTTGATGAAAGCCTCATGCGCTGCCAGCTCTTCTGCGGTTGGCGCGTGCGGGCGGGGGGGACGCGCCACCCGCTTGATCACCACCGGGCCGCTATCCGTCGCCTGCGACGCCGGCCCACCGGCCAGCACAAGGTCGGGCTGGCGACCGCCCATCAGCTCAAGATAAACCTCTGCCAGCAGCTGGGCATCCAGCAGGGCGCCGTGCAGGGTGCGGTTGGAATTGTCGATCTCAAACCGGCGGCACAGCGCATCCAGGCTGGCGGCGGCACCGGGGAAGCGCCGACGGGCAATCTTCACCGTATCGATTACCGGGTTGGTCAGCTTGGGCATTCCCAGCCGCGCCAGCTCCGCATTCAGGAAACCCATATCGAAGCTGGCATTGTGGATCACCAGCGTACTGTCGCCGATGAAATCCAGAAACTCGCCCACCACCTCGGCAAAGACCGGCTTGTCGGAAAGAAAGGCTGCAGACAGGCCGTGAACCGCCTCCGCCTCTGCAGGCATGTCGCGTTCGGGGTTGATATATTTGTGCAGCACCTTGCCGGTGGCGATATGGTTGAACGTCTCCACACAGCCCAGCTCCACCAGCCGGTCGCCATTCAGCGCATCAAGGCCGGTGGTTTCGGTATCCAGAATGATCTCACGCATGGGGCTTTTTCCAGCGGCTGAGGAAAGGGGACATTTGATCACGGGGCAGGCGGCGCGGCGGCCAGACCCGGCCAGCCGCCTGCAGAGGCAAGCTCTTAACGATAAGCGCCAAGTGGCGGAAGGTGACGGCACGGCCCAGGCCGGTCGGCACCGTATAATCCGCCAGCCGGCGTTTCAGCCCGTCCGGCATCTGCCGGGCCAGAATGCGATCCAGCTTCACCGCATCCATGCCCGGCCGGGCCAGCACCCGCGACCGCTGCAGGAAGCGGGGGGCGGAGACGACCAGCACCTGATCCACACGCGCCCGGCCCCCCGTCTCATATAGCAGCGGGATATCCATCGCCACCAGCTTCATGCCGCGTTTTGCCTGCAGACGCAGGAAGTCACGCGACGCCTTCTGCACCAGCGGATGCACCAATGCTTCCAGCCGCTGCAGGGCGGCCGGGTTACCCAGCACGGCGGCGGACAGGGCCACCCGGTCAACCGCCCCATCCCGCACTACTTGCGGAAACAGGGCCTGGATGGGAGCGACCGCCGCACCGCCACGGGCATAGAGCCGATGCACCGTGGCATCGGCGTCATGCACCGGGCAGCCCAGGCGGCGCAGCATGGTGGCCGCCGTGGATTTGCCCATGCCGATGGAACCGGTCAGGCCCAGAACAATCATACCGGCCCCAATACATGCCGGCGCAAGGCGTCTGTCACCTGCGGATCCGTGCCGAACCAGGCATGGAAACCGGGCCGGGCCTGATGCAGCAACATGCCCAAACCATCGACAATGGCATTGCCGCGATCCGTCGCCGCCTGCAGCAAGGGGGTGATCAGCGGGGTATAGACGATATCCGTCACCAGGGCGGTGCCGGGCAGGGACGACAGGTCAATCTGCAGCGGCGGCTGACCCTGCATCCCCTGGGTGGTGGTATTGACCAGCAGGGCCGCCCCCTGCAGGGCCTCGGCCCGGTCTTCCCAATCCAGCACCTGCAGACGCGGATCGGCCAGATCGCTGGTCAGTTCTTCTGCCCGCGCGCGGGTACGGTTCAACAGGCGGATGCCAGGGGCACCGGCATCCAGCAGCGCCACGGCCACGGCACGGGCAGCACCACCGGCCCCCAGCACCACCGCCGCACCGCTGCCGACATCCCAACCTGCAGAGGCGCCGGCCTGCAGGTTCTGCCAGAACCCATACCCATCGGTATTGCGGCCTTCCAGTGAGCCATCGGGCAACACCAGTACCGTGTTCACCGCCCCGATGCGGCGGGCGCTGTCATCCAGCCGATCCACCAGCCGGAACGCCGCCTCCTTATGCGGGACGGTGACATTGCAACCGCGAAAACCCAAGGCGGGCAGGGCACGCAAGGCCTGTTCAATCCGATCGGGTGGCACCGCCAACGGCACATAGGCACCATCGATGCCATACTGGTTCAGCCAATATCCATGCAGCAACGGGCTGCGGGAATGGCCAATCGGCCAGCCCATCACACCTGCCAGCAAAGCCTTGCCGGTCACCATCATCAAAGTCCCTTTGTTAAACCGGCAGCAGACGCCGCACGCGCAGAAAATCCAGCAGGGGCAGCAAGGGCAGCCCCTGGATGGTGAAATGATCACCCTTTACCCGGCTGAACAATTGGGCGCCCAACCCTTCCAGCATATAGGCACCGGCACAGCCCAGCACGGCATCACCCGCCAGATCCAGATAGCGTTCAATGAAGCCATCCGATAAAGGCCGCATGGTCAGTTCTGCCTGATCAATATGGTGCCAGACACGGGCACCATTATGAAACACCACGACGGCGGAATAGAGCCGATGGGTGCGGGCCGACAGGGCGCGCAGATGTGCGAATGCATCGGCCCGATCAATCGGCTTGTCATACCAGACGCCATCACATTCCAGCATCTGGTCGGCCCCGATGACATAGGGGCCGGTATATTTGCGGGCCAGCTTGGCGGCCTTCAGGTCGGCCAGCGCCTCGGCCACCTCCGGCGGGCGCATCCCGGCGGCCTTGCCGGAATGTTTCATCTCCTCCTCATCCACCCGCGCGGCCTCGGCATGGACCTCCAGCCCGGCCGCCTCCAGCATCCGGCGGCGGGACGGGCTGGCGGATGCCAGGATCACCGGTTCGGCTGACAGAAAGGCCGACATCAGGCTTCCTCCTCGGACTTGCCCGCCGGGGCTGACGGGACGGCCGCCACGGCGACCCCGTGCGGCATCAATTGCGGACGACGGCGGGACAGGATCATCATCACCTCCGCCGCCGTCTCCTCGATCGAGCGACGGGTGACGTCGATCACCGGCCAGCCCTTGCGGGTATAGAGCCGCCGCGCCTCCATCAATTCTTCCCGCACCTTTTCCGGGTCGACATAAGAGGTGTCGTCGCCCTGGTTCAACAGCCGCAGCCGGTTGCGACGGATGGCCACCAGCCGTTCGGCATCCTTGGTCAGACCGACAATCAACGGCCGGCTCAACAGGTCCAGTTCCGGCGGCAGGGGACAACCGGGCACATAGGGGATATTGGCCGCCTTGATGCCGCGATTGGCCAGATAGACGCAGGTGGGCGTCTTGGAGGTGCGGCTGACCCCGACCAGAATGACGTCAGCATCATGCAGACCCCAGGCACTTTGCCCGTCATCATGGTTAAGGGCGAAATCCATCGCATCGATACGGTCGAAATATTGCGCGGTCAGCGCGTGCTGGCGGCCGGGCTTGCTCTGGCTTTCCAGGCCTAGATAGGCCGCCAGCGCATTGATCAGCGGATCCAGCACGGGGATGCAGGGAATACCCAGCTCCCGGCAGGTTTCCTGCAGGCGGCGGCGCAGCTTGTCATTCACCAGGGTGAACATGACCATGCCGGGATTTTCCCGGATGCCATCGACCACCATGTCCAACTGCCGCTCGGTCCGCACCAGATTCCAGAAATGTTCGACCGGTTCGGCCTGTTCGAACTGGCTGGTGCAGGCGCGGGCAACGGAGTTGATCGTTTCCCCCGTCGCATCGGAAACCAGATGCAGGTGGAAGCTGCGCACATCCCCCGTCGGTTTGGCCGGGCTGGCGGGCAGGGGGCGGATGGGGGGCGGCGGGGTTGTCGGCATCTGCAGGGGACCATCCTGGGGACAAAGGGGAGCGCATCTGTGAACAAGTCGGCAAAATGCGCCAAGCCCTCGATTCAATCAAGGTAAGCCCGGATTCCATGAGTCCGCTTGCTGGACGGGGGATGAGTTTCGCAGACCCATGGGTGAATCAAGGACGAATCGGGCCTGACTGCACTTTTATCCCCAGAATCCGCAGCCTCTGCGAAACAAGGATTTCCCTGGAAAATGAACCAATCGTGCGCACGCTTTTCCACAGAACTTTTCCACACATGAAATGGGCCTTCCAGCCTGTGGACAAAGATGCGGACAAATGGGAATTACCGTTATCCACAGGCCCTACTTCTTACCTCCATCCTAACTAAAAAAATAAAGAGTTATAGGGAAGGGATGGGATAAGGTCGGGTGGAGACCCCGAGATCGGGAACCGGATGTCGGGCAAGGCCCGGCGTAATCGTGTGCAGCCGAGAAGACGAGATGACGCTCAAGCCGATGCTGGCCGCCCTGGCCGGACAGACCCAGACCCCGCCGCCTTTCTGGTTGATGCGTCAGGCCGGCCGCTATCTGCCGGAATACCGCCAGGTGCGGGCGCAGGCCGGTGGATTTCTCGATCTGTGCCTGAACCCGGAACTGGCCTGCGAGGTGACGCTGCAGCCGTTGCGCCGGTATGGCATGGATGCGGCGATCCTGTTCTCCGACATTCTGATCATCCCCTGGGCCCTGGGACAGGGGCTACGCTTCGCCGAAGGAGAAGGCCCGGTGCTGGACGCCATCCGTGACGCAAGCGGTCTGGCGGGGCTTAAACCGGAGGGAATGCACGACAGGGCGGCCCCCATCTATGAAACCGTGTCACGCATTCGGGCCGCCCTGGATGACCGGACCACCCTGATTGGGTTCGCCGGCTCGCCCTGGACGGTTGCTTGCTACATGGTGGAAGGTGGCGGGTCGAAGGAATATGCCAAGGTCAAGCGCTTCGCCTATACCGATCCGGCCGGGTTTGACCAGCTGATCGACATTCTGGTGACGGCCACCGTTGATTATCTGTCCGCCCAGGTGAAGGCCGGGGCCGAAGTGCTGCAGCTGTTCGACAGTTGGGCCGGGGCGCTGAGTGCTGCCGATTTCCAGCGCTATTCGGTGGAACCGACCCGGCGTATCGTTGCCGCGCTGAAGGCTCTGCATCCGGCGGTGCCGATCATCGGCTTTCCGCGCATGGCCGGGCTCAACCTCGTCTCCTATGTCGAACAGACGGGTGTGGATGCCGTCTCGCTTGACCCCTCGGTCCCGCCGGAATGGGCGGCGGCCCACCTGCAGGGCAAGGTGGCGGTGCAGGGCAATCTGGACCCGGTGGTGCTGCTGGCCGGTGGGGAGGCTTTGGAACAGGCGGCCTTGTCGCTGCTGGACCAGCTTGGGCAGGGGCCGTTCATCTTCAATCTGGGCCATGGCATCATTAAGGAAACGCCGCCGGAACATGTGACCCGGCTGGCGGGCTTGATCCGCGATTGGCAACCTGCGACAAAGGCTTGATCCTTTTTCGGAAACGGCTGCGCCCATGTCGCTTTATCCGTCCCCCCGATGGCGCATTGCCGTGGTGCTGCTGCGCCACGCAATGCCCGCGCAGCGGGCGGATGTGTTCGCCTACCTGCAGCGCCTGCTGACGGCGTTTCAGCCGGAAATGCCGCCCTGGCGCCGCCGGCTGAAGGCCCGGCTGGCGGCGCTGCGCTGGACGGACAGCGACCTGTTTCCGGCTGAGCCGGACCTGGGCCCCTGGCTGACAACCCTGGAAGAAAAGTTGTGGGATCAGGGGGATATCCGGCTGTTCCAGGCCCCCCTGCATGATGATGCCGCAATGGGCCGGGTGGTAGATGAGGTGGCGGAATGGCAGGCTGATGAAACCCTGCTGTTGCCGGCGGATCCGTTTTACACCCCGCCCCGCAATGGCCATGCCATGGATGCCTGGCGCCGATTGACGGCCGCTGCAGGTTTTCGCAAGGCCAACCGGGGTCTTTGCTGTCACCCGACCGATCCACTGATGCTGCGCGCCCTGGTGCGGCGGATCGCCCCGGTGCTGGAGACGGCCAGCCTGCAGGGCCGTGCGCAGGTGCTGATGGTGCTGCCCTGGGGCCTTGGAACAGCGGAGGGTGATCCCGCCCTCTGGCAGGCAGACCGGCTGGCCCGCGAATTATGGCCGTTACTGGGGCTGCAGCCTGGCTTGGTGACATTGTGTCAACTGGCGCTGCCCGGCCTGCCTTTGTCCTCCCCCACGCTGCCTGGGCTGCGGCCGGCGCTGGAGCGGCTGGGCACCTTGGGTGCGCCGGTGGTACTGGTGCCTTTTACGCCCTTGCCTGCAGGTCTGCAGGGCTGGGCGGAAAAGGCGGGCGTTCGGCACTTGCATCTGGTGGGGCCGGGCGATCCGGCCCTGGAAATGGCCTGGCAGACCCATCTGGTCCGGCAAGCCCGCGCCGGGCATGAGGGTATCTGCGCCGGCTTTGGGGCCCGCCAGTGTCCTGGAGAACACAGCCTGTGCCCTTATCGCAGCCCGGCCGTCTTTGCCCCGCCTGCAGCGGGGCTGCAACTGGCAGCCATGCGCGAGCGTGCTTGATTAAATCGGCAAACGGTCCCACCTTCGGCAGCAAAGCAGGTCCACATCCCGGCCATGCCGGGGGACGCCATGGGAATTATTGCCAATGTTCATCCAGACCGAAGAAACCCCGAACCCCGCCACCCTGAAATTCATCCCGGGCCGGGATGTGCTGGGCAGCGGCACGGCTGATTTCACGGACAGCCAGGATGCCACCAGCCGTTCCCCCCTGGCCGAACGGCTGTTTGCGGTGGAAGGGGTGACCCGTGTCTTCCTGGCGGGTGATTTCATCACCGTCACCAAATCCGATGGCCGCGACTGGTACGTGATGAAGCCCGGCATTCTGGGCGCCATCATGGAACATTTTGCCAGCGGCCGGCCGGTCCTGCTGCAGGCCCAGGCCGACGATAATCAGGTGAATGAGGATGACGACGAGATCGTCGCCCAGATCAAGGAATTGCTGGATACCAAGGTGCGTCCGGCCGTTGCCCAGGATGGCGGGGACATCACGTTCCATGGTTTTGAACGCGGTATCGTCTATCTGACCATGAAGGGGGCCTGTGCCGGTTGCCCCAGCAGCACCGCTACCCTGAAGTCTGGGATCGAAAATATGTTGAGGTACTACATCCCAGAGGTTGTCGAAGTGCAGCAAATCAGATAAGGTTTGCGCGACTGCCAAAATTTGAACTAAATTGGCAGGTAAATGCAGTGCCGGTGGGCGAAGCCCTTCCGGGGTCTTCAGGCCCCGCCGGCACCTCTTGATCGGTGGCTGAGGCCCAGGAAGGGCGTCACCGATAGGGCGCGTGCATTTACATTCGGCCGGCCCTTATTTCGGGCGTGATCGGCCAATACGGAGTTTGCTCCGGCACCGGGAACTGGGCGCCACACCCCATATCCAAACGATATGGCGGGCGGACTGTTCCCTTCGGCTTGGACAGTAAGGGGTTTAAATTCAATGCAGACAGACGCGAACGAGGGCCATACCGGCCCCCGCTATACGGCTGTTTGTGCCGTCTTCCTGTTGATTACCGTCATCATTCCTTCCACTGTTTTCACCTGGGCATCCGGGCGGACACTGGAGGCGACGGCGCGGGAATTCATCCTTCCGGTTTTACGCCCGGCCACGGCTTTTGCCGCTGTTCCGGTGTCAGTACCGGCTGAAAAGCCGGCCGGGGGGGATGAGGCCAGGATCGTTCAACAGGCCTTTGCGCTGGATGCGCGGGGCGCGTTGGATCTGTTCCAGCAGCGCGATTACCATATTGACGGCGTTCGCAGCGGTGAGCTGCAGGTGCCGCGTCTGGTGCTTAGCGATCTGCCCCTCGGCATAAAGAAGCTGGACAGCACGGATGAACGCAAGGCCGTCTTTGTCAAGACGTTGCTGCCGTTGATCCTGCTGACCAATGAACAGGTCCAGCGGGAGCGGGACCGTCTGCAGAAACTGGCGGCCCAGAAGGCTGCAGGCTATGCGCCGTCCCAGGCTGACCGCATCTGGCTGGCCGAGTTGGCGGGGCGCTATGGCCTGAAGGCTGAGGGCGAGGTCAATATGAAGGCCCTGCTGCAGCGGGTCGATGTGGTGCCGGTTTCCCTGGCCCTGGCCCAGGCAGCGGAAGAAAGCGGCTGGGGTACCTCCCGTTTCGCCCAGAAGGGCAATGCGCTGTTCGGTGAATTGACCTGGAATACCGAACATGAAGGCATCGTGCCGCGCAATCGCCGGCAGGGGGAGACCCATCGTTACCGTTCCTTTGATGCGCCCAAGGCCAGCATCGAAAGCTATGTCCAGAACCTGAACACCCACCGCGCCTATGCGCAGTTCCGCCAGGTGCGGGCCAGCTTGCGCGCCCAGGGGAAATCGCTGGACAGCCTGCAGCTTGCCAATTCGCTGGTAAGCTATTCGGAACGGGGCAATGATTATGTCCGTACCATCCGATCGCTGATCCGCGCCAATGAGCTGCGGGATTTCGATAATGCCGTGCTGCGGAATGACGGCATGGAACTGGTGGTCAATCCGGGCAAAAGCAGCGGCATTGTGGAAGCGTCGTTACGGCGTTGAAGGCTTGCCGCCCGTCTGCAGGTTGCGTCATAAGGGGAAGACTGGTTTCGTTGATAAACCGCTTGCCCGCCGCAACCCGGTGGCACCCAACAGACTGGATGCAAGATGAGCCATACCCTTGATCAGGCCGGCGCTGAGCTGCTGTTCACCCAGGCCCGCACCCATAATGCCTGGCTGGATAAGCCGGTGGATCCGACACTGCTGCACCGTATCCATGATCTGCTGAAATGGGGGCCGACCAGCGCCAATTGCAGCCCCTTGCGCGTGCTGTTTCTGACCAGTGCGGAAGCTAAGGAAAAGCTGCGCCCGGCTTTGTCGCAGGGCAATCTGGCCAAGACCATGACGGCACCCGTGGTCGCCGTGCTGGCTTATGACAACCAGTTCTATGACCATTTGCCCCACCTGTTCCCGCATACCGATGCGCGATCCTGGTTCACCGGCGATCCGGCGGTTGCGGCGGCCACGGCTTTCCGCAATGGCACCCTGCAGGCCGGCTATTTCATTCTGGCCGCCCGGGCGGTGGGGCTGGATTGCGGGCCGATGTCGGGTTTCGATGCCGGTCAGGTCAATGCCAGCTTCTTCCCCGATGGCCGTTATCAGGTGAATTTCCTGTGTAATCTGGGCTATGGCGATCCGGCTGGGCTGCATCCGCGCAGCCCACGCTTTGATTTCGCGGATGTCTGCCAGATTCTGTAAGGGATGAGCAGGGGTCGGCCCCGGTGTGATCACATCAGGGCCGGCCCCATCGCCGCATCCTCCACCAGCGGATAGGAGGCGGCGTCGGGCAATTGGTAATGCCACCATTCAAAGGCATAATGCTGCCAGCCGGCTGCCGCCATGATGCCCAGCAGCAAGGCGCGGTTACGCTGTGCCGTGACACTGATGCTGGTATCGCCATGATAGGCGATGGGCCGCATATCATCGAAATCGGTTCCCATCTCCAGCAGGTCACCGTCAGGTGTTGCCAGGGTCAGATCAATGGCCACCCCGCGCCCATGGCTGGACCCGATGCGCGGGTCGGCGATGAAGGTGGGATCAGGCAGCGCGTTCCACAAAGCCCATTGCGCCGCCGGTGGGCGATAGGCATCAAAAATATGCAGCCGCAGTCCCTGCGCTGCAGCCAGCCGAACCGCGACCTGCAGCCGTTCGGCCGCCTGCGGATGCAGCAGGCAGAGCGGCCGCGCGAAGATGGGCCTTCCCGTCAGATTATCCGCCGTGGCATAGCGAAGATCGAGATCGACATCGAAGGTCGGCGGGGCAATGGTCACGAAGGGCATGGGGCTGCAGGCTCCGGGCTGGTCTGGCCCCCTTTTGCGGCAAAAGGCGGATTTTCGCCAGAGTGCTGTGCCGTCCATATCATGGGAAAGGGTGGCCCGATGGGGCCGGTGAGGGGAATGGATTGGGCATGATCACCCTGGGGCTGGATACGGCGACCAGCGCCTGCGCCTGTGCGCTCTGGTCACAAAGCGAAGGTCGGGCCCTGGCCGTGCGGGCAGAGGAGATGCAGCGCGGGCAGGCCGAACGTCTGGTCCCGCTGGTGCAGGAGACCCTGCAGCAGGCCGGGCTGGGCTTTGGTGATATAGCCCGCATCGCTGTCACCGTCGGCCCCGGCACCTTTACCGGTCTGCGGATCGGTCTGGCGGCCGCGCGCGGCTTCGCGCTGGCCGCCAATTGTCCTCTGATCGGTGTCACCAGCCTGGAAGTGGCGGTGGCCGGTCTGCCCCCGGCCGCTGCAGGCCTGCAGGCCCTGGCTGCCATTGAAAGCCGCCGGGAGGAGCTGTTTCTGCAGCCCTTTGCCGCTGATGGAACCCCGCTGGCTGAGCCGGTCGATATGGCACCGGCCTTGCTGGCCGATTTCGCCGCCCGGCTGTTCCAGCCACAACCAATGGTTATTGTCGGCGACGCCGCACAACGGGCAGCCGAGGCATTGGGGCCATGGCCGGCGGGTCTGCAGGTGGTCACCACCCATGGTGGGGCGGAGGCGCTGGCCGGTGCCCGCATCGCCGCCCGCCTGGATGCGGCGGCCATTGCCGGCCGGCCGGCCGATCCGTTGTACATCCGTCCCCCCGATGTCACCCTGCCGGGTCGCTGACATGGCGATGGGTTTGCAGATCATTGAAGCCACCATGGCGCATCTGCCGGTGCTGGATGTGCTTCAGCAGCAGGCTTTTGCTGACCAGCAGACCAGCGGCCCGCCTTGGACGGAAGCCGCGATCGCCGGCATGTTGGGTATGCCCGGTGTTCTGACCCGCCTGCTGCACCGGGATGGACAGGCCTGCGGAATGGCCATGTGGCGTGCCGTGGCGGATGAGGCGGAATTGCTGACCATTGGGGTATTGCCCAATGGGCGCGGCCAGGGAATGGGCCGGACACTGTTGCTGGATGGGCTGGAAATACTGGCCGGCTGTGCTGTGGAAACAGTTTTCCTGGAGGTGGCGGTCAACAACCGCACGGCCATCCAACTCTATGAAAAGCAGGGTTTCACCACGGTGGGGCGGCGCCGTAATTATTATGGGGCAGGGGCCGCAACTGTTGATGCCCATGTCATGTCTTTGCGTATTTCCGAGCGGAAACAATCACCTGCCGAGCAGAACCGCTAGTTTTTCCGGATAAAAATCCGGTATGGGCCAGTAAGTTCGCCCGGATTTTCCGGTTGAACTTCATCCACCTCATATCCATGCTCACGCAGACTGGCGGGAACATTTTGCAGCGGTTCGCCGAAATTCAACCTCACTTCAAGGACTTGACCTTTTGGTAACTTTTCGACGGCAAGTTTTGTCCGCACGAATGTCATTGGGCAGACAAGGCTGGTGATGTCGAGAAAATGATTCACAGTGTTTTTCATCAAAGGCCATCCTTTTGGCACGCTTTAAAACGTTATTGCACATCACCAGAATAAGACTTATATCACGTGTGAGTTCCTTGTCCGGAGCAAAGATAGATGAACAGCGTTTCCTCCCAGCCCGAGCTTTTGTCTCTCACCACAGAGATTGTCGCGGCACACGTCTCCAATAATACAGTGGCGATCCATGATCTTCCTGCCCTGATCGAGCAGGTTTATCGTACCTTGTCCAACGTCGGCACCGAGCCGGTGGTGGTGAGCGAGAAGCCGCAGCCGGCCGTACCGATCAAGAAGTCGGTGACGCCGGAATATATCGTCTGCCTGGAAGATGGCAAAAAGTTGAAGATGCTGAAGCGGCATCTGAAGACCGCCTATAATATGAGCCCGGAAGAATATCGCGACCGCTGGGGTCTGCCCTCGGATTATCCGATGGTTGCACCCAATTATGCCAAGCAGCGCTCCCGTCTGGCCAAGCAGATCGGTCTGGGCACCCGCGCCCGCCGTCCTGGTGAGGATGAGTGATCCCGGGTTGGTAATTTGATCCGCGTGGGTATTTTTGCTCCGTGATCGCGTTTAGCGGCCATATGCATCATGCATATGGCCGTTTATGCATAGGGGCAGTGGTTTCAACACCTAATCAACTGTCGCACGGGTGACCGAAGCTGATGATATCAGCACGGCGATGATCCCCTTTTATGCCATAAAAATAATTATAGGGTGCTTCGAGATGGACGCGCATCGTCGAGCCCACCAATGCCTGATGACAGGCTTCGGCGACATGTGTTTGCATCACATTCTCTATTCCGGCATCCGATAGCCAATATTCGCTCGACCACCGTTTATAAGCTTCATTGGCTGTTTCGATGCCCTTCAAAACCGGCGCCACCAAACGCCAGGGCGTAAGCTGGGAGGGGAACAGCAGGCTGGTTTTGGTTTGGGTAGAGGACGTATCATCCAAAGCATCGATCATTCTACCCTCGTTGCTATTATAACGAGCATATCATAGCTATTTTTGATCGAATGTAGATGATTTTTGTTCCGTTTCCCCGCATCGGCCCTTTGGCACGGCAATGAACAGAAGCGTCATGCGCCAACACATGGCGCATTATCAGACTGATCTATTTCAGCCTGCCCAGTTTCATTTGAAGGGAAGGTGGCGGACCCGAATGGATTCGAACCATCGGCCTCTGCCTTCGGAGGGCAGCGCTCTATCCAGCTGAGCTACGGGTCCATGCCGGCCATCGTCCCAGGCTTCCTGGGCGGGCGGCGCGGACCATAGCGCATTGAAACCGGCTTGCAAATATTTTTCTCACGCATTTGGGGGGAAAGTGCGATGACCGGCCTTTCCCCCCTCTTTTTCAGCCCAGCATCACCCGCAGGGCCTGGCGTGACAGATCCTTCAGGGCATCGCGCATCCGCTGAATTTCGTTGGCGGCGGCTTCATAATCCGCGATCAGGCCGCCCACCAGGGTTGTCGGATCATCGGCATCATCCGGATAGCGGTCGCGTGCCCGGGTGGCGCGGCGCCGCAAACGATCCACAATATCCTCATCCGCGCTGTCCATTAGACTGTAAACCCCGTTAAACGTCATTCTGTCATGTCTTTAAGCATGGGGGCGAACAACAACAAAGCGATTTCCAGGGGATCAAGGCCGGCCATCTGACTGTTCATACGGGGGCATGGCCGGTTCGGGATTGCCGGGAATCAAATGCGCAGGGAGTGAAAAGCGTGAAACTGATCCATGGATGGAAGCTGCTCGGCCTTGGCCTCTGCTTCGGCCTGCCCTCTGCGGTGGCGGCAGCCGCGACGGAACCCGCTGGCTGTATCTTCGACGCGCCGCAGGGCAAGAGCTGCAGCTATACCGCCGAACGAGAGGGCGTGCATCAGATCCGCGTCACCCTGGCCGCACCGGGCACGGTGACGATTGCGGGCCAGCCCTGCGGCGGGAAGACGCAACCGGCCGCAGCCGGCCCAGGCTTCCAGGCCATCTGCTATGCCTATTTCAATAACGGCGCCGGCTATCGGATTGCGGCGAGCAGTTCGCCGACCGTCAGCATCAGTCCGGCGGAACCGCCAAAGGGCGAGGTGGTGCTGATCCCCTGACAACCCGTCCGTAATGCCGAAATATCGAATAAGGCAAAATACCAACGGTCAAAATTCTTGACCGTTGGTAGGGCGGTGGTCGCCGCGCGGCTCATGCCGCTGGTATTAATGATCTTGAGTTACCAGGATCATCGCGGATCAGCGGATGATGGTGCAGCTACCATAGATGCTTCCTTTTCTGCCCTTTAACGGGGCTGGAAGATCATTGCCGATCTCTGCATAGCCGCCAGCGATGGAAAGATCATCCGAAAGGGCAAGGTAGATCTGGGTTCCTTCACGATCATCTGCCCCTGAATCCAATCCCGCTTCGACCCGAACGCCGGATAATGATCCACCAATAGCGGGGAGCTGGAAGTAAGTACCGTTCACGGCAACTTGGAGAGGGGCACCAAAATTGGAATCGATCAGTAACCCTTTTGCTGGATAAGTCACGCCTGATTCTGAAGATAGATCGACATCCAGGACAAGCTGCATCGTCATGACGACGGGATTCTCACCAATGTCGGCAAAGGTAAGCATCCCATTAAACTTGAAACTATTGATAATCGGTCCGCTCATGATAAGTCCTCCAATTATGAGGACCTTATTTTCTGACCTGTGATTAAAAAAAACAATATATAACTTAGTTGAAATTCGCGATAACATAATTAATCAAGAAAAATCACATTTTTTAATATAGATGACGGTATTTTAATACGGACTAATGGTTTTTCCTGAAAAGGGGTTTGGCGCTTCACAGCAGAGAAATGTCAATGACAAAGGGCAGCCCGTGGCCACGGGCTGATACCAACGGTCTTAATTCATGACCATTGGTAATGCTGCGACTGCCGCTGCGCCGTTCGTGCGGCGTAGCCAAGCCAGCGGATGCTGGCGCCAGCAATTGAGGGGCACGAAAGCGTGACCTTCGGTCATGATTTCGTGCCAGTGGTATGATTAGAGCCGGGTGAGTTTAACCGGAAACGCACTTGGCGCTAAGTCCTTCTTCAGCGGGTGGATTCACGCTCCAAAGCGATTCCGCATTTCCGCGATCCACCCTAAACAAAGGCGAATAGCGTCAATGCGGCTTGGCGGGTGGCTGACCCTGACCGATCTCGCTCAACACCTCGGCCAGCCGGTGGCTGGCGCTGCCACGCTTGGCCGGCTGCTGCTGCACGCTGGCATCGGGTGACCAGCCGGCCAGGAAGATCACCTGGAAGGTGGCGGGTACGCTGCCATCCTCTTCGGCGAACAGCTCCACATAGCGTTCCATGGTACGGGCCAGCAGGGCGCTGGGCATGGGGCGGCGCAGGCGGGACAGGCCGGCATTGGTTTCCCCCATGCCGCGCAGGTCCGACAGCAGGCGGAACGGGTTGGCATAGGAGACGGTCAGCGTATCCATATCCGCCACCGGCAGGGCAAAGCCGGCCCGCTGCAACAGGCCGGCGGCATCGCGCAAGCCCGCCATCGGGCTGATGCGCGGGCTGACCCCGCCCAGAATCTCGCTTTCGGCCTCCATCAAGGCGCGGCGCAGTTCAAACAGCGTGTCGCCGCCGAACATGGCGGCCAGGAACAGCCCATCGGGGCGCAGCGCTTGCCGCACCTGGATCAAGGTTCCCGGCAGGTCATTCACCCAATGCAGCGACAGGTTGGACACCACCATGTCAAAGCTGCCAGGGGCGAAGGGCAACAGTTCCTCATCCGCCGCCAGTACAGCCGTGCCATTGGCGGCACCGGCCACGCCGGCCATGCGGGGGGAGATGTCAGCCTGGATGATCTGCTGGATGCCGGACAGCCCCTGCAGCAGCCCCGCCATTTCCCCGCCATGGCACCCCAGATCCAGCACGCGCGGGAAGCTGCGGCGGATCAGTTCCAACCGTTCGGCCAGGCGGCTGCCCACCTCCCGCAACAGGAAATCATGGTCGGCGATGGTCGCCGCCGCGCGGTCGCGGTGACGGCGGACCAGCTGGCGGTCGAAGACCTGCATTGTGTCGGCGTCGCTCATGCCCCTTGCCATATCCCGATGCGGCGTCCTTGGCAACCGGGCGAATGGGCGTCTGGCGATGTATCGCACCCGATGCTACCATGACGGGATGAACCAGATTGTCGAAACGCTTCAGGGTTGGCGGGGGCCGCTGCAGGCTTTTCTGCGGTCGGCCCTGGATTTGCTGCTGCCGCCGCGCTGTCTGGGCTGTGGGGACAGGGTGGGCACGCCCGGCACCTTGTGCCCCACCTGCTGGACCGCGATGCATTTCATCGATGCGCCTTTTTGCGCCTGCTGCGGTCTGCCATTTGATTATGATGCCGGGGCGGGGGCGCTGTGCGGGGCCTGCATCGCCGCACCGCCGCAATTCGGCCGGGCCCGTGCCGTGCTCTCCTATGATGATGCCAGCCGGCCGCTGATTCTGGGCTTCAAGCATGGCGACCGTACTGATGCCGCCCCCGGCTTTGCCCGCTGGATGGCGCGATCGGGTGCCACCTTGCTGGCGGAATGTGATGTGATTGCCGCCGTGCCGCTGCATCGCTGGCGGCTGCTGCGCCGGCGCTATAACCAGTCGGCCCTGCTGGCGCTGCATCTGGGCAGGGTGTCGGGCAAGCCGGTGGTGCCCGATCTGCTGATCCGTCGCCGCGCCACGCCCAGCCAGGGCGGGCTGACGGCCAAGGGCCGGGCGCGCAATGTCGCAGGGGCCTTCGCCGCCCACCCGCGCCACCGTGACCGGATCAGTGGTGCCCGGGTGCTGCTGGTGGATGATGTGCTGACCACCGGGGCCACGGTGGGGGAATGTGCCCGCGTGCTGCGCCGGGCGGGGGCTGTGGGTGTGGATGTGCTGACCCTGGCGCGGGTGCCGAAACCTGTGCGGCTGGACCCCATTGAAGACACGTGATGTGCTGCCCAAATTGTCCTGGATCAAATCAACGCAGGGCATTTGTGGGCCAGTGTGAAAACACCATCGCCCATGCTACATAGGGCCATCATGCATCGCTTCGCCAATCCTGCCCGCTTCCTGCGTCTGGCCACCATCATTCTGCCCTGGGCGGCCCTGCTGTCCGTGGGGCTGTTCATTGCCGGCCTCTGGCTGGCCTTGTTCAACAGCCCCGGCGATTATCAGCAGGGGGACACGGTGCGCATCATGTATGTGCATGTGCCCGCCGCCTGGATGAGCATGTTCACCTATTCCAGCATGGCCGTGGCGGCGGCCTGTGCCCTGGTCTGGCGCCACCCGCTGGCGGAGGTCTATGCCCGCGCCGCCGCGCCCATCGGGGCCGGCTTCACCCTGCTCTGTCTGGTGACGGGCAGCCTGTGGGGGGAGCCGATGTGGGGCACCTGGTGGGTGTGGGATGCGCGACTGACCAGCGTGCTGATCCTGTTCTTCCTTTATCTGGGCTTCATGGCCCTGGTGAATGCCTTTGATGATCCCGTGCGCGCCAACCGGGCCGGCAGCATTCTGCTGCTGGTCGGGGCGGTGAATGTGCCGATCATCAAATTTTCCGTGGATTGGTGGAATACCTTGCACCAGCCGGCCAGCGTGTTCCGCATGGGCGGCCCCACCATCCACCCGGATATGCTGTGGCCGCTGCTGCTGATGGCGCTGGCCTTCCAGACCTATTTCGTGGCTGTGGTCATCCTGCGGATGCGGGCGGAACTGGCCGATGCCAAGATACAGACGTTGCGCATGGCCCGCGCATCGGCCCAGGGGTGAGTGACGGCGGACCATGTCTGAGACGATGAAAGAGTTTCTGGCGATGGGGGGCTATGCTCCCTATGTCTGGGGCAGCTATGGGCTGGCCCTGGTGCTGTTGCTGACGCTGCTGGTGGCCAGTTTGGCCGGCCTGCGGTCGCGCGAACGCACCCTGGCCGCACTGGAGGCGGCGAACCCGCGCCGTCGCCGCCGCAAGGCGGATGCGGCGGCGGGTGGTGAGGGTGGGGAAGGGGCTGCCATGCTGCCCATGACCGGTGGCCGCAGCAAAGGCGGCCAGAATGATGCTACCGATGCGGATGCTGGTGGAGGCGAATGATGATGACGCGCAAGAAACGCCGGCTTTACCTGCTGGGCATCGCCATGCTGGGCCTGGGCACCGCCACCGCGCTGACCCTTTCGGCGTTTGAGGAGAATGTGGCCTATTTCTTCTCGCCGTCGGACCTGCAGGCCAAGCCGCCGGGCGACCGGCTGATCCGCGTTGGCGGGCTGGTGGAGGCGGGTTCCGTTTCCAAGCAAGGCGATGGCATCACCACGGATTTCGTCATTGCCGACCATGCCGCCACCGTGCGCGTCACCTTCAGCGGGGCCCTGCCGGACCTGTTCCGCGAAGGCCAGGGCGTGCTGGCCGAAGGGCGGATGCGTCCCGATGGCGTGTTCCAGGCCCGCGAAATCCTGGCCAAGCATGATGAAAATTACATGCCCAAGGAAGTGGCTGACGCCTTGAAGAAATCCGGCCAGTTCCGGCCGGAGGCACCGGGCAGCAAGCCTGCCGCCGGCAATGGTGGCGTGTGAGGCAGGGGAGGCAGCGACGATGAAGATGGACCATCGCTACCGGCTTCGTTCCCCGCATGACCGCGATGCTGCCGATGCCCTGGCGGCGTCGATAGATGCGGCGGGGGATGAAGGTGACCTGACCGGCCCGGTACCAACAGCCCAGCTTGCCGAAATCATGCAGGCGCTGGAGCGGGAATGGGATGCGGCTGACTGCTGATCCATCTTCCGTCTTCACATCGACTTATCCTGATTTTTCATCAATGGGCCGGCCCCGGTCAAAGCCCTTTCCAGAAGAGAGAAGCGTCCCATGATCCCCGAGATCGGTCATTATGCGCTGGTGCTGGCGCTGCTGCTGGCCATCATTCAGGGGACGCTGCCCTTTGCGGGGGCGGCCCGGCGCAATGCCGCCTGGATGGAGGCGGGGCGCATGGCCGCCTATGGCCAGTTGGGCCTGATCACGCTCGCCTTCCTGGCCTTGATGTGGGCCTATGTCGTCTCCGATTTCTCGGTGCTGAATGTGGTGGAGAACAGCCACAGCCAGAAACCGATGCTCTATAAGGTGGCCGGCGTCTGGGGCAATCATGAAGGCTCCATGCTGCTGTGGATCTTCATGCTGTCGCTGTTCGGTGCCGCGGTGGCGGCCTTCGGGCGCAATATCCCGCCGACCTTGAAGGCCAGGGTGCTGGGCGTGCAGGGGCTGATCGGCGTGGGGTTCCTGCTGTTCATCCTGGCCACCAGCAACCCGTTCATCCGCATCCTGCCGGCTCCGCCCGATGGCAATGATCTGAACCCGCTGCTGCAGGATCCGGGTCTGGCCTTCCATCCGCCCTTCCTCTATCTGGGTTATGTCGGCTTCTCCGTGGCCTTCAGCTTTGCGGTGGGGGCCTTGATCGAAGGCCGGGTTGATCCCGCCTGGGGGCGCTGGGTGCGGCCCTGGACGCTGGTGGCCTGGTCGTCGCTGACGCTGGGCATCGCCATGGGCTCCTGGTGGGCCTATTACGAGCTGGGCTGGGGCGGCTGGTGGTTCTGGGACCCGGTGGAAAATGCCTCCCTGATGCCGTGGCTGGCCGGTACGGCGCTGCTGCATTCCGCCATCGTGGTGGAAAAGCGCGACTCGCTGAAAACCTGGACCATCCTGCTGGCAGTGCTCACCTTCTCGCTCTCCCTGATGGGCACGTTCCTGGTGCGCTCGGGCGTGCTGACCTCCGTTCATGCTTTCGCGGTCGATCCGCGTCGCGGTGTCGCCATCCTGGCCCTGCTGGGGCTGGCCACCGGCGGCGGCTTGCTGCTGTTTGCCCTGCGGGCGCACGCGCTGAAGGTGGGCGGCCTGTTCGCCCCGATCAGCCGGGAAGGGGCCTTGGTGCTGAACAATCTGCTGCTGTCGGTTTCCACCGCCGTGGTGTTGATCGGCACGCTGATGCCGCTGGTGCTGGATGTGTTCGGGCATAAGATTTCCGTCGGCGCCCCCTATTTCAACGCCATTATCCCCTTCCTGGCCGTGCCGCTGGTGCTGGCCATGGCGGTGGGGCCGTTCCTGCCCTGGAAGCGGGCCGATCTGGCCGGCATCATGGGCCGGCTCTGGGTGGCGGGGATTGTCACCGTGGCGGCGGTGATGCTGGCCCTGTGGGCGCATGGGGTGAAACCGGTCATGGCCCTGGTGGGCATCGGGTTGGCCGCCTGGGCCTTTGCCGGGGCGCTGTGGGAGATTGCCGACCGGGTGAAGCTGTTCCGCATCCCGCTTTCCGACAGCCTGTCGCGCGCCGGCGGCCTGCCGCGCGGGGCCTGGGGCACGGCCGTGGCCCATGCCGGGATGGGCATTGCCATTGCCGGCATGGTCGGCACCTCTTTCTGGCTGACGGAGGATGTGCGGGTGATGGCGCTGGGCGATAAGGCCACGGTTGCCGGGTACGAACTGACGCTGGATAAGGTGGCACCGGCCAAGGGCCCGAACTACACCACCGAAATGGGTTTCTTCACCGTGCGGGTGGATGGCCGCGTGATCGCCACCCTGACGCCGGAGCGCCGCTGGTACCCGGTGGCGCGGATGCAGACAACGGAAGCCGCCATCCACACCACCTTGGTGTCTGATCTCTATGCCGTGCTGGGCGAACCCAGCCCGGATGGCAAGGGCTGGGTGGTGCGCCTCTATCACCATCCGCTGGTGCCTTGGATCTGGCTGGGGTCGGTGGTGATGGTGCTGGGCGGGTTGCTGTCTTTGTCCGACCGGCGCTTGCGCGTCGGCGTGCCGCAGCGCCGCGCCAACCCGGTTTCCCCCACCATGCAACCCGCCGAATAAGGGCCTGGCCGCACCATGTCGCCTGTTACCAAGCATCGTCTGCTGCTGCTGCTGCCCTTCACCATCTTCCTGGTGCTGCTGGCCTATTTCGCCATCGGCCTGACGCATGATCCGTCCAAGCTGCCTTCCACCATGATCGACAAGCCGGTGCCGGTGTTCGATCTGGCTGGCATCGATGGCGGGCCGGGGCTGGCCAGCACCGACCTGACGGGCAAGGTGCAACTGGTCAATGTCTTTGCCAGCTGGTGCGCGCCTTGCCGGGTGGAACATCCGCTGCTGGTGCGGCTGGCGCGGGAAGAAGGGATTGTCATCCGTGGCCTGAACTACAAGGACAAGCCCGAGGCGGCGCAAGCCTTCCTCACTATGCTGGGCAACCCCTATACCAGCGTTGGCGCCGACAAGGATGGCCGGGTCGGCATCAATTTCGGCGTCTATGGCGTGCCGGAAACCTATGTGATCGACAAGGCCGGACGCATCCGCTACCGCCATGTCGGCCCGCTGATGCCCCAGGATATGGAAAACGTGATCCTGCCGATGCTGCGGGAGCTGGCGAAATGAAGAAGTTTTTCTGTTCCCTCAAGCGCCGGGCGGGCGCATCCGCGCCCTTGGCTTACGCGCCATGGGGCGCGGGCCGCCGGTCGGCGGCCTGCCTCGCGTTGCTCGGCTTATCGTTTTCCCTCAAGCGCCGGGCGGGCGCATCCGCGCCCTTGGCTTACGCGCCATGGGGCGCGGGCCGCCGGTCGGCGGCCTGCCTCGCGTTGCTCGGCTTTTTCTCTTCCCTCAAGCGCCGTTCCGCGATGGGCTTGACCGCGCTTGCCCTGGCCTCCCTGCTCTCCGCTCCCGCCTTTGCGGTGATGCCGGATGAAAAGCTGGCCGATCCGGCGATGGAGGCTCGCGCGCGGGAGATTTCCAAGGAACTGCGCTGTCTGGTCTGCCAGAATCAGTCCATTGATGACAGCAATGCCGATCTGGCGCGCGACCTGCGGGTGCTGGTGCGTGAACGGCTGGTGGCGGGCGACAGCAATGATCAGGTGCTGGCCTATGTCACTGACCGGTACGGGGATTTCGTGCTGCTGCGCCCGCCGCTGAAAAGCTACACGCTGGTTTTGTGGGCGGGGCCGTTTGCCGTGCTGCTGATTGCGGGGCTGGGCACCGCCATCTATCTCCGCCGGCGCCGGCAGGAGGTGGAGGCATCCGCCGGTACCGTGTTGAGTGATGAGGAAGAGGCACGGCTGCAGGCCCTGCTGGATGGGACAGCGGAAAAGCGGGGGCCTGGGGCATGATTGGTTTCTGGATTGTCGCGGCGGCGCTGACGGCGCTGGCGCTGTTGCCGCTTGTGCGCGCCCTGCTGCGCCCCAGCGGCGATGTGGGGGAGGCAGCCAGCTTCGCCCGCGGCGTCTATGCCCAGCAGGTGGCAGAGGTGGAGCGCGATCTGGCGCGCGGCGTGTTGACGCCCGATCAGGCCAAGTTGGCCCGCGCGGAGATCGGCCGCCGCCTGCTGTCCGCGGCGGCGGAGGCGGATAAGCTGGAAGCTGTTGCTACCCAGGCCACCAAGCCCAGCCGCAAGCTGGCGCTGGCCCTGACCCTGGCCATGCCCGTGGTGGCGCTGGGCATCTATCTGCCCACCGGCCATCCCAACATGCCGGCCCAGATTTTCGCCGAACGGCCCAAGGGGCGGGCGGTGCCGGAAAAGGTGCTGGAAGCCGTGGCCAGCCTGGAAAAATCCCTGCAGGAAAATCCCAATGATCAGGCCGGCTGGACCCTGCTGGGCCAGACCTATGCCGCCATGGGCCGGATCGATGATGCCGCCATGGCCTATCGCCGCGCCTTGGGCCTGTCGCAGGGCGACCCGGAATTGATGAGTGCTTTGGCCGAGACCCTGACCAGTGCCGCCGACGGCATTGTCGGGGAGGAGGCGCATCGCCTGTTTGATGAGGTGGTGAAGGCCGATCCCAACAACCCGCGCGCCCGTTATTATCTGGGTGTGGCCCGCCAGCAGGCAGGCGACATCAAGGGTGCACTGGACCGCTGGACCGCCCTGGTGGGCGACAGCCCGGCTGACGCCCCCTGGCTGCCGTTGCTGATGCAGCAGATCCAGCAGGCAGCGGTTTCCGTGGGCCTGGACCCGGTGGCGATCACGCCCAAGCCCAAGCCGCCCGCCAACCCCCAGACCCCGCGCGGGCCGATGCAGGGGGGTGGCACTGGTGCGGGGGGCGGTGCGGCCCCGGCCCTGTCGGCCGAACAGATGCAGGCCATGGCCGGCATGTCGGCAGAGGATCAGCAGGCCACCATCAATTCCATGGTGGATGGGCTGGAAGCCAAGCTGAAGGATAATCCTGGCGATGTGGATGGCTGGCTGCGGCTGGCCCGCGCGCGGGAGGTTCAGGGCAATCTGGATGCCGCCCGCGATGCCCTGCGCGGGGCGGTGAAGGCCGATCCCGGTCGGGTTCAGGCCTGGCTGGACCTGTCCCGCCTGCTGGCCCCGGACACGGCCGATGGAAAGGCCACGCCGGAATTCCTGGCGGCGATGGAAAAGGTGCTGGCGCTGCAGCCGCAGAACCCGCAGGCGCTCTATTATCTGGGCCAGCAGGCGGCCAACCAGGGTGATACGGCCAAGGCGCGGGATTACTGGCAGAAACTGGTGAACAGCCTGCCCGCCAACGCCCCGGAACGGCCGGAGCTGCAGCGCCGGCTGGATGCGCTGGGCAAATAGGAAATAGCAAGGGTGGGCAGGGGGCTTCCCCACACGCCCACCTTGCCTATTCCCCTGCTTTTCACCCACACTGCCGCCCGTCTTGATCCTTGTCAGGGGGCGATCTTGGGGAACAGGCGTGGGGTGGCCCGGCGGTTGGGCCGGGTTCTGGGCTATGGGCTGGCCGGCATTGCCGGGATCGTGGCCATGGCCGCCGCCGGTGTCGGCTGGACGCTCTATGCCTCCCGCCCGGTGCTGGATGGGACGCGGCCGATCCCCGGCCTGGATGGCCCCGTCTCCATCGCCCGCGACAGCCAGGGCGTGCCACTGGTGGAAGCGCGCAGCCGCGCCGATCTGGCCCGCGCCCTGGGTTTCCTGCACGGGCAGGAACGGTTCTTCCAGATGGATCTGATTCGCCGGGCATCGGCCGGGGAATTATCCGCCCTGCTGGGGCCGATCGGCCCGGTGGTGGAGATTGACAAGACCCGCCGCCTGCACCGGTTCCGCCACCGCGCCGGGCAGATCATCGCCACAATGGATGCCGGCGAACGCGCCCTGCTGGAAGCCTATGCCGAAGGGGTGAATGCCGGGCTGGACGCGCTGGGCGCCCGGCCCTTTGAATATGCGCTGCTGCTGGCCAGCCCCCAGCCCTGGAAGGCCGAAGACAGCATCCTGGCCGCCTTTGCCATGTATCTGGATTTGCAGGATGGCGGCACCGCTGGGCAGGACCGCGCGCGGGCCGCCGCACAGGATCGGCTGGGGGCCGACCTGACGGATTTCCTGTTCCCGCGCGGCACCCCCCTGGATAGCGCCCTGGATGGCAGCCAATTGCCGGAACCGCCCATGCCGGCCGCCCTGCCGGCCGGGCTGGCCACGGCCCCGCCGGCCAAGGCGGCCCTGCTGGCCCCGCTGCTGACCCCCGGATCGGCCTTTGGCAGCAATGGCTGGGCTGTGGGCGGCGGCTTGACGGGCACGGGTGCCGGGCTGCTGGCCAACGATATGCATCTGGGCCTGTCGATCCCCGGCACCTGGTACCGCGCCCGGCTGAAAATGGCCGGCGGTACGGAGCCGGATCTGGATGTCACCGGTGCCACCCTGCCGGGCACGCCGCTGGTGGTGGCCGGCAGCAATGGGCGCATCGCCTGGGGCTATACCAATTCCTATATCGATACGGCCGATCTGGTGGTGCTGGACCCGGTGGAGGGGGCCGCCGATCAGTACCAGACGCCCGATGGTCCCCGCGCCCTTACCCGGGTGACGGAACAGATTTGTCCCGCCTGGGCCGATTGCCAGACGCTGGAGGTGGAAGAGAGCATCTGGGGCCCGGTGGTGGGCCGCGATGGGCAGGGGCGGCGGCTTTCCGTGCGCTGGACGGCGCATGACCCCGACGCCATCAACCTGCATGGCTTGCTGGGGCTGGAACGGGCGCGCAGCGTGGCCGACGCGATCAATATCGCCCATAAAGCCCGCCAGCCGCAGCAGAATCTGGTGGTGACGGATAGCGCCGGCAACGTGGCCTGGACGGTGATTGGCGCTGTGCCGCACCGGTTCGGCCAGGATGGGCGGCTGCCCACCAGTTGGGCCGATGGCCGGCGGGGCTGGGTCGGCATGGTGTCGCCCGATCAGATACCCACCATCCTGAACCCGGATGATCAACGGATCTGGACGGCCAATGCCCGCATCGTCGGCGGGGCCGCCTATGCGCTGCTGGGCGATGGCGGCTATGATATGGGGGCCCGGCAGGGGCAAATCCGCGATGCGCTGCTGGCCCGCCACCAGTTCGCGCCCAAGGACATGCTGGCCATCCAATTGGATGACCGGGGCGGGGTGCTGGATTTCTGGCAGGGCCAGATGCTGGCGGCACTCGGCCGGCATAAGGATGATCCGGCGCTGACCGCCCTGGTCGGCCCGGTGCAAAACTGGGGCGGGCGGGCCGTGCCGGACAGTGTGGGGTACCGGCTGGTGCGGGAATTCCGCCAGGGCGTGGCGCAGCGGCTTTACGGGGCCTATCTGGGGCTGACGGAAAAGCCCAGCCGGCGGGAGATGGCCCGCCAGATGGAAGCACCGCTGCGCCGCCTGCTGGAACAGCGCCCCGCTGCCCTGGTGCCGCCCGGCTATGCCGATTGGGATGCGCTGCTGTCTGCCGTGCTGACCGACCTTGCCGGTAACATCAATCAGGCCGGCGGTGTGGATGCCTATACATGGGGGGCCCGCAACAAGGCCGGCATCGGCCATCCGCTGGCCCGCATCCTGCCGCCGCTGGCCTGGCTGACCGATCCGCCGGATGTGCCGCTGCCGGGTGACGCGCTGCAGCCGCGCGCCCAGGCCCCCGGTTTCGGGGCCAGCGAGCGGTTCGGCGTGTCACCGGGACGGGAAAAGGAAGGCTATTTCCACATGCCGGGCAGCCAGAGCGGCAACCCGCTCTCCCCCTATTATCTAGTGGGTCACCAGGATTGGGTGATGGGCAACCCAACGCCCTTCCTGCCCGGTGCCGCCCGCTGGACCCTGACCCTGCGGCCGGAAAACTGATCAGCAGCCTGTTCCACATGAAAAACCCCGGCGGAAGGGGCCGCCGGGGCGTTTCGTCTTCTTGATGGTGTTACTTGGGCGTCGCCGCCGGGGCGTCCGGCTTGGCAGCCTCCGTCTTGGCCTTGTCCGTCTTGTGCTTGCCCTTGTGGTGCTTGGCGCTTTCGGCGGTCTGATGGGTGTTGTGTTCCACCTTGCCGGCGGTTTCAGCCTTGGCTTCGGGCTTTGCCTCGGTCTTGGCGGCCGGGGCCGGGGTGGCCGCCGGGGTAGCCGGGGTCGCTGCCGGGGTGGCGGTGCTGGTCACCGGCGCGCTGGGGCTGGCCGGGGTGGCAGCGGGGGCGGCGGTCTGGGCCTGGGCGGCACCAGCAAACAGGGCGGCGGTCAGACCAGCGATCAGCATCATGGAACGGGACATGTGATCTCTCCTGAATATCGTCAGAATGAAGGGGGGTGGGTTACTTCGGCGTTGCGGTCTTGGCGTCGGTCTTGGCTTCCGCCTTCACCTCCGTCTTCACATCGGCCTTGGCGGCCGGCGTGGCGGTGCTGGTGCTGGCGGTGGTGCCAACCGTCGCGGCCGGGGCAGCCGGGGTGGGCGTGACAGCGGCTTCGGTCTTCGCGGCGGCACCACTGGTTACGGCAGCCGCTTCCTTGGCCTCGGTCTTGGCCTTGTCCACGATGTGCTTGCCCTGGTGCTCAGCCTTTTCGCCGGCCTTCTCCACCTTGGCACCCGCCTGATGGGCGGTGTGCTCGGTCTTCTTGACAGCGCTGCCGACGGTTTCCGTAACCGGGCTGGTGACCTGTGCGCCGGTGCTGGCGCTGGCGGTCAGGCCCTGGGAAGCGGCACCCACGGCGCCGGTGGCATTTCCGACCAGCTGGGCCTGGGCGGTGCCGGCCAGCAGGGCGGCGGTCAGACCAGCCATCAGCAACATGGAGCTACGCATTTTATTCCTCCGAACTTCGTTCGTCTGTCGGCGTTGCGCGGGGTGCGCTCTGTTGCCCGACAGCTATATAAAGCCAGGGGAAGATGGTGGCGGATTGACCGCTCCCAGGCAGCTTGCGGGAATTGCTGCGCTATTCCCGTGTCGGGATTGCAGCGGAATTGCCTTAATTGGGGGTACCTCTGTTTTTTTCAGGGCAACCCGGCACTATTCCCCGCGCAGCATCCGGCGGATGGCCTGGGCCAGCAGCTGATAGGGATCATCGCCCCGCGCTTTGGCGACCTCCTGCAGCTTTTCGCGCAACCGGCTGTCGGTGGCCTGCCGGCGCAGCCGTTCCAGCTCCGCCGCCTTCAACCGGTCGTCAAAAACCCCGCCACCGTTTTCGGTGGCGGGGTTGGACGAGTTGGGCGGGCGGGTTGGCGGCTTTTTATTCATGGTCGGGAAGGCTCATTCCCCGACATGGATGCTGCCGCTGCCACTGCTGCTGAACTGGGTATTGCCTTCCTTGCGGGCAATATGCACAGAACCGGCGCCGGTGGCATTGATGCGGGGATTGACGGCGGTACCGTTGAACCGCACCTCCCCCGCGCCGCTGAGATTGACATCCAGCGGCTCAGCCCGGCCATCCTCGATCCCCAGCGTACCAGCACCAGAGAAATCCACCTTCACCGGGCCGTTGACCCGATTGATATTCACGTCAGCGTAGCCGGGAACGCTGATCTTGGTGGCATCATTCACCCGGTCCACCGACACTTCGCCATGGCCATTGACCTCCAGCGCCAGTGTTTCGGCCCGGCCGATGGCAAGGGAGCCGGAACCCTGGATGGCGGCCTTCAGCGGCCCATCCACCCGGTCGATGGAAATCGACCCGTTTTCCAGGATGTTGATATCGGCGGGGCCCACCCGGTCGGCGGAAACATCGCCCCGCCGCATCCGCAGCTTCACCGGCGCGTTGGTCCGGCCATCGATGCTGATATCACCCACATGATCCATCACGCTGATGGCGGCGGATTCTGGCAGGGTCAGATGGATGCTGCCCGGCGTTCCATTGCCCTGGCTGATGGTCAGCACACCATCCTTCAGGTTGGTGCGCACACCCTGGGCGCCATCCTCCACCTCCAGGCTGGTCTTGTCGTTGCGGTTGGAGATGGTGATCGTCACATCGCCGGTCAGATTGACCAGGGAAATCCCCTGGGGCGCATCGAAGCTGGCCTTGCTGACCCCATCCTGGGCGCTGCCGGCGGTGGCGGCCGTGGCGGCGGCGATCTTGGCATCGATGCGGGCTTCGGCGGCCCGCAGCCCCTTGTCCACGGCATCCGGGATATTGCCGCTGGCACTGCGCATACTTTCACGCGCGGCGGCCAAGCCCTGGCGGGCGGCGTGCAAGGCTTCCAGCTGGGTGGCATTGCGGTCAATTTCCCGCTGCGCCCGTTCCACCGCCCGTTCAACGGCGCGTTGATCGAAATGCGGCATGGGGGGCATGGGTGCGGCGGGGGCCGCTGGCGCTGCGGGTGGCACCGGCGCTTCCGGACCATCATCATTGATGGTGATCTTGAAGCTTTTGTGGTCCCCCCCGTCCTCTTTACGGCTGTCGCCGGCGGCCAGGCCCCAGCCGATAATGCCAAGGGCGATAAGCACGGCAGCAATGCCGCCGGCAGGAATGCCAGGGGTCAGGCGCGGGCGGGCAATGGTGGAGGGGGAGCCATCCATGGGACGTATCCTGCGTGTCATCGGTTTGCTGTCTTCCCTTCGACTATGCGGCCCGCCGCCGCCCCTGTCCGCCGCGTTTGCACCGGCGTTACAATTTTCAGCATCCCGTTTACACAGGCGCCAGCCTGTTACAAGCGGGTCAATTCTTCATATGCCAGCCGATGGCATAAAGCCGCCCAGCCAGGGCATAGAGTAACGCGGTCGCGCCCGTGACCACCAGCGCACAGAGGCCGGGATCCTGATGGCTGGTCCCCATCATGGCGTAACGGAACCCGTCCATCGCATAGAAGATCGGGTTGGACTGTACCAGATGGGCGAAGAAGGGCGGCATCCCCGCCACCGGGGCGAACACGCCCGACAGGAAGGACAGCGGCGTGAACAGGAAGGTGAAGTAAGCCGCCATATGGTCCCACTTGGTGGAGGCCAGCCCCGTCAACAGCCCGCAGGCCGCCATCAGCAGACCGGCCAAGGCAGCAAACAGCACGGCCAACCCCGGATGGGCCACCGGCTGCGGCCAGATCAGCAGCGATCCGAACCAGACGAACAGGCCGCTGACCAACCCCGCCGACATGCCGGTGATGGCATAGGCGGGCACCACCTCCCGCGCGCCGATCGGGGCCATCAACTGGTCCAGCACATGGCCTTCGATCTTGCCATAGAGCAGGGAGAAGCCGGTATTTTCCGCCGCCCGCATCAGGATGGACAGCATCACCAGACCGGGCACCAGGAAGGACAGCACCGCGTCACCTTCCGGCGTGCCGCGCTGCGGCCCCAGCCCGAACAGGAAACAGACGAAATAGATCACCGCCATCAGCGCCGGGGCGACGATGATCATCGCGGCCATCTTCCACACCCGCCGCATCTCCTTGCCCAGCAGGGTCAGGAAGGCGCGGGTATGGAAGGCCGGCACCATGCGGTTGATGGCGGCGTTGAAAGCGCCAGCCGGCCGGCTGGCAATGCTGTCCAGCGACATGGGGCTCGTCTCCGTCAGGTTTCCGGATGGGGTCAGGCGATCAGGCTTTCAGCTTGTAACCACGGGCAATCATCCGCCAGGCGACAAAGCCCAGCACCAGATTGATGCCCAGCATCACCAGAATGCCGGTTCCCAGCGTGCCATCCGTCTGGCCGATGAAGCCATAGCGGAACCCATCGATGAAATAGAAGAACGGGTTCAGATGGGCGATGAAATGGAAGGTCGGCGGCAGGCTGTCCACCGAATAGAAGGTACCGGAGAGGAAAGACAGTGGCGTGACGATGAAATTGGTCACCGCCGCCATATGGTCGAACTTCTCCGCCCAGATGCCGCCGATCAGGCCCAGCAGCGCCAGCAGGCTGGCCGCCGCCACGCCATGGAACAGGATATAGAATGGATGGGCCAGACCGACCGGCACAAACAGCGAGATGGCCAGGGCCGTGACAAAGCCCACCAGCGCGCCCCGCACCACCCCGCCGATAATATAGGCCAAGGTCAGTTCCAGGGCCGAGATGGGCGGCATCAGCACATCGACGATATTGCCCTGCACCTTGGCCACCAGCACGGAGGAGGAGGAATTGGCAAAGGCATTCTGGGCGATGGCCATCATGATCAGGCCGGGGGCGAGGAATTCCAGGAAGGGCACATCGCCCACCTTGCGCACCACCCCGCCCAGGGCCAGGGCGAAAACGGCATAGAACAGCAGGGTGGTCACCACCGGTGCGGCGATGGTCTGCACCCAGACCTTCAGGAAGCGGCGGATTTCCTTATGGATCAGCGTGGACAGGCCGATCCAGTTGACGGCGCCCATCTGGCGGGGCATGGGAAAGCTCGGCTGCGTCATGGCGCGAAATGGCCTTTTGGGCGTGGGGAACCGGGGCGGCATGGGGGCCGCAGGCTTTGAATTGGCGGCCACACTACCCCCATGCCAGGGGCGGGGCAATTACGGCTGTCACACCGGGCAAGAAATCCGGGCAGGAAGGGTGCGCAACGATGGATGAAATCAGGACCCCGGCTTCACCGGGGCGCAAGATAAGGCGGGTGACGCCGGAATATCTGGACCGGGCAGCCCTGCATTATCTGGAACGGTTCGCCAGTTCCAGCGCCAACCTGCGTCGGTTGCTGTTGCGCCGGGTGATGGCGTCGGCCCAGGCCCATGACACCGATCCGGCACAGGGGGCCGAATGGGTCGAGGCGCTGATCGCCCGCTATCTGCGCAGCGGCCTGTTGAATGACGGGCTTTACGCGGAAATGAAGGCGCGCGGCCTGCAGCGTCGTGGCGGCTCCACCCGCGCCATCCGCCAAAAACTGCGCGCCAAAGGGCTGGAGGATGCCGAGGTGGATGCCGCCATGGGCGAGCTGGAGGGGGCAGAGACAGGTGAGGCCGATCTGGCCGCCGCCATCGCCTATGCCCGCCGCCGCCGGCTGGGCGGCTTCCGCCCAGATCGCGGGCTGGATGCGGATGCCGCCCGCGCGCGGCGCGACAAGGATATCGCCGCCTTGGCGCGGGCCGGATTTGACCTGGAGACCGCCCGCCTTGTCATCAATGCCGATGACCCGGAAGGGCTGCTGGATAAGGACTGACTCTACACCCTTACAGCATCGGCGTTTCGTTCAGCAGATCCAGCACCGCCACATTGCCCAGATTGCGGGTGGCCAGCAGGCGCAGGCGGCGGTCCGGCCCATGCAGGAAATCCGCCGGTCCGGCCAGCCGGGGGGCCGTGGGCTGGCCCAGCAGAAAGGGGGCGATGGCCAGCCGCAGCTGATGGAAGGCGCCGGCCGCCAGAAACTGGGTCAGCACCTGGCTGCCCCCTTCCACGAACAGCCGGCGGATGCCGCAGGCCCGCAGGGCGGCCAGGATGGCCGACACGGTTTCATCGGCCAACCCTACCACTTCCGCCCGTTCCCCCAGCCTTTGCCGCAGCGCTGCCAGCTTTTCCGGCGGGCACAGCACCAGCTTGCGGCCGCCATTGTGGAAAAAGCCGGCATCGGGGTCGATATCGCACGATCGGGTCAGCACCACCTTGGCCGGCTGATCCGGCATCCCGGCGGCGCGGCGTTGGGCCAGCAGTTCCGGATAGCGCACGGTCAGGCGGGGATCATCCCGCCGCAGCGTGCCGGCGCCGACCAGAATGGCATCACAGGCGGCGCGGGCGCCATGCATGTCATGGCAATCCTCCGCACTGGACAGTACCAGCCTGTCGCCATCGGCAGCATCAATATGGCCATCCAGTGACATGGCGACGGAGAGCTGTACCCATTCCATGCCGATATTCCGCCCCTTGTCGTTATGCCAGCGGCGCCAGCATTTGCTGGCTTGGCTACGCCGCATAAGCGGCGCGGCGGCAGTCGCAGCATTACCAACGGTCATGAATGATGACCGTTGGTACTATTCACCCGATCAAGAGTGGTGCCTGCCACCCTGCCTGTCCAGTGCAACGCCGGAAAAAGGCCCCTTGATCCATGCCGGCATATTCTTTGCCTCTGGGGAGCGATCAGCGGTCCATCCATACCAGTAAATCCACAACGCACTGTTGCAGGAAGGGAAACGGGCTGCTAATGAAGAGATCAGCAAAGTATTTGCTGTTTTCTCTATTTCCCCACTCCCTTTGATGCAAGACGGCGGAGCCATCATGCGCCTTGTCATAGGCCTTTTTCTGGTACTTTGTCTTGGCGCTGTGGCGATGGCAGCGGAAACGCCGGTCAGCCGCCGCCAGGGGGAGACGGCCGCCGGCATCGTTTTTTCCTCCAGCGGCATCGGGGTGGAGGGGCAATGGCAGGCCCTGGAAAATCTGGCCCTGCGGCTGGATGGGGTGCTGTTCTTTGTCGACAAGGATTTCGGCATTGCCAATGTCTCCTATGATGGCGATGCTAGGCTGGCTTCCAGCGGGCTGACGCTGGATTATTTCCCCTGGGAAAACCGGGGCTGGCGGGCCAGCCTCGGCGTGCGGGCCAATTTCACTGAACTGCGCGCCGAAGGGATGGCGCGCGGGCCGGTGAATATTGCCACTTATTGGGTGACCCCCGAACAGCTGGGCACGGTCCGTGGTACAGCCCATTTTCCCCGCATGGCGCCTTATGCCGGCATCGGTTTCACCGGGCCGGTGGGGCGGGATGGTTTGCTGGCGGTGATGGATCTGGGGTTGCTTTATTACGGCAATCCCCGGGTGCGGCTCTCGGCCGATGGCACGCTGGCGGGCTATCCCGATTTTGTCAGGATCACCCGCAATGAAGAGGCGCGGCTGGCGCGGGAACTGAAATCGCTGGCCTTTTACCCAGCGGTGAAGCTGGGGCTGCTGTATCGTTTCTGATATGGCAAACCGGAACCGTCCCTTTTATAAACAAAAGGCGTAGGATATCGGGATTGACAGCAGGGCTTTCTTGAACTAACCGCACCGGGTGCTTGTTCCGGTTGGGGGCTTTTCTGATGGCTATTTCGCGTATTTTTACCGTTTTATGCAAACTGGCCATGCGGCGTGTTGCGCCGCTGCTGGCGGCGCTGGTCCTGGGGACCGCTGGTGCCGCCGCTGCCGATGTGGCGCTGCGGGCCGATGCATGGTGCCCCTACAATTGCGAACCCGGTGCCCGGCCCGGCTATCTGGTGGAAATTGCCAAGGCGGCGTTGGAGCCGGCCGGCCATAAGGTCACTTACGCCATGATGCCCTGGACCAAGGCGCTGGCTGCGGTCAAGGCCGGTGAGATTACAGGGGCCCTGGGTTCGGTACCGACCGAGGCGCCGGAACTGATCTATCCGAAATCCCCCCTGGGCTTGTCCCGGCCTACTCTGGTCATCCGGCGGGGCAAGGAACTGGCAGGGCTGAGCGAGAAGAACCTGGACCCGCTGAAAACTGTCCGCTTCGGTTCCATCACCGATTATTTCTACAGCGAGGCGGTCAACGCCTTCATCGATGCCAACAAGTCCCTGCCCAATATGGTGCGGGTATCGGGCGATAATGTCACCGAGGATCTGGTGAACATGCTGATCGAAGGCAAGATCGACGCCATGGTGGAGGACAGCAACGTTCTCGATTACCTGCTGGAATCCAAAGGGTACCGCAACCTGTTCAACTATGTCCCGCTGGGGGAGCCCAGCGATGTGTCCATCGGCTTTTCGCCCAAGGATCCCAATGCCAGGGCCTATGCCGAGCTGATCGACGCCAAGCTGGCGGAGATGCGCAAGAATGGTCAGCTGGTGCAGCTGCTGACCCGTTATGGGATGCGTGACTGGGCGCGCTGATGATAACAATCTCCCTTGATCGTGACCGATCCAGGGAGATTTTACGTTCCCTCAGATGCCGGGCGCTGCCTCCGGCAGCTTGGCTTGCGCGCACATGGGTGCGCGGGCCGGCGGTCGCCGGCCTCCAACCCGCCTAAAGGTCAACCTTTAGGCGGGTTGGTATTATTTGGTCACCCCCCCCCAACCGGGTACACCGGCCGGGGCGGGGGGTGGTGATCAGCCATAGCGCTGTTCGGTCCAGGGATCGCCTTCATTATGATAGCCGCGTTCCTCCCAGAAACCGGGGCGGTCGTCGGCCACGAATTCAATCCGCTTGATCCATTTGGCGGATTTCCAGAAATAGAATTTCGGTACGATGGCGCGCACCGGTCCGCCATGTTCCACGCTCAACGGCTTGCCTTCCCAGCTATGGGCCAGCAACACGTCGGCATCATCGAACACCGACAGGGCGACGTTGGTGGTATAGCCATCATAGGAATGGAAGATCACATGCCGGGCCTCGGCCAGCGGCCGCACGGTGGCCAGGATATGCCGGGCCGACACGCCTTCCCATTGATTGTCATAGCGTGACCAGGCGGTGACGCAATGGATGTCCGACACATCGGTGAAGGGCGGCTGGGTGCGGAAATCGGTCCAGCCCCAGGTCAGTGGATTTTCCACCAGCCCGTCGATGGTCAGTTCCCATTGTTCCAGCGGCACTTCCGGCTGGATGCCCAGATCCAGCACCGGCCAGTTTTTCACCAGCCGCTGGCCCGGCGGCAGCCGGTCGCTGCGCGGGGCGGCGGTGCCGGTCATCAACCGGCCTTCGGCGGCCCATTGCTGCTTGCTCTGCACCAGCTTGGCGTTGGGTACGCCGGCCGGTCCCTCTTCCTGTGCCATGTTTTAAGGTCCGCGGTTGGATAGCTTGGTATTTAACAGCGCCCTCAAACGCCGGGCGCTGCCTCTGGCAGCTTGGCTTGCGCGGGCACGTACCCGCGGGCCAGCGGTCGCTGGCCTCCAAGGGTCATGAGACATGACCCTTGGTACAACATAGCGAGGCACTGCACCCAGGGCGAGGGGGGCCATGGGCAAATGCCCCATGCGCCGCCATCGGTATAGGCCGAATGGTCAGCCCTACACCGCACGGCAGGTTGGCAGTATGAAACAGCCTGTCTAATGTGTCGCCCAAATGATTGCCGCCCGCCGGAGACGCCGTTCCCATGTCCCGCCTTGTTCGCCTGCTGTTGCTCAGCCTGTTCTGCCTGTTCATCATTGCCGGCCCGGCGCCGGCGCAAAGCCAAGCCCCCGCCGCCGACCCTGCCGTTGACGCCAAACAGGTCAATGCCCTGATCCAGACGCTGGAAGACCCGGCCAAGCGTGATGCGCTGCTGGCCCAGTTGAAGGCGCTGCAGGCAGTGGAAAAACAGCGCCAGGGGGCCGAAGCCCCGGCCAGCAGCCTGGGCAGCCGCTTCCTGTCCACCCTGTCCGACCGGGTGGAGGAGGTGAGCCAGCAGATCGCCGAGGCCGGGCGCGCGGTGATCGACACCCCCCATGCCCTGCGCTGGCTGAACCAGCAGGTGGCCGACCCGGTGAAGCGGGATAACTGGCTGCGGCTGGCGCTGCATCTGGCGGCCATCATCGGTGCCGGCTATGCCGCGCGCTGGATCGCCATCTGGCTGCTGCGCCGCCCGCGCAATGCCCTGGGGGCCCGCAACGGCATCCATTGGTGGACCAAGCTGCCGCTGCTGACGGTGCGGCTGCTGATCGATCTGCTGCCCATGGCCGCCTTCGCCCTGGCCGGGTTCGGCGTGCTGTCGGCCAGCGAGGCGCCGCGCGCCGTGCGGCTGGCCTCGCTCACCATCCTCAATGCCAGCCTGATCGTGCAGGGCACCCTGGTCATCACCCGGTTCCTGCTGTCGCCCAGCACGGCCAATCTGCGGCTGGTGCCGGTCAGTGACGAGACGGCGCATTATCTGCTGATCTGGGTCCGGCGCATCGTCATCATCGGTGTCTATGGCTATTTCATCGCCCAGGCGGCCCTTGTGCTGGGCCTGCCGGCCAAGCCCTATGCCGCCGGGTTGAAGCTGGTGGGGCTGCTGGTGACGGTGATGCTGATCATCCTGATCCTGCAGAACCGCCAGTCGGTGGCGGCCTGGATACGGGGTGACCATCTGCGCCCCGATCCGGATCATCCGGAAACCGACCCGGCCGATGCCGCCCTGCAGGCCGTGGTGGCGGGGGAAAGCGGGGGCAGCGACGCCGAACTGGGCGCCCCTGCCGGAGAGCCTGCGGAGGCAGCCGTCGTCAGCCACACGGTCCATCGCGGCCGGGCCGTGAAGGCGGTGCGCCGCCGGCTGGCCGATGTCTGGCATATCCTGGCCATCCTTTATCTGTCGGCCATCTATTTCATCTGGGTGCTGGAGATTGCCGGCGGTTTTGAATTCGTGCTGCGGGCCACGCTGGTGACCGGCGCCATCCTGATCGGCTCCCGCCTGCTGGCGGAGGGGCTGGACCGCACCATGCGGCGCGGCTTCGCCATTTCGCCAGAGCTGCAGGCCCAGTTCCCCGGCCTTGAAAACCGTGCCAACCGCTATCTACCAGTCTTGCACAGGCTGTTGAAAGGGTTGTTGTGGTTCTTCACCCTGGTGCTGCTGCTGCAGGCCTGGGGGGCCAATGCGCTGGGCTGGTTCGACACCAATTTCGGCCAGCGCATCACCGCATCGGCCGTCACTATCTTCCTGGTGCTGACCCTGGCGCTGATCGCCTGGGAGATGGTTGCGGGTGCCATCCACCGCTATCTGAATGCCACCGATGACAGCGGCACCGCCATCCAGCGGTCGGCCCGGATGCGCACCCTGCTGCCGCTGGCCCGCAACGCCCTGAT
This sequence comes from Niveispirillum sp. BGYR6, assembly GCF_027568365.1. Taxonomy (NCBI): domain Bacteria; kingdom Pseudomonadati; phylum Pseudomonadota; class Alphaproteobacteria; order Rhodospirillales; family Azospirillaceae; genus Niveispirillum; species Niveispirillum sp. BGYR6. Next base: position 89,313 of record NZ_JANLNL010000005.1, on the reverse strand, counting down.
GATTTTGATGATCACCATGGTGGGGCTGATCGTGCTGTCGGAACTGGGGGTGAATATCGCCCCGCTGCTGGCCGGTGCCGGGGTGGTGGGTCTGGCCATCGGCTTTGGTGCCCAGACCCTGGTGAAGGATGTCATCACCGGCCTGTTCATGCTGATCGAGGATACGTTGTCGGTGGGGGATGTGGTGAATGTCGGCGGCAAGGGCGGGTCGGTGGAGGCCATCACCATCCGCACCATCCGCCTGCGCGATTATGACGGGTCGGTCCATACCATCCCGTTCAGTTCCGTCACCACCGCCACCAACATGACCAAGGATTTCAGCTTCTATGTGCTGAATGTCTCCATTGATTATAAGGAGGATACGGATCGGGTGGTCGCCGTGCTGCGCGACATTGCCGACCAGATGCGCGCCGAGCCTGCCTATGCCGCCGCCATGCTGGCGCCGCTGGATGTGGCGGGCGTGGATGCGTTCCAGGAAAATGCCGTGCTGATCAAGGCGCGGCTGAAGACGCGGCCCATCCAGCAATGGAGCGTGGGGCGCGAATTCAACCGCCGTATGCGCATCCGCTTTGCTGAGGAGGGCATCACCATCCCCTATCCGCAGCGCACCCTGCATCTGGGGGATGGGGCAACCCTGATCGGCCCGGCCCAAAAGGCGGGGGAGGGCTGATCGGCGTCCCCCGGTACGGGCCGCTATTTCACCAGACGCAGCAGGGGCAGGCTCTGCCCCGGATGAAGGGCGGGGGCGGGCCCGCGCAGGGGCAGGCACAGGCTGCCCATGGCGAAGCTGGTGGCCACGGCACGCAGGGTGGCCACCAGTTCCGCCCGCATTCCCGGCGTGGCCAGCCGGGCCAGCAACAGATCGCCCACGACCAGCCGGGGCCGCTGCAGCCCTGCCACCAGGGTCAACAGCGCGCGTTCATCCCGGCTCAGCGTGGTGATGCAGCCATTGCCGATTTCCGGCCGGCTGCTGGGATATTGGTGCAACTGTTCCAGCGCATCCTCCCAGCTCAACATGGCATCGGCCCAGCCGCCGGGCAGCAGGCGCTTGAATTCCGCCTCCACCTGATCCCAGCGGAAACGGCCATGGCGCCAGCGCCGCGCCGACCAGAGCAGCAATTGTTCCGGCCGGGAGAGCGAGAAGACGGTGGTGCCGTCAATCCGGTCGGCCAGCTGGCGGGCACGCAGCACATGGCTTTCCGCACCATTCTCGCTCTCCATCGGGAGACCGGACCCTGCCACCGGGCCGATCGCCATCAGATCCGGCCACCATGCCACCTGCTCGCTCATCGCCTGCCTCCTCCGGATTGGCTGCAGATAATCTATTGCGAATCATTCTTAATTACAATGGAGCAAATCAGGGAGCGGGCGAGAAAATGGGGGAAGGTTATTTCTGTTTCTCGCTCTCGGGCGTTTTGGACAGGGTGGCGCAGATGCCTTGCAACGCCCGCCATTCCCGCGCCGTCAGTGCCGGTTCCGCCGCTGGGGGCTGTGGTTCGGGCTGGGCGCGCAGGGTGGTGATGCGTTCAGACAGCTGCGGGTGGCTGCCCAGCCAGCTTTCAAACTTGCCTTCATCGCCGATCCGGGCGCGCATCTTCTCAAACAGCATGGCCATGCTGCGGGCGCTGTAGCCATCCTGGTGCAGCAATTGCGCGGCATAGGCGTCGGCCTGGCGTTCCTGATCCTGGCTGAACCCGGCCTCCACCATCCGCCCCACGGCAACGGCCATGAAGCCGCCGCCGAAATCACCGATCACCAGCGAGACCAGGGTGGAGGTCAGGGTATAGCGCATCACCCGTTCCATGGAATGGCCATACACAATATGGCCCAGCTCATGCCCCATCACCGCCAAGGCCGCTTCGGGGGAGGGGGAGATTTTCAGGATGCCGTCCGTGACCACAATATGGCCGGGCACGGCAAAGGCGTTGGGCAGCTCCACCTTGATGACGCGCAGGCGGAAATCCGGCACCCCGCTGTGGGGCAGCAGGGCGCGCAGCTTGTCCAGCGCCTGTTTGCCCGCCGGGTCCACGCATTCCCGCGCCACGGTGGATTGGGTCAGCAGCATGGTGGCCACATCGGCCACCTGATCGCCCAGCCGGCGCTGCACCCCCTCCGGGATCATCGGGGCCAGGATGCTGGCCAGCATGGGCAGCACGAAAAAGGCCAGCAGCAGGGTGGATAAGGTCGCCCCGCCGATCCAGATCAGGATCGGTACCTCCCGCCGGTGGCGATGCGCCTTTCGGGAACGGCCGCCCGCCTGCTGTAACAGCGCGGTAAAGCGGGCGGCATCGGCCACCAGCAGGGCGGCATGGGCATCCACCGCCAGGGCAAAGCGGGGCCGCCCGTCCGAATCGGCGGGCAGGGCCGCCACGTCACGCGGGTTCCAGCGGTCCAGCTCCCGCCCGTCGGGTTGGGCGATGCGCAGCATCCCGCCATCCAGGTTCAGTTCCACCGGCACCAGCCGGCGGCTGACCCGATCCTCGTAAAAGGCTTCCAGCATTGCCCGTTCGCCTTGCCCGATCTGTCAGATACCGACATCGCCCAGTGCGTCGGCCAACCCTTCGCCCCGGCGGGGGGCTGGCATACCGCGGTTCAGGATATCCTCCGCCGCCTGGATATTGTCGATCAGCAGATAGCGGGCGACCAGCTTCATATATTCCACCGTCGTCCAGACAAGAGTAACGATGCTGATGCCGGCAAAGGCCAGCAGGAAGATGATGATCGGGATGACACTCATGAACAGGGTTGCGGATACTTTGCCGGCTGCCGCCATGGCACCGGCCGCGATCAACCCCGTCAGCATACCGGCGGCAAAGAGAATGCCGATCATGATCAGCCCGGCCACCAGCGGGATCAACAGCAGCCGCCAGGGGGAGACGGGGAAGCTGAAGCTTATCTCCCCCAGCCGGGTGGCGGCGGTGAAGCGGGCCAGCCGGGCCGCATTGTAGAAGGCATAGGCGATGGCGACCAGCGGCGTCAGCGCGATGCCCAGCCCCATGGGCAGGAACAAGGGCATGGGCTGGGGCGGGGGCGGCAGCCCGGCGGCCTGCCATTCCGGCAGGGACTTCGCCCATTCCATCACCGGCCAATAGCCATAGAAGAACAAGGCATAGGCTAGCAGGGCCAGCGCCCAGCAGAGCAGCCAGCGCAGCCACAGCCCCCGGCTGCTGGCATCGGCCGTGAAACCCTGCGTGCCATAAAAGGTGATGTTGGTCCGGTAATTATAAAGCCGCGCCTGCACCCAGGGGTTCAGCAGCCCCAATGTCGGCACCAGCAGCAGATAATAGCCGATATGCACCGCCATGAAGCGGCCCAACGTACCAGCCTGTCCGGCATGGATGCCGCGCCAGACCGTGCGGGTCAGCAGATAGCGCCGCGCGAAATAGAGCGCCATTACCCCCAACACGCCCAGCAGCAGGAAGACACCCCCCTGGAACAGCATCTGCGCCCCGACAGAAGTGGGCGGCACCAGCGTGCCGACCAGACCGATCAGGCCGAAGGCCGGCAACAGGATGACCAGCGCCAGCAGAAAGCCGACAAACAGTTCCTTGGCCCGGCCGGTATAGGCCAGCGGTTGCCCCAAGATGGCGACGGAACCCCAAAGCCGGCGGCGCACATGGGTGCGGGCCCAGAACCGGTAAAAGCCGATGGTGAGGATGGTAAAAAGCAGGTTCTTCAGCGCCAGCGCGAACAGGGCGCTGCGGTTCACCGCCACCACGATCCGCGCCGATTGCCGTACCCCGCCATCCCCCGCTGCCGGTACCGGTTCCCCCTGGTCCCAGCTTTCCTGACTGATCGTCATGCAACACCCCGTTATTGCAATGGCCTGTCATGCCATCCCCAGCGCCATGGATCATGGCGCTGGGGATTTACCTGTTCCCTCAAGTGCCGGGCGGCGGCATCCGCTGCCTTGGCCAACGCGGGGCATGGGACATACCCCTTGGTATCAAGCAATTATTGATGCCGTGATTTTTACCGGTTGCATATTGCCCGTCCAGCTTAAACCAAGTGGCTGTATCGGACAGCGCGCGATCTGCCGAACCGGTGAAGCGCATTTGCGAATTGGTCGCATTCCTGTCTTGACAGCGCTGCCGCAGCACCCGACATATCGCTGCAGAGGATATTGTGACGCAGGAGCATGATGATGGCATTCCAGTCCCGCCGCGCCTTCAACCGCCTGTTGGGCGGCATGATGCTGGGCAGCACGCTGCTGGCCGCCACGGCCGGCACCGCCCTGGCGCAGCAGCAGGAAGTGAACATCTACTCTTCCCGTCACTATGATGCCGACAAGCTGATCTATGCCGCGTTCGAGAAGAAGACCGGCATCCTGGTCAATGTCATCGAGGGCAAGGATGATGAGCTGATCGAGCGGCTGAAGGCCGAGGGGCGTAACAGCCCGGCCGATATCCTGCTGGCCGTCGATGCCGGCCGCCTGTGGCGGGCCCAGGATGCCGGTGTGCTGCAGCCGATCAAGAGTGCTGTGCTGGAAAAGGCAATCCCCGCCGCCTACCGGGAACCGGACGGCTACTGGTTCGGCCTGTCGGCCCGCGCCCGCGTCATCATCTATAACAAGGCGGCGGTGAAGCCGTCGGAGCTTTCCAGCTATGAGGATCTGGCCGATCCGAAATGGAAGGGCCGCATCCTGGTCCGCAGTTCCACCAATGTCTATAACCAGTCGCTGACCGGCTCCATCCTGGCGGCCCATGGGCCTGAGAAGACGGAAGCCTGGGCCAAGGGGCTGGTGGCCAATTTCGCCCGCCCGCCGCAGGGTGGCGATATTGACCAGATCAAGGCTGTGGAAGCGGGGGAGGGCGATATCGCCATCTCCAACACCTATTATTTCGGCCGGCTGGTCAATTCCAGCAATCCCAAGGAACGGGAACTGGCGAAGAAGGTGGCGGTGTTCTTCCCCAACCAGGGGGATCGCGGCACGCATGTGAACATCTCCGGCGCCGGCGTGGTGAAATATGCCCCGCACAAGCAAGCCGCTGTGACGTTCCTGGAATTTCTGGCCACGCCAGAAGCCCAGAAGATTTTTGCCGAGGCCAATTACGAATATCCGGTGGTGGCCGGCATCCCGGCCCATCCGGTGGTCGCCGCCTGGGGCGATTTCAAGCGCGACAGCCTGAACGCCGCCATCTATGGCCGCAACAATGCCGACGCGTTGAAGATCATGGATCGCGCCGGCTGGAAGTAAGCGTGACGGGTTGCTGTTGGGGGGCGGTGCCATCGGTACCGCCCCTTTTTTCATGGACGCATCACCAACCTGAACCATAATTCACCTTTCTTCTTCGCCGCTTCACCCGTACCCTGGCGGGCAATCAGGAAAGCCATGGGGGGATGTGATGCTGGGGCGGATTTTGTTGGGTCTGCTGGCGCTGGTTCTGCTGGTGCTGGGCGGGCTGGTAGCATGGCTTTACACGCCCGACCGGTCACGCGGGGCGGCGGAGGCGCGGTTCAGCCGGGGACCGCAGGATTTCGTCACCGTCGGCGATATGCGCTTCCATGTCCGCCAGGAAGGGCCGGCGGGCGCGCCGGTGCTGGTGATGATCCATGGCAACGCGTCGCAACTGCAAAGCTGGGACGGCTGGGCCGCTGACCTGTCGCGCGATTACCGGGTCATCCGCTATGATCTGGCCGGCCATGGGCTGACCGGGCCGGACCCGGCCGGCAGCTATGGGCCGGAACGCGATGCCGCCCAGTTGCTGGCCCTGCTGGATGCGCTGGGCGTGCAGCGGGCCAGCCTGATCGGCAATTCGCTGGGGGGCCAGATTGCCTGGACCTTCGCCGCCGCCCATCCCGACCGGGTGGAAAAGCTGGTGCTGGTGGCCCCCGGCGGCTATCCGCTGCCCGGTATCGGCTTTGGCCAGACGGTGGAACCGCCCGCCGCCGCCAAGCTGCGGCCTTATATCCTGAACAAACAGACGGTGCGGCTGACCCTGTCGCCGCTTTATGGCGATCCGTCCCGCTTCGGGCCAGAGGCGGTGGACCGTTATTATGAAAGCTGGCGGTCGCCCGGCGTGCGGCAGGCCGGGCTGGACCGTGTCCGCGCCTATCGCATCGAAGACCCGACCGACCGGCTGCGCAGCATCCAGGCACCCACCCTGCTGGTCTGGGGGGAAAAGGACTGGCTGGTCGCCTTCGCCACCACGCCGGCTAAATTCCAGGCAGCCCTGCCCAACAGCCGGCTGGTCAGCTTCCCCGGCCTGGGCCACATGCCGCAGGAGGAAGACCCGGCCACCACCGTGCATGCAGTGCGGGCCTTCCTGGCGGAATAGTTACCCCAATACCAACCACGCCGGGGGGGGGCGCCCCCGGCAGATTGGCATTACCCCCCGACGGTGGTGGTCAGCGTCTGGTCACCGCGCCGGACGCTGATGGTCCAGCGCCGGGTCTGGCCATTCACCGCACCGGTCAGGTCACGCACGCTGTTAATGTCCTGATCATTGACCCGCAGCAGCAGGTCGCCCGGCCGCAGGCCCAGCCCGGCGGCGGCCGAACCGCGCGCCACATCCAGCACCACCACCCCGTCGGATGCGCCTTCGAAGCGGATTTCCTCCACCAGCGCCGGGTTCAGGTTGGCCACCTTGGCGCCGGCCAGCGGGTTGCGGCCGGTCACCACCGTTTCATCCCGCGCCGGGGTTTCCGGCGGGCCGATCAGGCGCAGGCTGAGGCTCTGTTCCTTGCCCTGGCGCAGCACGGTCAGGCTGGTATTGCCGCCCACCGCCAGGGTGGCAACGCGATAGCGCATGGAATCCGGGTCATCCACGGCGCGGCCATTCACCGCCGTCACCACATCGCCCACCTTCAACCCGGACTGATCGGCCGGGCCGCCCTTGCGCACCTGATTGATCAGCACGCCGGCCGGGCGGGAAAGCCCCAGGCTGGCGGCGATATCGCTGGTGACGGCCTGCCCGCCGGCCCCGATCCAGGGCCGCACCAGCTTGCCGCCGCCGCGCACCGCATCCACCACCGTGCGCACCATATTGGCGGGAATGGCAAAGCCGATGCCGATGGAACCGCCCGACCGGCTATAGATGGCGGAATTGATGCCGACCAGCTTGCCATCCATGGAAATCAGCGCCCCGCCAGAATTGCCGGGATTGATGGCCGCATCGGTCTGGATGAAGAAATTATAGTCGGAAATGCCCACGGCCGTGCGCGCCACGGCTGAGACGATGCCACTGGTCACCGTCTGGCCGACGCCGAACGGGTTGCCGATGGCCAGCACCAGATCGCCCACCTCCAGATCGTCGCTGTCATGCATGGCCAGCACGGGCAGCTTTTCCTTGCCCGGATCGATGCGCAGCACGGCCAGATCGACCTTTTCGTCCGAGGCCACGATCTTGGCCGGGAATTCCCGGCGATCGGCCAGCACCACGGTGATCTCGTCACTGCCCTGGATGACATGGGCATTGGTGACGATCAGCCCGTCGGATTCCAGAATGACGCCCGACCCCAGCGAGCTTTCCACCCGTTCCCGCGGGATGCCGCGAAATGCCTCCCCGAAGAAGCGCTGGAACAGCGGGTCTTGCAGCAGGGGCGATACCTGCGTCTGCACCCGCCGCTTGGTGTAGATATTCACCACGGCCGGGCTGGCCTGTTTTACCAGCGGGGCAAAGGACAGGGTGATTTCGGCCCGGTTGGCGGGCGGGGCGCGATCCTGCGCCAGCGCCGGGACGGGCAGGGACAAGGACAGGGCCAGCAGCGGCAGGGCCGCCAGACGAAGGGCTTTATGGGTCATGATGCGCGTCGAATTCCCAAAGATCCGCACCCGTGGCGACGGGGGTTAAGGGGCGGGGACAATGCCGCTCAGCAACGGGCCAGACAGGCTTGCAGTTCCGCGCTGCAGGTAGCCCCCATGCCGAAATCCGTCTTCCGGCTCTGGGCTGATTGCTGATCCATGCAGACATTGTTATCGCGGTTGCATTGCGCAATACAGGCGCGACGCGGATCAAGCCCGTTGGAGACCTCCCGCTTGGCGGGGGCGGCCATGCAACCGGCCAGCATCGACAGCGCGGCCAGCGCGGCAACGGACTTCAGCAACGCATTCATCTTTGTTTTCCCGTCAGGAAAGAAGACCCCCATCCTAGGCCCCCTGCCCATCGCCGCCAAGCGGGATGCGATGCGGGGGGAGAGGGAGAGCGTATTCAACCCATGCGTCTTCCCGCTTTCCCCACCATTTCACTATCAGCAACTTCGGGCTCAGATAGGGCGGGAACAAAATCAGGTCATCCAGCCGGGGAACAGGGCGCGCAGGCCGGCGGCGATGATTTCCACCGCCACGGCGGCCAGCAACAGGCCGGTCAGGCGGTTCATGATGTTCAGGCCGGTCTGGCCCAGCTTGTTGCCGATCGGCACGGCCAGCCGCAGCGTGGCCAGCAGGCCGGCACAGACGGCCAGGATGCAGCCGACCAGGATGGCGAAATGTTCCCAGCCATGGCCGCGCTGCGCCTCGATGATGACGGCGGAGATGGAACCGGGACCGGCCAGCAGCGGCAGACCCAGGGGCACCACGCCGATGGCGGTGCGCTGGCCGGCCTCGTCGGCCTCCTGCACGGTATGTTTCACGGCCGAGACGGTGGCATTCAGCAGCGACAGGGCGATCAGCAGCAGCACGATGCCACCGCCGACGCGGAAACTGGCCAAGCTGGTACCCAGCACCGTCAGCACCGCATCACCCAGAAAGACGGAGCTGACCAGCACCGTGGCCACGGTCAGCACGGCCGACTGGGCGATGGCGTTGCGCTGTTCCCGCGTGCGCCCCTCCGTCATGCCCAGAAAGATCGGGATGGCGGCAAAGGGCGTGAGGATGGCAAACAAGGCAATGAGAAAACGCGAATATTCGGACCAGGCTTCCATGTCGCTTCCGTCGGACGAAGGGCGGAAAGCCCCTTATAGCATGGCTGAACCGGGGAAAAGAAAGCCCATCGACTGGCAAACTGCTGGGCAGCAGCCCCTTTCTTTTGCCGGGTGCCCGTGTCCTGCCGATCACAGGTTCATACCATTTGTTGCGGGAAATCCGTGCGGAACAGCCCGTTTTGTTTGATTGTTTTGGGTCACGCCCATGAAACTTTGATGATCGGGGGTGATACCGCGTAGGAGTTGGTTGACCACGCGCCCGCGCTTTGTGATATGGCAATGTGACAAGGCCGAATAATCCATCCTGGCCCGCCGCTTCTGACAAGGGCGGTGCCCGGACGGGCGGTTCGATGTGCGGCACCGCGTGCCGGCGACCCAGACGATGTGAGAACATGGCTGACATCACCACCGATGCCCTGATTTCCGGCGAGCTTCGCGCTGGCAATCTGGAGGTCCGCCTGGCGGAAACCGCCGCCGAGGTCCATGCAGCCCAGATGCTGCGCTTCCGCGTCTTCTATGAGGAGATGCAGGCCCGGCCGACGCCGGAAATGGCGGCGCAGCGGCGCGATTACGACATGTTCGATCAGCTCTGCGACCATCTGCTGGTGATCGACCATAATGTCGGTGTCGGGGCCAGCGGCGTGGTCGGCACCTATCGGCTGATCCGCCGGGCCGCAGCGGCACGGGCCGGTTCCTTCTATTCGTCGGACGAATACGATATCTCCCGGATTGAGGAATATCCAGGTGAGGTGCTGGAGCTGGGGCGGTCCTGCGTTGACCCCGCCTATCGCAGCCGGGGCACCATGCAACTGCTGTGGCGCGGCATTGCCGCCTATGCCGCGCATTACGATATCAAGCTGATGTTCGGCTGCGCCAGCCTGCCGGGGACCGACCCGAAGGCTTTGGCCCTGCCGCTCTCCTATCTCTATTACCATCATCTGGCCCCGCCGGCCCTGCGCCCGGTGGCCCTGCCGCATCGCTATGTCGAAATGGCGATGATGGAAGAGCATGAGATTGATCCGCGCCGCGGGATTAACGAGGTGCCGCCGCTGATCAAGGGCTATCTGCGGCTGGGCGGTTTCGTCGGCGAAGGGGCTGTGGTGGATCACCAGTTCAACACCACCGATGTTTCCATCGTGGTGAAGACCGACCTGATCACTGATAAATATCTGCGGCATTACGAACGGCGCGGTTCATCCCTGCTGTGATATCAATCTCCCTTGATCGTGACCGATCCAGGGAGATTTTGCGTTCCCTCAGGCGCCGGGCGGGCGCATCCGCGCCCTTGGCTTACGCGGGCATGGGCCCGCGGGCCGGCAGTCGCCGGCCTCCAATCCGCCAAGGGTCAACCCCTCGGCGGATTGGTATAACACCAACGGTCAAAGACAGCGGCGGGCAAGATGGATATCGGATCAACAGGCCGCGGCATTGTGCGGCTCAGCCTTTATGCCATTGTCACCGCACTGGGCATTCCGCTGCAGGTGCTGTTCCTGCGCTTTGGCGGGCCCTATGCCCGTTTTCCCGTCGCCTATCACCGGCTCTGCTGCCGCATCCTGGGGCTGAATGTGGTGACGCAGGGGCGTCCGGTGACCGACCGGGCGACCCTGTTCATCTCCAACCATTCCTCCTATCTCGATATTCCGGTGCTAGGGTCGTTGCTGCCCACCAGCTTCGTCGCCAAGAACGAGGTGGGGGGCTGGCCGCTTTTCGGCCTGCTGGCGCGCCTGCAGCGCACCGTTTTCGTGGATCGCAATGCCCGTCACCGCGCCGATGAACAGCGCGACAGCATCGCCGGGCGCCTGCAGGCGGGCGACAAGCTGGTGCTGTTCCCGGAAGGCACCAGCAGCGACGGCAACCGCACCCTTCCCTTCAAGACGGCCCTGTTCGCCGTTGCCGCCACCCAGGTGGATGGCAAGCCGCTGACCCTGCAGCCGGTCAGCGTCACCGCTACGCATCTGGATGGCTTGCCGCTGGGCCATGCCTGGCGGGCGCTTTATGCCTGGTATGGTGATATGGAACTGCCGCCGCATCTGTGGCAGCTGGCCCGGCTGGGCGGACGCATCAGGGTGCTGGTGGAATTTCATCCCCCGGTCTCCCTGGCCGATTTCAGCAGCCGCAAGGCGCTGGCCGACCATTGCTGGCGCAGCGTGGCCGCCGGCGTGGAACGCGCCGTAAAGGGCCGGGATGAACCGGTGGCCGAGAATGATGATGCGGCACTTCCTGCGGCCTCTGCCACGGCAGCGGGCTGAAGGCCTCTTTATTATTCCCCGCGCCGCCGGCGCAAATAGACGTAATAGGCGCCACCACCGCCATGCTGCGGCTGGGCCTGATGCACGGCCAGCACCAGATCGCGCGTCGGGGTTTCGTGCAGCCAGCGCGGCACCCCGCTGCGCAGCACGCCTTCGCCGCGCGGCATCCCGCCCTTGCCGGTAATCACCAGCAGCAGCCGGCGGCCCTGGGCATGGCTGCGGCGGACAAAGCCGATCAGCGCATCATGCGCCTCGCTCTGTGTCAGCCCATGCAGGTCGATGCGGCCATCAATGGCCAGCCGACCGCGCCGTACTTTTTCATCCGTGCGCTTGTCGATGCCGCTGCGCGCGCCAAGCGCGGTGGGGGCCAGCTGCACCGTCACCGCCGCCTTCTGCTTCAGCGGCACACCGCGCAGCAGATCGGCCAGCCGTTCCGCCAGCGCGGGTGCTGTGGGTGGCGGGGTGGGGGCGGGGCGGGTGCTGGACGAGGGTGTCGGGGCTGGCGCTGGGGCAGCCGGTGTCGGTGGAGCCTCCTCCGCCGCCTTGGGCCGCCGTTTTGCCCCACGCAGGGGCACGGCATCGCGCATCACGGTGCGCCACAGGTCCAGATCCGCCGCACTGGGTTTCTTGCCCCGCCGCTCAGCCATGGCGCACCCTGGCGCCGCGCGGGCGCCTGGACAGGGGGGGCACAGGGGGAAACGGACAGGACAAAGTGGTTTTCCGGCAAGCACAAAGGGGGGCTGCCGCTGCTGGTATCATCGGCAACCCGGCGGGGCAATGTTTCATGCGGCGTTGCGGGAGATGGGTGCCATCTGCCCGATGGCAATGGCGGCTGCGGCAGGTCAGCCGTCACCCAGATGCGGGGGCAGGTGCGCCTGACAGGCCCGCAGCTTGGCATCGAACTGGCGTGCCAGATCCCCCAGCGTCACCTGCCCCAGCCGTGTCAGCAGGGCCGACCGCGCCTCTGCCAGCGCGTCGCCCAGGCTCTGGTTGACCGCCTGTTCCACCAGACAATCGGGATTGTCGGCTGACAGGCCGATGGCGAACAGGTGCGGCTCGCCCAAGGCCCGGTAGATATCCAGCAGGCTGATCCCGTCCAGCGGCCGGGCCAGCACCCAGCCCCCGCCATGGCCCTTTTCCGACCGCACCAGCCCCTGATCACGCAGCCCCGCCATGGTCCGGCGCACCACCACCGGATTGGTGTTCAACATGCCGGCCAGCAGTTCGGACGTGGCGGCACCCTGCAGCCGATCCATATGGATCAGCGCATGGAGCATTCGGGAAAGGCGGCTATCGCTTCGCATCCTTCCTGCTTAACGGAAATCAGTATTCGTAACAAGCAGAGTTGCAAATACCGCCGCGTCACCCCATCATGTAACTTATAAAGCTTCATGAAAGGGGTGATCATGCTTCACGACGTCCTTATCATCGGCGGCAGCTTTGCCGGCCTTTCTACTGCGATGAAGCTGCCGGGTGCTGCTGTTGGATGCCGGCCGGCCGCGTAACCGCTTCGCCGCCGCGTCCCATGGGTTCCTGGGCCAGGACGGGGTGCCGCCGGGGGCCATTATGGCCGGTGCCCGCGCGCAATTGTCCGCCTATCCCACCCTGACATGCGTGGAGGGGCTGGTGGAGCAGGCAGCCGGTAGGCTGGATGATTTCCAGGTCATTCTGGCCGATGGGCAGAGCTTCCAGGGCCGGCGGCTGTTGCTGGCCATGGGCGCGCGCGATGAATTGCCCGATCTGCCGGGGATGGCGGAACGCTGGGGCACCGGCATCCTGCATTGCCCCTATTGCCATGCCGCCGGCGACGTGGCGTCCCCCCCTGCATAATGGCACGCCGGCATCAGCGGCTGGGGTGATGGCGGCATTTGCGGCCCATCATTCCCTGTTGGGGCTTTGAGTTGCGGGGGCCTGAACAGAGGCCCCTCGCCGGTCGCTTCCCTCAACCCTGCTGGCTGTTGGCCATGTCGGCCAGGGCCGGCTTGTCAGACAGGGGCAGGTGGCAACGCACGATGCAGCCACTGGGCCCATTGCCATCAATGCTGACGCGGCCGCCATGCAGCTCCACAAAGCTTTTCACCAGGGACAGGCCCAGCCCGGCACCGTTGCTGCCACCACCGCCCTGCCCGCTGCCCCGTTCAAACCGGTCCAGCACCCGTTCCCGGTCATGATCGGCAATGCCAACGCCGGTATCGGCCACGGCCAGCACCAGTTCCCCCGGCTGGCGGCTGGCGGACAGCACGATCCGCCCGCCGGCGGGGGTGAATTTGATGGCGTTGCTGACCAGATTGAACAAGGCCTGTTTCAGCCGCTTTTCGTCCCCTTCCAGGCGGCCGATGCCGTCCGGCACCTCCACCTTCAGTTCCAGCGCCTGTTTGCGGGCCCAGTCGCGCGTCAGCCCGGCCACCGAATGCACCAGCTGGGCCACGTCGAACTGTTCGCGTTCCAGCGTCATGAAGCCGGCCTCGATGGTGGCCAGATCCAGGATGTCATTCACCAGCGACAGCAGGCGGCGGCTGGCCTCCAGCACGCCCTTGGCATATTCCTGCTGCCGGTTGTTCAGCGGCCCGAAATACTGGTTATGCAGGATTTCGGCAAAGCCCATGATGGCGTTCAGCGGCGTGCGCAGCTGGTAAGAGACATTGGCGATGAATTCCGCCTTCAGCCGGTCGGCCGTCTCCAGCGCCTCGTTGCTGGCGCGCAAGGCGGTTTCCACCCGGTCGCTGTCGGTCACATCCAGGCAGGACAGCAGCACGGCCCCGTCGGGCAGCGGCACCAGCGCATAGCGCAGCACGGTGCTGTCCGTCCGCCGCAGCAGGCCGGATTCCGTCTTGCGGTCCAGCAGCCGCTCCACCAGCTGGCGGCGCAGCAGCGCCCATTCCCCGCCATCTTCCAGCAGCCCGCGCACCGCCTCCACCAGCTGGTTGGCGTGCGGTTCGCCGCGCAGGGCGGCGGCGGGCAGGTTCCACAGGCGGCGGAAGGCGGGGTTCCACAGTTTCAGCCGGCCATCGCCGCCGATCACCGCCACCCCTTCGGCCAGATTATCCAGCGTCTCCTGCTGCACGGCCATCAGGGTATTGTAGCTGGATTCCAGCGCCAGCGTATGGGTCACATCCTCCGACACGAACATCAGCCCGCCGAACGGGTGCGGCACCACCAGCGAACGCAGGGTGCGCCCGTCGGGCAGATGCACCAGTTCTTCCAGCGGATCAATCAGGGAGGTGAACAGCCCCAGCTGTTGTTTTTTCCAGCGCGGGAAATCCGCCTCTTCGGTCAGTTTGCGGCTGGCGCGCAGCTGTTCCAGCACCTCGCCATAGGCGGGTTCCTCCGCCAGCCAGCCGCCTTCCAGCCCCCACAGCTTGGCATAGGCCTGATTGTGGAATTTCAGCCGCGTGTCGGGGCCGAAAATGGCGATGGCGGACCCCAGCTGGTCCAGCACATCGCCGTGGGCGGCGATATGGCGGGCTAGCTCGTCCCGCAGGGCCCGTTCCTCTGTCCGGTCGATGGCCAGCCCCAGCTGCGACCCATCCTCCAGCCGCAGTTCCATCAGGCTGTAGAGGCGGCGGTCGCCTTCCACCACCAGGAACCGGTCGTCACGCGCCGGTGCGCCGCTGTCGCGCGCCTGCCGGGCCAGCGCCAGCGGGTCGCCAAAGCTGCTGCCCGCCAGTTCCAGCCCCTGGCGCACCACCTTGTCCGGCTGGCTTTCCAGCAGGCGGGCATAGGCATTGTTGCACCAGTTGATGGAAAGATCGGCCCCGCGCCGCCACAGCGGTACCGGCAGGTTCTGCAACAGGGCCAGCAGGTTGGCATGATCATCGCGCAGCGCCGTCAACTGCTCGGCCCGGCGCATGGCCTCGGCGGCGCTGGGCGTAATGTCGCGCAGCCACAGCACATGGATGGTCGCCCCCTCCACCCCGCTGGCATCGCTGCCGGCGGCCCCCACGCCGCGCCCGCCGCTGGCCTGGAAGATGCGCGATCCATCGGCCAGCCGCACGGTGATCTGGAAAGGCTGGCCCTTATCGACCAGATGGCGGAAGGAACCATGCAGGGCGGCGGCATCGCTGGGGGCCAGCGCCTGTTCAATATCATCCAGCCGGTTGATGCGGCCCAGCCCCAGCAGCCGGGGCAGCGAGGGGGAGACGGCCAGCCGGTCAGAAGCCCCGCTGTCGGTGGGGGCGGCCTGGGCGAACCAGCCATCGGGCACGGCATCCACCAGGGCCGCCAGCCGGGCCTGTTCGGCCCGCGCCTCCACCAGGGCGATTTGCTGCGCCCGGCCCCAGGCCAGGATGCGCAGCAGCACTGCCAGGATGATGGTCAACAGCGCCAGCGCCAGCAGGCCGACCACCGGCGTCACCGCCTTCCAGAAAGGCAGCAGCAGAAGCCCGACGCCAGCCAGCCCCAGCAGGGCCGCCATGGCGATGGCGATGAAGGGGCCGATCGCGTTCCTCACAAGGCCGGAGTTTGACCAGGGTGGCGACGGGTTGCAAGTGTCGCGCGCACGATCATCAAGGTGGCGTTAATAAAAAAACCCCCGCCGGATCGATCCGGCGGGGGTTTTCAAAAGCAGAGGTACCGGCACCGGCACCCGCCTGCAATCAATAGCGGTAGTGATCCGGCTTGAACGGGCCGGCAACCGGCACGGCGATATAGTCGGCCTGTTTCTGGGTCAGGGTGGTCAGCTTGGCGCCGATCTTATCCAGATGCAGGCGGGCCACCTTCTCGTCCAGGTGCTTGGGCAGCACATAGACCTTGTTTTCATAATTGGCGTGGTTCTGCCACAGCTCGATCTGGGCCAGCACCTGGTTGGTGAAGCTGGCGGACATCACGAAGCTGGGGTGACCGGTGGCGCAACCCAGATTGACCAGACGGCCCTTGGCCAGCACGATCAGGCGCTTGCCATCGGGGAACACCACCTCGTCCACCTGCGGCTTCACCTCGTCCCAGACATAGTTCTGCAGGGAAGCGATCTGAATTTCGCTGTCGAAATGGCCGATATTGCAGACGATGGCGCGGTCCTTCATGGCGCGCATGTGATCGAGCGTGATCACGTCCACATTGCCGGTGGCGGTGACGAAGATGTCGCCCTGCGGGGCGGCTTCTTCCATTGTCACGACCTGATAGCCTTCCATGGCGGCCTGGAGCGCGTTGATCGGGTCGATCTCCGTCACCAGAACGCGGGCACCCTGGGTGCGCAAGGATGCGGCGGAACCCTTGCCCACATCGCCGTAACCGGCGACGACGGCGACCTTGCCAGCCACCATCACGTCGGTGGCGCGCTTGATGCCGTCCACCAGCGACTCGCGGCAGCCATACAGGTTGTCGAACTTGGACTTGGTGACGCTGTCATTCACGTTGATGGCCGGAACCTTCAGCGTGCCGGCCTTCACCATCTCATACAGGCGATGCACGCCGGTGGTGGTCTCTTCCGACAGGCCCTTAATGTCGGCCAGCATTTCCGGGTACTTGTCGTGCATGATCTGGGTGACGTCGCCGCCATCGTCCAGGATCATGTTCGGGGTCCAGCCATCGGGGCCGCGCAGCGTCTGCTCAATGCACCACCAGAATTCCTCTTCCGTTTCGCCCTTCCAGGCGAAAACCGGGATGCCGGCGGCGGCGATGGCGGCGGCGGCCTGATCCTGGGTGGAGAAGATGTTGCAGGAAGACCAGCGCACGGTGGCGCCCAGGGCCGTCAGCGTCTCGATCAGCACGGCGGTCTGAATGGTCATGTGCAGGCAGCCGACGATGCGGGCACCGGCCAGCGGCTTGGAGGCGCCATATTCCGCGCGCAGCGCCATCAGGCCCGGCATCTCGGTCTCGGCGATGGTGATCTCCTTGCGGCCCCAATTGGCCAGGGAGATGTCCTTGACCTTGTAATCGGTGAAGGCGGACATGGCGGCTCCTCTGCGTATCAACGCTGCGGGTGATGTGACGAAAAGCTGTTTTGACGGCGGGCAGGCATGGGCTTGCCACCCCACCGCACGTTGCCGGCAGGTGTAACAGCAGCCCGTCCGCCGGGCAAGCATAAAGATATCTTTATGTGTGCATCTATACGGATGGACCGGTCCTCGTTTCCCCTGCCCGCCATCAGGGCTGGGGATACCCGGTCGCCGGGATCATGCCGCTTGCGCGCAACCATGCGACTTCGTCGCGCAACGTATCCATCACCGGGCGGAACCGCAGGCCAAGTTCCGTGACGCTTTTGGCTGGGTCGTATCGTGACCGTTGATTTTCCCTGGCCACCGTGCGTGCCATGGCCCAGCTGAGCAGCACCGGTCGCCGGCTGATCCGGGCGTAAATTTCGTACCCGGCAGCCAGCAGATGCAGCAACCACAGGGGAATGCGGCGGGTTGGTGGCTGCACATCCGTCACCTCGGCGATCAGGGGGATAAGGTCGGCCATCGTCATGTGCCGGCCGGCGGCCAGATAGCGCTGACCCCGCCGCCCCTTTTCGTTGGCCAGGATCATGGCTTGGGCGACATCCCGGGCATCGACCACGGAAAAGGAACCGGGCGGTATGCCCGGCAACCGGGCCAAGGCGACATCCATGACCGTTTGCCCCGCCGATGTCGGCCCGATATCGCCCGGTCCATGCATCCAGCCGGGAAGCACCAGAGCTGCCCACATATCGGAATGCTGATCAAGAAAGGAGAGAACCACCCGATCGGAAAGGATTTTGCTGCGATAATAATCGTCAGCGTCACGTTCGTCTCTGAGCATGGTCTCATTGATCAGGGCACCGCGTTCCCCATGAAGGACGGCGACTGAACTTGTGTGCACGAAGCGCCGGACGCCCGCAGCATGGGCATACGCCAACAACTGTCGGGTGCCCTCGACATTGGCCGCATGAAGCGCTTCCCAATGCCGTCCCCCCTTATAGGAATCCCGGAAATAGGCGGCCGTGTGGAACACCACATCCACCCCGGCAAGCGCTTCAGCGAAGCCTGGGACATTCAGCATATCGCCACGCACGGTTTCCACATCCAGCCCGGCAAATTGCTGTCGGGCCTTCTCGGGAGATCGTACCAGCGCCCGCACCCGCCACCCGACTGCCAGCAGTTCGCGCACAAGGTTGTTGCCCAGCAGGCCGGTGGCCCCCGTGACGAAGGCTTGGCGGCCTTCCGGGTGGTTCTGCAAATTCTCCGACATGATTTCAGCTCCATAAACGCGGGAGCCTGCCCTATAAGACTGGAGTGTGGTCCATGGTCAAGGGTGATTGCGATGCTGATTGGGGCTTTTGCCAAACGAACCGGCCTCAGCCAGGATACGGTTCGCTTCTATGTCCGCCAGGGGATCCTGAAACCGCAGTCCGGCATTCAGGGTGGCCGCAACCCCTATCAGATCTTTGCTGAGCGGGATGTCTCAATTGCCCTGATGGTTCGGTTCGCCCAGTCGCTTGGCATGTCGCTCAAGGAGATTGCGGAGGTCGCAAACGAACTCCTGGATACCGGCTTGTCGCCAGAGCGCGAGATAGAGATCATCGATACGCAAATTGCAAAGCTTGAACAAAAGGCGGTCGATCTTGTCAGGCTGCTCGATTATCTGCGCGCCAAGCGCGGCTGGATGGCTGGCGGCAAATCTGAGGGCGAGCCCCTTTTCTCCGAAGAAGGGCTATGCCTGACGCAGATTGCCGCATTCAAGCCATAGGGTATGCCTTCTTTCCAGCACCTCAACCGTCGGCATCACATGCCGCGCGAGCCTATCATGGCGGCGTAGCCGGTCCGCCGGGGGGCGGGGGCATCGGCCTGGGTGATGATGGGTTGCGGCGGTGGGGCATAGGCGCCCAGCCGCTTGGCCCCCACCTCGTCGAACAGCTCCGCCAGCTTTTCCATCATGGTACCGCCCAGCTGTTCGGCATCAATGATGGTGACGGCGCGGCGGTAATAGCGGGTGACATCATGGCCGATGCCGATGGCCACCAGTTCCACCGGGCTGCGGGTTTCGATCCAGTCGATCACCTGGCGCAGATGCCGTTCCAGATAGGCGCCGCTATTGACCGACAGGGTGCTGTCATCCACGGGGGCACCATCGCTGATCACCATCAGGATGCGGCGCTGTTCCGGCCGGCCGATCAGCCGGCTATGGGCCCAGAGCAAGGCCTCCCCGTCGATATTCTCCTTCAGGATGCCTTCGCGCAGCATCAGGCCCAGATTCTTGCGCACCCGCCGCCAGGGCGCATCGGCCGCCTTGTAAACAATATGGCGCAGATCGTTCAGGCGGCCGGGGTTCAGCGGCTTGCCCGCCGCGATCCAGCGCTCACGCGCCTGCCCGCCCTTCCAGGCCCGGGTGGTGAAGCCCAGAATTTCCACCTTCACGCCGCAGCGTTCCAAGGTACGCGACAGGATATCCGCACTCATCGCCGCGATGGAGATGGGGCGGCCGCGCATGGAACCGGAATTGTCGATCAGCAGGGTGACCACCGTATCGCGGAAATCCGTCTCATTCTCCCGCTTGAAGGACAGCGACGTGGTGGGGTTGATGATGACGCGGGCCAGCCGGGCCGCGTCCAGCATCCCCTCTTCCAGATCAAATTCCCAGGACCGGGTCTGTTTGGCCAGCAGGCGGCGCTGCAGCCGGTTGGCCAGCTTGGAGATCATGCCCTGCAGGTGCTGCAGCTGCTGATCCAGCATCAGGCGCAGGCGGGTCAGCTCATCCGGGTCGCACAGGTCGGCGGCATCCACCACCTCGTCAAAAGCGGTGCTATAGGCGCGATAGGCGGCGGGGTCCGGCTCGTTCCGGCGGGATTGCGGCGGCGGGGTGCCGGGGTTGCCGGGATCTTCCGATCCGTCCCCATCGGCCAGCTCACCGTCGCCTTCTTCACCATCCTCGCTGCTGCCGGCCTCTTCCTGGGCGGCCTGACGGCGCTGCTGGGTGGTCTGCTGCTGCTCATCCTCGCCGGACGCCTGCTGGCCGCCCTGCTGTTCCAGGTCATCATCCTGGCCGCCGCCATCGGGCGCGCTGTCGGGGGCCTGATCTTCGGCCCCTTCCTCATCCTGCGGGTCGGAACCCACCTCCATATCCATGTCGGACAGCAGGCGGCGCACGGCACGGGCATAGGCTTCCTGATCCTCGATCAGGCCGGCCAGCTTGTCCAGCGATCCGCCCAGCTTCTGCTGCACCGTATCGCGCCACAGCTGCACCGCTCCAGCGGCAGAGGCGGGCGGGGTGGCGCCGGTGATGGCTTCGCGGGCCAGCAGGCGCAGCACCTCTGACAGGCTCGCCTGTTCGCGGTCATTGATCTTGTCGAAGCCCAGGCGCCGATAGCGTTCTTCCAGCGTGGCTTCCAGATTGGCGGCAACCCCGGCCATGGCCGTGGCGCCAATCGCCTCCACCCGTGCCTGTTCCAGCGCCTCGAACGACTGGCGGGCCTGTTCGCTGTTGGGCATCAACTTGGCATGGATGCCGGCATCATGGTGGCGCAGGCGCAGGGCGGCGGCATCGGCCGCCCCGCGCACATTGGCCACATCCTTGGGGTTCAGGTCGCGCGGCGGCAGCGGCACGCGCACCCGGCTGCCATTCAACCCAGGCGGTTCGGCGGAAAAGCCGACCGTGGCATCCCTGTTATCCGCCAACGCCCGCACGGTGGCGGTGGTGGCGCGCTTGAACATCTCAAGGGGGGATTCCTGGGTCATGATCCTTCACATCAGATTTTTCCGGGCCGCCACCGGCTGCGGGTGGATGCCTTGGCCGGTCAACCGCCGCGCGGGGTGCGGTTGGCCATGTCACCGCGCTGCATCTGTTCGGCTTCCTGCCGCTGCAGACGGTACTGTTCATCCCATTCCGCCTTGGTGCGGCAGACCTTCTTCTTGGCCAGCCGCGATCCGGTGGTCGTCTGGGCCTTGCAGATCTCCCGGTTGGCATCCGGGTCAGCCTCGGCCGGGGCCTGCGCCGCCGGTGCGGCCGGGCTGGTCGCCACCTGATCCTGGCTGGATTGCGCCCAGGCGGTTGCAGCCATCGGCTGGGTCATCAGCATTACAACCGCAAGACTGGCAATCATGTTCTTCATCTTCAACTCCCATTCGGTAAGCCCCATGCGGTCACCGTAATGGAAACCGCCCGGTCCCGCAATCGCGCCACCGGGCGGCATGAACAGCCTCAGACCAGCGTGCCCTTGAAGGCACCGGTCGGCAGTTCCTTACCGAAGCAGCGCTGGTAATATTCGGCCACAGCCGGGCGTTCCACCTCGTCACACTTGTTCAGGAAGGTGACACGGAAGGCAAAACCGACATCACCACCAAAGATGGCGGCATTCTGCGCCCAGGTGATGACGGTACGCGGGCTCATCACCGTGGAGATATCGCCATTGATGAAGCCGGCGCGCGTCAGATCGGCCAGCCGCACCATGGCGGCGACGATGCTGCGCTTATCCTCGCTGGTATTGTATTCCGGCACCTTGGCCAGCACGATCTCCGTCTCCTGCGCATGGGGCAGGTAATTCAGGGTCGTGACGATGTTCCAGCGGTCCATCTGGCCCTGGTTGATCTGCTGGGTGCCGTGATAGAGGCCGGTCGTATCGCCCAGGCCCACCGTATTGGCGGTGGCGAACAGGCGGAAGGCCGGGTGCGGCCGGATTACCTTGTTCTGGTCCAGCAGGGTCAACTTGCCTTCCACTTCCAGCACGCGCTGGATGACGAACATCACGTCCGGACGGCCGGCATCATATTCATCAAACACCACGGCACAGGCGTGCTGCAGGGCCCAGGGCAGGATGCCTTCCCGATATTCCGTCACCTGCTTGCCATCGCGCAGCACGATGGCGTCCTTGCCGATCAGGTCGATACGGCTGATATGGCTGTCCAGGTTGACGCGCACGCAGGGCCAGTTCAGCCGGGCGGCCACCTGCTCAATATGGGTGGATTTGCCGGTGCCGTGATAGCCCTGCACCATGACGCGGCGGTTATAGGCAAAGCCCGCCAGGATGGCCATGGTCGTCTCGCGGTCGAAACGATAGGCCTCGTCCCGCTCCGGCACATGCTCGGTCGCGGTGGAGAAGGCAGGCACCACCATGTCGCTGTCGATGCCGAAGGTATCACGCACCGAAACGGTGATATCGGGCAGCGTGTGCGGGGTGGCCTGGGGAGGGGTTGCCATATCGAGTGCCATGATTTCCGGTTCTGCGGGGTCTGGTTCGTCGTCGGTCGGTCGGGTGGTCGGGGCGGCTATTGCCCGCTGCCGAAGGCGGCCTTCAGGGTGTTGTAGGCCTGGTTGATGGTTTTCAACCGTTCCTCCGCCTCCTTGCTGCCGCCATTGGCGTCGGGATGGTGCTGTTTGGCCAATAGCCGGTAACGCGTCTTGATGGTGGCGAAATCGGCATCGGGAGGCAGCTCCAGCACGGCCAGCGCCTCTTCCTCCGCCGTGCGGGGCTTGGGGCGCGGGGGCTGGCGCTTGCTCTGCGTCTCCTCCCCCGACCAGTCGGCGCCAAAGGCGAAGCCGCCATTGAAGATCTTGTCGCGCGTATTGCGTTCCCGCGTGCGCCAGTCGCCCATGGGCCAGGTCGGGCGCTGCCAGGTGGTGTCCTGGCGCAGATGCTTTTCGATCTGCTCCTGCGTCATGCCGGCATAGAAGTCCCAGGACTTGTTATAGTCCCGCACATGATCCAGGCAGAACCACCAATATTCGTTCAGCTTGTCCCGCCCCTTAGGCGCGCGATATTCCCCATGACCCGTGCAGCCGGGATGTTCGCACAGCCGCAGCTGGCTGCGGGGCGTTTCCCGGAAATCAAAGGACAGGTTGGGGCGGTTCTTCTGCATGGGGGCTGAGTATGGGGGCGGGCCGGCGGGCTGGCAAGGAACTGGATGGAAAAGAAGGTGGCGTTTGTGCGGGTGCCACCCCCTCCTGCGGGAGGGCGAAGGTTAACGCCGCGAATCAGCCGCCGCCACCGCAACCAGCCCGGCGGCGATGAAGCCCAGCCCTGCGATGTTGGTGATTGTCATTGCCTCGCCCAGCCATAGGGCCGATGCCGCCAGCCCCACCACCGGCACCGCCAGGGTGGAGAGCGACAGGGTGATGGCCGGCAGGGCGCGGTTGACCGTCACCATGGCCCAGAAGCAGAAGGCGGTGGCCAGCGGGCCGTTATAGACCAGCAGGGTGACCAGCTCGCCCGACCATTGGATGCGCGCCACATCCTCTGTGGCCAGCGCGAAACTGCCGGTCAGCAGGGTGGCCATGCCCATCTGCCAGGGCGCCAGCGACAGGGGCGTGCCCACCCAGCGGTGCCCGCGCACCTGGACGATATTCACCGCCCACAGGGCCGCCCCCGCCATCAACATGCCATTGCCGGTCAGTACGGCCGGGTCAGACCAGTCAAAGGCGGCCGGATTGAACAGTACCGCCACCCCCGCCAATCCCAGCAGCAGCCCCCCCACCTTCAAGGGCGACAGTTTCTCCTTCAGGAAGATCAGGGCCAGCGGCACCACCCAGAGCGGGGTCGTATAGGCCAGGATGCCGGCGCGGCCCGCCGGCACATGCTGCAGCGCCAGCGTCACCAGCGTCATGAAGCCGGTCATCTGCAACAGCCCCACCGACAGCAGCACCGGCAGATCGCGCCGGTCCGGCAACCGCAACTGCCCTGCCGCCCAGGCCACCGGGATCAGCGTGGCCGTACCCAGCGCCAGACGGGCGGCAACGAACAGCATGGGCGGCATCTGCCCCACCACCCGCTTCATCACCGGCCAGTTCACCCCCCAGAGCAGGATCACCAACCCCAGCAGGATAGCGGCCACCAGCGGCGTTACCGGACGGGATGGGGGGCTGGTGGCGGCCTTGGCGCTTTCATCGGCCATGATGTTGGACTACCTCTTGGGCGATCATCGGGGAACGGCCAGCCCGCCCCCTTGCCGCAGCAGGAACAGGAATGCCGCCATGGCCGTCTATGCGACCCGGATGGAAAACAAGCTGACCCAGGCTTTAGAGCCCCAGGCCCTGGTCATCAAGGATGTCTCACACAGCCATGCCGGCCATGCCGGGGCCGACCATCCCGGCGGGGAAACGCATTTTGACGTCACCATCGTCTCCGACCGGTTCCAGGGGCTGGGCCGGGTGGCCCGCCAGCGGCTGGTCTATGAGGTGGTGAAGGAAGAGCTGGCCGAGCGGGTCCACGCGCTTTCCATCAAGGCGCTGACCCCGGAAGAGGCGGCGAAGGACTGAACCACCCCCGCCCCAGTTGCAACCCTGCTGCGCGTCGTTGCGTCGCAGGGTTTTTTGCAGTGCAACATGACAGGGTCTAGGCTGAAAGCTGTGGCTGGCGAGCCCGCCGGTTCCAACGAGAAGGGAACAGCCCATGACCAGATCAGCCAAGGCCAGCAGTGCGAGTGCCCGCAGCGTGGAAGTGGCGGCGGAGATTGCCGGTACGGCCGTCGTGCTGGGTGAAACCCTGTGGGCGGCCCAGCAGACCATTGCGCTGCGCCTGATGCGGCTGGCGGAAACGGCGATGGACCCCGACCAGCTGCGCGATCCGGAATTCATCCGCATGGTGTCGGAAAAGCTGCGCGCGGCCCTGGAAGCCAATCTGGCCGTGGCCGGCGGCATGGGTGCCATTGCCGATGCCGCCATGGAATGGGCCAGCCAGCAGGGCATGGCGATGGAACAATGGGCGCTGGCCTGCTGGGGTCTGCCCGATCCGCTGCGCTGGGGCCATGCTAGCAGCCGCTATGTGGAAACCAGCCTGAATATCGCTGAAATGGCCTGCGCCCATCTGGCGCTGGAGGCGACGCGCCTGGGGGGGCTGGGCCTGAAACCCTATCACAAGGCCACCAATGAAAATGCCCGCCGCCTGTTGCGGCAATTGCCGGCCCTGCACGCCAGACGGGCCTGACAGTCAGGGGCCGGGCGCTGTTGCAGCGCCACAAAAATGCCGGGGTCAACCCGGTTAATAAGGATAGTCCGGGGAGGCAGGGGCATATGGCCGTGCGAACGTCGCAGCCGTTTAACTTCTTTCGTGGCATAATGGGCACCAGGGATGATCCCGGAACCATTAAGATGCCTGCCGATACCGCCTCTCTTTCCACCCACACCCACAGCGCCACAACCACCGATGCAGCCAGCGGCAGCAGCCGCCGGCCGGAAGGGTCGCGCCCCATCATCCCCAACCGTGCTGCCGTCGGGCGGCGGTTCGCCGCCCTGGTGGAAGGCCATCATGGCTCCATCGATGGCTTGCGCGGCCCCGCACTCGCCCTGCTGAAGGAAGTGCTGGAAGAGGGGCGCACCGCCGTGCGCGCCCGGTTTGAGGCCACCCATCGCGGCGATGATTGCGTGCATCAGACGGCGCGGCTGACCGATGCCATCGTGCAGGCGCTGGCCGATTTCACCCTGGACCATGTTTATCCCACCGCAGAACTGACCAAGGGCGAGCGGCTGGCCATTGTCGCCATCGGCGGCTATGGCCGCGGGGAGATGGCGCCCTTCTCCGACGTCGATCTGCTGTTCCTGCTGCCCTATAAGCGCACGCCCAGGGTGGAGCAGGTGGTGGAATATATGCTCTACCTGCTGTGGGATCTGGGCTGGAAGGTGGGCCATGCCGTGCGCTCGGTGGATGAATGCATCCGCCTGTCGCTGGAAGACATGACCATCCGCACCAGCCTGCTGGAATCCCGTTTCCTGTGGGGGGAGGCGGTTCTTTACAAGGAACTGCGCAAGCGCTTCACCAAGGAAGTGATCGGCGCCGCCGGCAGCGTGACGGCCTTCATCGACGCCAAGATGACGGAGCGCAAGGAGCGGCACCGTAAGATCGGCGGCAGCCGCTATATGCTGGAGCCCAACATCAAGGAGGGCAAGGGCGGCCTGCGCGACCTGCAGACCCTGTTCTGGATCGCCAAATACGCCTATCAGACCGATGAGGTGCAGGCCCTGGTCTCCAAGGGCGTGCTGTTGCAGGAGGAGGCGCAGCGCTTCGCCAAGGCGGAAAGCTTCCTGTGGGCGGCGCGCTGCCAGCTGCATTACATTGTCGGGCGCCAGGAAGACCGGCTGACCTTCGACATGCAGTCGGAAATGTCGCGCCGCCTGGGCTATACCGAACATGCCGGCACCAGTGCCGTTGAACGGTTCATGAAGCATTACTTCATGGTGGCCAAGGATGTGGGCGATCTGACCCGCATCTTCTGCGCCAATCTGGAGCATGAGAACCGCCGCACGCCCCGATTCGCCTTCCTGCGCCGCAGCTTCGCCAAGCCGGAGGTGGAGGGCTTCACCCTGGATGCCGGCCGCCTCAACGTGAAGTCGGACCGGCATTTCCGCGATCATCCGGTGGATATGATCCGGCTGTTCCGGGTGGCGCAGCAGCAGGATCTGGATGTGCATCCGAATGCGCTGCGCGCCATCACCCGTGCCTTGTCGGCCATCGGTCCGAAGCTGCGCGATGATGTGGATGCCAACCGGCTGTTCCTGGAAATCCTCTCTTCCCGCAAAGACCCGGAAGTGGCCCTGCGCCGCATGAATGAAGCGGGCGTGCTGGGCCGCTTCGTGCCGGATTTCGGCCGCATCGTCGGCATGATGCAGTTCGACATGTATCATTATTTCACGGTGGATGAGCATACGCTGTTCGCCGTGGGCATCCTGCACCAGATCGAACAGGGCAACCTGAAGGATGAGGTGCCGCTGGCGTCAGAGGTGATCCACACCGTCAATTCCAGGCGCGCCCTTTATGTCGCCATGCTGGTGCATGATATTGCCAAGGGGCGCGGCGGGGATCATTCCATCCTGGGGGCCAAGGTGGCGGAAAAGCTCTGCCCCCGCCTGGGCATGACGGAGGAGGAGACGGAAACCGTCGTCTGGCTGGTGCGCTGGCACCTGGCCATGTCGGCCACCGCCCTGAAGCGCGACCTGGATGATGAAGGCACCATCCGCAAATTCGTCGATCTGGTGCAGAGCCCGGAACGGTTGAAGCTGCTGCTCTGCCTGACCGTGGCGGATATCCGCGCCGTCGGCCCCGGCCGTTGGAATAACTGGAAGGCCACGCTGCTGCGCCAGCTGTACCGCCGGTCGGAAGAGCTGATGTCCGGCACCGTGCTGCCGGAAGGGCGCGATGGCCGGGTGCTGGCGGCGCAGGCGGGGCTGCGCCCGCTGCTGGTCGATTGGCAGCCGGCGGAGATTGATGCCCATCTGGGCCGGGCCTATCCGGCCTATTGGTTGGGCTTTACCGCCGAAACGCTGGCCCACCATGCCCGCCTGATCCGGGAGGCCGAACGCGGCAAGGCGCCGCTGACGCTGGATACCCGCATCGACCGGGGCCGCGCCGTGACGGAGGTGACGGTCTATACCGCCGACCATCCGGGCCTGTTCTCCCGTCTGGCCGGGGCCATCGCGCTGGCCGGGGCGGATATTGTCGATGCCCGCATCTTCACCATGACCAATGGCATGGCGCTGGACGTCTTCTCCATCCAGGCCGCCGGCGGCGGCCCGTTTGACAGTGGCGACAAGCTGGCCCGCCTGTCGGTGATGGTGGACAAGGTGCTGGCCGGGGAGCTGCGGCTGGTGGATGAGCTGGCCAAGCGCCGCCCGGTGCAGACGGCCCGCGCCCGCGCCTTCAAGGTCGCACCCCGCGTGCTGGTGGATAACACCATCACCGGTAACCATACGGTGATTGAGGTGAATGGCCGTGACCGTCCGGGCCTGCTGTTCCACCTGACCCGCGCCTTGACCCAGGCCAACCTGCAGATTGCCTCGGCAAAAATCTCCACCTACGGCAATGTCGCCATCGACGTGTTTTATGTGAAGGATGTCTTCGGGCTGAAGGTCACCCATGAACGCAAGCTGGCCGACATCCGTGCCGCCCTGCTGACGGCCCTGGCCGATCCGGAGGGGGAGCCGGAGAAATCCGCCAAGCCCGGCCGGCGCAAGGCGGCGTGACAAAGCCGCCTTGGGGGAATTTCTTTACCATCCTCTGTCAGGCTGGGGCCTTCATCACCAACTGGGCATGGTTGTCGCCATGGGTGGAGAGGTCTTTTCCTTGATGCGTCGTCTGCCGTGCCTGTTGCTGGCCGCCCTGCTGCTCTCCCCCGTGGCGGCCCATGCTGCCAGCCCGCGCTGCGCCATGCCGGGTTCCTTCTTGATTGCCGGTGACATGGGCCGGCTGCGCGCCGCGCTGAACAAGGGCGGGCCGGTCACCATTGTCGCCTTCGGGTCCAGCAGCACCGAAGGGGTGGGCGCTTCCACCCGCGAAAATGCCTATCCGGCGCAGTTGGAAGCCATCCTGCGGCAACGCCTGCCGGGCGTGCCGTTGCGGGTGCTGAACCGGGGGATCGGTGGCGATACGGTGCGCCAGATGATGGCGCGGCTGGACCGCGATGTCATCGCCGCCGATCCCGATCTGGTGATCTGGCAGACCGGCACCAATGATGCCCTGCGCCGCATCGACCTGAACCTGTTCGAGGATATGACGGAAGACGGGCTGGACCGGATGCGGGCCAGCGGGGCCGATGTGATGCTGATGGAACCGCAATATCTGCCGCAGGATACGCCCGGCTCCCTCTATGCCCGCTATGTGGAGGAAGTGCGGACCATCGGGCGGGAGGAGAAGGTGCCTGTGCTGCTGCGCCATGCCGCCATGGCGCATTGGGCCAAGTCGGGGGCCTTATCGGGGGCGGCCCTGCTGTCACACGACGGGCTGCACATGACCGATGCCAGTTACCGCTGTCTGGCTGAACTGGTGGCCGATGCCATCGTCCCGCCGGTGGCCCAGCCGCTGACCCCGGCCCCCACCAGCCCGGCCATCGTCCCCCCGTCAGCCCCGGTCAGGTGATGGCATCCAACTGCCGATCGGAGAGCGATCCCGGCACCACGGTGACGGGGATGCGCAGGCTGCCGGACATCTGGCCCACCACATAATTGATCAGCGGCCCCGGCCCGCCGCGCCCTGTGCCAGCCGCCAGCACCAGGATGGAGATGCTGGGCTCCTCCTGGATCAGCTTCATCAGCTGTTCAGAGGCCTGGCCTTCACGGATATAGAGCGTGGGCATGGTACCGGAAATATCCACCACCTCCTTGGCCAGCCGCTGCAACAGCTGCTCGGCCTCTTCGCGCTGTTCCTGCTTCATCAGTTCTTCGATGGCGCCCCATTGCTGCAGCTCCCCCGGCGGGATGACATGCAACAGGGCGACACGCCCGCCACTGTTGCGGGCGCGGCGGGCGGCATAATGCAGCGCCACGCTCATTTCCTCCGTCTCATCGACGACGACCAGGAAGATACGGGCTTGCTTCTCTTGGCTCATGGGCCTCTCCCGGTAACGCGGAACCCGAATTAGGGTTTGCGGAAGATAATGCCAGCCAGCCAGCCGGCCGTCACGGCCAGCATGATGGACAGAACGGCATAGAAGACCGACTGGCGCTGGGCGAATTCCGTCACATTGGCGGAAAAGCCGATCTTAGAGACCAGCAGCGGCGTTGTCTGGGCGCTGACCACATCGCCATCACGGATCAGGAAGACCGACGCCGTATAGGTGCCGGTGGGCACATTGGCGGGGAAATGGATGCGGGTGCGGAACAGGCGCTGACCGAGGAAGGAAACCTCCCCGGCTTCTGTGGCGTAAAGCCCCATGCGCTGCTTGTTGCGGATCAGGGCGGCGCGGTATTCGGCCAGTTTCTCCGCCTTGTCGATCTTCTGCGTCGGGGCCAGGCGGATATAATCCAGGCCAATTTCATGCCGTTGCAGCACCGCCGGCGGCACCACCCCATCCAGCGGGGCAGACAGGGCCACGCTGTAAAAGGCGGGGACGCGGGCAAAGGCAATCTCATCCGTGTTGATCCAGATGCCGGCCACCCGGTCCTTGTGGCGGACCGTCACCTCACCTTCCGGCCCCTGCACCACCACGGCGACATCGCCTTCGCCATCCACGGCACCGAACAGCACCACATCGGTGCCGGTAAAGCCGGTGGTGATGGCGATCAGGTGGCTGGACAGGTCGGCCACCAGCGATTGGCCCCAGGCATCGGCCCGCAAGGCCAGCAGCAGCATGAAGC
Source organism: Niveispirillum sp. BGYR6 (assembly GCF_027568365.1). Classification (NCBI taxonomy): domain Bacteria; kingdom Pseudomonadati; phylum Pseudomonadota; class Alphaproteobacteria; order Rhodospirillales; family Azospirillaceae; genus Niveispirillum; species Niveispirillum sp. BGYR6. The sequence goes on along the minus strand of NZ_JANLNL010000005.1, from coordinate 59,254 downwards.
CGGCCAGCAGGCCGGCGGGCAGGGCCAGCAGGCGGCGCCCCCGCATCATGCCCCCCCCGGCAGGGTGATGGAGAACAGATCTTCCGGCCGGATGATCAGGTCCACCGCCAGCTTCACCGCCACGGCCAGCACCACCAGGGCCAGCAGGGCGCGGGCCTGTTCACCGCGCAGTTTGGCCCCGACGCGGGTGCCGAACTGCGCCCCCACCACGCCGCCGACCAGCAGCAGCAGGGCCAGCATGATATCCACCGTCTGGTTGCCCACCGCCTGCAGGAAGGCGGCAATGCCGGTGGTGAAGATGATCTGGAACAGGGAGGTGCCGGCCACCAGGGCCGTCGGCATCCCCAGAATATAGATCATGGCCGGCACCAGCAGAAAGCCGCCGCCAATGCCCATGATCGCCACCAGCAAGCCGCAGAAAAACCCGATCAAGGCCGGCAGCAGGGCGGAGATATACAGCCGGGAGCGGGGAAAGCGCATCTTGAAGGGCAGGCCATGCAGCCAGGTATGGTGATGCAGCTTGGACCGGCTGGCGACACTGCGCCCACGCAGCATGGCCCCTAAGCTCTCCCACAGCATCAGGCTGCTGACCGTGCCCAGGAACAGCACATAGGAGAGGGAGATCACCAGATCGATATGGCCCAAAGCCTGCAGCAGGCCGAAAATCCACACGCCCAGCGCCGTGCCCAGCGACCCGCCGCTGAGCATCACCAGCCCCAGCTTCACATCCACATTATTGCGCCGCCAATGGGCCAGCACCCCGGAAACCGACGCCCCCACCAGCTGGTTGGCCTGGGTGCCCACGGCCACGGCGGGCGGCACGCCGATGAAGATCAGCAGCGGCGTCATCAGAAAGCCGCCGCCCACACCGAACAGGCCGGACAGGAAACCCACCCCACCCCCGAGCATCAGGATCAACAGGGCATTGACCGAAAGTTCCGCGATGGGAAGGTAAATCTGCATGATGCCGTTTTTGTTGCGGCGCGGGGGATTATGGAAACCTTACCCCTACCCCGCGCGCAGCCCAAGTGTAAAACGGCCCTGGAACGGCTTTGTCATGCGATTGAAATGGAACCGGCCAGCCGTTGCAGCAGGATGCGGGCCGCCTGTTCCAGCCGATCCGGCACCATGCCGGTGCGATGGCCCCGATCTTCCGGTTTCAGCCCCTCAGGGAAGGGCGGCACATGGATGAAGCCGGCCGGCAGATCGGGCCGCCAATGCCGCATCCCGAAGAACAGATGGTTGCAGATATAGCCGCCGGCATCGCGGCTGAACTTCACCGGGAAGCCGGCCCCGGTCAGATCATCCGCCATGGCATCCAGCGGTAGAGACGACCAGTATCCCATCGGCCCCGCCGGATCGATGGGGCTGTTGCGGCGGATGGTGCCGTCATTATCGGGGGCGGGCGCATCATCCAGGTTCAGCGCCAGCCGTTCCGGGCGGATGCTGTCCGTCTCATAGGCCAACCCGAACATCACCACCGCATCCGGTTGGGTGGCGGTGACGGCTGCCTGCAGGGTGGGGACCGCACCGGTGAAGGTGACGGGCAGTTCCACGCCCCGGATATTGGCCCCCCCGATCACCGCCCCATCCAACTGGCCGGCCAGCCAGGATGTCGGGTTGACGGCATGGCCCAGGAAGGGGGCGAAACCGGTGATCAGGATGGTGGGCATAGGGGGCCTTGTGGGTTTGGGGAGCTACGTTTGTTACCTCTTGCCCGTCATCCCGGCTTTCACCCCTGGGTGCTAAGTCAGGGGTTAGCACCTTTGCTGCCTCCCCCGCGAAAGCGGGGGTCCAGGGGCCAGTGGCACCGATGCACAGTGCATGTGGCCCCTGGATCCCCGCTTTCGCGGGGAAAGCAACTCAGTGCAGGAGGTTAACCTGGCGCCTGAATGACGGGAGGGAGTTGGCAGGGGAAGCCCCCTTCAGAACCGCACCAGCCCCACAATATCCTTCACCTCATTCACCGTCTTCTCGGCAATGGCCCCGGCCCGTTCGGCACCCTTTTGCAGGATGCGGTCCAGTTCAGCGCGGTCGCCCAGCAGGCGGTTCATTTCACCAGCGATGGGGGACAGCTTGGCAACGGCCAGATCGGCCAAGGCACCCTTGAAGGCGCTGAATTGCTGGCCGCCATAGTCGGCCAGCACCTGCGCCTTGGTCTGGTCGGACAGGGCGCCATAGATGGTCACCAGATTGGCGGCCTCCGCCCGGCCCTCCAGCCCTTCCACCACCGACGGCAGCGGTTCCGGGTCGGTCTTGGCCTTGCGGATTTTCAGCGCGATGGTGTCGGCATCGTCGGTCAGGTTGATGCGGCTATATTCGCTCTCATCCGACTTGGACATTTTCTTCGTACCGTCGCGCAGGCTCATCACGCGGGTGGCTTCACCCAGGATTTGCGGTTCCGGCAGGGGGAAATAATCCTCGCGCTTGTAATAGCGGTTGAAGGCACCGGCAATGTCGCGCGCCAGTTCCAAATGCTGCTTCTGGTCCTCGCCCACCGGCACATGCGTGGCCTTGTAGAGCAGGATGTCCGCCGCCATCAGCACCGGATAGGCGTACAGGCCCAGAACGGCATTATCCTTCTGCTTGCCGGCCTTTTCCTTGAACTGGGTCATGCGGTTCAACCAGCCCAGCGGCGTATGGCAGGCCAGAATCCAGTTCAGCTCGGCATGGCCGGCAACGGCCGACTGGTTGAACAGGATGTTCTTTTCTGGATCAATGCCGGCCGCGATATAGGCCGCCGCCACTTCGCGGATGTTGGAGCGCAGCACCTCAGGATCATGGTCGATCGTGATGGCGTGCATATCCACAACGCAGAAAATGGCCTCATAATCGTGCTGCAGGCGCACCCAGTTGCGCAAAGCCCCCAGATAATTGCCGAGGTGCAGTTGGCGGGTGGGCTGCATACCCGAAAAAATGCGGTTCATGGGTCTGGTTCCCGAAGGATGTTTCGCTGGTGGAGGGCGAGGGCGCCGGCCCCCCGATGGGACCGGTCGCCCGCAGATATGGCGTTGTCAGGCAATGCCGGTCAAGCGGCTGGCGGTGCGCCCCCGCCCCGCCGACGCAGCAAACCTTTCAGTTCCCCCAGCCGGGCGGCCCCCAGCGCCAGGCAGAACAAGCCATAGCCAACCATGGCGGCCCCGATCAGCCCGGCCAGCGCCAGCACCTTCACCCCATGGGTGGTGCTGTACAGCCAGGGTTGCAGCGCCCAGCCCAGGCCCCAGGCCAGCCCGCCCATCAGGGCGGCGGCGGCCGTGATGCGGGCCAGCCGCCCGGCCAGCCTGGGGTCCAGGTGCAGCAACCCGCGCCGGCGCAGGCCGATGGCCAGCAGCAACACGTTCAGCCATGCCGTCAACCCCGGTGCCAGGGCCAGCCCGACATGGCCCAACGGCCCGATCAGGGCCAGGGACACACCGACATTGCCCAGCAGCACCACCACCGCCACCCGCACCGGCCCCTTTGTATCCTGCCGGGCGAAATAGGCGGTGGAGAGGATCTTGGCGGCGATGAAGGCGGGGATGCCGATGGCATAGGCCTGCAGCGCATCCGCCGTGGCCGTTGCTGCCTCCGCCCCAAAGGCCCCACCTTCGAACAGCACATGGATCAGCGCATCGGGAATGGCGATCAAGGCCACCGCCGCCGGCAGGCCCAGCAAGGCGGCGAACTCCATCCCGCGCGACAGGCTGTTACGCGCCCCTTCATGATCTTCCGCCGTGATCTGGCGGGACAGCAGGGGCAGCAGGGCCGTACCCACCGCCACGCCCACCACCGCCATGGGCAGCTGGTTCAACCGGTCGGCATATTGCAGATAGGAGACAGCACCCGTGGGCAGCCAGGTAGCCAGATTGGTGCCGATCAACAGGTTGAACTGATAGACCCCGGCCCCCAGGATGCCGGGGGCCAGCAGCGCGAACAGCTTCTTCACCCGCGGTGTCAGTTTGGGCCGGCGCAGCCGCACCACCATGCCGGCCCGCCGGCAGGCCAGGATCATCCAGACCAGTTGCGCCACACCGGCCACCGGCACGCCCCAGGCCAGCACCCAATGCACCGGCAGCCCCAGCGGCTGGCTGGCCAGCAGGCCGGTGATCTGCACGATGTTCAACAGCACCGGTGCCGCCGCAAAGGGGCCATAGCGGCCCAGCGCGTTGAGGATGGAGCCCAGCAGAGCGGTCAGCGAGATCAGCGCCAGATAGGGGAACATCACCTGTGACATGGAAACGGCCAGGGCGAACTGGCCGGGATCGTCGGTGAAACCCGTCGCCATGACGGAGACGACCAGCGGCATGGAAAGCGCCATCACCGCGCTGAACAGCAGCAGCAGGGCCACCATGAAGGCCAACGCCTCTTCCGCCAGCCCCTTGGCGCTGTCATGCCCTTCCTTCTGCAGGGTGCCGCTGAACATGGGCAGGAAGGCCGCCGTGAAGGCCCCCTCCGCGAACAGGGAGCGGAACAGGTTGGGCAGGCGGAAAGCGACAAAGAAGGCATCGGCCGCCGGCCCCGCCCCCAGATAGCGCGCCATCAGCATGTCACGCACAAAGCCCAGAACACGGGACACCATGGTAATGCCACCGACCGTGGCGATGGCGCGGGCGAAACTCATGATGGGTGACCGGCTTTCATGGGGTGTGGGGGGATGGTTGATGCCGGCGGCGGCCCGGCTTTCCCTAGCATATCCGTCACCCCGGCGCAGGCCGGGGTCCAGGATCGTAGATCAATATGCCTGCCATTCTGGACCCCGGCCTTCGCCGGGGTGACGGTGAAGAAAGCCGGGGTGACGGTGAAGAAGGAGGCAACGAGAGCCAAAAAGCTCTCTTGTCGGTGCCGCGTTCGTCGCCCCCGCTTACCCCAAAACCAAGGCGGGGAAAAGGCGGGTTGGGGTTAAATCCCCTTGCCCGGGCGGTCACGCGCCTGGGGCGGGCTGTCGCCGATGCCGTAGGAGGAATAACGCGCGATGGCGTCGAAGGCGGCGGAGCGGAATTGGCGGCGCCACAAAACATAGGTCACCAGCGTGACCAGAGCGATGAAGATGTAGGGGTGCACCAGCCAGCCCAGGCTGGCAAAGGCGTAATAATAGCCGCGCAGGCCCCGGTTGAAGCTGGTGATGGCCAGCGTCATCATCTTGGCGGCTGCCTTGGCGGTGATATTGGCCTCGTCCCCCGGCTCCAGCGGGGCGGCCCCCACCAGGGCGATGGTGTAATTGAACTGCCGCACCGCCCAGGTGAAGCAGAAGAAGCTGTAGACGAAGATGCCCAGCAGCAGCACCAGCTTCAGCTCGAACAGGTAACGGTCCGTCTGCATGGTGAAGCCCAGCTCCATCACCTTCTGATGCGAGGCCTCTGCGGAGGCCAGCACGCCCAGCAGACCCGCCAGCACCAGTACCGTGGTGCTGGCGAAGAAGGAGACGGAATGGATCAGATGGCCGATCAACATGCTGTCCATCACCCGGTTGTCCCGGTACAGCATGTTGGTCATCCAGCGGATGCGGATACGCAGCATATGCTGGTTCAGGCTGACGGGCGTGCGATTGCGGCGGTCGGTCAGCCAGCCATAGCCCCACCAGAGCAGGCTGAACCAGACCAGGGCCGCAATATCCAAGGGGGGCAAAGCAATCGACGGCATCATGATGCCAGCATCATCCCATTCGGTAGCGGGGCGCAACCAGCCCGTTGAGGTAGGTTTTCAGTTCCGCCGTCAGCGGCGCGAATTTCAAGGAGATGGTGCGCTCGGCCCCCTCGATCGCCACCACCTCGGCCGTAACCGGCACCGGGTCGCCGGCACCGGGGGCGGCGATCAGCAGGGTCATGCTCTCCCCCTCCCGGAACAGGGCCGGGTCGGCATCCAGCGCCACGCCGCCAAAGGACCAGTTGCGCGTTCTGGCGGCCCCCTTGCGGCTGCCCACCACCAACACCGGCTGGCTGAACCGGCGCAACCGGCGGCGTTGGGCATTGTCCTCCCCGGCGGCCGTGCGGGTGGCCCCGGTCAGGTCAGCGCCACGCAGGTTCAGCCCCGTGGTGATGGCCCCGCCCAGATCGGCCTTGCGCAGGATGGCGCCGGCCAGCACGGCGTTGGTCAGGTCCGCCCCGCGCAGGTTGGCCCCTTCCAGATTGGCGGGCCAGGTGCGGCCGCCGGCCATGGGCTGGGTGGTGACCTGGGCGCCGGCCAGATGGGCACCGGCCAGGTTCACCCGGCGCAATGTAGCCCCGGCCAGCACTGCACCATCCAGCATGGCATCGCGCAGGTCGCTATAGGAAAGATCGGCCATTTCCATATGGCTGTCGGCGCAATCGGCCCCGGTCAGGCGGCAGCGGCGCAGCCGGGCGCCGGCAAGATTGCGCCCATGCAGCACAGCCACATCCAGTTCGGCCATATCCAGATCCAGCCGGGCGCCGCGTGCCCCGCCGCTGTCGATCCAGGCTTCATGCGCATCGACCATGGCGGCAAGCTCGACGGCCGGCACAGGACGGCGCGCCGGTTCAACCAGGGCGGCCATGGCGCCATCGGGCAGGTGCCGCCCGCGCGACAGCATGTCCGCCTCCACCATGGTGCCAGCCAATTGCGCGCCCGACAGGTTGGCCCCCGACAGGTCCACCCCCAGCATCACGCATTTTGACAGGTCGGCGCCGGACAGGTCAGCATCCATCAAATCCGCCCCGGTCAGGTCACAACCGGTCAGCTTGGCGGCACAGAGGATGGCGCGTTCCAGCCGCGCCTCCGTCAGCACGGCCGCCCCGTCACGGCGCTTGGCGCCGCTGCTGTCGGTCAGCGTGCCGGACCGGAAATCGGCCCCACGCAGAATGACATCGGCCATGATGGCGCGGTGCAGGTTGGCCCCGCGCAGATCGGCCCCGGTCAGGTTAGCGGATGACAGGTCCGCCCCCTCCAGATCGGCGCCGAACAGGTCAGCCCGGCTGAGATCGACCCCTTCCAGCACACAATTGGACAGGTTGGCCCCGGCCAGCCGCGCCTCTGCCAGCCGGGCGCCCTTCAGATTCAGCCCGGACAGATCCTGGAATTGCAGTTCGGCCCGGCGGCCGCCCTTGCCTTCCTGCCATTGCCGGTGCAGGCCCAGCTCCCGGCGTAGAAATTCCAGATCGCGGGCCGGCGCGCCGGCGGCTTGTGTGGCGGTGGTGTGTGTGCTGCTCATCGGGGGCTCAAGCGGCAGAAGGCGTGGCAAGGGCCGCACACTATACCGGTATTCCGCAACAATATATCTAAAATGCAATCAATTCAGTCACCCCATCTGTCCGCAGGGGAGATCGCGGACAGATGGGAGAAACAAAGCCTCAAGCGCCGGCCTTGCCGGTCTGCAGCGTGCCGGTGACGGCGCCACCATCGGCGATGGAGATGCGGCCATAGCGGATGGTGCCTTCCACCTGGCCGGTTTCACCCACGGACAACATGCCCGTCACCTCAATGGTGCCGGTGGCGCGGCCATTGACGCGCATCTGTTCCACCTTGGCCGTGCCTTCAAAATGGCCGCCCTCGGCCACTTCCAGGATCTTGATCTCGCTCAGCGTGACATCAACCAGCCGCCCGGCCACATGCAGCGTATGGCAGTGGGAAATCTTCGCCCCCTCGATCCGCGCTTCGGTGGCGATGCTGGTGATGCCGCCCGTGGCGGGGGTGCCGTCGGCCACCGGTTCGGTGATGCCGTTGAAGCCGGGGCGCTGGAAGCTGCGCGGGTCCAGAATATCGTTCGGCATAGCCTTGAGCACTCTCCGCCTGTGGGCTGGGAAACCCGGATGTCGCACCTGATCCGGCCGACGGGGCCACAGCAATTTCGGCCGGATGCAGCACCATGGCCTGCCCCCGTCACCGAAATGTCAAATGCCCCCGCCTGACCTGTCGTTTCGGCTCCATTCATAAGCTGAAAGGGTTAAATCCGCAACGCCTCTTGCCCGTATCACAAGAGGGATGCGTGCGGTTGCGTTGACAGGCCCCGCGCGTGCGAACAATAGTCGCCGCTCTGGCGGAAATTTACTTTTCGCGCATCCGCCCGCCACGACACTTTCTGCTGTCAGGAGTATGTCCCGTGATCCCAGTCGTGATGCCCACCTATTCCCGGATCGACACCGTGTTCGAACGGGGTGAAGGCGCCTATCTGTGGGACACCAACGGCCGACGATTCCTTGATTTCACCGCCGGCATCGCGGTGAACGCCCTTGGCCACGCGCACCCCTATCTGGTGGAAAAGCTGGCGGAGCAGGCGGGCAAGCTGTGGCACACCTCCAACCTGTTCCGGGTGGCGGGGCAGGAAAAGCTGGGTGCACGGCTGAAGGAACTGACCTTTGCCGACACCATGTTCTTCACCAATTCCGGCGTGGAAGCCTGGGAATGCGCGGTGAAGACGGTGCGCAAGTACCATCATGACACCGGCCACCCGGAAAAGACCCGCTTCATCGTCGTGGGCGGGGCCTTCCATGGCCGTTCCACCACCGCCATCGCGGCCGCCAAGTCGGAAAAGATGGTGGGCGGTTTCGGGCCGCTGCTGGATGCGTTCGATCAGGTGTCTTACGACAATCTGAACGAGCTGCGCGCCGCCATCACCCCGGAAACGGCCGCCATCATGGTGGAACCGATTCTGGGCGAAGGCGGCATCCGCCCGGCCAGCATTGAGTATCTGAAGGCACTGCGCGCCACGGCCGATGAATTCGGCCTGCTGCTGGTGTTCGATGAAATCCAGTGCGGCGTCGGCCGTACCGGCAAGCTGTTCGCCTATGAGTGGGCCGGCATCGAACCGGATGTGATGTGCATTGCCAAGGGCATTGGCGGCGGCTTCCCCGTCGGCGCCTGTCTGGCCACGGAAAAGGCCGCCACCGGCATGGTGCCCGGCACCCATGGCAGCACCTTTGGGGGCAACCCGCTGGCCATGGCCGTGGCCAATGCCGTGCTGGATGTCATCACCGCCCCCGGTTTCCTGGATCAGGTCACCCAGACCGGCGACCTGCTGAAGGGCAAGCTGGAGGAACTGGTGGCCCGCTATCCCACCGTTCTGGCAGAGGCACGCGGCAAGGGCCTGATGCTGGGCCTGAAATGCGTGGTGAATTATGCCGATATGGTGACCCGCCTGCGTGAAAACGGCCTGCTGGTCGTGGGGGCGGCGGATAATGTGGTGCGCATCCTGCCGCCGCTGACCATCGGCGAAAAGGAAGTGACCGAAGCGATGGAAATCTTGGAAAAGACCTGCCGGGAGTTCGCATAATGGGTTCCACGAGCCAGGTTCGCCATTTTCTGGATATCCACCAGCATGATCTGGCCAGCCTGCGCCGGATGCTGGACAGTGCCGCCACGATGAAGCGCGGGGCCGGGGCGGAAAAGCCGCTGCTGGGCAAAACCCTGGCACTGATCTTCGAAAAGCCCAGCACCCGCACCCGTGTTTCGTTTGAGGTGGGGATGCGCCAGCTGGGCGGTGAGGTGATCTGCCTGACCGGCAAGGAAATCCAGCTGGGCCATGGGGAGACGATTGCCGATACGGCGCGCGTGCTCTCCCGCTATGTCGATATCATCATGCTGCGCACCGATCATGAGGCGAAGCTGCATGAGATGGCGGCGGCCGCCAGCGTGCCGGTGATCAACGGGCTGACCGACAGTTCGCACCCGGTGCAGATCATGGCCGACATCCTGACCTTTGAGGAACGCAAGGGTTCCATCAAGGATGCGGTGGTCTGCTGGACCGGCGACGCCAACAATGTCTGCGAAAGCTGGATCCATGCGGCGGTGCTGTTCGATTTCGAACTGCGCATCGCCTGTCCGGAGGAATTGTCCCCCCCGGCAGCCACCATGGACTGGGTGCGCCAGCATAATGGCCGCGTCAGCATCACCCGTAACGTGGAAGTGGCGGCGGCGGATGCCGATGCCATTGTCACCGACACCTGGGTATCGATGCATAATAAGGACGGCCAGCGCCGTCACAATCTGCTGAAGCCATATCAGGTCAACGCCCATGTCATGGGTCTGGCGAAAAAAGACGCCATATTCATGCATTGTCTCCCGGCCCACCGGGAGGAGGAGGTGACCTCCGCCGTGATCGACGGCCCGCAATCAGCGGTCTGGGATGAGGCGGAGAACCGTATGCACGCCCAGAAGGGCATTCTGACCTGGTGCCTTGACCGATGACTTCGTCTGAACCCGTGGCGGGCGGCCCCCGCCACGATACCGATCTTGTTTCGTCTGAATTCGATATCGTCCAGCCCTTCCAGCTCGACAGCGCCTCCTTCCGGGGGCGTTTTGTCCGGCTGGGTCCGGCGCTGGACGAGATCCTGACCCGTCATGCCTATCCCGTGCAGGTGCAGCCGCTGCTGGCGGAAACCATCCTGCTGGCAACAACGCTGGCCTCTGCCCTGAAATATGAGGGGATTTTCACCCTTCAGACCAAGGGCGACGGGCCGGTCGCCTATACCGTCTCCGACGTCACTTCGGTCGGCGATATGCGCGGCTATGCCCGTTTTGATGCCGACCGGCTGGCGGCGCAGATGGAGCATAAGGGCTTCCAGGCCGATCTGGGGTCGCTGCTGGGGGCGGGTTATGTCGCCTTTACGGTGGACCAGGGCGAACATACCGAACGCTATCAGGGCATTGTGGAACTGCGCGGTGCCGCCATGGCTGACGCCGTGCGCCATTATTTCCGCCAGTCCGAACAGATGGCCACCGCCATCAAATCCTTTGTCGGTAAGGACAAGGACGGCAAATGGGTCGGTGGCGCCATCATGCTGCAGGCCCTGCCGCCGGAAACGGCGGGCGTGATGGCTGAACATGTCCAGGGCAGCCGGGAAGAAGACTGGAATCGCGCCGCCATCTTGCTGGAAACGGTGACGGCGGCCGAGTTGCTGGATGGTGGGCTGGCGGCCAATGACCTGATCTACCGTCTGTTCCACGAGGAAGCGCCGCGTATTTACGAACGCACCGCCCTGCGGGCCGGTTGCCGCTGCTCGCGGGAGCGGGTGGAAAATGTGCTGCGCAGCCTGGACCGGTCGGAACTGGACGATCTGCGTGTCGAGGGGGAGGTGCGGGTCAGTTGCGAATTCTGCAATTCCACCTACGCCTTCGATGATGCGGCGCTGGACAAGGTGTATGGCGGCGGCTTCTGACCGGCCGGCTTCGGGTACCGCTCTGTGGAAGGCTTGTCCTTCGACAGAGCGGAGGCTGGCGACCGCCAGCCCGGCGCCCATGCGCCGCAAGCCAAGCCGCCGGATGGCGGCGCCCGGCGCTTGAGGGACATTTCTAAATATTGCCCTTTGCCGATTGCCGCCCCATCTGCCTGGATGGGGCGGCTTTCTTTTGCGGGAGTTGGCGGAAGATGATCTCAGCGATCAGGTTTGGCGGGGCGGTACTGGCCCTGGCGCTGCTGGGTGGTTGTGCCGGCAGAACGGATGTGCGGGCCACCGCGCCATCGCAGCTGGCCGGCATGGCGGAAACAGCCCTGTTCTCCTGCGCCGGGGTGCCCGACCGCCAGGGAACGGCCGCCGATGGCGCCCGCATCTATGTCTATCAGCGCACGGCCGGGCAGAAGGATGCCCCCTCCGTGCAGATCGGCCTGGGCGGCGGCGGGCGGCATGTCGGCGGTGGGCTGGGCATCAGCCTGCCGGTGGGCAGCCGCCCGCCCGATGGCTGTGAGGCCACCTTCACCGTGCGGGATGGCAAGGTCGCCAGCCTGTTTTTCACCCCGGATCAGGATGACCGCGACGCCTGTTATACCATTGTCGAGAATTGCCTGCCGGCCATTCCTGCCCGACAATAGGAACCGCAGGGGTCCTGCCGGTTGGGGGCGGTGGGGTGATTGCCGGCAGAATGGCGGAATTCCAGGGGTTTAGCAGAAAATGCGTGGGCAAGAGGGTGATGATGGGCGCGACATGGCCAGCGGGGGCCGTCGCGTGCAGGTGGATAATCCGGCACCGGCACTGACGCCGGAGCAGCTGTTGCAGGCAAAACAGGCCGAACGCATCCGCGACTTGGAGCGGTTGATGCGTGCCGCCATCGGCTTTGCCCGCGACGGATCGTCGCAGTAACATCAAGGGGCATGGGAGATGCCCCTTGATATTTTCCTGTGCCTTCAGGCGCCGGGCGCTGCCTCAGCTCACCGGTACGGTCACACTGCGCGGCAGCAGCAGCCAGTAACGGCCCTTGCTCTTCATCAGGCCGGCGCGGGTTTCGGCATCCTTGCCATGGCCCCAGAAGACGTCACCGCGCACGGGGCCACGGATGGCGCCGCCGGTATCCTGGGCCACCATCAGGCGGCGGATGCTGGTGCTGCTGTTCAGCGGGTCTTCCGCTTCCAGCCATAGCGGCATTCCATAGGGCACAAAGCTGCGATCCACCGCCAGCGACCGGCCGGGGGTGAGCGCCACGCCCTGCGCGCCGACCGGGCCTTCGCCCTCCAGCTGGCGAAAGAAGACATAGGACGGGTTGGTCTGCATCAGGGCCAGGGCCTGGGTGGGATTGGCATCCAGCCAGGCGCGGATGCTCTGCATGGAGACCTGATCCTTGGTCAGCGCCCCGCGCGCCACCAGCTCCCGCCCGATGGCGACATAGGGATGGCCGTTCTGCCCATCATAGCCGACGCGGATTTCCCGCCCGTCGGGCAGGGTCACCCGGCCTGATCCCTGAATGGCCAGGAAAAACGCGTCGATGGCATTATCGACATAGAGCAGTTCCAGCCCCTTGCCGGCCAGCGATCCGGCATCAATGGCCTTGCGGTCATCATAGGGTTTCAACTGGCCGTTCTGCACCCGGCCGGCGATGCGTTCGCCCTTCAGGTTGGGGCGGAATTCACCCAGATCGACCATCACCAGATCGGCCGGCCGCTTGTAAAGCGGGGTCTGGTATGGCCCCTGCCGTTTCAGGCTGCCGCGCAGCGCGCTTTCATAATAGCCGGTGAACAGGCCCTGGCTGTCGCCATTATTACCGGCGACAAAGGGTTGGAACCAGCGTTCCACCCAGGCGCGGGCGGCCGCATGGTCGCCCGGTTTCAGCTTGGACAGGGCAGCGCAAGGAGCCTGCCAGTCGGCAATGCGGCCCAGCATTCCATCCGGCCCCAGCGCGCGGTCGGCCGGCTGGCGCACCAGCCTGTCGCAGCTTTTCACCATGGCGGGGATGGCATCGGCCTGCCGGTCCTGTGCCCAGCCGGGCAGATCGGCAAAGCGCGCCGGTTTCAGGGTCAGCTTGGCCGGCGGTGCCTCCGGGGCGGTGGGGCCAGCGGGGGCGGTTCCCGGCTTGGGCGGCTGTTGCGGCGTCTGGGCGCAACCAGACAGCAGGGCGACGGACACGGCAACGGCGATGCCGGCCAGCGACAGACGGGACGGACGACGCATCAGCAAACCCCGGCGAGATCAGGCATGGAAACAGGCGGACGGCTGCGGGTGGCTCAGCCGGGGGTGCGGGTTTCCACCAACAGCCAGTTGGGGGTGCTGGCGCGGGTATTGCGCTGGAAGGTCCAGATATCCACCACCTCTTCCTGGGTGGCGGGATTGCCTTCCACGATGGTGCCGGCGGAATCGCGGGTCACATGGGTCTGATAGCTGGTGATGGCGACGGTGCAGATGGCGGTACGGCCATCCAGCCGGGCCTCTGTCAGGTCCACGCTTTCAATCTTGTGGATGCGGCTCTCCAGCACCTCACCCGCCTGCTGGCGCTGGCGGATGGCGGCGGCGAACTGGTCATAGATGTCATCGGCCAGCAGCGGGCGCAGGGTGGGCGTATCGCCGGCGGCAAAGGCGCCGACAATCATCTCAAACGCGGCGCGTGCGCCGGTCAGGAAGCCCTTTTCGCTGAAATTGGCATCGGCGGACTGAATCTGGCGCACCCCGTCGGCCACGGAAATCGGGCCATCATCGGGGAAGCTGACCGGTTCTGCCACGCGGCGATCCGGCAGGGGGATGACATTGTCAGCCTCTGCCGCCGGCGCGCTGTCGCCCTGGCGCTGCACATAGGGGTTGGGGCGTTCGCGCTCCTCCCCATGGCGGCGGCCCAGCACGCTGCGCAGCCGATAGATGAAGAAGGCCGCGACCGCCGCGAAAATCACAATTTCCAGCAAGACGCTTCCTCCGCCCATCATGAACCATCCATTTCAAGTACCAATGCCATAACGCCTGTCATCCAGATCGGGTCCATTTCACAACAGGCCTTCAATCGGACGGGTCGGCCCCTTACTTAAACCTTGTCGGACGCGGACAACCCATCAAGGATGTTTTGCGTCCATAACCCGGTCAAACGGGGTGCCTGTCACAGATGTTAGTACTGTAGATAGGCCTTGACCCCGGAAAGAGCAAGGAGCCCATGCGTTTCCTGTTACCCCTGTTGCTGCTTCCCCTGATTGAGATCGCTGGATTCGCCTGGGTGGGCAGCCAGATCGGCGCCTTGAACACAGTGTTGCTGGTGCTGCTGTCCGGCGTGCTGGGCATCCTGCTGTTGCAGCGCCAGGGTCTGGGGGCCCTGCGCAAGGCCCAGGGGCGCCTGCAGCAAGGCCAGCCGCCCCTGCAGGAGGCGTTTGACGGGCTTTGCCTGGCGCTGGCCGGTATCCTGCTGCTGATCCCCGGCTTTCTGACCGACATCCTGGCCCTGCTGCTGTTCCTGCCGCCGGTGCGTCAGGCCATGTTCCGGCGCATGGGCAAGTTGATGCAGGAAGGCAAGATGCATATGTCGGCCAGCGCCACCGATGCCCAGGGCACCCGCCGCACCACCACGGTGATCGATGCCGATTATGTGGAGGTGCAGCGCCCTGGTCCGGCGGTCGGGGATGATACGCCGGACCTGCCGCCCCCGGACAGCCGCTGGCGCCCGCCGGGCAACCAGGGCTAAGGTCGGAGGGGGAAGCGCCAAGTCGCCGTCCAACGGGCGGCCCGGCGCTTACCGGAAAGCAAGCTGTTCAAGAGTCCGTCCAAGAACTTTCATTTCTTTTCCAATCTCTTAACCGTCATTCCCGCGAAGGCGGGAATCCATACAACAGCGCGGATTTTGGATTCCCGCCTTCGCGGGAATGACGGTGGAGAAAGGTCACGGGTTCGAAAGACGCGATAACTTTCCGGACAGACACTCAAAAATAAAAAACTCAGCAAGCTAGCAATATTTTGCAATCAAAAGGAGCAAAAATTATTTTATTTTTCTTAAAATCAGCCATTCCACTCTTCGTCGGCCTTCAGTTTGCATAAAATACTACTCAGATGACCCCAATATTTCTTGTACCACGACATGAAGCGCATTAATTTCCTCAACGGAAACAACAAAATCTACGACTTTTTCCGAAACAACAATCCCAGATAACTCTATCGAAAATTTAAGTTTGTCGTTCTCCCGATCACAAATAACAAAAAACTCACTATCGTCTACATAGAAACTAGAATGATGATCTTTTTGATTGTTAATAATTTTTTTAAGTATATTAATAAGAGATAAAAAATTAAATGCGAAACTTATTGATTCATTTCCTATAATATATCCTATCGCATAAACATTATTGGAATAATTTTTCCCTAAAAAATGCGAAATTTCAGGCAAGTATAGATCAGCCGCCATCCCCAACATGCTGACTTCAATGCGCTTAATAATATTCATTATATCCTCCAACTGAAAAAATTGAACTTTGAACTGCGGTGGCACTCATCACGCTTTGCCGGAGGGAGCAGCGGCGACACAGGCCCCCATTCCGCGTCCGCCAAGTCGCTCAGTTAACGAAGGTGATCCCGGTTATGAAGGGCGCGGTTATCGGGCGTCCACATGACCATGGTTCAAAAGTTGACGCCCGCGAAAGAATCACACCACCATCACCGCATAGAACCCATTTCCTATCTCACTGCAACAATTGGACACCTTCCCGGACGGACACTAAGAGGCCAGCGCCAGCAGGGCGTTCAGGGCTTCCTGCGGGCGGGCCAGACCCGGCAGGGACAGGTCCGCCGCCCCGATCATCAGCAATTGTTCGGCCGCCGCCACCGCGCCAATCTGCCGCCCATAGGACAGCACCTGTTCCCGCGAGGGCAGGCTGTCGATCTGGCCATTGCCATAGATCAGCAGCGGCAACACCCGGGCGGCGGGATCGGCCCGCATCGCCATGGCCGCCGCCCCCAGCAGCGCCCGCCAGCAGGGGGAGCGCAGCGCCGGGCGGTCGGTTGGCTCCAGGGTGCGCATTTCCGCCCCCTGTGCCTCCAGCACCCAGCGATGGCCGCACAGATCCTCCGTCGCCACCAGGGCGACCAGACCGCCGGCCCCCTGGCCGACGGCCACCAGCCCGGACCCCTTGGCCAGGGTCACCGGGCCGGACATCCGTTCCAGCCGCGGGCGCAGGGCGTTCAGCACGCTGTCCACCGCCTGGGCCAGGGCTTCCGCCCCGGCGGGCTGGGCCAGCCGGTTCCAGGCACCGAACAGCAGCCCCGCCAGATCGGGGGCCGCCGTGCCGTCGGCCACGGGGGCCGGCACCGGAACCGCAGCGGGGGCCGTCTCCACAGCGCGCAGACGCCGCTCCAGATCAGCCA
Organism: Niveispirillum sp. BGYR6; assembly: GCF_027568365.1. Taxonomy (NCBI): domain Bacteria; kingdom Pseudomonadati; phylum Pseudomonadota; class Alphaproteobacteria; order Rhodospirillales; family Azospirillaceae; genus Niveispirillum; species Niveispirillum sp. BGYR6. The sequence continues at coordinate 42,791 of NZ_JANLNL010000005.1, read as the reverse complement.
GGGCCGGGCCATGGTCGGGGCCGGGTGTGCCCGCCATCACGCGCGGGGCGTTTTCCAGCGTGCTCAACCGGCGGTTCAGGTCGGACAGCGCCGGGGCATAATCCGGGGTGATGGGGGGCGGCGATACCTCTGCCGCTTCCACCGGCAGGGGCTGACCGGCACTGACGCTCTTAAGGTCGGACCGCAGGTCGCGCACATCCAGCTGCAATTCCCGCGCGGCCGTGGCCAGCCGCACGATATTTTCATGCATTTGGCCGATGATGGCGTTCAGCTGATCCTGGCCGACAAAGCCGCCGGTGGGCACCGGCAGCACCGGGGCGTCGCCGCCCTGGGCCACGGTCTGGCGGGCGGAGGCTACCCAGGATTCCAGCCCGGCCAGCCGGTTCAGCGTGTCGGTCGCCATGCGCGACACCCGCTCCAGCTCCTCCGGATAGCGGGAGACCTGCTGGCTGACCACGCCGGTCAGATGGGCCAGGCGTTCGCGCAGATCCTGGATGGACTGGCCCAGGCTGTTGATGCGCATGGTTTCCGGCAGCTGCACCACGGCCGAATGCATGGCCGCCAGATCGGAACGGAAATCCCGCAGGCGGGAACCGACATGCAGCGCCAGATCGCGCACGATGGCTTCCGCATAATCGAAGGGATCGACCGTATCCCCCGCCACCGGTTCGGGAACGACGCTGGTGGTCAGTGCGCCTCCGGTGCCATCGCCGCCCTTTTGCTGGTGGGCCGCATCATTGACGTCGCTGGAAGGGATGCTCATGGGGCGGCCTCGTTGGCGGAAAGGTGGTCGGTGAGAGCGGCCATCAGGCGGGCACGCCGGCTTTCCGCATCGGCGCGGGCCAGGCGGGGCAGGCTGGCGGATTCTGCCGCCGGCACGCTGGGCGGTGGCGCGGGCACCGGGGGTGGGGCATCCGGCGTGGTATCCGCGACCAGGGGCGACAGGTCCACCGTTACCGGTGCTGGGGCCGGTGCATTGTCAATGGCAGGGGGGGCCTTTGTAACCTCCTCCCTGGCCTTGGCCTTTGGCTCTGCCCGCGCCGGGATGGTGGGGGCCGGGCCGGGGCGTGGACGCGGCGGCAGGGGAGCAGCCGCCACCATCGCCGCAACAGAGGCCGCCGGGGTGGCGGCCGTCGCCCCCGGCATGACCGGCGGCGGACCCAGGGGGGCCGGCCGGGGAGGGGGAGGCGGTGGCGGTGCCGGGGTGGCTGTCGCGGCAGCCGATGGCTCCGCCCCCGCCGGCTGCTTGTGCTTCAAGGAAGCCAGGGGCGGCAGGATCGGCCCCTTGGGCATCAGCAGCGGGTCATTCCTGTCCGTTTCCGGGATGGCGCCACCGGCCAGATCGCCCAGCAGCTTGCGCAGGGCGGCCGCCTTGGTGCCCTTCTGCACTTCCGCCCGTTGCAGGGCGCGCTGGATCAGGCCGGGTTCGGCCGACAGCTGCAGAAAATTCACCTGATCCGGGGTCAGCGTTTCCAGCCGGTGAATCAGATCGCCGATGACATCCTGTCCGGCCACGAACCGCCCCAGTGTCTCAATGGCACCGGTGACAACCGTGGCATCGCGCACCGCGCGGGAGGAGAAGACGGGCCCCGGCGGCTCCCCCAGACCGGAAGACGCCGGCTGGGACGGCACAGGGGGGGGCGCCACCGGGGGCGCAGCCAAGGGGACGGACGCCGCCACGCTGCTGGCCGCGGGCTCCTTCTCCGCCTCACTGGGAGGGGGGCGTATTTCCGGCCTGGACGCCGGTGCGGCGGGCGCAGGCGTTTCTGCCTTTTGCCCGGTCAGGCGACGCAAAAAGCTCATCATGGCCGTCCCCCGATCAGAATAGTCGACAAAGCGGCGATGATATCGGCGATGTGCCCCTGACCATGCGGGTCTCGCCGGCCGAACTTCTTGCCGCCGATATCCGCGCAGGCGGCCGGTCCGCTGGTCGGCTCCAAACTGTCGATCCACATTGTTGGGGCGCACTCCAACCAGAACATCATTTTGCCGTTATCGTTAGCACGGGCGGCACTGCCTATGCAATTTCGCTACCTCTCCCTGTACCGATTATCCTTCCGTATAGGCATCCCTTCGAGAAGATGTTGCAGTGCCGGGGGGAAACATCGCATTCTTGTCGCCCGCGAAACGGCACGCCTGTGCACTCTATTCATGGTCCGACGTGTGGTTATGATGAGGAAACCTTTTTATCCCCAATCATTTCTTAACCTCCGTTGGGTAGCGTTTCGATATATGAAATTGCCCTATATCCTGTCGGGCAGGATTTTGTGATCTCCACGCGTTGAAGATGAAGGCCCCTCAGCCGATGGTGACCCCACCTGATCCTGTTTCCCTGTCCGATGGTCAACCGGCTGCCAGCTCCTGGCCGGGGCTGATGGATCATATCCAGCCGCATGGCTGGCTTCTCGTGCTGCAGGGGGATGATCTGCGCATCATCCAGGCCAGCGCCAATGTGGAACTGCTGGCCGGCCAGCCCCTGGCGGCGATTCTGGGGCAGCCGGTGCGGGCGGTGATCGGGCGCGCCGCGGCCAATCTGCTGGGCCGTGCCCTGGCCAAGGCGGAACCGGACGGGCTGGGTCCGTTACCGGTTACGGTCGTCAGCGGCCGGGGACGGCATCGGGTGGCCATGCAGGGCCATTGGGATGCCGGTGGATTCGTGCTGGAGCTGGAACCGCTGTCGATGGGCAATGCCGCCAATGGCGCCATCAACGGTTTCGGCACGGCCATCCGGCGGTATCGCCATATCAGCGATGTGGCGGCGCTGTCCGCCGCCATCACCCATGATGCCCGGCTGCTGACCGGTTTTGACCGCGCCCTGATGGTGCGGCTGGCCGGTGCCGCCCCGCCGGAGGTGGTGGCCGTGTCCTGTGCCAGCGCCGCGGTGGAGGATGGCCCCCCGTTCCAGCCGCTGCCGCCCTCTATCCTGGCGCTGCTGGAACTGAACCGGGTGCGGCTGCTGCTGGATATCCATGCCCCGCCGGTGCCGGTGCTGCCCGTCCTCAACCCTGTGACCGGTCAGCCCATCAACCTGTCGCGGGCGGCCCTGCGCCCCGCCACCCGGATGTTCGAAGCCCATGCAAGGGCGCGGGGCGTGCGCACCGTGCTGATTGTCTCCATCCTCTGTGGTGGCCGGCTGTGGGGTTATCTCTGGTGCGAAAGCCGGCGGCCGCATTCGGTGGGGCTGCATGTGCGCGCCCTGTTCGAAGGGCTGGGGGAGATTGCCGCCGCCCAGATCGGCGCGCTGGAGGAACGCACCATCACGGTGCTGCGCAGTGCCGCCAATCGCGGGCTGGCCCGGATGGGCCGCCTGCTGCGCGAACATGCCAGCCTGATTGATGGCATTGCCGCCGCCCGCACCGTGCTGGGCGAAATCCTGCCGCATGACCAGATGGCCATCAGCATGGATGGCCGTAGCTGGAGCAGCGGCGGCGGGCCGTCGCCTGCCCATTGGCTGCGCCTGCTGGATGCGGCGGCCACCGGCCGGCGCGACGGGCTGCGCTGGATTGAACGCGCCGCCGGATCGGTTGACCAGGACGAGATCGGCATGGCCGATGTGCTGGATATTGAGTTGCATGGCAGCCACCTGCTGCTGCTGCGCCAGGCAGGCCGCCGCTGGTCGCCGCTGGAACTGGAGGTGGCGCAGGAACTGCACCACCTGCTGGCCGACCGGCACGCGGAACTGTATCGCCGCCGCACCGAACAGCAGCTGCACAAGCTGGCCAATTTCGACCGCACCACCGGCCTGCCCAACCGCGACCATCTGCTGCGCGCGCTGGAACAGGCGCTGGCCGTGGGGATGGAAGTGGCGGTGGCGGTGATCGGCCTGGACCGGTTCCGCTATGTCAAGGCAGCCCTGGGGGAGGCGGCGTCCGACCAGCTGCTGGCGGCGGTGGGCCAGCGTCTGCGCGGGGCGGTTTCCGCCGGCGATCTGCTGGCCCGTATCGACACGGGCGAGTTTGCCGTGCTGCTGGTGGAGGATGGGGCCGCCCGTTTCGATGCGCTGGCCGCGGCTGTGCGCGATGCGCTGCGCACCTCCTTCCCGCTGGAAGATCGGGAAATTTTCGTCACCGGCAGCCTGGGTGTCGTCACCCATTGCGGCAAGGAGGAAGCGGCCGCCGAAATGCTGCGCGATGCGGAAATCGCCAGTGCGGAGGCAGAGGCCGCCGGCGGCGGCGGGCGGCGCGTCTTTGATGCAGCCATGCGCGCCCGTCTGACCGAACGGCATGATCTTTATGACCGGCTGCGCCAGGCCATCCAGGGCAATGACGGGGTGCGCGTCGTCTATCAGCCGATCATCCGCCTGTCGGATGGCAAGCTGGCCGGGTTTGAGGCGTTGGCCCGCTGGACCGACCCGGAACGCGGCCCCATTCCGCCCACGATCTTTGTGCCGGTGGCAGAAGAAACCGGCCTGATCGTGCCGCTGGGCAACCATATCCTGGTGCAGGCCTGCCGGCAGGTGGTGCGCTGGAACCGGGACCGGCAGCAGCCGATCTATGTTTCGGTGAACCTTTCCCCCTATCAGCTGGACCCGTCGCGCCTGGATATTGCCCGCTGGGTGCAGGGCGTGCTGGAAATGACCGGCTGCAAACCGGAATGGCTGCATCTGGAAATCACCGAAAGCGGCCTGATCGGCAGCGGCGGGGCCGCGCCGGGCGCCTTGAAAAGCCTGCGGGCGTTGGGGGTGGCGCTGGCCATTGATGATTTTGGCACCGGCTATTCCTCGCTTGCCTATTTGCAGGAACTGCCGGTCGATACGATCAAGATCGACCGCAGCTTTGTTACCCGCATGGAAGGCAGCGAGAAGGGGCTGGCCCTGGTCAGCGCCATCCTGCATATCGCCGGCATCATGGAATATGGCGTGGTGGCCGAAGGGGTGGAAAACCCCGCCCAGGCCAGCCTGTTGCGGGAAATGGGCTGTGACCGGGCCCAGGGCTATCATTATGCCAAGCCGCTGGAACAGGATATGGCCACCGCCATGGTTTATGAATATGACATCGGTGCCAATGGCCTGCCGTCCGGGGCGTCGGCAACGGCGTGAGCCTTATCGCTGCGCTGCCCTTGCCGGCACGAAAGGGTGCTTTGCAGCGTAACGGGGTTTGCGCCGACGTCCGGCATTGTCATATTGATGAAACCTGCCATTGCCGGATGAAACCGATGCCCAAGATCGAGATTTATACCAGCCCCTGGTGCGGCTACTGCGCGCGGGCCAAGAAGCTGCTGGATGCCAAGGGCGTCAGCTATGATGAAATCGATGTGGATGCCCAGCCGCGCCGTCGCCCGGAAATGGTGGAACGTGCGGGCGGCCGTACCTCCGTGCCGCAGCTCTTCATCGATGGCCAGCATATTGGCGGTTGCGATGATACCTATGCCCTGGAAAAGGCCGGCAAGCTGGATGGCCTGCTGGGCCTGGCCGGCTGAGGGTTGATCCGACCATGACCAGCCCCAATACGCTGCGCGCCGCTGTCATCCAGGTCAATGCCGGGCCGGAGATCGAAGCCAATCTGGTCCAGGCCGGTGCCCTGGTGCGCGGGGCCGTGGCCGATGGGGCGCAACTGGTCTGCCTGCCGGAAAATGTCTCCCTGATGGCCCAGGGGCGGGAGAAGATCCTGGCCCGGGTGAAGCCGGAGGAAAGCCATCCCGGCGTGCCCTTCTTCCGCGATCTGGCCCGGGAAACCGGCGCCTGGATCATGACCGGCACGCTGGGCTGTCTGCTGGAGGATGGAAGGGTAGCCAACCGCGCCTTCGTGGTGGCCCCCAATGGCGATATCGTCGCCCGTTATGACAAGATCCACATGTTCGATGTCGATCTGGCCGGCGGCGAAAGCTACCGCGAAAGCGCCACCTATCGGCCCGGTGAACGGGCCGTGGTGGCGCCCACGCCCTGGGGCGGGCTGGGCCTGTCCATTTGCTATGATGTGCGCTTTGCCTATCTGTTCCGCGCCCTGGCCAAGGCCGGGGCCAGCCTGATCACCGTGCCCGCCGCCTTTACCGTGCCCACGGGCCGGGCGCATTGGCATGTGCTGCTGCGGGCGCGCGCCATTGAGACGGGGTGCTTCGTGCTGGCCCCGGCCCAGACGGGGCTGCATGATGGCGGGCGCGGCACCTATGGCCATTCCCTGATCATCAGCCCCTGGGGTGAGGTGCTGGCCGATGCCGGGGAAGGGGTGGGCCATGTCATCGCCGATCTGGACCTGGACAAGGTGGCGGAGGCACGGTGTATGGTGCCCAGCCTGGGCCATGACCGGTCATTCCAAGGGCCGTGACCGGTAACATGGCACAGCGCTGGAAAATCACCGTCGAGTTCGATGGCAGGCCGTTTTTCGGCTGGCAGCGGCAGGATCATGGCCCTTCCGTTCAGGGTTGCCTGGAGGAGGCAATCCGCCGCTTCTGCCAGGAAACCGTCACCGTTCATGCCGCTGGCCGCACCGACAGCGGCGTCCATGCCCTGGCCATGGTGGCCAGTTTCGATCTGGAAAAGCCCGTGGCGGCGGACAAGCTGCGCGAGGCGTTGAATTTCCACCTGAAACCCAACCCCATTGCCATCCTGAAGGCGGAAGCGATGGAGGGGGATTTCCATGCCCGGTTTTCCTGCATCGGCCGGGCCTATCTCTACCGCATTGTCAACCGCCGGCCCCCCTTGACGCTGGATGCCGGCAAGGCCTGGCTGGTGCTGCATCCGCTGGATGCCGAGGCCATGCATGAAGCCGCACAGCGGCTGGTCGGCCAGCATGATTTCACCAGCTTCCGCGCGTCGCTCTGTCAGGCGCAGAGCCCGGTGAAGACGCTTTCCCACCTTTCCGTCAGCCGGGTGGGGGAGGAGGTGCAGATCATCGCGCGGGCGCGCTCCTTCCTGCACCATCAGGTGCGCAACATGGTGGGCACCCTGAAGCTGGTGGGGGAAGGCCGCTGGACCGCCGATGACGTCTCTGCCGCCTTGGCCGCCCGCGACCGGTCAGCGGCGGGGCAGACATCACCGGCGGATGGGCTGTATTTCACCCATGCCTTCTATCCGGGGGATGAGGGGGTTTAGGGTCGCCTATCCCCGATAGGGATGCTGGTTGCCGCGTGGGTCTTCCACCAGCCACTCGCCGTCGTCACCCTGCGGCGTCAGATAATCCTGGGTCAGCGGCACCTTGCCATGGCCGCCGGGTATATCCAGCACATAGGTGGGCTGGCACAGGCCCGACACATCGCCGCGCAATTGCCGCATCAACTCGCGGCCTTCCGCCACGCTGGTGCGGAAATGGCTGGTCCCTTTGGCCAGATCGCCATGATGCAGGTAATGCGGCTTCACCCGTGCGCTGATCAGCGCGCGGAAGGTGCGGGTCAGCGTGTCCACATCATCATTCAACCCGCGCAGCAGCACGCTTTGCGACAGCATGGGGATGCCGGCATCCACCAGCCGCCCAATGGCGGCCAGCTGATCGGGGCCCAGTTCGCGCCAATGGTTGGCGTGCAGCATCACCCAGGTGGGAATGCGGGCCCCCTTCAGGGCGGCCACCATCTCCGCATTGATGCGGTCGGGGTCCACCACGGGCACGCGGCTATGGATACGCACCAGCCCCAGATGCGGGATGTCATTCAGCCGCGCGATCAGGTCGCCCATGCGGCGGGGCGACAGGATCATCGGGTCGCCACCGGTCAGGATCACTTCCCAAATCTGTGGGTTATCCTGAATATAGGCGATGGCGGCTTCCAGTTCGCCCGCATCCAGCGCGTCCGACCCTGGCCCCACCATTTCGCGGCGGAAGCAGAACCGGCAATAAACCGGGCAGGCATGGACCGGCTTCAGCAGCACCCGGTCATGGTAACGATGGGTGATGCCCTTGACGGGGGTAAAGGGCTCATCCCCGATGGGATCAGCCAGTTCCTCCGCCGTCACCAGCAATTCGCGCGCATCGGGCAGAAACTGGCGGCCCACCGGATCGTCCGGGTCCGTCGGGTCGATGCGGTCGGCCATGGCAGGCGTCACCGCCACGGCAAATTGCGCCGCCACCCGTTCCAGGGCGGCAACATCGGTGGGTGCCACCAGCCCATGATCGGCCAGATCGGCGGGGTGGCGCAGGGTCTTCTGCGGGGTCTGCTTGTCGCGCGGCATGATGGGGGATTAGGTGCCGCTTGCCCGTTCCCCGGTCAAGGGGCGGTGGGGCGGGTGCTGCCATGCCGGGTTGGAGCCGGGTGCGTTCAGCCGGAAACGCACCCGGCTCCTACTCCTTGTTCAGCGAGCAGATTCACGCTCCAGAGCGATGCCGCTTTTCCGCGATCTGCTCTAACAGCGGCAAGCCTGCGGCGGATTCATGTGCCAGCAGCCAGCGCTTGCGCTCCAGCCCGCCGGCATAGCCGGTCAGCGTGCCATTGGCCCCGATGACCCGGTGGCATGGCACGACAATGCCGATCGGGTTGGCCCCATTGGCCAGCCCCACCGCCCGCATGGCCGTGGGCTGGCCCAGCCGCCGGGCCAGGTCGCCATAGGTCACTGTCTGCCCGGCAGGGATGGCGCGCAGGGCGTGCCAGACGGATTTCTGAAAATCCGTGCCGTTGGTGGCCACCGCCACCCGGTCCAGCGCCGTCAGGTCACCGGCGAAATAGTCCGCCAGCGCCTGGGCCAGCGGGGCGGGTGTGGGCGCATCGGCCAGGGTGACGGGGCCGTAATGCCGGGCCAGCAGCCTGTCCATCCGTTCCCGATAATCCAGAAAATCCAGCGCCCGCAGCTGGCCTGCGGCATCCGTCACCAGCAGGATACTGCCGATGGGGCTGGCGAATTGATGCAGGAACAGCGGCGACATGGGCGCATCTCCGGTAAGGCACGGCTGGCATAGTGCCACCACGCGGTTTTATCGCCAATGGCTTGACCAGGGGGAAGGGATGGGGGCATAAACACATCCTATATCGGAATTATTGTGTATAAGGTGATTTTTATGGCCCGTATTCTGGTCTGTATCCTGCTGGTGATGGGCACCCTGCTGGGCATTGCGGGCGTGGATCTGGTGCTGCCCGCCCTGCCGGACATGGCGCTGTGGCCCGATGGCGGGGTGGCCAAGGCGCAATTGGTGATCGCCGCCTATATTGGTGGCACGGCGGCGGGGCTGCTGCTGTTCGGCAGCCTGGGCACGCGGGTGGACCGGCGCTGGCTGCTGCTGTTTTCCATCCTGTCGCAGCTGCTGCTGTCGCTGGCCTGTGCGGCGGTGGAAAATCTGGATGTGCTGATTGGGCTGCGACTGCTGCAGGGGCTGCTGGGCGGCGCGCCGGCCGTTTTCGCGCCCGGCATGATCCGCCGCCTGTTCGATGAAAAGGGGGCGATGCGGGCGCTGGGCGCGCTGGGCAGTATTGAGGCGCTGGCCCCCGCCCTGGCCCCGCTGGCCGGTGCCGGGCTGGTGGCGCTGGGCGGCTGGCGGCTGCCCTTTCTGGTGACGGGCGGGCTGGGGGTGCTGGTGGCACTCTGCCTGTTCGCCGGGCGCGGCCTGTTGCCGGCGGGGCCGGCGCCGCGCACGCTTGGCTCCTATCCCCGGCTGCTGGGTGACCCGGTATTTCTGCGCTATGCCCTGTCCCAGTCGCTGCTGCTGGGCGGCCTGCTGGTGGTGGTGTTCAGCGCCCCGGCCGTCATCACCCACAGCATGGGCGGGGAAATGGCGGATTTCATCTTGATGCAGATGATCGGCGTCACCCTGTTCATCCTCTGCGCCAATCTGGCGGGGCCGCTGGCTGGCAGGATCGGGGCGGAACGGCTGATCCTGATCGGCACCCTGTTGGCCCTGGTTTCTGCCCTGCTGCTGCTGGCCTATGCGCTGGCGGGTGGCAACAATCCCCATCTGCTGCCGCTGCTGCTGGCGCCGATGAATATCGGGCTGGGCCTGCGCGGGCCGCCGGGTTTCCTGCGCGCGGTGATGGCCGGGCGGGGGGATGATGACCGGGCGTCCGCCCTGGTCATTCTGGCCATCACCCTGTTTGCCGCCGCCAGCACCGCCCTTGTCGCCCCCTTCCTGGGCCAGGGGCTGATCACGCTGGCCATCGGGGCGATGGTGATGCAGCTGGCCGCCACCGCCAGCCTGCTGGCCCTGCCGCCTTTACCCAGCCCCATGCCGGCCGCCGCGGCGGGGGATTGAGGCGGCCGGCCCTATTTCCCTTGCCGCTGATGGCGATGCAGGGTTCAATCAGCCGGGGTTAAGGTTAATGGGGAAACCAGCATGACTTATTCTGTGGGAGAGGGCGGGACCAGATCGCGTGAGCTGGTCATCATCGTCCATGCGCTGAACGTGGCCAGCTGCTTTGTCGGCCTGACCGGGCTGGCCGCCCTCATCATCGCCTATCTGAAGCGGGGGGAGATAGGCAGCGACCTCTGGTACGGTCACCTGACTTTCGCCATCCGCACCTTCTGGATCGGGTTTGTTGCCAGCCTGATCGGCATTGCCACCAGTTTTATCGGCATCGGCTTTCTGATCCTGATGCTGGTTTTTGTCTGGTATCTGGTGCGCACCATCTTCGCCCTGCTGAAGGCGATCGAGAATAAGCCGATCCCCAATCCTGACAGTTTTCTGATCTGATATCGGGCTTTGACAAGAAAAAGGCCGGCCGTTTCCCCACGAAGCGACCGGCTTTTGTTTTTGTCACAACCGGGATGTCAGGCGGTGACGAGTTTTGGATTGGGGCCGTATTGATTATCCGCTGCTTCACTGTCCATGCAGTAGAAGACGATCAGCACAATGGCCCCCAGCAAAGGAACAAGGCAGATCAGCGTCCACCAGCCGCTGCGCCCGCTGTCATGCAGACGACGGATGCCTACAGCCAGGGATGGAATGAACAAAGCCAGTGAATAGATCAAACCAAGGACACCGATCGATCCATTCCCAACCATCATCCCGGTTACACCATCCACAACGCCCAGGATAATGGCGATGATGGTGGTGAACAGCACAAACATCCAATATTACTTGCGCCGGGCGCGGCCGCTGAAATCTGCATATTGGCGCAGAACCTTAAGATACCAATTCACTTCATCCCCCCTGAAAATGAAAGCGAATTAAGATATCAGATGCACAACCCCAACGTCAATTCACGCCCATTAACTATTCCATCTAGGGATACAGCGCGAAAGTGTTAGGGTGATCAGGCCTTGTCCGCTGCCTTGGCCACCGCGCGCTGATAGGCCGGGCGGGCCTGCATGGCCTGCAGCAGCCGGCTGATATGCGGGCTGTTCTGCGCATTCAGGCCGGCGCGCATCACCGCCACCTCCAGCGGAAAGCTCATCATGATGTCGGCGGCGCTGAACTGGTCACCAGCCAGCCAGGGGCTGCGACCGGCTTCCTGTTCCACATAATCCAGGTGCAGCTTCACCTGTTCATTCACCATGCCCCGGATCGGCAGGGCCAGGATGCCCATTTTGCCGGCAATCAGCTTCAACAGCAGCTGCGGCATCAGCGAGCCTTCGGCATAATGCATCCAGTAGCGATAGCGCCAATGCGCCTGCGCATCCGTAGCGGCCGGGGCCAGATGGGGGGCGTGGGCGGCCAGGATATATTCGATGATCAGGCCGGTTTCGGCCAGCACCTGGCCGTCCATCTCCACGATGGGCAGCTTGCCCAGCGGGTGCAGATTGCGCAGCGCCAGCGGCGCGCGCATGGTCTTGGTGTCCCGCTTGTGGCGCACCACCTCATAATCCAGGCCCGCCTCCTCCAGCAGCCAGAGCACGCGCAGGGAGCGGGAAATATTCAGGTGATGCACGCGGATCATAAATCGTCCCCCCAATGATTTTCCTATCCGGAATAGCACGGGCGTGCGCTTTGTCAATCAGCCGTGATGGGACGGTTCGTCCCCTTGGAAAGGGATGGCCGACGGCCTTATCATCCACGCCTTGCAGCGTTGCAGGAACCGGCCATGCCCCTGTCCCGTGCCCGCCTTGTTTACCGCCTGAAAGCGGGTGCCCCGCTGCTGCTGGCCCTGCTTGCCGGCGGTTGCGTGCCGGCCCCGGCACCGACCCCCATGGTCTGTGCCGGGCTGGACCAGTGCCGGATGGCCGATCCCTGTGTGGATATCCGCCGGGCCGGGGTGGCGGCGGGCAAGCTGCCCTTTGCCGACCGTCCGGCGATGGCGGTGGCCTTTGACCATGCCTGCCAGGGCAGCACCATCGGCGCCTTCCTGATGGCCGATGCCTTTGACCATGGCAGCGGCGGCTTGCGGCGCAATGATGATCTGGCCGCCCGTTTCTACCGGCTGGCCGCCACCCCGCCGCCGCCTGTCCGCCCCGGCCTGCCCTTGCCCTCGCGGGAGCCGCCGCTGGCCGAGGCTGCCTATCGCCTGGGCCTGATGCATTGGGAAGGGCGCGGCGTGCCGCAGGATCTGGCCGCGGCCAGCATCTGGCTGTCGCGGGCCGCCAATGCCGGGCATGAACAGGCCAGGCTGGCCCTGAAGGGGCTGGGGCAGAGGGCCAAGTGATCCGGCGGCCCCCTGATCATCCCCGTCACAAAATATTCATCGGCCGAACGCCCGGTAGCAAAACAAACCTGACAGGGGATTGACCCATGTCATCGCCTTACCAATGGCGGGGTTTATGGTGCGGCCATGATCTGTCAGCATCACCCGCAGCGTCGTGACCAGACGATGGGTTGAGCCAGCGAGAAGGAACGCCCGATGACGATCCGCAACCTGGACCGGCTGTTCAAGCCGCGCTCTGTCGCCCTGATCGGGGCCAGCCGCCGTGACCGGTCGGTGGGCAAGGTGATTGCCCGCAACCTGTTCAATGCCGGGTTCGAAGGCCCGGTCATGCCGGTGAACCCGCGTGAAGACAGCATCGAAGGCGTGCTGGCCTATAAATCCGTTTCCGACCTGCCGGTCGTGCCCGATCTGGCCGTCATCGCCACCCCGCCCGCCACCGTGCCGGGCCTGATTGCCGAACTGGGGGCCAGGGGCACCAAGGCCGCCGTCGTCATCACTGCCGGTTTCGGGGAGATGGGGGAAGAAGGGCGCAAGCTGCAGCAGGCGGTTTTGGATGCCGCCCGCCCGCATCTGCTGCGCGTCATCGGGCCGAACTGCCTGGGCATCATGGTGCCGGGCCAGGGGCTGAATGCCAGTTTCTGCCATGTGCCGCCGCTGAAGGGCGATATCGCGCTGGTCGCCCAGTCAGGTGCCATCGTCACCTCGGTGGTGGATTGGGCCACGCCGCGCGGCATCGGCTTTTCGCACCTGATCTCGCTGGGCGCCATGTCGGACGTGGATTTCGGCGACATGCTGGATTATCTGGCCCAGGATGCCGGGGTGCGCGCCATCCTGCTCTATGTCGAAGCCATCACCAGTGCGCGCAAATTCATGTCGGCGGCCCGCGCCGCCGCCCGTTCCAAGCCGGTGATCGTCATCAAGGCCGGCCGCAGCGAGGAAGGCTCGCGCGCCGCCTCTTCCCATACCGGTGCGCTGGCCGGGGCCGATGCCGTCTATGATGCCGCCTTCCGCCGCGCCGGCATGTTGCGGGTGGGCGAGCTGGACGAGCTGTTCTCCGCCGTGGAGACGCTGGCCACCGGCGTGCATATCAAGGGCGACCGGCTGGCCATCCTGACCAATGGCGGCGGTGTCGGCGTGCTGGCCACTGATGCGCTGATCGATGGCGGCGGCAAGCTGGCGCAATTGTCGCCGGAGACGCTGGAAAAGCTGAATAAGGTGCTGCCAGCCACCTGGAGCCATGGCAACCCGGTGGACATCATCGGTGACGCCGATGGAAAACGGTACGCCGATGCGCTGAACATTCTGATGGATGATCGCGGCTGTGATGCCGTGCTGGTGCTGAACTGCCCGACGGCGGTGGCCGATGGGCGCGATGCCGCCCAGGCTGTGGTGGCCGCCGTGCAGGCGCGCAACCAGCGCGGCGGCGGCGACCGCAAGGTGCCAATCCTGACCAACTGGCTGGGCGAACAGCAGGCGGCCCCGGCGCGCAAGCTGTTCGATGTGGCGCGCATCCCCAATTACCATACGCCCAACCAGGCGGTGACGGCCTTCCTGCATCTGGTACGCTATCAGCGCAACCAGGAACTGCTGATGGAAACGCCGACCAGCGTGCCCGAACAGTTCGATGTGGATATGGCCGCCGCCCGTGCCCCGATAGACGCCGCCCTGAAGGAAGGGCGGCCCTGGCTGTCGGAATATGAGGCGAAGGAGGTGTTGCGCGCCTATGGCATCCCCTGCGTGCAGACGGTGATCGCCGCCAGCCCAGCAGAGGCCGAACGCGCCGCCAAGCGGCTGGGCGGGCGCATCGCCCTGAAAATCCTGTCGCAGGATATCACCCATAAATCCGATGTCGGCGGCGTGGCCTTGAACCTGCTGCCGGCCCAGGTCTGGGCGGAGTCCGAAGCCATGCTGGAGCGGGTGCGCAGCGTCTATCCAGAGGCCCGGATCGAAGGTTTCACCGTGCAGGAAATGGCGCACCGGCCGGGGGCGCATGAACTGATCGTCGGCATGGTGGATGACAGCCTGTTCGGGCCCGTCATCCTGTTCGGGGCCGGTGGCACGTCGGTGGAGGTGGTGGGCGACAAGGCGCTGACCCTGGCGCCGCTGAACCTGAACCTGGCGCATGAGGTGATGGCCCGCACCCGCGTCTATAAGCTGTTGAAGGGCTATCGTAACCGCCCGGCGGCGGACCTGGATGCCATCGCCCTGTCGCTGACCAAGATCAGCCAGCTGGTGATCGATTTCCCGGAAATTTCAGAGCTGGATATCAACCCGCTCTTTGCCGATGAAACCGGCATTCTGGCGCTGGATGCCCGCATCCGCGTGGTGCCGGTCACCGAACAGGCCCGCCACCGGCTGGCCATCCGTGCCTATCCGAAGCGGTTGGAACATAAGGTGACGCTGCGCGATGGGCAGGAATTCCTGATCCGGCCGATCCGGCCGGAGGATGAGCCGCTGATCCATGATCAGGTCTCTCATACCAGTGTAGAGGATTTGCGCCTGCGCTTCTTCGCGCCGCTGCGCCGCCTGTCGCACCAGTTGGCAGCCCGGCTGACGCAGATTGATTATGACCGTGAAATGGCCCTGGTCGCCGTCCCGACCGGCATGATGGATGCTGATGGCAAGGGCCCCGTCTATGGCGTGGTGCGCATCACCGCCGATCCCAACCATGAAAGGGCCGAATATGCTGTGCTGGTGCGCAGCGACATGAAGGGCAAGGGGCTGGGATCGCTGCTGATGCGGGAAATCCTGGCCTATGCCAAGGATCGCGGCATCCATGAAGTGTTCGGGGAGGTGCTGCGGGAGAATGTCTCCATGCTGGGCCTCTGCCGCGAACTGGGCTTCGCCGCCCATGACAATCCCGATGACCATGGGATTGTTGAGGTGAGCGTGAAGCTGCAGGGCGGTTGAGGGAGGGGGCGGCCGGGGCCTTTATCCGCCCGGCAGCGCCGCCCCCGAAACAGCATCGGCAGGCAGGCGGGGGGAACCGGCCCCCGCCCGTTCCGCCTGTTGTACCAGGGCCAGCACACGGGCGCAGGTGGGGGCGGCGCGGGCGGGGTTGTGGCCCAGCCGTTGCGCCAGGGCCAGCACGGCCCCCTGCAGACGGTCGATCTCCGTCCGCCGGCCGCGTTGCAGATCTTCCCACATGGAAGACCGGGCCAGCGGGTCCATGCGCAGCATGGCACCGGCCAGCCGGCGGAACAGCCAATCCGGCAGGCGCAGCACAAAGGGCAGCAGGGCCGGCTTCACCCCGCTGACCTTTGCCGGGCGGATACCGGCCTGATGCAGCAAAACCAGCGCCTCCGCCATCTGGGCGGCCAGCAGGCAGCGCCAGCGCCGGTCCGCCACCTGCTGCACCAGCGGCAGGCCGGACAGGGCGTTCAGGCCATTATTCAGGTTCAGCAGCAGCTTGCCCCACAGCACCGCCTCCATGTCGGTGCGGCCTGCCACGGGCCAGCCGGGGACGTTCAGCGCGGCGGCCAGCCCCGGCAGATCATCGGCCAGCATCACCGTGCCGGATGTGCCGCGATGAAAGCGGCCATCCGGCATCTGCACAATATTGAAGGGCACCATGCCCGCCAGCACCCGCCGCCCCGGCAGCAGGGTGGCCAGCCGTTCGGCATTGCCGATGCCGTTCTGCAGGCTGATCACCGGGGCATCGGCGGGGGCGAAGGCGGCGATCAACTGGCCGATATCATCCGTATCGCCGCCCTTCACCGTCACCAGCACCAGCCCGGCATCTGCCATGGCCGCTGCTGGATCGGTGGCCAGCCGCAGGCTGCCGGGGGGCAGTTGCCAGTCGGCCCCATCCAGATCGGACAGGCGCAGCCCGCCGGCCAGCCGTTCGGCCAGCGACGGGCGCAGCAGCAGGGTGACGGGCAGGCCCGCCCGGGCCAGACAGCCGCCGGCATGGCAGCCGACCGATCCCGCCCCGGCCACCAGGATGCGGCGGCCGGGTGCCAATTGCCAGGGGCCCATCCGTTCAGGCCGGATGGTGGCGGGCGTGGCCCTTTGCCGCCGGGCCGGCAATGCCGGAGCGCACCAGCTGATCCACCTCCGCCTCAATATTCTTTTTGAAACCAAAGGCGAAGAAGCCCTCTGCCATCAGGAACAGCGGGGCCATGAAGATTTGCAGGATATTGGCCGTCAAGGCCGGCTTGTTGCCTTCAAACTTGTGGCCCAGCAGCTGGATGGCCCAGCCGCCGACAAAGGCCACCACGCCGATGGCGGCGGCCGTGCCACCATCCATCCGGCTGACCTGATCGGCCAGCCAGATCGTCGGGATGGCCACCACTATCAGTGCCGTGCCGATCACCAGATCCAGGCTCAGGTAATACAGCGCCAGGGCCGCCACCAGCATCATGCCTACGCTGACATCCATCCCCGCAATGTCGAACCGGGCATAGGAGGCGGCCAGGATCAGCGAGAAGACGATGATCGGCACGCCGAAATAATGCGTCAGCCGGTTATGCGGGTGCTGGTGATAGGCGGCATAGAACGCCATGGTACGGGCCAGCCGGGTCATATCGTGGTTCCTCCCTGGATGATTTTATAAAACAGACCGATTGGTTTGTTTTTACATCAGGCGGTGCGGCGTGGCAATGATGTTGGCGGGGATAAACAGCCGGGATATGGGAAAAATGGTGGAAGTGGTGGCCACGCGGCGCAGCCAGCCGGAACGGCGGGAGGAGATGCGGCGCCGGCTGGTGGCGGCGACGCTGGATGCCTTGGCGGATCATGGCCATGCCGGGGCCTCACTGTCGGTGATCCTGGACAAGGCCGGGGTTTCCCGCGGGGCCTGGGCACACCATTTCGACACCAAGGCGGAAATGCTGGCCCTGGCGGCGGAAGGGCTGCTGCGCGAAGCGGTGGCCAGTGCCGGCACCCTGTCCCCCGCCTTGGCACCGCCCAGCGACGGGCCGGCCGCGCTGGGCGTGCTGCTGGAACAGGCCTGGGCCCGCTTCTATGAAGGCCGCCACCGTGACCTGCTGTTTGAGGTGGCACTGGCCGCCCGCACGGATGCGGAGCTGAAACAGCGCCTGGCCCCCATTTTCAGCGATTTCATTACGGCCGTCGGGCAAAGCTGGGGACTGGCCCTGCGCCCACGCCCCGGTGCGGGGGCGGCTCTGGCCGATCTGATGGTGCTGACCGTTTATATGTTGCGCGGCATGGCCATGCAGGAACTGGCCGCCGGCCCCAGCCCCGACCATGCCCGCCTGCGGGCCCTCTGGGCCGGGCTGTTGGGCGAACAGGTTGGCTTTTGAGCGTCAGCCCAGCCAGCCATTCAGGGCGAACAGCACACCGCCAATTGCAGCCCCCAGGATGGTGCCGTTGATGCGGATAAATTGCAGGTCACGCCCGACGCGGGTTTCCAGCCGGCGGGTGAATTCCCCCACATCCTGCGCCTTCAGCGTGCCGGTGATGAAACGGTGAATACCGCGTCGCCAGCGGGGAATCGCCGCCTGGAAGGCCTGTTCGACACTATGGTTGACGCGCCCGCGTATCGTCGGGTCGGCCAGCTGCTGGCCCAGCGAGCCGACAAAGCCCTGGACCAGTTCACGGATGCGCCCATCATCGCGGGCCATGTCGCTGAGAATGGCTTGCCGCAGCCCGCCCAGCAGATCGCTGATCAGCGGCCCTATGCTGTCCGGCCCCAGCAGGCGCCGGGCGGCGGCGATCAGCCGGTCAGCCAAGGGGCTGCCCTGTTCGATCTCCGCCGGCAAAGCCTCCAGCCAGCGGCGCAGATCCTGCCCGGCCGGGCTGTAGGGGCTGCGCAGATCATAAAGATGGCCCAGCAGCGCCTCTGTCATCGTGTTGGCCAGGGATTTATCCACCGAGGATGGCATCCACCAGCGCGATCGGCCCGACACCACCTCTTCCAGCCAGCCGCGCCTTGTATGGACGAAATCGATCAGCCGGTCGGCCAGTTCCGTCAGCAGCGGTTCCAGATTGTCGCTGCGCAGCAGGGCGCGCAGGGCCTGGGCTAGCACGGGCCGCAGGTCGGCCAGCTCCATGCCGCGCGCCATGGCTGTCAGCAGCGTGTTGCGCACCGCCGCCTCATGGTCCGGGCGCAGCAGCCCCGGCAGGGCGCCGATCAGCAGGGCTGTCAGCCGTTCGCGGGTCTGTGGATCATCCAGCAGGCGGCCGATGCGGGCGGCCGGGTCCATGCGGCGCACCTGTTCCACCAGCATGGTGGGTTCCAGAAATTCCCGGTCAATATAGGTGGCGATGCCGTCGGCGATGCGGTCGCGGTTGCGCGGCACCAGGGCCGTATGCGGGATGGGCAGGCCCAGCGGCCGGCGGAACAGGGCGGTGACGGCAAACCAGTCGGCCAGCCCGCCGACCATCCCCGCCTCTGCCACCGCCCGCAGGCCCGCCGCCACGCCGGGCGGCAGCAGGCCGGCATGGCTCACCCCCCAGCCCGCCGCCGCAACGGCCAGACAGCCACCGGCCACCCAGCGATAATGGCGCAGTTCCGCCACCAGAGCGGCATTGCCATCATCGGGCGGCAGCGACACGGGGGCGGGGGCGGCAGGTTCGGCCATGGGCATCGGCTCCGTTCTTGGTCCTTCCATAACAGGTTAAGCGCCGATATGGGGCCGGCGGGCCGGATTTACCCGCCGGTTACATGATTTTTTCCGGCAAAGGGGGACGCCTTTCCCGGAAAGATGAGGCAAGACTCAAGAAAAATGAGCCTGAACGGCCTGATCACGCCTAATTTCCCGCTCAAGCCTTGACCCAAGACTCAACCTGTTCGGCCAGCACATCCAGCGGCAGCCGGCCATGGCGCAGCACAATATCGTGGAAGCCCTTGATATTGAACCGGCTGCCCATCTGCCGCTTGGCCGCCTGCCGCAGTTCCAGAATCTTCATCATGCCGATCTTGTAGGCGGTGGCCTGCCCCGGCCAGCCGATATAGCGGTCGATTTCCCGCGTGGCCCCGTCCACATCCATCGGGGTGTTTCCCGTGAAATAATCGATGGCCTGCTGGCGATCCCATTTCTTGGCATGGATGCCGGTATCCACCACCAGCCGCACGGCGCGCCACAGCTCCGCCACCAGCCGCCCGTAATCACTGTAGGGGTCCTGGAAGCCGCCCATCTCCTTGGCCAGCTGCTCGGTATAAAGTGCCCAGCCCTCGCCATAGGCGGAATAGCCGCCGCCGAATTTCTGAAAATCCGGCACGCCTTCCAACTCTTGGGAAATGGCGACCTGCATGTGATGGCCGGGAATGCCTTCGTGATAGGTCAGCGTCTCCAGCCCGAAGATCGGCCGGGCCCGCATGTTGGACAGGTTGGCATAGAAGATGCCCGGCCGTTTGCCATCGGGCGACGGGCCGTTATAGAAGGCGCTGGGCGCCGATTTCTCCCGGAACGGCTCCACCGCCCGCACCTCCATCGGGGCCTTGGGCTGCAGGCCGAACCAGCCATCCAGCCGGGCGCGGATGAAATCCGTATAGTCCTGCGCCTGTTTCAGATAGGCGGCCTTGCCCTCTGCCGTATCGGGGAAATAGAACCGGTCATCGTCGCGGGTATAGGTGAAAAAGGCCGTCAGATCGCCCTGAAAGCCGACCTTGGCCATGATGGCGCGGATTTCGCCCTGCACGCGGGCCACCTCTGCCAGCCCGATGCGGTGCACCGCCTCGGCGGTGAGCGGCAGGGAGGTCCAGCGTTTCAGGCAGGCGGCGTAATAGGCCGGACCATCCGGCAGGCGCCAGACCCCATGATCCGGATTGGCGCGCGGGGCCGCCCCCTGCAGCCATTTGATTAGCGATTGATAGGCGGGCGCCACCGATCCGGTCAGCGCTGCCTCCGCCGCGGCCAGCAAGGCCGGCTGCTCGCCTTCCGGCAGCTTGGCCAGCTTGGCCTTCAGGTCGGCATAAAGCGGCGCATCCACCGGGGCCGAGGGTTCGAAGGGGCGCCCGTCAATCTGGTTACGGCAAGCGCTGATCAGGTCGGGGAAGAAATAACGCGGCGGCAGTACGCCCGCCTGATCGGCCAGCCGCAACCGTTCCTCCACCTGCCCGAAATAGCGCGGAAACTGGCTCAACCGGCTGAGATAGGCCTGGAAATCGGCCACGCTCTCCACCTTATGCTGGTTGATCAGCTGGACGGGCAGGTTGGTGTGCGGCCCGCTGACCAGTGTCAGGGCATAATCATGGTGGCGCCAGGGATAATCGGCCCGCGCCTGTTCCAGCCGCAAGCGCAGCAGCCGCGCATAAAGCCTTGCCTGGGGCGACAGGTCGGGCGTGGTCAGCCGGGCCAGTGTCGCCAGATCGGCCGCATCGCGTTCATGGTCGGCGGCGCGGCGGGCGGCGCTGATATCATCCAGCTGGTCATAGCCGGTCCTGCGGCCCAGCTGCAGCGCCCGCAGCGGGCTGGCGGCGACGTCGCGTTCAAAGCTGGCCTGGAAGAAATCATAGAGCGCCCTGTCCGCCGAACCGGGTGCGGCCTGGGCCAGGGCGGCCAGCGGTAAGGCGGAAAGGCAGGCGCCGGCGGCGACAGCGCCACCAGCGGCCAGAAAATCACGGCGATGCAGCATTTTTTTATCCCTGTCCGACGGTTTGTGCCGGCAAGGGTGCTGGAAAAGGGCGGGAAGCGTCAACCACCGGCGAGCCTCGCCCTTTTCCAGCTGGCAACGCTTATCCGGCGCGGATGCGCTGGATGAAGCCATCCACTTCACGCCGCAGAGTTTCCGCCTCCCGCGACAGGGTGCCGGCGGCATCCAGCACATTGCCGGCCGACTGGCTGGTGCTCTGCGCGGTTTCCTGAACCCCGCTGATATTGCTGCTGATTTCCTGGGTGCCGACGGCGGCCTGCTGCACATTGCGGGCGATTTCGCGCGTCGCCGCATCCTGTTCTTCCACTGCCGCCGCGATGGTGGTGGCGATCTCGTTGATCTCCCCGATGGTGCGGGTGATTTCCAGGGTGGCGCTGACGGCGCTGTTGGTGGCCTGCTGGATGCTGTTGATGCGGGCGGAAATATCCTCCGTCGCTTTCGCCGTCTGGCTGGCCAGGCTCTTCACTTCCGATGCCACCACGGCAAAGCCCTTGCCGGCATCGCCGGCGCGGGCGGCCTCAATCGTGGCATTCAGCGCCAGCAGGTTGGTCTGGCTGGCGATCTCGGCGATCAGCTTCACCACCGCGCCGATGGCATCGGCCTCGGCGGCGAGGTTCTGAATGGTCTGGTTGGTGCCCTGGGCCCGCTCGGCCGCCGTGCGGGCGATATTGGCCGAGGCACCAACCTGACGGGTGATCTCCCCGATGGAGCTGGTCATCTCTTCGGCGGAGGCGGCGACCGTCTGCACATTGGCGGAGGTCTGTTCGGTGGCGGCAGAGACGATGCTGGTCTGGCTGCGGGCCTGTTCGGCCCCGGCGGCCAGCGATTGGGCATTGGCGTTCAGCTCGGTCGCGGCAGAGGCCACCAGCGACACCACCCCCATCACACTGGATTCGAAATTATCGGCCATCTGCAACATGGTGCGGCGGCGTTCTTCCGCCGCCCGTTCTTCGGCCCGCTGGGCCTCCGCCTCCAGTTCCCGGGTGCGAATGGCATTGGCCTTGAAGGTTTCCAGGGCGGTGGCCAGCTGACCAATCTCATCCCCCCGGCCCAGGCCGGGCACGGCGATGGTCAGGTTGCCGCCGGCCACCCCCGTCATGGCGTCGGTCAGGCTGCCGATGGGGCCGGAAATGGTGAAGCGGGCGATATAAAAGGCAAGACCACCGAACAGCAACAGCCCGGCAATCGTCACGCCATAGACAAGGTTGCGCGTATCCACCGCCGTGGCGGACAAGCGGTCAGACTCTGCAAACATCCCATCCCGGATGCCATCCGCCACCTGCCGGCTGCTGTCGCGCAGCGCGTCAAGCTGGGGGTCGAACCGGCTGATGATCAGCGGCAGCGCTTCAGCATCCTTATCGGCCAGCAGCAAGGGGGCGATGGTGCGATATGTCGTCACCACCTGATCGAATTCCCCTTCCAGCCGGTTGATCTGGGCGGTGAATTGCGGTGCCACCTCTCGGGTGCGGCGAAAGGCTTCGCGCTGGTTGATGATGTTCTGTTCCGCCCGGTCCGCCGCTTCTTTGATGGTGTCGGCATCATCGCGGGCCATCATGCGGTAAACCTGCCGCCCCAGCGCGGTCACCTCCCGGCTGCCGCGCGCCAGTTCCACCGCTGCCGATGCCTCCTCACGGGTCAGACCGGAATATTCAGCATCGGCCTGCGTCAATCGCATATTGGCAAAGATACTGATCGCTAATACCAGCACGCCCAAAAGCGCGATGATCGACAGTATCCTGACGGAAATGCTGAAATCCGAGAGCTTCATCGACCCACTCCTTAAGCAAAGCGCATGTTAAACTGGGTTTGTTTCTTGTTTGGAAAACAAACAACAGTTAAACCTTACAAAAGTAACCTATTCTATGTTCTCGAATGAGAAATACGATCAGTTTGGTTGTTTTTAATAATTAAAGTAATAGATAAATTGTCCTATTAATCCATTTGTCCTATGCCAGTCGATATTAGGGTGCCCATGGCTGAACAGGCGGAACACCCCCATGCTCTGGCGACAGGGGCAGTCATGGATGGCGACCGCCTTTCTGTCACTGGCGCCATGGGCAGTGACTGATAACGCGGCAGGCAATTCTTTTATGGCGCTGTGCTATCTTTTCAGCACAACAGGGGCCGACACGGCCCTTCTTGAGCCCTTGCCAGCCGAATGGAGTTGAAAAACAGTATAACCGCCCTTCCCACCTTCCAAAGGAAAGGGAGGCAGCCCCCTTTAATGCCGGGCGACATGCATCAATGCGGCCTGACAGAAATCGGACCTAAACAAGTGGCCAAAGGCCCCGGCATTAGGACGGCGGAGAGGTTTTTGCGTCTTCAGGGTTCCATGGGGAAATGTCCAGAAATGCTGACGAAGCTAGAGATGCATCAAAAATTATTCGATTTCAACCATAAAAATTTCCAAATAGCACCAGAAATTGGACTGTCTAACGCTGAAATCTTTCAAAAAACACATCCAGACCCTACCGGCAAAAATGGCTTAACTAACGGATTTTACTACATAAATGGAATATCCTATTGCCATGTCGGGCTAGGGAGGGGAACGATATGACCGTCTCCAATCGTTTCCGCTCCCTGCGCGAAAAATGGTGCCTTAGCCAGACAGATATGGCCAACCGAGCGGGTGTGACGCGCAACAGCTGGCAGCGTTACGAGAAAGGCGAACTGCCAAACGGGGAGACCTTGCTGCGGCTGGCGGAACTGGGCGGCAATGTGCAATGGCTGTTGACCGGCCAGGGGCCGATGCTGGTGGAGGCCGTCGCGCCCCCGGATGCCGCCAGCATCCCCGATAATGGGGATGCCAGGGCCGTGATGTCCTATCTGCAGGCGGAGAATGCGCGCCTGACTGTCGCCCTGTCCCAGGCGCAGGGCGCCCTGCTGGCGGAACGGGCCCGACGACAGCAGGGGTTGGCGGAGATGCGCCCCTTGTTGGCTGCCTGTGTCACAGCGGTGGATCACCTGAAACAGCAGCCGCATGTGCAGATGAATGCGCAGCAGACGGCCGATCTGATCGTGGGGATGCTCAATCAGATACAGCTGGCGCCCAGCGACAGTTTGGCGGTCCCGGACGTCACCCCAGCAGCCCCATAAATAAAACCCGGCCGGCATTGGGGGTGCCACCCAATGCCGGCCGGGCCGGTGCCGATTGTTGCCCCCTTTCCCGCTGGGGGAAAGGGGGGCGATATGATGATCAGGCGGCGCGGACACGCTGAATGAAGTTGATCACCTGCGCCCGAAGGGTTTCTGCTTCGCGTGACAGGCTGCCGGCGGCACCCAGCACGCTGCCGGCCGACTGGCTGGTTTCGTGGGAAGTCTGCTGCACGCCGGTGATATTGTCGGCGATTTCCTGGGTGCCGACGGCGGCCTGCTGCACATTGCGGGCGATTTCGCGGGTCGCTGCATCCTGTTCTTCCACCGCCGCTGCAATGGCGGTGGCGATCTGGTTGATCTCCGCGATGGTGCGGGTAATTTCCAGCGTCGCGGTCACGGCATTGTTGGTGGCCTGCTGGATGCTGTTGATGCGGGCGGAGATATCCTCCGTCGCTTTCGCCGTCTGGCTGGCCAAGCTCTTCACTTCCGACGCCACCACGGCAAAGCCCTTGCCGGCATCGCCGGCGCGGGCGGCCTCAATCGTGGCATTCAGGGCCAGCAGGTTGGTCTGGCTGGCAATCTCGGCGATCAGCTTCACCACGGCGCCGATGGCGTCGGCCTCAGCCGCCAGATTCTGGATGGTCTGGTTGGTACCCTGGGCCCGCTCGGCCGCCGTGCGGGCGATGCTGGCAGAGGTGCCGACCTGGCGGGTGATCTCCCCGATGGAGCTGGTCATTTCCTCCGCGGAGGCGGCGACCGTCTGCACATTGGCGGAGGTCTGTTCGGTAGCGGCCGACACGATGCTGGTCTGGCTGCGGGCCTGTTCGGCCCCGGCGGCCAACGACTGGGCATTGGCGTTCAGCTCGGTCGCGGCAGAGGCCACCAGGGAGACGACACTCATCACGCTGGATTCGAAATTATCCGCCAGGGTCAGCATGGCACTGCGGCGTTCTTCTTCCGCCCGCAGCTCAGCGCGCTTGGCCTCTTCTTCCAGTTCACGGGCGCGGATGGCATTGTTCCTGAACGTTTCCAGACCGGCAGCCAGCTGGCCGATTTCGTCACCCCGCCCAAGGCCCGGCACAATGATGGTCAGATTGCCACCCGCCACCTCTGCCACGGCCCCCGTCAGCTTGCCGATGGGGCCGGAAATGGTGAAGCGGGCGATGTAAAGGGCCAGACCGCCGAACAGCAGCAGACCCAGTGCCGACAGTGACAGGATAAGGTTGCGGGCGAAAATAGAGTCTGCCGTAAGCTGGTCGGAATTTTCGTTCATATTCTTACGAACCAGATCGGTCAGCTTGACATTATTATCCCGCAAAGCATCAAGCTTGGGATCGAATTTTGCATTTAAAATAGACAGGGCTTCTTCATTCTTGTTGGCCAATGCCAAAGGCTTGATCTGATCGTAATCGCGCATCAAGTCCTCAAACCGACCCCGCAACTGTGCAATTTCATCGGCATGTTCGGGTATAATTTTGGCGACACTCTCATAAGCCGTCAGCACAGCGTCACGGTTGCGACTGACGTTCTCGACCGCTGCCTGCATCCGGGCATCGTCTGACTGGGCAATAAGCTTGTAGGTCTGGCGACCAACGGCGGTGATGGCGCGGTTGGCGCGGGCCAGTTCAATCGTGGCCGTGACGTCGCTGGCCAACAGGTCACTGTAAGCATCATCGACCTTCGTCAGCCGCTGGCTGGCGAAGAGAGAGACAAACAGTGTCAGCAGTCCCAGCAAAATGATGACGCCGAGAATACGGGCAGAGATACTGAAGCGAGAGAGGTTCATCACGGCACCCTGACAGGAGGTGGTTAAATCCCGAGCAGGATCAGGCGCATTTCTTCAATAGTCATGGACGAAACAGGTTACATATACATCGGTATAGGAAATCATCGATTTGATTGCGCTAACATTCATCGGGGATCAGTAAATTTTCTGGCAAATATAATAATCCCCTGCCCCATCATTATTTTATTTCAATCATGTTGAAATTTCCCGTCCCTTCAACACGGTCCGCCCACCCCCGTGTGCCCCATCACAGCCGGCCTGGGCTGCCGGCCTTATGCTGATGGTTCATTATTGAGCCGGATGCCGCCGCTATGAATGCCATCCCCTTTTCCGTGCTGGACCTGTCGCCCGTACCGCGCGGGGCCGATGTCGCCCAGGCGCTGCGCAACAGCGCCGATCTGGCCCGCCATGCCGAGGCGCTGGGGTATCAGCGCTATTGGCTGGCCGAACATCATGCCATGCCCGGCATCGCCAGTGCCGCCACCGCGGTGGTGATCGGCCATGTCGCCGCCGCCACCAGCCGCATCCGGGTGGGGGCGGGCGGCATCATGCTGCCCAACCATGCGCCGCTGCAGGTGGCCGAACAGTTCGGCACGCTGGAAGCGCTGTTCCCCGGCCGGATCGATCTGGGGCTGGGCCGCGCACCGGGTACCGATGGGGCGACGGCGGCCGCCCTGCGCCGCACCCTGGCCGGCTCGGGCGACAGTTTTCCGCGCGATGTGGTGGAACTGCTGGGATATTTCGGCCCCGTGGATGCGCTGGCGCGGGTGCGCGCCGTGCCGGGGGAAGGGATGGACATCCCGGTCTGGATTCTGGGATCGTCCCTGTTCGGGGCGGAACTGGCGGCGGAACTGGGCCTGCCCTATGGTTTCGCCTCCCATTTCGCGCCGGATTATGTGGTGGAGGCGCTGGAGCTGTACCGCTCACGCTTCCGCCCCTCTGCCCGGCTGGCCAAGCCCTATGCCATGGTGGGCTTGAATGTCTATGCCGCCGATGATGATGAAACGGCCCGGCTGCTGTTCACCTCCATCCAGCAGCAGTTCCTGGCCCTGCGCCGGGGCAATCCCGGCCTGTTGCCGCCGCCCGATGCAAATGTGGAAGCCGGCATGGCCCCGCATGAGCTGGCGGGCATCCGCCGCGCCCTGGGCTTTGGTGCGGTGGGCGGGCCGGAAACGCTGCGCGACCGGCTGACCGCCCTGCTGGCCTTGACCCGGCCGGATGAGGTCATCGTCGCTGCCCAGATTTACGACCATCAGGCCCGCATCCGGTCTTATGAAATCCTGGCCGGGGTGCTGCGGGAGATGGGGCTGATGCAGGCCGGCGGATAGTAAGTGTCTGTTTGGAAGGTTTTCCTTCTTTTCAAAATCTTATACCAATCCGCCGAGGGTTTGACCCTTGGTGGATTGAAGGCCGGCGACCGCCGGCCCGCCGCACGTGCGGCGTAAGCCAAGCTGCCGAAGGCAGCGCCCGGCGCATTAGGGAACGCAAAATCTCCCTGGATCGGTCACGATCAAGGGAGATTGGTATTACTGTATCCTCACCGTCACCCCGGCGAAGGCCGGGGTCCAGAATTACAGGCGCTTTGCTTTACGAACTGGACCCCGGCCTTCGCCGGGGTGACGGTGAAATTGAAATCAAACCAGACTTTCTAGACAAACAGTAAAAATTCCTTAATGTCGGCATAAAGACTCAATATGGGAATCAATATATCCGCATAAAAATCTCCTTATTTTTCGTCAATCAGCCCCAATAAACCCAGTATAAATGGATTTTTATTTGGCATCCGGTCGATGCGGGCGTAGATGAAACGCCGTTCTTTCTGGACGGAGTATCATCATGCGGTCCCTGTTATGTGGGGTCGTTGCCGGTCTGTCGGTCCTGTGGGCGCCGCTGACCCAGGCGGCGGCACCTTGCCGGGCAGAGGCAGGCCAGGGCGCCACCGCTTCCTGGTATGGGCCGGGCCATCATGGCCGCCCCACGGCCAGTGGGGAGATTTTTGACCGGACTGCCCTGACCGCCGCCCATCGCTGTCTGCCCTTTGGCACCCTGTTGACGGTGGTGGCGGTTGAAACCGGGCAGAGTGTGCAGGTTCGTATCAATGACCGGGGGCCGTTTCGGGCCGGGCGCGATATCGACCTGTCGGAAGCCGCCGCCCGGCAGTTGGGCCTGACGCGGCGCGGGGTGGGCCGGGTGCGGCTGGCCCTGGCCGGTCCCACCCCCATCTGTCCCGCGCAACGCCCCTGTGGCGGGGAAAACAGGTCGGCGCGGTGAGGCGGATCAAACCGGCTCGAAATCCAGGCCGATATCGAAATTCTTCACCGAATGGGTCAGCCAGCCCAGCGAGATCAGGGTAACGCCCGTCTCCGCGATGGCGCGGATAGTGTCCGGCGTCACCCCGCCCGATGCCTCGGTAATCATGCGGCCATCCACCATGGCAACGGCGCGTTTCAGGGTGGGCACATCCATATTATCCAGCAGCACGGCATCGACCTTCAGGTCGATCAGCTCGGCCAACTGGTCCAGATTATCCACCTCCACCTCGATCTTCACCATATGGCCGACGCGGGCGCGGGCGCGTTCCACCGCCGCGCGCAGGCCACCGGCGGCCACGAGATGGTTATCCTTGATCAGCACGGCATCATGGAGGGCGAAGCGGTGGTTGCCGCCACCGCCCACCCGCACGGCATATTTCTCCAGCCCGCGCAGGCCGGGGGTGGTTTTGCGGGTGCAGACGATCTGCGCGCCGGTCCCCTCCACCTTGTCCACCAGTCGCCGCGTCTCGCTGGCAATGCCGCAGAGCCGGCCCAGCAGGTTCAGCGCCACCCGTTCCGCCGACAGGATGGGCCGCGCGGCACCCTCCACCACCGCCAGCACCGTGCCGGGGCCGATACGCTGGCCATCCGCCGCGTGGCGGGTGATGCGCAGGCTGGGGTCCAGCACGGTGAAGGCGTGCAGGGCTGCATCCAGCCCCGCCACCACCCCATCATGCCGGGCGCGGAACAGGGCCTTGGCCTGCGCCTCGGCGGGGACACAGGCATCCGTCGTCAGGTCGCCCGCCAGCCCCAGATCCTCCGTCAGCGCGTCACGGATCAGGGCATCATACATCAGCGGGTAAAGCGGCAGGCTCATCACAACACCGGTTGTCAGGGAAATTCAGGGATGGGGCAGGTGGCTGTTCTGGTTCTGCCGGCCTTGCTTGGCGGCATCATCCAGCAATCCTGCCACGGTCTGGCGCAGGCGGCGGCGCCAGTCGGCCCGCGTATCGGGCCAGTCGGCCCGCTGGTGGGCACCCCGGCTTTCCTGCCGGGCCACAGCACCGCGCAGCACCAGCCGCGACACCAGCAACTGGTTGCGCAAGGCGCCGGCCTGCATCACCGTGTCATGCCCCGTGCTGGCGATGGGGATGGCGGCGATGCGGGCTTCCAGCGCATCCAGCCCTTGCTGAGTGCGGGCAAGGCCGGCAGCATCACGCAACAGCCCCGCCCCTTCCGCCATCAGGCTGGCGGCCTCTGCCATGGCTTCCTTTGCGGCGGCGGGGCCAGGGGCGATGGCCGGTACATCGGGCAGGGCCACCGGCAAAGCCGGGCTGGCGGGGCTGGCCAAAATCGCCTCCGCCGCGCGTTCGGCGAAAACCAGTGCCTCCAGCAAGGAATTGCTGGCCAGCCGGTTGGCCCCATGCACCCCGGTGCAGGCCACCTCCCCCGCCGCATAAAGGCCGGGGATGCTGGTGCGGCCATCGGCATCGGTCAGCACGCCGCCCATATGATAATGCGCCGCCGGGGCTACCGGGACGGGGGTGGTGGCCGGATCGATCCCGGCCGCCGCACAGATGCCGGCTACGGTGGGGAACTGCGCCGCCCCGCCGCGCGCCCAGATGGCCCGCAAATCCAGGAACACAGGCTCCCCGGCGGCGATGCGCCGGCCAATGGCCTTGGCCACCACATCGCGTGGGGCCAGTTCCGCCCCCACATGCTCATCACGCATGAAGCGGCGGCCCGCCCCATCCAGCAGATGGGCCCCGGCCCCGCGCAGCGCCTCTGTCAGCAATGGCACCTGACCGACCGTGCCGGCGGCTAGCGCCGTGGGGTGGAACTGCACAAATTCCATATCGGCCAGCACCGCCCCGGCGCGGGCCGCCATGGCCTGGCCGTCGCCCGTCGCTTCCACCGGGTTGGTGGTGTGGCGGTAAAGCTGGCCGATGCCGCCGCTGGCCAGCAGCAGGGCGGGCGCGCGATGGAACACCCAGCCGGCATCGCCATGATGGGCCAGCACACCCGCCAGCGCCCCCTTGCGATCCAGCACCAGATCCCAGGCAAAGGCATCGACCTGCACATCAATATGCGCCGCCCCCCGCACGCGGGCCGCCAGATCGGCCACCAGGGTACGGCCGGTGGCATCGCCGCCGGCGTGCAGCACACGGGCCACGCCATGGGCCGCCTCCCGCCCCAGGCAGAGCTTGCCGGCGGGGGTACGGTCAAACGGCATCCCCTCGGCGATCCAGCGGCTTAACCGGCTTGCCCCTTCCCGGGCCAGCAGATCGGCCATATCGGCATCGGTCAGCCCGGCCCCGGCCACCACCGTGTCGGCCGCATGGTCGGTGGGGTTATCAGCGGGATCAACCGCCGCCGCCACCCCGCCCTGCGCCCAATGGCTGGACCCGCCCGGCAGATCGCCCGTCTTGGTCAACAGCGTCACCCGACGCGGCGCCAGACGCAGCGCCGCCACCAGCCCGGCCATCCCGGACCCGATGACAATCACATCGCTCTGCCGCATCTCCATGATGGTGCTGTTCCTTATGAATGGGTGCCGGGGTGGGCCTTTGAGGCGGATTCTTCCGGTGCAAATTGGAGAAGCACCTAGCTCTCCTCTCTTCCGTCACCCCGGCGAAGGCCGGGGTCCAGGGGCCACAGGCATTTTGCTCTACGATACTGGACCCCGGCCTTCGCCGGGGTGACGGTAAAGGGAGCGGTCAGGCATGAGGTTATCCCCCTTACTTCTTCCCCACCGCCAGCATCCGTTCCACCGCCAGCCGGGCGCGGCCGGCGATGGCGGGGTCGACATGCACCTGGGGCTGCATGGTCTGCAGGCTCTCCAGAATGTTGGACAGGGTGATGCGGCGCATGTGCGGACACAGGTTGCAGGGGCGGACAAATTCCACCGCCGGGTTGGTGGCCGCCAGATTATCCGCCATCGAACATTCGGTGATCAGCAGCACCCGCTTGGGCTGCTGGCCTTCCACATAATCCTGCATCTTGGCGGTGGAGCCGACGAAATCCGCCTCCGCCAGCACATCGGGCGGACATTCCGGGTGCGCAATGATGGTGATATCACCCTTGAACTGGGTGCGGTACGCCTTCAACTGGTCGCCGGTGAAGCGTTCATGCACCTCGCAATGGCCCTTCCAGGCGATCACCTTCTTGGTGGTCTGGGTCGCCACCCACTTGGCCAGATATTCATCGGGGATGCACAGCACCTCGTCACCGGGCAGGGAGTTGATCACCTCCACCGCATTCCCGGATGTGATGCAGACATCGCTTTCCGCCTTCACTGCCGCCGAGGTGTTGACATATGTCGCAATCGGAACGCCTGGGTAACGTTCGCGCAGCAGCCGCACATCGGCGGCCGTGATGCTGTCGGCCAGCGAACAGCCGGCATCCATGGCCGGCATCAGCACCACCTTTTCAGGCGAGAGAATCTTGGCCGTTTCGGCCATGAAATGAACGCCGGCCAGCACGATGACATCGGCATCCGTTTCCGCCGCCTTGCGGGCCAGCAGCAAACTGTCGCCCACAATATCGGCCACCGTGTGGAAGATTTCCGGTGCCTGGTAATTATGCGCCAGCACCACGGCGTTGCGTTCCCGCTTCAGCTTGTTGATGGCGTGGACCAAGGGGGCATGGAAGGGCCATTCCACAGCCGGAATGACATCGCGCACCCGATCATAGATCGGCCGCGTCGCCTCGGCGATCTCAGGTGTATAGGCCAGATCGGCAGCAGCGTGCATCAACCCAACTCCAACGGGCCATCCCGGTAAAGCGGTCGGGAAGGCGCTTTGTGACGAACCGGACGCTCGCCGCGAACATGCAGGGTGCCGGGCGGTACCCCTTATGCTCGAATTGAGCATTACTCTCCCTTATGCTCGCCCAGAGTATAAGGGGTGTCAAGCCCCAGCCCCCACCCTGTCACGCGCCTGTCACAGTGCGGTCAGAACCGAATCGCATATGTGCAGCGCAACATTGTTGCTGTTTTTGGCTCCCGCAAACACCGGACCGCCAGCCAGCACCCGGCCATCCCTGCCAAGGTGGTGGAGACGGCGGCTGCCGCGTGCTAGAGGGAAATGCCCCCTCCCAACCCCGCCGGATGATGATGACCGAGGAAGAATTGCTGGCCCGCCTGCTGTACCGCGACGGGTTGATGCTGGTGCTGGACAAGCCCGCCGGCATTCCCGTTCATGCCGGGCCGGGCGGCGGCGATAATCTGGAAAGCCATTTCGATGGCTTGCGCTTCGGCTTTCCCAACCCGCCCTCGCTGGCCCATCGGCTGGATCGGGATACGGCCGGCTGTCTGGTGCTGGGCCGCCATCCCAAGGCATTGCGCAAGCTGGGCATCCTGTTTCAGGAAGGGCGGGTGGCCAAGACCTATTGGGCTGTGGTGGCCGGCCAACTGGCGGATAACAGCGGCAAGATCGACCTGCCCCTGAACAAGATCAGCGATGCCAAGCGCGGCTGGCGCATGGTGGCGGACAGGGAGAATGGCCAGCCCAGCGTCACACTCTGGCGGGTGCGCGGGCGCGGGGAATTGCCGGGCGTCGGCCCCATCGCCTGGCTGGAACTGAACCCGAAGACCGGCCGCACCCACCAGATCCGCGTGCATACCCAGTCGCTGGGCTGCCCGGTGCTGGGCGACCCGATCTATGGCGGGCGGCCCGATGGCACCGGGCTGCCGTTGCATTTGCTGTCGCGCGCCATCACCGTGCCCATCCAGGCGACGAAAGACCCGGTGACGGTAACGGCCCCGGTGCCGCCGCATATGCGCGCCGCCTTGCTGGCCTGCGGCTGGGGCGATGAAGATCCGGCGACGCTGAACCCACCGCCCCCGCCCCGGCCGGAACCGGTCAGTCCCGCAGCAGCGGACGCGTCACCAGCCGGCGCACCGCGATCCGCCCGGCCTGCTGCTGCCCCTCCAGCCAGGTCCGGAAAGCCTGGAAATGGGCCGTCCCGTGATGGTGGGCGAAAGCGCCCTCGCCCTTGAATTCTTCCCACAGATAGAACACAGCGGGGTCATCCGGCCCCGTTTCCTCCTCCGGGCTGCGGGCCAGACCGAAGGTGAGGTTTTGCGGTTCCTGGCGGCTGCCCGTCACATTGGCGGAGACGCGTTCCAGAAATTCCGCCACCAGATCGGGCGCCACGGCCAGCCGCACCAGCCTGCCTTCAAAAACCATCACTCATCCCCTTTGATATCGGCGACGGGCACCCCGTCCACCTGTAGATCACTGATCCCGATTTCCCCATCGCCCTGGAAATGCAAAGCGACGGAGAGTTTCTGTTCGCCCTTGCGCAGCCGCCTGTCCAGGTCCGCCGCCTTTTCCTGCGGCACATAGATGCGCAGGACCCGCAGCGGGTCAGCCATTGGATAGCGGCAGGAGCCTACCTCCAGCCGCTGGCACGATGCCAGGGGGCGGGTGGCGGGCTGCCCCGGCGGGCCGTTTTCCGGCTCCACACAAACACAGGCGGGCGCGTCGCCGGGCGGCAGGCCCAGCTTCAGTCGCGCCTGCAGATAATGGCCGCGCAACAGGTCGCGCGGGTCAAAACCCTGGATTTCCACCCGCGTGCTGGGGGTGCCGGCCTGTCGGGTGGCGATCAGCCCGGCCCAGCCGGCCAGCACCAGGGTGGGCAACAGCAAGGCCGCCAGCAGCAGCAGGGCGGGGCGGGACATGGCGGCCTTCATTGTGCGTCCTCCGTCACCTTTTCCGTGCCCCAGGCCATGATCCGCCGCGCCCCCAGCGCCAGGGCCAGCAGCACCGCTCCGCCGATCACCAGACCAAAGCCGGTGGCCAGCAGGCCGCCCGTCGCCTCCAGATAAAAGATGAAGACCCGCAGCGCGATCAGCGCCACCGCCAGCTTGAAGAAGCCGGGCCGCTGCGCATCCAGCGCCAGTTTCCCCAGCGCCACCCAATAGAGGCAGAACAGCACCCCGGTGACGATGGCAGAGGGCGACTGGCTGAGGATGAAGGGCAGCACCGCCAGCCCCGGCGACAGGGCCAGCGCCAACCCGAACAGCCGCCGCGTGCCCGTGCGATCCGCCGGGCAGAGCCAATGCGCCCCGCCAATGGCAACAAAGCCGACGAGCGCGGCAATGGTGGCATCATTGACCATTGCCGGCGGTGGCACCGCATCCAGCAGCAGGCGCAGCACCAGCAGCACGAAGCTGGTGGCCGCCACCAGCGTGGCCACCGCCGCCCGGCCAATATGCCGTGCCCAGGAAGGGTCAAGCGGCGGCGACAGGACGCGCGCGGCATAGAGCAGGGCGAAGGCCAGCATCACCGCCGTGCCGGACAGGCGCCATTCATGCAAGGTCTGCCAGTAATCCGACAGTTCCACCGACAGCCACCATACCAGCCCGCTGAGCCAGAGGGAGCGATGCAGCGGCGCCCGCACCGCCATCAGGGTGAAGGGCGTGACCAGCAGCAGCCAGCCGCGCAACAGCCCGGCCAGATCGCCCTGCAAATGAAAGCTCTGCCCGATATGGGCGATCAGCGCCAGGGTGGAGAGGGAGAGCAGCAGCAGGGCGCCTTCCAGCCGGAAGCGTGGCATCCCCTTGGCCGCCCCGTGCCCCCGCCAGACCCAGGCCGCCCAGCCCAGTCCCAGGTTAAGGGCCAGATGCAGGCCCAGACGCAGGGGGATGGGGATGGCATCCCAATTGGCGGCGATGATGGCGATGATGCCCAGCGCCATGGTGAAGAAGCCCAGAATGGCCAGGGCGGCCGGCAGGCGCGGCCGGTGGCGGGCTGCCTCGAACGCAGCGATGCGGGCGGCGGTATCGGCATCAATCAGCCCGACCCCCTGCCAATCCGTCAATTGCCGGACCAGCCCGCCGGGCAATTCCGCTTCAGCGGCTGGTTGCCCGCCACCCATTCGCCACGCGCCCTTCATCATTCCAAGATGATCCCCCTGCCATCAGGGGGCCAGTGTGACGCGCCAAAGGGCCGGTATGCAACCGGCCCTTTGGGTAATCAGCCTCAGGCGGCGAGGTCGTAGCTGATGCTGGCCGCATCCTCGGCCATGCCGATCATAGCCAATGCCGGTGTCGGCAATTGATAGGCCGCGCGGCCCTCTGCCTTGCCTGCATAGATATAATGGTTGATCAAGGCGGCATGGTTTAGCCCGAAAGTATTGAACAGATCCGGGTTCAGCGCGGCATAGGTTTCCGCGTCGAAGCCGGTGGTGCTGCGCCCCTCCGCCCGACCGTAGTTGATATAATGGCTGATCAGCGCCTCGGTGTTCAGGCCGAAGGCATTGAACAGATCGGGGTTCAATGCGGCATAGGCCTCCGCATCAAAGCCGCCGGTAACCCGACCTTCGGCCTTGCCAGCATAGATATAATGATTGACCAGGGCGGCATGATTGGTGCCGAAGGTGGCATAGAGATCGGGGTTCTGGGCCGCATAGGCCAGCGCATCGAACCCTTCCGTCAGCCGGCCTTCCGCCTTGCCAGCATAGAGGTAATGGTTGGTCAGCGCCGCCTTGTCCAGGCCGAAGGCATAGAACAGGTCTGGGTTCTGGGCGGCATAGGCCTCTGCATCAAAGCCGTTGGTGGTACGGCCTTCCCCCCGGCCATTATTGATGTAATGGCGCAGCAGCGCCGCATCATCATTCCCGAAAGCGTAAAACAGGTCGGTATTCAGGGCCCGATAGGCGTCGGCGGAGAAGGCAGACTGGAAATCATCATTCAGGATGGTGCCGGTGGCAGCACTGGTGGCCAGGATGGCCCCGCTGGGCTGGCTGATGATACCGGTCAGCGTCTCATTGCCTTCGACCTTGATATCCCCATTGACCAGCACATTGATCACCGTGCTGCGGCTGCCGGCGGCGATGGTATAGGTGCCCGACACCGCCTGGAAATCCACACCGGCTGTCGCCGTCAGCCCCTTGGTGGCGAAATTGAACGTGACTGCCTGGCTGCTGGCTTCCGACAGGGAAACAGTGAAGGACAGCGCCTTGGTTCCGGAGTTGCCTTCGCGCACGCTGGAACCGGTGATGGAAAGCGCCGGGAGCTTCAAGGAAGTGGACGATATGGTGTAATCACCCTCCCCAGCTTGACCTTCAACCGAGAGATAATAGCGACCGGAGCTCGTTGGGGTGAAGCTCGTAGCGCCCAAGGCTTTCGTGCCAGTGATTGATGAACCCGCAGCGTCATGCAGGCTCAAAAGAACGGAGGGAAGGTTGCCATTGGTCGATGCATTAAACTGATAGGCATTGCCCGCAGTCAAATCAACGGCAAACCAGTCAACGTCCTTCACCGTTTCTATGATGCCGGAAATTTTATTTCCTGGGATCAATTTTCCAGTGGTGGAGGTGTTGGCGGCATAATCATCAAAAATCAGCTTTTTCGCCGACAGGCTATATTGCCCGGTGCCCTTCGCCCCATCGACAGAGAGATAATAGCGCCCCGAACTGGTCGGGGTGAAACCTGCGGTCCCGGCTTCACCAATCTGTGCCCCCAGCGCATTGTGAAGATGCAGTTGAACCGAAGAAAGGTTACCGCTGGTCGAAGCAGAGAACTGATAGGTGGAGTCGGCGGTTAAATCGACAGCAAACCAGTCACTATCATTCTGCACTTCGATGATACCAGTGGTCTGCCCGCCCACTGTCAACGTGCCAGTTGTTGATATGCTGGCCAGATAATCATCGACGGCTGTTTGCTTTGCTGACAGCGTGTACCCTCCCGTCGTCGCACCGCTGACAGAGAGGTAATAGCGCCCGGAACTGGTTGCTGTGTAACCGGTCGTCCCCGTCCCTGCGGTACCGGTGATCGATGAACCGGAAGCATCATAGAGACTTAAAGTCGGGGATACGCTGCCGCCACCAAACGAGCCTGAGAATTCATAGGTGGTACCGGCAGCCAGGTCGACGGCGAACCAGTCTGCATCATTTGCGGTTCCCAGGGTCCCAGAGGTCTGTCCCCCGATCGCCAACTTGCCCGTTGTGGAGGTGTTGGCGGTGTAATCATCCATCACTGTCTGCGTTGCCGACAGCGTGTAACTTCCGGTTCTCGGCGCATTGACGGCAATATAATACCGGCCGGAACTGGTTGGTGTTAAATCCATGCCTCCCAAAGAGGAGGTAACGCCCGTATCGGCGCCAGAAGAATCCTTCAATCTGAAGAAAAGGATGTATCCGTCACTGTTGCTGTATGTACCGGAGAATTTGTAGCTCGTACCAGCGGTCAAGTCGACCGCGAACCAGTCCGAATCGCTTGACGTTCCCAGAACACCGGTGGCCTGTCCGCCGATTGCCAACTTGCCTGTCGTTGATATGTTGGCCGCATAATCATCGGCGATTACCTGCTTTGCCGACAGTGTGTAATTCCCGGTTTTCGAACCAGAGACGGAGAGGTAATACCGGCCCGAGCTGGTGGGGGTGAAACCTGTCGTTCCCGACGACGAGGTATCGGCAATAGAGACACCAGCAGCGTCCTTCAAGCCCAAGAGGGGAGTACTGCCGCCGCCATCAAATGAACCTGAGAATTCGTAAGCCGTACCAGCGGTCAAGTCGACCGCGAACCAGTCCGAATCGCTAGGCGTCCCCAAGAGGCCGCTGGCCTGCCCACCGATGGCAAGAGTGCCCGTCGTTGAGGTGTTGGCTGCATAATCATCGGCGACCGCTTGCTTTGCCGACAGGGTATAATCCCCGGTTTTCGGACCGTTGACGGCGATGTAATAGCGGCCAGAGCTGGTTGGCGTGAAATCCATAGCCCCCAAGGACGAGGTAACGCCAGCATCGG
The DNA here is from genome assembly GCF_027568365.1 of Niveispirillum sp. BGYR6. Classification (NCBI taxonomy): domain Bacteria; kingdom Pseudomonadati; phylum Pseudomonadota; class Alphaproteobacteria; order Rhodospirillales; family Azospirillaceae; genus Niveispirillum; species Niveispirillum sp. BGYR6. Next base: position 4,918 of record NZ_JANLNL010000005.1, on the reverse strand, counting down.
CACCAGAAGCATCGCGCAATCTAAATGACAGAATATAGCCATTACTGTTGCCGTATGCGCCTGAGAATTCGTAGGCGGTACCAGCGGTCAGATCGATAGCGAACCAGTCGGCATCATTTGCCGTTTCAAGAACACCGGTGGTTTGGCCGCCGACTGTCAGCTTGCCGGTGGTCGACGTGGTGGCTGCATAATCATCAGAAACGGTCTGAGTGGCGGTGAGCGTGTAAGTTCCCGATGTTAAGCCATTCACGGAAACGTAATATCGGCCGGAACTGGTGGGTGTGAAACCGGTGGTTCCCGAGCTGATTGTGTTGCTGACATATGTGCCAGAACTGTTGTAGAGGCCCAAAGTCGGGGAGTAGCTCCCGCTTGCAAACGCCCCTGTGAAGGCGTAGGTCGTGCCAGCAGTCAGGTCGACAGCGAACCAGTCGACGTCATTTGCCGTTTCAAGAGCACCGGTGGTTTGGCCGCCGACTGTCAGCTTGCCGGTGGTCGACGTGGTGGCTGTATAATCGTCAGAAACGGTCTGAGTGGCGGTGAGCGTGTAAGTTCCCGATGTTAAGCCATTCACGGAAACGTAATATCGGCCGGAACTGGTGGGTGTGAAACCGGTGGTTCCCGAGCTGATTGTGTTGCTGACATATGTGCCAGAACTGTTGTAGAGGCCCAAAGTCGGGGAGTAGCTCCCGCTTGCAAACGCCCCTGTGAAGGCGTAGGTCGTGCCAGCAGTCAGATCGACAGCGAACCAGTCGACGTCATTTGCCGTTCCCAGCACACCGGTGGTTTGGCCGCCGATGGCTAACGTGCCCGTCGTTGACGTGCTGTCCGTATAATCATCTTGTAAGACGTTCGACATTTTTTACTCATATGCGATAATAAGCTATCTAAAAAGATAGACGATTCAATATCTGCAACCAACATAAAAACCGGCCGCCTGTCTGGCGGTCGGTATTTTCAATGCATACCTGTAAGTGGAAGCCACATGCTCACAGAGCGCGAGTATGTCGTTGACGGCTCTGTCGCTACGCTGCCTTAGTCGCTGCCAAAGGGCCGGTATGCCACCAGCCCTTTGGTTCACGAGTATCAAGTGGACATAAGATCACGCCTTAGGCAGCAAGGTCATAGCTGATGCTGGCAGCATCATCGATCATGCCGACCATGCCCAATGCCGGTGTCGGCAACTGATAGGCCGTGCGACCTTCCGCCTTGCCGGCATAGATATAGTGACTGACCAGCGACAGATGGTTCAGGCCGAAAGTGTTGAACAGATCGGGATTCAACGCAGCATAGGTTTCCGCATCAAAGCCGGTCGCTGCGCGTCCTTCGGCGCGCCCATAGTTGATATAATGGCTGACCAGAGCATCCGTATTCAGACCAAAGGTGTTAAACAGGTCCGGATTCAAGGCGGCATAGGCTTCCGCGCTGAAGCCGCTGGTCGCCCGATCCTCAAAGCGGCCGCTGTTTACGTAATGGCTGATCAGGGCGACCCGATTGTTCCCGAAAGCGTAATACAGGTCCGGATTAAGTGCGGCATAGGCAACAGAATCGAAACCTTCGGTGACGCGGCCTTCTGCCTTGCCGGCATAGAGATAATGGTTGGTCAAGGCCGCGCTATTGAGGCCAAAAGCATTGAACAGATCCGGATTGAGCGCGGCATAGGCCTCAGGGTCAAAACCACTGGTGACCCGTCCTTCCGCGCGCCCGCTATTGATATAATGGCGGATCAGGGAACCATCATCATTCCCGAACGCGTAAAACAGATCGGCATTCAAGGCCCGATAGGCATCGGCAGAGAAGGCAGACTGGAAATCATCATTCAGGATGGTGCCGGTGGCGGCAGCGGTCGCAACCGTTGCCCCGCTGGGCTGGCTGATGATACCGGTCAGCGTCTCATTGCGTTCGACCCGAATATCGCTGTTTACCAGAACATTGATCACGGTGCTGCGGGCGCCCGCGGCGATGGTATAGGTGCCCGACACTGCCTGGAAATCCACGCCGGCTTGGGCTGTCCCGCCCTCTGTGGCGAAATTGAATGTCACGGCTTGTGAGCTGGCGGCAGACAGGGAGACGGTGAAGGACAGTGCCTTCGTTCCCGCATGACCTTCCCGCACGCTGGAACCGGTGATGGAAAGTGTTGGCAGGGTCGGCACCTCCAGCGTCACCGTCTGGTCGCTGAAGACCAGCTTTTCAATGCCGTACAGCACGTCCGTGCCATCCGTGCGCGACGTATCGGCAACGGTCAGCACACCGTTATTGTTGCTGATCTGGTAACCGGCGCGGGCACCGCTGAACACGGCACTGTCGGTCCCGTCGCCACCATAGAGGGTGTCATTGCCGGCCCCGCCGACAAGACGGTCATCACCGGCATCGCCAAACAGGCGATCATTTCCGTCATCCCCACTCACTGTATCGTTGCCGGTGCCGGCGAACAAATCATCGGACCAACGGCTGCCTGTGAGCGTCAGTGGATTGTTTTCGGTAGAAAAAATAAAATCTGCTGCCGTCAGGATGCCCTTGTCCACACCGGCGATCAACAGGGTGGAAGCATCCCCTTCATTGCGGGTGCTGATCAAGGCACCCCCAGGGGTTCCAGTGCTTTGACTGGTCAGTTCCAGCAGGGTGGTGAAGCTGCGAATTCCCAAAGCGGAAAGGTCGATCTTATCCTGACCCCGGACGAAATCAGCAACGACATCTGCATTACCGTAGCTCGGCGCCTTCTCCATAACGAAGACGTCATTGCCAGCCCCGCCGTAGAACGTGTCGTTGCCCCCGCCACCGACCAGACGATCATTGCCGGCATCACCGAACAGGCGGTCGTTGCCATCGCCCCCCATCAACGTATCATTACCCAACCCACCAAACAGGTCATCACGATAGTTGGTGCCTGTCAGGGTTTGGGCTGCGCTATTGGCAGAGAAAATGAAATCGTCAGCGGTCAACAGGTTACGATTTCCCCCGAATGTCAGGGTGTTATCGTCTGATTTATAGTAGGTACTGATTGTCGTCGTTTGGCTGCCGTCGCTGGCCTGACCGCTGCTGCTGATCAGCAACAATGTGTCGAGGCTGACAATGCCCAACCCGGCAACGTCAATTTTGTCTTGGCCCTGGGCAAAATCAGCAACAAGGTCGTCGTTACCCCAGCCTTGCCGTTCGAGAACGAACACATCATTACCCGTGCCGCCATACAGGGTGTCTCCGCCCGCACCCCCAACCAGCCGATCATTGCCAGCATCGCCGAACAGGCGGTCATTGCTGTCTCCACCAGCCAACGTGTCGTTGGCAGCACCGCCGAACAGGTCGTCTCTGTTTCCAGTACCAGTAATAGAAATGGCGTTGGTCCCGGGACTGAAAACGAAATCACCTGCCGTCAGCAACAATGGGTTGATTCCCACTGTCATAGAGTTGAGGTAACCGTTATAATTGGTACGGATTACTGTGGTTAGATTTCCATCGCTTCCCTGCACAGAGCTTGCCAAAGACAGGAGCATGGACAAGCTGGATATCCCAAGACCAGAAACATCAACCTTGTCCTGACCCTGAGTAAAGTCTGCCACGACATCGTCGTTATCATAAGCCTGGCGTTCGAGAACAAAAGTATCGTTCCCGGCCCCACCGAACAGGGTATCGGCCCCGCCGCCCCCAACCAGCCGATCATCCCCCGCATCACCGAACAGGCGATCATTCCCGTTACCACCAACCAATGTGTCCTTGCCGCCCCCACCGAACAGATCGTCGTTGGAACCGGTACCGGTGATGGATTGTTCAGCCTGCATATTGTTTGAGAAAATGAAATCACCATCCGCTAGAAGGGTGCTGTTGATGCCAATTTGTAATGTATTGAGATATCCACTGTAAGTGGATGTTAATAGTGTAACTTGGCTGCCATCAATCGCCTGTGTGGATTTTGTCAACGATTTCAGTACAGAGAAGCTACTGATTCCAAAGCCACTGACATCAATCTTGTCCTGTCCCTGGGTAAAATCTGTTATAATATCATAATTATCATATCCGACGTCACGTTCGAAAACAAACACATCATTACCGCTGCCGCCAGTAAGCGTGTCACGATCATAGCCGCCTACGAGCCGGTCACTACCATCTTCACCCAGCAATTGATCATCGCCGCGGCCGCCAAGCAAGGTGTCGTTACCGGCTCCACCGGTGATCACATCTGCGCTGGAGCTTCCGGGCAGGCTATCATTGCCATTGGTCCCACCAATGTTGCTCATTTTCGTGAATCCTTCGGCCCAAGGTTTTATATGTAGAGTCGATATTTTCCATCGGCAATTTCAGCATAATTTATCAGGAAATGTATCTCAACATTTAACGGTGGATTTTTAAAATATTTAATAAATTTATAAAATAAATAGTTATCTAGATTTTCTATGTATGTTTGTTTTTGTTCTTTGTTTATAATGAAAATTACATATTTGTGTATATTTAAATTTATTTTCAATAAAAAACGCAATATGAAATGAAGGTTATATTTGTATTCTATTTTTTTATTTTATAATTATTTACATGACTGCATCGTCGCTGATGCCCGAGGTCAAGGGCTCACTCGGCCATCTTCCGCCTGGATACAGGGTCCGATTGCTTAAGAGTCTATGGTGAGCCGCTACCGTACGACCCACGCAGAGACGTTGGAATCACTGCTTTGTTTCCCTAAAAATATCACTTACCGGCGGGCCAATAAAAAGGCCGGTACCCTTGGGGGTACCGGCCTCAGACTGCTGACAAAGCCCTCGCCTATGGCGGGGGTTTTTGATTCACTGTGTTTATGCTTAAGCCCCAGACGCCCCAACAGACGGAACTTGAGATGGTGACGATCGCGTCGCTTGTTCCGTCGGATCACCTGCTGCGGAAGATCGACGCGGCGTTGGATTTCAGCTTCATCCGGGACCGTGTCGCGCACTTG
>NZ_JANLNL010000004.1:0-389194 GCF_027568365.1 Niveispirillum sp. BGYR6 | reverse complement strand
GCTCACCTCCGACGCATCGGCGCAAGGACCATTGACGACCTCTGGAGGGCCATCGGAAACATATGCGACCTCTACGATCCAGACGAATGCTGGAACTACCTCAAGGCCGCAGGATATGCGTCCAATTAAAAGCACGATGCTCTAGTGTAGGACATATAGTGGGTCCGCCCCAGCAAGGTGCTGGATCAATGAAAAAGGGCGCCCCCAAAGGGGACGCCCTTTTTCCTGACCCCGCCTACCGGAAAGCGGCGATCAGGCCGCCTTGCTCAGCACGGCTTCCAGCTTTTCCGTGGCCTTGCGCTCGTCGATCTTTTCCACGACCGCCAATTCACGGGCCAGACGCTCCAGTGCGGCATGATAAATCTGCCGCTCGCTATAGGACTGGTCGGACTGATCTTCGCCGCGATAGAGATCGCGCACCACTTCCGCGATGGAAACCGGGTCGCCGGAATTGATCTTCGCTTCATATTCCTGGGCGCGGCGGCTCCACATGATGCGCTTGATCTTGCTGGGGCCCTGCAGGGTTTCCATCGCCGCCTTGATCCGGTCCTTGGAGGACAGGCGACGCAGACCGGACGCCTTGGCCTTCGCCACCGGAACCTTCAGCGTCATCCGTTCCTTTTCGAACTGGATGGCGTAGAGCGTGACACTCATCTCGCCGATGCTGTGGGTTTCGATCCCGATGATCTGACCCACCCCATGGGCAGGATAGACAACGTGATCACCAGTGGTGAAGTCTAGGCTCTGGGACATTCTCGGTTGACTCTCTATCTTCCGCACGGACGCGCGCGCCACGGGAACAAAACTCAACACGCAAAAAAGACGACACATCCGACCGCGCGAACGGGCGGATTGCATCAGTCACTTCTGCTCAGGCGAAACCGGACGGCAGCACATAAAGGCCCATCAAGGGCGGCGCGCCGTTCCTCGCGTCTGACAATATAGCCGATGTTACGGAAGCATGACAGGGGCTACTGCCCCTGTTCGGCATAAGTTTCGCGCAAAGCGGGTTATGTCGGTCATGCAGGCTTCGCATGGGGCAAACAAGTCCCCTTGCGGAAAGGCCCCCACAAGGGGGGCCATGAACGCGGGCGATTGTTCGTCTTTACACCAGTGGCACGAAATCATGACCGCTGGTCAAGTTTTCATGCCCCTCAATCGCCGGCGTCGCCATCCGGCGACTTAGGCGCGCGGCACGTGCCGCGCGGCGGCAGTCGCCGCCGTACCATCGGTCAAAAATTTGATCGATGGTATTACTTGCCCGGATTGGGGCTGAAATATTTGGCGAACTTGTCCGGTACACCCTTCCAGTCGTCGGCATCGGCCGGCGCGGTCTTCTTACGGGTGATGTTGGGCCATTTCTGGGCATAGTCGCGGTTCATGCCCAGCCACTTTTCTGCCGAGGGTTCGGTATCGGGGATGATGGCCTCCGCCGGACATTCCGGCTCGCACACGCCGCAGTCGATACATTCGTCGGGATGGATGACCAGCGTGTTCTCCCCCTCGTAGAAGCAATCCACGGGGCAGACTTCGACGCAATCCATGAACTTGCACTTGATGCACAGTTCGGTGACGACATACGGCATAACAGGCACTCTCCATCGTCGGTGGCGGCGACAGCCCTGAAGCCCTTGGCTCGCCCGCCCCATAGTCCCCACAAATTCCGAGCCCGCGCGGCCGGTCGGCACCGACAGGTCGGGGCTGCTGTCCCGGCCTGTTCCGTTAAACCCGACACGAGGTGCAGCGCGCCATCTACACAGACGACATGCCACAGCATCTCAATTATCGCCACACGTTCGTTATAATCCAACGCGTCATTCAGCCGTGACGTGGCGGCATACCACTGCCGTGACCTGTGCGACGGATTCTCAACCGCAATGGGCTTGTTGATCATTACCAGACATGGGTATGCGTTGCGCAGCCGGCAAGCCATGCTTGGCAGCGCCCCTGCCATGGCCTAATTTGTGCCGCATGACTGACGATGCCCGCCGCCACGCCCCCGCCACCCAACGCAACCGTGAACCGATCCTGGCCGTGCTGCGCCAGGAGTTGCCCGCCAGCGGCGGGTGCCTGCTGGAAGTGGCCAGCGGCAGCGGGGAACATGCCGTGTTCATGGCCCCCCGCTTGCCGGGCTGGTCCTGGCAGACCAGCGACGCCGACCCGGCTGCCCGCGCCAGCATCCAGGCCTGGGCCGCTGCTGAGGGGCTGGACCTGCCCCCGCCGCTGGCCATCGATGCGCAAAACGATACCTCCTGGCCCGCCGGGCCGTTCCAGGCCCTGCTCTGCATCAACATGATCCATATCGCCCCCTGGCAGGCCAGCATCGGCCTGTTCACGGCGGCAGGGCGGCTTTTGCCGGCGGGGGCGCCGCTGATCCTTTATGGCCCTTATAAGCGCGATGGTCAGCACACGGCCGACAGCAATGCCGCCTTCGATGCAGATCTGCGGGCGCGTGACCCACGCTGGGGCGTGCGCGATCTGGGGGATGTGGCGGCGTTGGCCGCCACGCACGGCTTCGGGGCCCCTGTTGTTCATGAGATGCCGGCCAACAACCTGACCGTCATTTTTCGGAAATTATAACAGCTCCAGGGCTCACGCCCGGATCAGGGCCACAGCCGCCACACCGATACAAGCCGCCATCAACCCGTAACGCCGCAAAGCCGCGGCCGGCATCTGGCTGGCCTTTTGCGCCATGTCCTGCATGGCACCCGGTGCTATGGCGTAAAGCAAACCCTCGATGACGAAAACCAGCGCCAGGGCGGTCAGAAAGTCATTCACGATTTAAACCGGTTCCGAAATGAACCAGGGGAGGCAAGCAGCCTCCCCTGACAACCCTTAGCGCTTCTGGCCGCCCGCAGCACCGGAGGCGCTGTTGAAATAGCGGAAGAACTCGCTGTCCGGCGACAGCACCAGGGAGGTGTTATCACCCTTCAACGCTGCCTTATAGGCATCCAGGGAACGATAAAAGGCGTAGAAGTCCGGGTTCTTGGAAGCCGATTCGGCCAGGATGCGGATGGCCTGATTATCGCCTTCACCGCGCAGAACCTGGCTGTCACGCTGGGCTTCAGCCAGGATGACCGTCCGCTCACGCTCCGCACGTGACCGGATCTGCTGCGCCTGTTCGTTACCCTGGGCGCGGGCCTCCCGCGCCTCACGATCACGTTCCGACCGCATACGGTCATAGACGGCCTGGCTGGTGGCTTCCGGCAGATCGGCGCGGCGGATGCGGACATCGACAATTTCGACACCGAAACGACGCGCTTCCTGGTTCACCTGCTCCTTGATATCGGTCATCACCTTCTGGCGTTCGCTGGACAGCACGGCCAGTAGGGTGACATTACCCAGCACACGGCGCAGGGCAGAATTCACCACATTGGCCAGCCGCTGTTCCACCACCAGCTCGGACCCGGCAGACTGATAGAATTGCAGCGGATCGGTGATGCGATAGCGGGCAAATGCGTCCACCTCCAGCCGCTTCTGATCGGCCAGGATCACCTGTTCGACCGGCGGGTCGACATCCAGCACGCGGGCATCAACCATCACGACATTCTGCACCATGGGAATCTTGGCGTGCAGGCCCGGTTCCTTGATGGTGCGCTTCCATTCACCGAACTGCAGCACCAGCGCCTGCTGGGTCTGGTTGACGGTGAACAGCGAGGCCGAAGCGACAATGGCAATGGCCGCAGCGGCCACGCCAAGGGCGATCAGTTTACGGCTCATTCTCCGGCCCTCCTTACTGGCGCGGCGCCGGGGCGGCAGCGCCCGGCGTCTGTTCGCGCAACTGGCGCGTCAGCTCGTTCAGCGGCAGATACGGCACAACACCACCCGCACCGCTGCGCCCCTGATCAAGGATGATCTTGTGGCTGCCACCCAGCACTTCCTGCATGGTTTCCAGATACATGCGCCGCGCCGTCACCTCCGGCGCCTTGGCATAGGCGTCCAACACCTGGGCGAAGCGCTGGGCATCACCCTGGGCCAGATTGACCACCTGTTCCCGATAGGCGGAAGCCTGCTGGATCAACTGTTCCGCCTCACCACGGGCGCGGGGGATGATGTCGTTACGATAGGCTTCCGCCTCATTCCGCAGGCGTTCACGATCCTGGCGGGCGCGCTGCACATCGTTGAACGCATCCACCACCGGGGCCGGCGGGTCCACTTTCTGAAGCTGAACCTGGGTCACTTCGATACCGGATTGATATTCGTCCAGCATCGCCTGCAACAGGGCCTTGGTCGATTGTTCGGTATTCTGCCGCGCCTCGGTCAGGGCGGGCTGAATATCGGTGCGGCCGATCACCTCCCGCATGGCGCTTTCGGCGGCCTTCTTCACCGTCTGTTCCGGATCGCGGATCTTGAACAGATAATTGCCCGCGTCCTTGATGACCCAGAGCACGGTGAAATCGATATCGATGATATTCTCATCGCCCGTCAGCATCAGGCTTTCATCGGGCACATCGCCCCCGGCACGCCGGCCATCGCCGGCGGAGCGGTAGCCAATCTCCATCCGGTTGACGCGGGTGACCTTGGGCGTCACCGCCGTTTCGATCGGCGCCGGCAGGTGATAGCGCAGACCCGGCTGTTCGGTGCGAACATATTGGCCGAATCGCAGCACCACACCCTGTTCATCCGATTCCACCCGGTAGATACCGGACAGGCCCCAGAGCACGCCCAGCACCGCCAGACCCAGCGCGATACCGCGCCCGCCGCCCAGACCGCCGGGCGCCATATTCTTGAAGCGTTCCTGCCCCTTGCGCAGCAGGTCTTCCAGGTCCGGCCCGCCGGGCGGCTGTCCGCCACCCCCGCCATTGCCGCCGGGCGGACGGCCCCACGGGTTGTTCCCGTTGCCGCCGCCACCGGGCGGCGATCCCCAGGGCCCACCGCCGCCGCCTTGACCACCGCCTTGATTGTTCCAGGGCATATTCGTCGACCCTTTGGTAATTTAAGTTACAAACTGCCAGCGCGCATCCCGGACCTGCGGTACCGGGGTGCTTTCCCTGGGCCTGTTGCCACCGTATATATCCCGGCGTCCGCAGAAAAGGCTAATTGGCCCTGGGGTCATAGCGAATATTGGGAAGCGAGTGGGGTTTTCAACCATGGCCACCGTCAATGAGGCGCAAGTTCTTGATGCTTTGCGCAAAGTCGCCGACCCGGACCGGGGGTCCGACATCGTCACGCTGGGGATGATCTCCGGTCTGGTGGTGAAAGGCGGCAATGTCGGCTTCTCCATTGAGGTGGACCCCAAGCGCGGCCCGGCGCTGGAACCGCTGCGCCAGGCGGCCGAACGCGCCGTGGATGCGCTGCCCGGTGTCACCTCCGTCACCGCCGTGCTGACGGCCCATCGCCCCGCCCCCACGTTGGGCGGCGCCAAGGCCCCGGGCGGCGGGCATGACCATGCCGGCCATGGCCACAGCCATGGCAGCCCCGCCGCCCGGCCCGCGGCCGCCGCCGGCCCCACCAAGATCAATGTGCCCGGCGTGGGTGCCATCATCGCCGTCGCCTCGGGCAAGGGCGGGGTGGGCAAATCCACCACCGCCGTCAATCTGGCCCTGGCGCTGGCCGCCAATGGCCAGCGCGTCGGGCTGCTGGATGCCGATATCTATGGCCCTTCCCTGCCCCGCATGATGGGCATTTCCGGCAAGCCGGAGAGCCCGGATGGCAAAATGTTGACGCCGATGCAGAATTACGGCGTCAAGGTCATGTCCATGGGCTTCCTGGTGGCCGAGGATACGCCGATGATCTGGCGCGGCCCCATGGTGATGGGCGCCATCCAGCAGATGCTGCGCGATGTGGATTGGGGTCAGCTGGATGTGCTGGTGGTGGATATGCCGCCCGGCACCGGCGATGCGCAATTGACCATGGCGCAGAATGTGCCGCTGGCCGGGGCCGTCATCGTCTCCACCCCGCAGGACATCGCCCTGCTGGATGCCCGCAAGGGGCTGAACATGTTCCGCCGGGTGGATGTGCCCGTGCTGGGCATTGTGGAGAACATGTCCTATTTCTGCTGCCCCAATTGCGGCCATCGCAGCCATATTTTCAGCCATGGCGGGGCCCGTGACGAGGCGGAAAAGCTGGGTGTGGATTTCTTAGGGGAGATGCCGCTGGATATCGTGATCCGGGAGACCAGCGACAACGGCACCCCCATCGTCCATGCCAAGCCGGACAGCGACCATGCCCGGCTCTACCGCGCCATGGCCCTGCGGGTGTGGGAGAAGATCAAGGCCGGCAACCGCCGGACGGGGCCGAAGATCGTCATCGACTGATCCCGCCTTACACCGCTTTTTTCTCGAACGCCCGCGCGGATTTCCCTCCGCGCGGGCGTTTTTCTTTGCCTGTCGCGGTTTCGCCTTTCCCTCATACGCTATGACGGATTGCTGCACTGCGTATGATGCAATGGATTTTTCCTTTCCCGAATAGATCGGGTTTGATACGTTTCGTGCGTTCTCCAGCGGGGAGCGGACAGGATGTATCAAGGCATGTATCACGACGAACCGATCAAAGTTGCATATGCGTTTCAGGACGGCGCCCATTCCTTCCGGGTGGCTGACCCTCGTACCGGTGAAATCCAGGTCGCCCATGGCGTACCGGAAGTCGCTTACGAGCAGGTAACGCGTACGCTGACGGATCGGGTTGCCGCGAAGCTGGGTGCCTATGCGCAGGCCCGTCCGCAGCTGGCGTTCAAGGAATTCTGGACATGGCTGCAGATGAACCCCATCGCCGCCATGCCGAACAGCCCTTGCCATGTCGAGTTCGCTTGGGAAGTCCGACCCTGAACCCGGTATGGTAAGTCGCCATGTAGGCGGTATGTGTATGGATTGCTGAACAACTGGCACCCGGCCTTAAAACCGGGTGCCATTTTTTATTGTTCGGCGGATAAAAGGGCGGACGCGCCCATTATACCCCCAGCGCCTGCTCCAGATCGGCGATCAGGTCGGCGATATCCTCCACCCCCACCGACAGCCGGACCAGCCCATCATCAATACCCAGGGCGGCCCGCTGGTCGGCCGGCACGCTGGCATGGGTCATGATGGCAGGGTGTTCGATCAGGCTTTCCACCCCGCCCAGGCTTTCCGCCAGGCTGAACAGGCGGGTGCGTTCCAGCATCTGACGGGCGGCATCCAGCCCGCCTTTCAGGTGAATGGTCACCATGCCGCCGCCGGCCCGCATCTGCCGGCGGGCCAGTTCATATTGCGGGTGGGAGGGCAGGTAAGGATAGCGCACCCGCGCCACGGCCGGATGCTGTTCCAGCCATTGCGCCACGGCCAGCGCGTTCTGGCTGTGGCGTTCCATGCGCAAGGACAGGGTTTTCAGGCTGCGCATCACCAGAAAACTGTCGAACGGCCCCTGGATGGCCCCCACGGCATTCTGCAGAAAACCCAGCCGGTCGGCCAGATCGCCGGCATCGCGCACCACGGCGATGCCGCCCACCATGTCGGAATGGCCGTTGAGATATTTGGTGGCCGAATGCAGCACAATGTCGAAGCCCAGTTCCAGCGGCCGCTGAATCCAGGGGCTGGCAAAGGTGTTATCGGCCACGGTGATCAGCCCGTGCCGGCGGGCCAGCGTCGCCAGCGCCTCCAGATCGGCCAGCTTCAACAAGGGGTTGGTGGGGGTCTCCACCCACAGCATCTTTGTGTCGGGGCGGATGGCCGCCTCCACCGCCGCCAGATCGGCCAGATCGACGGCGGTGACGGACAGGTTGGCCGTGCGCCCGCGCACCCGGTTCAACAGCCGGTAGGTGCCGCCATAAAGATCGTCAGAGGTGATGACATGGCTGCCGGCATCCAGCAGTTCCAGCACCGTCGCCTCTGCCGCCAGCCCCGACGCGAAGGCATAGCCGCGATGGCCCGATTCCAGATCGGCGAGGCAGGTTTCATACGCCATGCGGGTGGGGTTCTGGCTGCGGGCATATTCATAGCCCTTATGCACGCCGGGGCTTTGCTGCACAAAGGTGCTGGTGGCGTAGATCGGCACCATGATCGCCCCCGTACTCGGGTCCGGCTGCTGCCCCGCATGGATGGCGCGGGTGGCAAAGCCCTGGCGGTTGGTACGGTCGGTCATCGGCTGAACTCCCTTTATGGTTTTTATGCGCGCGGGGTCAGAAGCCCCGGATTATCCGCCATCTCCCCCAGGATGTCCTGAACCCGGGTGATGAAGCGGTGGATATGGATGCCATCCACCAAGCCATGATGGGCCTGCACCGCCAGGGGGAAACGCAGCCGCCCCCCTGCCCGGTCAAACCGGCCCACAGCGATATTGGGGATGGAACAATCGCCAAAGCGCGCCATCGGGTGCTGGATGGCGGTAAAGCGCAGCCAGGGCATACAGGTGGTGAACAGATATTCCCGGTGCGTCATCGGCAGCAGGCGCAGTTCCGTCGCCGCGCGTGCCAGCGCGCGGTCAGCCAGATAATCCTGCACGAAGCCCATCCGATCCGCCTGATAGGCGACACTGGAGAAATTGAGATTATCCCCCGGCCCCAGCACAGTATAGCCAAGTGTCAGCGCCTCCACCCGGCTCAGCACGCCATCCAGCAGGCGCAGGCGGAAATTCTCAATCTCCAGGCTGGCGCGGCCAATGGCGTGCAGCATCAGGGCAAAGGGCGGGATGCCGGCTTGCTTGGCGGCAACGGTGTAATCGGCGCATTCGGCCTCTGCCGTGATGTTCACGGCGGGCTGGTCATAGCGGTCGAACAGGGCGATCTGGCGGCTGCGGTCTGTCATCTGGTGCGTCCTTCAACCGGGTTCCCGACCCGTTTCGGAGCACTTAGTTATCCCGGCTAGGCTTTGGGCCCACCCGGTTCAGCTCCGCCAGAGCAGGTTCTGGATAAACTGGCGGGGGCGACAGGTCAAGCAGGGCACCGGATGCAATAAAGCGCTGACAATACATATGACAACGTTATCATTTCCTTGCCAAGCCTTTCCGCGCGTGAGACGGATAGCCAAACGACAAGCCAACGGGTGGGAAAATTGGTCGAGCGCAAGCCGACAATCATTGATGTGGCCCGCGCCGCCGGCGCCTCCATCAAGACCGTCTCCCGCGTCATGAATAATGAACGCTATGTCAGCGCGGAAACGCGCGAGCGGGTGATGAAGGCGATGGCGGAACTGAAGTTCCAGCCCAACCGCTCGGCCCAAAGCCTGAAGGGCGACCGTTCCTATCTGATCGCCCATATTTATGGCGATCCGGGCGGCCCCTATACGGGCGAAATCCAGATCGGCCTGTTGCGCCATTGCCGGGCGGAAGGTTACCACCTGCTGATTGAGGAAATTGATTACAGCGCCGCCGATGTCGCCGAACGGGTGCATAATCTGGTGCATCAGTTGAGCCTGGATGGTGTGGTGCTGACCGCACCGGTCACCGATAATGATGAGGTGCTGCGCATGTTGTCAGAGGCGGACATCCCCCATGTCCGCATCACCCCGGCGGTGGAACGGGCGGACAGCGCCTCTGTCCGCATTGATGAGCGGGCGGCAGCGGCTGATATCACGCTGCATCTGCTGGCCTTCGGCCATCGCCGCATCGGCTTCATCAAGGGGCTGCCCAACCATGCCGGCACCGATCTGCGCTATGGCGGTTATTGCGACGCCCTGCGTGAATATGGGCTGGAGCCGGATGAGGAGATCGTGGAACAGGGCGGCTTCACCTATCGGTCATCGCTGGCCCCGGCGCGGCGGTTGCTGACGCTGAAGAACCCGCCCACCGCCATCTTCGCCAGCAATGATGAAATGGCCGCCGGCGTGCTGTCGGTGGCGCATGACCGGGGCCTGTCGCTGCCGACAGACCTGTCCGTCGTCGGTTTCGACGATATCCAATTGTCGGAAATGGTCTGGCCGCCGCTGACCACGGTGCGCCAGCCGATTCAGGACATGGCGGACGCGGCGGCCGAACTGCTGATCGCCATGCTGGCCCATCGCCGCCAGCCCGACGGGCCGAAGCCGACACCCCACCGGGTCTTGCCGCACAATGTGGTGATCCGCCGCTCCACCGCCCCGCCCTCACGGCGGTGAGGGGGCAGGCGTTTGATTTGCCCGAATTTTTACAACCAACTCCGCTATCTCTACCGTCACCCCGGCGCAGGCCGGGGTCCAGGTTCGTAGAGCAAAGCGCTTGTGGCCCCTGGACCCCGGCCTGCGCCGGGGTGACGGTTGAACAGGTGGAAACCAGAGTAGAAGATACTTCCGCGTCGCCCTCCCGCCCCCTTAAAAATCCCGTTCCGCCGCGCAATGGGTGCGCAGGAATTCATCATGGCTGGGCAGGCCCTGCACCTGCGCGCGGAGCAGCGGGGCCGAGCGGTCCAGGGTTTCGGTAATGACCGACAAGGGCAGCGTCTCCACCAGCCCTTGATAACGGGCCGGCCGCACGCCCATCCCTTCATAGACGGATTGCCAGGACACGGCGCGGAACAGCTCCTCCAGCCCGTCGCGCAGCACGCCGCTGGCCCGGAACAGGTCCAGCCGGGCGCGCAGGGAGGCTGGCACCGGGGCCTGGCGGCAGGCCTGCCAGAACGGCGTGTCGTCGCGCTGGCTCAGGCAATAATGCAGGACGATGAAATCCTTCACCTCCTCATATTCCGCCCCCATGCGGCGGTTGAATTCGGCCGCCAGGGCCGGATCGCAATCCTGATCGGGGAAGAAGCGGGCCAGATGATCCACCGCCCGGTAAACCAGATGGATGGCGGTGGATTCCAGCGGTTCGATGAAGCCTGCTGCCAGCCCCAGGGCCAGACAGTTCTTTTCCCACATCCGCGCCCGCATCCCGGTCTTGAAGGGGATGATGGCCGGCTCGGTCAGCAGTCGGCCTTGCAGCTTGGTGCGCAGGGTCGCCACCGCCTCATCATCGGACAGGAAGCGGCTGGAATAGACATAGCCATTGCCGGCCCGGTGCTGCAGCGGGATGCGCCAGCGCCAGCCATGGCCCAGCGCCTCCGACAACGTAAACGGATGGGTATCGCCGGTATTTTCCGTCTGCACCGCCACGGCGCGGTCACAGAGAAGCTGATCCGACCAGTCGATCAGCCCCACCCCCAGCGTCTGCCCCACCAGCAGGGAGCGAAAGCCAGTACAATCAATGAAGAAATCGCCCGCCACCTCCCGTCCGCCGCGCAGGCACAGCGCCTCAATCGCGCCATCGGGGCGGGTGCGCACCCGCTCGATCCGGCCTTCGGTGCGCACCGCCCCGCGTTCTTCGGCATAGCGGCGCAGATAGGTTGCCACCCGCTTGGCATCCACATGCAGCGCGTAGGAGGCGGCACCCACCATGGTACGCTGCGCCTTGAAGGGCAGCATGAAGCGGTACTCATCCGCCATGATGGCCGCAGGGGCGAAATCCATCAGGGCCGAGGGGTGGCCGTTGGCCTTGGCCCGCAGCCAGCATTGATAGAATTCATGCACATCGATCTGGCCGCCAATGGCCCCGAACGGGTGGAAATAGCCGCTGCCCAGCCGGTACCAATCGCGGAACCGGATGCCCAGCTTGAAACTGGCGCTGGTCTGGCGGATGAAGTCCTGCTCATCAATGCCCAGGTTGCGCAGCAGGGTGATGAAGGGCGGGATGGTGCTTTCGCCCACCCCGATGGTGCCGATCTCCTCCGACTCCACCAGTTCCACCGCCGTGGCACTGCCCTTCAGCAGGTGCGACAGCATGGCGGCGGTGATCCAGCCGGCCGTGCCACCACCGGCAATGACGATCCTGCGCAACGGTTTCATCGGGCATTTCCTGCTGTGGTGGCGGATAAGGCGGGGGCGGCCACCCGCGCATAATGTTCAATGAATTCTTCATGGCTCGGGCAATCGGCCACCGCCGTGGCGATGGCCTGGCGCATCCCGGCCAGCGCCCGGTCCAGGCTGGCCGCATCCATGCCGTCCAGCGCCGGATCAAACCGTTCCGGCAGGAAGTCGAAGCCGGCGAAGATGGCCAGCCAACTGTCCGGGTGGAACATTTCCCAGCGATAGCGCACCAGATGGCCCCGGCGGCGGAACAAATCCACCTTATGGGCCAGACTGTCCGGCAGGTCTACGGCGCGGCAATCCTGCCAGAATGCCTCCCCCCGCCGGTTCAGCCAGTAATGCAGGATGATGAAATCGCGCACCCGCTCCATCTCTCGCCGGGACCAGTCGTTGAACTCCGCCGCCAGCGTCGGGTCCATATCGCGGTCGGGGAAAAGCTGTTTCAGCTTTTCAATGCCGGTTTCGATCAGGGCGATGGAGGTGGATTCCAGCGGTTCCAGAAAGCCCGATGACAGGCCGATGGAAACGCAATTGCCCTTCCAGGCCTGGGTGCGGCGACCGGGGGTGAAGGCGATGCGGCGCGGGCCGACGGTGGGCTTGGCGCCGATGGCGGCCAGCAATTCCGCCTCTGCCGCCGCATCATCGATATGGCGGCTGGAATAGACATAGCCATGGCCGGTGCGGTGCTGCAACGGAATGGTCCAGCGCCAGCCGGCCTGTTGCGCCGTCACCCGCGTGAAGGGCGGTGGCGGGGACAGGGCCGGACCTTGTGCTGCCAGGGCCCGGTCACAGAGCAGCCATTGCCCCCAATCCTCATAGCCCGCCCGCATCGCCCCTTCGATCAACAGCCCCTGAAAGCCGGAGCAATCGACAAACAGGTCGCCCGTCACCACGCGCCCATCATCTAGCAACAGGCCGGTGATATGGCCATCCTCCCCGCGCTGCTGCACCTGTTCGATGCGGGCATCGATGCGGCGCACGCCACGCTGTTCGGCCACCTGTCGCATCAGCCCGGCAAACAGCCCGGCATCGAAATGCAGCGCCCAGTCAAAGACGGACAGGGTAGAGGGCGGATTGGCCGAGGGCAGGGTAAAGCGCCCCGCCTTGGCGAGAGCCACGGCCAGCGAATAATCCCCGAACGCGCCGCCCAGCCCGGCAGCACGGGCGCGCAGCCAGTAATGATGGAAGGGGATGCCGCGCAGATCCTGGCCATGCAGCCCGAACGGATGGATGAAGCCGCCGCCATTGCCGGTCCAGCCATCAAAACGGATGCCCAGTTTCACCGTGCCATGCGTGGCCTTCAGCACATCCAGATCGCGCAGGCCCAAAGATTGGTAAAAGCGGCGGATGGTGGGGATCGTCGCCTCCCCCACCCCGATGGTGCCGATGGTACTGCTTTCCACCAGGGTGATGCGGGGACCGGCCCCACGGAAATGGTCCGCCATGGCGGCGGCCACCATCCAGCCGGCAGTTCCCCCGCCGACAATCACCAGATCGCGGATGCGCTCCCCCATTCCTCCCCCCATTTGGCCTGACGGGCGTTTGCCACCCTTAATGTTTGCATGAGAAATTACTATTTATTATCAATTAATTACGCTCTTCACTCCGTCACCCCGGCGAAGGCCGGGGTCCAGGGGCCACAGGCGCTTTTCTCTACGATACTGGACCCCGGCCTTCGCCGGGGTGACGGTGATGCAGAAAAACTCGCCAGACCGACACTTCATCAACAGAACAACGCCCCCCGACCCGTCAAGGTCGGGGGGCGCCGGTGGTGCTTACCCAATCACCACTTGAAGCGAACACCCAGCGTGTAGCGGGGCTCATACTCGTTCTGCCAGGCATATTGGGTGATGCCTTTGGCGAACTCCACCACGTAATCCTCCCGCTCGCCCAGGACATTGGACCCGTTGGCATAGACGGTGATGTTTTCGTTGATGGCGTAGCTGACGTTCATATCAACATATTGCGAGGCTTGCTGATAGACCGGGAACTGACCATCGAAGACATTCTGCAACCGCTTGCTGCGGTAATTATAGGCGATACGGGCCTGCAGATTATCATCCTGATACCAGGCAACGACATTGACCTGATGCTTCGAATTGTCGTCGAACGGTGCCGTGATGTCTTTCCCGTCCGGCGTTTTCTTGGACAGGGTCTGTTCGCTGGGCGAGTAGGTGTAGTTCGTATCCAGACCGAAATTGGAGAAGAAGCTACCCTCGTCCAGGAAATCCTTGAAGGAGAGCTTAGCCCCCACTTCGATCCCTTCCACCTTGCCGCCTTCGCCCTGCTGCGGGCGGGTGACGGGCACGGTATTGCGGATCACCCCATCCTGGTCGGGATAGCGCCCGTCATTGGTGGTGCGGGTGACAACATAGCTGTCGATATTCAGGCGGAAGGCCGACAGGTTCAGCATACTGGCCCGGCCGATATAATATTCCACCGCCGCATCCCAATTGTTCGACCGCCAGGGATCAAGCTCGGGATTGCCCGCCGATTCAGCACTGGTGACAACACGAATGCCCAGCTTCGGATCATCGGCCGTGTTGATCTTCAGCGCCCCGCCATAGCGCAGCAGGTCCAGCGGCTGCATGGTCTTGGAATAGCTGAAGCGCAGACGCAGATTATCATCGACATCATAGGCGGCGTTCACCGCCGGCAGATAATCGTAATAGCTGCGGCGGCTGGTGACATCGCCGACATCATTATTGGTGTCGCCATAATTCTTGGTCTCACCGGTAATGTTCTGGCGCACCTGCAATTCCGTGCGGATGATCTTCAGGCCGGCGGTACCGGACAGCGGGCCATAGGCGAAGTGGGTGTTAACGTAGCCGCTATCCTCCCACATATCGACATCATAGGACTGGCCGGGCACGATCACCCGATCAGCACCGCCGAACACCTTCTTGTGGAAAGCCTCCGGATCGTCGAAATCACGCGGATCGATGGCCCAGAAACCGGGAATGCCAGAGGTGATGGAGCCCATGTCCTTCACCCAGATGACATTATTATAGGTATCCAGCCGCGTCGGCGCATTGACCGTATAGCCCTGGAAGACCAGCTTGCCTGTCACCGGATCGGGCACAAACTCACCCGCTTGGCACTGGTTCTGGTTCATCACCACGTCGATGGCCTTCCACTGGGCCGAACAACCGCTGGTGTTGGGCTGGCCCGCCATATTGACGCCCTGGCCCTTGTAGAAATTGGAGAAGAGGTGGAACTGCTCGATGGTGACGGAGCGGTCGCTGCGGCGGATGCCGACATCCACCTTGTTGAGGAAGCCCAGGAACGGTTCCTCAAAATCATAATGGCCATCGGCGCGATAGACCGACAGGTCGCTGGACGCCTCGTTATTGCCTTCAGAGGAGAAGGCGCCGATGGCGTAGCTGTCCTTGTTGGCCATATAGTCGGTCAGGGTCTTGCCAGCCCCCAAGCCGCCGGAAATCTGCTTGTCAAAGCCGGTCCATACCGGATGGCCACCGGAAATATTGTAATGAAGCTGCGGGTTCTGGCCATAACCCAGCGGGTTGGGGTCGACATAGCGGCCGCCCAGGCTGCCAACGATATTATTGGTGTAGCGCGAGGCAGGGAAGCGGGACGCAATTTCCTTCGGATAGAAGGTGCCGCGCGTGCGGTCATTGGCATCGCGGAACAGGTTGAAACGGCCATCGGCATAGCGCCAGTTGGACAGGTCACCCTGCGCCTGTCCATTCATGGACAGACGGTCGGCATCCGCGCGCATGGCGCGGAATTCAAACTTGAACGGCCCGCCATTATCGTAATTCAGTTCGGCGTTGTAATTCTTCGATTCAGACGTGTTCACGCGGTTGACGGAGAAGGAATTCACCCACCAGGCATCAATATCATATTCCTTCACCGCCACCCATTTGCCCACGCCAACGGGCGTGCTGACGGTCGGCTTGGTCCAGATGCCATAGGCATCGCCGGACCAGCGGTTGGAGATATTGAGACCGGCCGAGCGATTATACTCGTCCATCTTGGTGTAGAACGCCTCGGCGATGAAGGTGAAGCCTTCACCCAGATCCGCCTCAAACGCGCCGGAAACGGCCAGACGCTTGCGCTCCGCCTCCCGGTGGAAGCTTTCAAACCCGTGCGGGGAGATGAAATCGGTCGGGGCCTTGCCGCCCCAGTCATTATTGCCGGACAGGCCACCGGCAACACCGGAATAGTTGTTGCCCAGATTGGCCTTGCTGCCGGCGGCAGAGACCAGGGCGCCGATGCGATCCCCACGCCAGGAAACCAGGCCATTGGCCAGATAATCCTTGCCCTTGGTATCCGTGCCGCGCTGGCCTTCCAACGCACCGGTCAGCGAGATACCTTCCGGCATGTCCGACGGGCGGCGGGTGCGCAGGTCGATGGTGCCGGAAATGCCCGACAGGGCATTGCGCGTGTCGGTGGACTTATAGACCACCACGGCATTCATCAACTGGGCCGGCACATCGCTCAGGTTCGGCTTGGCCTCCCCCAGATTGCCGGCGGACAGATATTGTTCGCCATTCAGCATGGTGATGACCTGCGGCAGGCCGCGCACATTCACCGTGCTGCCTTCGCCCGCTTCACGCCGGATCTGAATGCCGGGGACGCGTTGCAGCGCGTCGGCAATGGTCACGTCGGGCAGCTTGCCGATATCTTCGGCGCTGATCGCATCAACAATGGATGTCTCGCTGCGCTTCATGTCCACCGAGCGCTGCTGCGACGCGCGCACGCCGGTGACAATGATCTCGTCCAGAACTTCCTGCTGCGCGTCGGCCTGCTGGGCCATGGCAGTACCGCCCAGCGCCAGCGGGGAAACACCCGCCAGCAGGGCCATGGCCGCGGTGCGGCCCAGCAATGAATATCCGCCCCTCATCAATCCCTCCCATCATCCTCGGTTTGCTGGCGGCTATGACAGGCACCGAACGCGCAGGAAGGGGACGACGCCCGGGCATCCCCAGCCCATGGCATCTTGAAACGAATCCCTGTTGATCCTTGAGATCAGCCTTTTCCCACCCAGAACGGCGCGCTTGTTCAACCGCACGCTTTACGCTTTGTGGGGCTGAGATTACGGCGCGCCCATCCAGTGTCAAGGGCTTTATGTCATCGTTGTCATAGTCGCGTGCAGGATGTGGGATTTTGCCAACAGGTATAACCCGACCTGGAAGCGCACCCATCGCGGTGATATGTACATATTTCGCCTTTGCAGCATGATTTTGCGCCGCAAACACGATGCAGGTTCGACGAGGCCCTGTCATACCCGGGTCTGCAAAGATGTCATGGACAAAAAATCAGACAACGTTGTCTGATGTGCCTGACAGCGGCCAGACAAGATGGTAAGGTCGCCCCAACCCTGATAAGGGGGTCTGAACAACAGGCAAAGCAAAGCCGGGAGGAAACGGGGCCTGCCCCGCCGGCATGGATCGACGACAGGACGAAAGAGGGTGGCAATGCGTAATATCGGGCTGAACAAGATCGTCCCGCCGCTGTTGCTGGCGGCTTTGTTGGGGGGCACGGCCATGGTGGCCATGGCGCAGGGACCGGCACCCGCTCCCGCCGCGTCCACAGGCACGGCATCGGGGCAGGCCCAGCCCTGGCTGAACCCGGCGCTGGCGGCTGATGAGCGCGCCGCCCTGGCGCTCGCCGCCATGACCCTGGACGAAAAGAAGCTCCTGGTCTTCGGTCATTTCGGTTCAGCCCTGAAATACAAGAATTATCTGCCGCCCAAGGATGTGCGCATGGGATCAGCCGGCTATGTCGCCGGCATCCCCCGGCTGGGCATTCCGGCGCAATGGCAGACCGATGCCGGCGTTGGTGTGGCCACGCAGCGCGAATCGCTGGCCCCATATCTGGAACGCACCTCCCTGCCGGCCGGCATCGCCACCACCGCCACCTGGAATCCCCAGCTTGCCGAACAGGGCGGGACGATGATCGGGCGGGAAGCGCGGGCGTCTGGCTTCAATGTCATGCTGGCCGGCGGCATCAATCTGGTGCGGGAACCGCGCAATGGCCGCAATTTCGAATATGGCGGGGAAGATCCCTGGCTGGCGGCCACCATGGTGGCCGCCCAGATCAAGGGCATCCAGTCCAACCAGATCATCTCCACCATCAAGCATTTCGCCCTGAACGCGCAGGAGACGGGGCGCTTTGTGCTGGATGCCCGCATCGCCGAGGATCAGGCCCGCATGTCGGACCTGCTGGCGTTTGAGATCGCCATCGAGAAGAGCCAGCCCCATTCGGTGATGTGCGCCTATAACCGCTATAATGGCCCCTATGCCTGCGAGAGCGATTTCCTGCTCAATCAGGTGCTGAAGAAGGACTGGGCCTATCCAGGCTATGTCATGTCCGACTGGGGCGCGGTACACAGCACGGCTCCGGCCGCCAATGCCGGGCTGGACCAGGAATCGGGTTATGTCTTCGACAAGAAGCCCTATTTCGGGCCGGAACTGCTAGGCAAGGCGCTGAAGGAGGGCAGCATCCCGCAGGCGCGGCTGGATGATATGGTCCGGCGTATCCTGCGCGCCCTGTTCGCCTCCGGCGTGGTGGATAATCCGGTTTCCATCCAGCCCATCGATTACGGCGCCCATGCGCTGGTGACCCAGGCCGATGCCGAAGAAGGCATCGTGCTGTTGAAGAATGATGCCAACCTGCTGCCGCTGGCCGCCAGCGCCAAGCGCATTGCCGTGATCGGCGGCCATGCCGACAAGGGTGTGCTGTCGGGTGGCGGCTCCTCCACCGTGTTCGCCCGTGGCGGCAACCCGGTGCCGGGTCTGGGGCCGAAGGATTTCCCCGGCCCCATCGTCTATCATCCCAGCGCCCCGCTGGAGGCGATCCGCCGCCGCAGCGGCGATGTGCGATTCGATCCGGGCACCGATGTGGCGGCAGCGGCCAAGCTGGCGGCCGATAGCGATCTGGTGATCCTGTTCGCCAATCAATGGACGGGGGAGGCGCTGGATTTCCCGTTGACCCTGCCAGATGGGCAAGATGCCCTGATCGCCGCCGTGGCCAAGGCCAACCCCAAGATTGTGGTGGTGCTGCAAAGCGGCGGCCCGGTGCTGATGCCCTGGCTGGCCCAAGTGCCGGCGGTGCTGGAGGCCTGGTATCCCGGCACGCGCGGGGGTGAGGCGATTGCCCGCGTACTTTATGGGGAGGTGGATGCCACGGGCCGTCTGCCCGTCACCTTCCCGCAATCGCTTGACCAGTTGCCCCGCCCGGTGCTGGATGGCACGGACAAGAAGCCCGATGTCTCCTTCCCCGTCACCTATTCGGAAGGGGCGGCGGTCGGCTATAAATGGTTCGATCTGAAGGGGCACAAGCCGCTATTCGCCTTCGGCCATGGGCTTTCCTATACCAGCTTCACCTATGAGGGGCTGGCGGCGGAAATGACGGCGGACGGGCTGAAGCTGCGCGCCCGCGTCACCAACAAGGGTTCGCGCTTCGGCAGCGCCGTGCCACAATTCTATATCGGCCCTGCGCCGGGTGTGACCGCCGGCTGGGAAGCACCGCGCCGGCTGGTCGGGTTTGACAAGCTGGCCCTGGCACCGGGCGAATCACGTCAGGTGGAGGTCACTGTCGATCCCCGCCTGCTGGCAATCTATGACGGTGCGGCCAAGGGCTGGAAGATCAGCGGCGGCACCTATCAGGTGCAGCTTGCCCGCTCTGCCGTTGATTTTGTGCAACAGGCAGACGTGACCCTGCCGGCCCGGCAATGGTCGGCCGCCAAGGGCGCCAAGTAAGGATAGGGGGCGCCGCCCGGCACCGGCGCCCCTTGATCATCCGTGCAAATGTCAGCGTGCCGGCTTCTTTTGCCCGAACACGTCGCTGCAGACCCGTTCTGCATAACGGGCTGTCAATTTTTGTTGTGCATCGGACATGCTGGCAACGGCAATTAGCCCACCACCGCCGGTACGCTCTGTTAAATAGTACTCTCCCAGTTCATTGCCAGCCAAATCATGCAGCGAAAGCTTACCGGTCAATTCAGAATGATCACCGACCAGCACGGTCATTGCCCCATTTTGCTCTTTATAGTTATCCACCCTCACACGGACGAGAACAGGCACATTTCCCTTCATGCATCCAGGGAGGATTTCCTTCAATTTTTGTTCCAGAACTGACTTCAATTCTAAAGGTGCCGTTGGCTGCGACAACTCCACCTCTATTTTATTTAGGGACAAGCTGGATAGCTTTGCTTGATCGGCACCATTCAGTGTTTTGACAGAGTTTGTCTGACATCCCGCCGTCAGGAGCATTACCACCCCGGCTACCATCCATAAGCCATACGTACCATTTAGATACTTCATTCACCCCCCCGCTATCTCGTTAGATGGAAATTATGAGAGTTAATCCCACTGGTGAAGCAGCTGAATATATGAGATAGATTTTTATAAAGTTTCAACCACAAAAAAGGAATCTGAAATGGAAAATTTCAATAAAATTATCGCATTAATGGCAATTTTACTATTGGCAACGGGATGCCAAATCCCAGTTCATAATCAAAATCCATCCAACGAGATACCAAATTTTTCCGTACATGAAAAAATTCCAGGAAAGTATCAAATATCTATCATTGGAGCAGAGAAGCTATCCATTGATTATATGCTTGAATACCCAATTAAAGCCATACTGAAGCTTGACCAAAAAAATGTATTTACGGAAGATGCGCTTAATGCATTTCGCCAACGATATACCGATGTCATTCTCTTCGAAAAAAATGGAGATGAGGGACGTATCCCATTAACTCTGGAGGTAAAACAAGCACGAATATTTGCTACGTGTGGCTCAATTTCCTTATTCAAGGGAACCTGCACGGCCGAGGGCAAAGTAACGCTTGCTCTGACGATGCCCGGCAACAGCACCCCCGTGACGGCCATTGGGGAAGAGGTTATCACCTCCCCACCCAACAGCGATATTCTGGAGCCTTTACATGATGTGGGACCAAAGGCATTACGACGCGCGCAAGCCAAGGCCCTTGCGAAGTTAATCAGCCCCCCCTGATCAGTCCGGCAGCAGCACCGGCGACATCTGCAGCCCGATGGGGGAGAAAAGCCGGGCGTGGGCGTCGGAACAAACAAGGTGCAGGCGCAGATCAAACGCCTTGGCCAGCTTGGACAGATAATATTTTTCCAGATCATGAATGATCTGATCACTGACATGCACGGCGAACAGTACCGTATCGCCGTGCACGGTCAGGTTATAGGAACGCAACGCATTGTTCATGGCATGGTTGGAGAGAATGATCTCCGTATTCTTGCCGACAATGCCGGGCAGTTCGGCACAGGTCCGCACGGTGCCCAGCAATTCATAGGCGCAGCGCCATTCCCGCCCACCCTCCGACCAGAGCGTATCGAAGCGCTTCACCTTGGCGCCAGCGATCTCCACATGGGCATGGTCCAAATCGGCGGGGATATCGATCATCTGGCGGCTCCGACATGCTGAGGCAACAATTACCCCAGCATATGACGGATCGACAGCCGATGCTTTGATGAAGATCAGAAGCGGGTGCTGAGCGCGACGCGCCAAGCCCGGCGATCGATGGCGCTATATTCCCCATCATCCACCACATCCCAGCCATCCGCGTTGAACAGGTTCAACAATTGGGCACGCAGGGTGGCATCCTGGCCGAACAGAGCCAGTTCCTGCCGCAGCCCCAGATCAACCACCGTGACGGCCGGCGCATTGGCCAGATTGTCCCGCCGGGCGGTGGTGGCGCTGCGATGATCAATGACCAGATCAAGCGAGCCGCCTTCCCATCCCGGCGGCGCATAATCCAGGCTGGCCTGCCAATGGAGGCGGCGTTGCCCCACCGGGCGGCGACCGATCAGCCCTTCCCTCACCTCCGGCCCCGTCACCACCGGGTCCAGCAGCACCGCCCCCAGCACCAGCGACAGGCCCGGCAAAGGCTGGCCGGTCACGGAGGCTTCAAGCCCCCGGTGACGCACCTGCCCCAGGAAGCCATAACGATCATTGCCATCCAGACCGGCATAGGGGCGGCGGACATCGAACAGCGAACTGGTCAGGTTCAACGGCCCCAATGGCAGCTTCACCCCCAATTCGCGCTGGGTGGTCAGTACCGCCGGCAGCAGGCTGTTGCGGTTGATCGCCGTGACCGGCGGCGAGCCCGCCTCCTCCAGTCCCCTGGCATAGCTGGCATAGGCGGTGATATCGCCATCAAAGCGCCACGCCACCAGCGCGTTGTACAGCCAGGGGTCGGAGCCGCCGCGCGCCGGGGCAGCGGCGCCGGTGCGGGACTGTTTGCGATAGCGCGCCTTCTGCACGCCGACACTCGTATCCAGCCGCCCGGCCCATTCCAGCCGCCAGTTGACCCCCCCCGCCCATTGCCGCACCTGATCGTGGGATTGCGGCTGGTCGAACAGCAGCGCGGGCCTGGGCACGTCCCGCACCTCGTCCACCCGCCAGGGGCCCAGCGGGATCTCCACCTCCCCACCCGATCGTTCGCGGCTGGACAGGCCGCGCAGGCTGGCGGTCAGGGTCTGACGGGCGGTCTGGCCAGACCAGCCATAGGAAAGCTGGCTTTCCCCCGACCAGACGGAACTCTGCGTCGGCGGAAACATCAGCACAAACATTTCACCCTGCCCGGTGGCATCCAGGCCATTCAGCAGGGTGAAGGCATCCTTCCCCGCCTTATGCTGGGAATGGAACAGGCCGCCGCGCAACGCCAGCCCATCGGCCAGACCGGCATCGACAATCAGCCCCAGGTTACGGTTGTCAAAGGCGTAATCGGCCCAGCGCTGACCGATGAAACGCGAACGCCGGGTGCTAGGCGGCAGCATCCCGTCCAGCGGCAGCAGCGTGGGCGTCACATCCTCATCCCGGCCCCATTCCATATCCAGCAGGCCGGTGATGGTCAGCCGGTCGGTCGGGCGCCAGCGCGGGATGAAGGCCGCCGTGACATAGCGGGCATCATTGCCGGCCTGGCCATTATCATCCGGGTACAGGCCCAGCCCGCTGGCCAAGGTCCAGACACCGTCAGCGCTGGCCAGATCGCCATCCAATTCCAGATAGGGGGATAGGTAAGGATCAATGGCAAGCGTGGCGTGCAAGCCATTGGCCTGTCCCGGATCGCGCAGGGCCAGATCGGCAACGCCCGAAGGGGCCGGGAAAAGCTGGCCGACATTGCCCAGCCCCACGCGGATGCTGGTGCTGTCCACCGCCCGATCGGTCAATGCACCGGCCGGGCGGAAGAACAACCCCTCCAGCCGGATATTGCCCGCCACCTTCGGGCTGAAACCGCGCACCGCCGATTGCGAATAAAGCCCGATGGATTCGGTGCCCACCCGCAGGCCGAAGGCATCCGCCGCCTGCCGGACGACATTGCCCGCCGGCTCAGCGGCCAGGACAGGGGCACCCGCCAGGGTCAACAAGAACAGGGCGGCGGATCGAAAGGGGCGGCGCATGGCGGGCTTCTTCATTGATTGTTTGCGCCGACAAACTACCCAACACCCAACACATCCGCAATCGGATATATTGCGTACATCAAGATATTTTTCAAGAAGCCCGCCGCCCCTCCCTACTTCATCTGTCGGCGCAGATGGTTCAGCATGTCCACCCGCGTCAACAGACCCAGGAACCGGTCACCATCCATGATGATAGCCACCAGATTGCGGTCGAACAGCCGGGTCAGCTCGGCCATCGGCGCGGTGACGGGCAGTGTTTCCAGCCGGTTGACCATGGCCGTGTAAACCTTGTCACGGAAGCGGGCCGGGTCTTTCTCCACATGCAGCAGCAGGTCGCTTTCATCCAGAATGCCGATGACGCGCGCCCCCTCCATCACCGGTAACTGCGAGACGTCGCTGATCCGCATCCGCTTATAGGCCGTCAGCAGCGTGTCTTCCGGCCCCACCGTCACCACCTGACCCTTGTCATAGCGGCGGGTCATCAGGTCGCGCAGGTCATTATGGCGGTCGCGCGGGGTGAAGCCCTGGTCTTCCATCCAGGCATCGTTGAACATCTTGGACAGGTACTTGTTGCCCGTGTCGCAGACAAAGGTGATGACGCGCTTCCTCTCCGTCTGATCCCGGCAATATTTCAGCGCGGCGGCCAGCAGGGTACCGCTGGAGGAACCGGCGAGGATGCCTTCCTTGCGCAGCAGGTCGCGCGCGGCATTCAGGCTTTCCGTGTCGGTGACGGTATAGGCGGCCCGGGCGTGCTGCAGGTCGCAATTGGGGGGGACGAAATCCTCCCCCACCCCTTCCACCACCCAGCTTCCGGGCTCCCCATGTGTCCCCTTGTTCACCAGATCGGCAATGATGGAGCCGGCGGGATCGGCGATCACCATCTGCGTCTTGGGGCTGGCCGCGGCGAAGAAGCGGCCCAGCCCGGTGAAGGTGCCGCCGGAACCGACCCCCACCACCACGGCATCAATGTCGCCGCCCATCTGCTGCAACATTTCCGGCCCCGTCCAATCGGCATGGGCCTGGGGGTTGGCCGGGTTAGCAAACTGGTTGACATAGAAGGCACCGGGGATTTCGCCGGCCAACCGTTCGGCAATATCCTGATAATAGGCCGGGTGGCCCTTGCCCACATCCGACCGGGTGATGTGGATTTCGGCACCCAAGGCCCGCAGATGGTTGATCTTCTCCACCGCCATCTTGTCCGGGATCACCAGAATGAGGCGATATCCCTTGGCGGCGCAGACCAACGCCAGCCCCAGGCCGGTATTGCCGGCCGTCGCCTCAATCACCGTGCCGCCGGGCTTCAAGCGCCCGTCAGCCTCTGCCGCCTCAATCATGCGCAGGCCGATCCGGTCCTTGATGGAGCCGCCGGGATTCTGATTTTCCAGCTTCAGATACAGCTCACACGGGCCGGTATCGAAGCGGGTCAGCCGGATGATCGGCGTATTGCCGATCATGGACAGGATGGCCGGACCCTTGGTGCTGGCATTCATGCTTGTCCTCCCTGGACGTTCTTTCACATCAGGGAACAACCAAAAAAGCCGGTCGGCAAGGGCCGCTGGAAATGCGCAATCAAGCTGCGGCGCGGGCCGCACCGGTGACAGATTCGGGCGGGAAAGGCCGCCCATCGGCATCAATCAAACCCCGGCGGTGCAGCAATTCCACATGGCTGATGAAATTGTCGGCGCACCCCGCCGCACGCTCCCACCCTTCCAGCCAGTTCTGTTCCAGAAAGGCCAGGATGGCCGGCTGGCGCAACTCCACCTCCCACAGGATGCCCAGCAGGGAGGACAGCGCCTCTTCCTCAATCTGGGTGTCCTTGTCCACGGCGGTGGCGCGGTTGGCCTCCTCCACCCGGCCCGATTCCGGGCCGGCGCCGAGACCGAAATCAATCATGCCGCGCCGCTCCGGCGGGGCCACCAGCCAATGCGCCACCTCATGGATCAGCACATAGGCCTCTGACCGGGTGCGAATGGACTGCCCGTCATAGGAGAAGGCCTCCATCGGCTCCGCATCAATGGTGCCGATGCCGAAATCCTGCGCCAGCTTCACCCCCGCCGCCCGGTGTGCCGGCGTATCCACGCCCAGCGGCACCAAATCCAGCGTCGCGGCGATCCGCTCAAACACCGCCAGGGCCAGACTGTCGGGCGGCAGGTGGGCGCGAAGACTGGCCAGGGCCTGGGGCAGAATATCATCCGGGATGGGGGTCAGTTGCATGATGACAAAGGCTTTAGCGGCAAGGGAACAGTATTGGGCACTATTCTAGCCGCTTCGGGCCGTCAACAGGGCATTGATACCTTCCTGCGCCCGGTATTGCCGCCCAGCGGCATCTGCATAGAGTGCGGGCGGGAACAATGAACGCACCATATCATTGACAGTGACATCCACCGCAATGACCAGCCGATCCTGATTGGATGGGTTTTCGACTTGATGGGGCTGGGAGAAATCCCCCGTCCATAATGTGCCGGCGGGAAAGGCCAGCTTCTCATGCCCGATCCAGGTGAAGGCCTCATCCGGCACCTGCACTGCCAGCAGCAGCCGGGCCAAGGGCAGGTGCAGGGCCTGTTGATCATAATGCCAGCGCAGGAAACCACCCGCCGGCTGGCGGATGATATGGCTGCCCTCCACCTGCAACCCCGGCAAAGACAACACGGCCGTTTCCAGCAGGGGCAGATGATCCAGCGCCGGGCTGCGTTGAAGGGGGGCGTCGCTGCCATAGGCACCGGCTTTCGCCACCAGGGTGATGGCCGTCCAGTCGCCATCCTCGCTGCCATAGCGGTTGCGGGCCTCCGGCGGGGTGGCGGCGATGGCGGCCATGGTCTGGCGGTGCAGTTCGGCTGCATCCAGCCGGATGCTGGAAGCGGCCGCCAGCAGCAGGCCGCTCTCCATTGTCAGCCGTTGCCAGGGCAGCAGCTCAGCCATTGCGTTTGCGCATCTTGTGAAAGCGCATGACGCGGAAGGCTGGGCGGCCCTCCTCCGGGTTCTGGGTGCCCAGTTCCTCGCCCAGATAGCCGGTGCGGTCGAATTCAGGGAAGAACGTGTCACCTTCCGGCGAGGCGGCGATCTCGGTCAGGTAAACCCGGTCGGCGATGGGCAGGAAGGCGGCGTAAATCTGCGCCCCGCCAATCACCATGATTTCCTGACCACCGGCCTCCTCGGCCAATTGTTTGGCTTTGGCGATGGCGCTGTCCATATCATGGGCAACAATGGCACCCTCGGCCTGGAACGCCTCGTCCTTGGTCAGCACGATATGCGGGCGGCCGGGCAGCGGCTTGCCCCCGAAACTGTCCCAGGTCTTGCGGCCCATGATCATCGGCTTGCCCATGGTGACCTGTTTGAAGAAGCGCAGGTCGCTGGGCAGCTTCCAGGGCATCCGGCCCTGATAGCCGATAACCCCATTGCGGGCGACGGCGGCGATCACGGTAATCAACAAGACAGCTTCTCCAAGATGCAGGCGCGAGGGGTGACATTTGCGGTGGATGACATTAACGATGGGCCGCGTTAATGAACAGGTCTTGCTGCATACTGCCGCCAACGGAACCGACCTTCGATGCGCCATCCCGAATATCAGTATCTCGACCTGATGGCCCATATTCTGGAAAAGGGCGACCGCCGGGTGGACCGCACCGGTGTCGGCACCCTGTCCAGCTTCGGCGCAATGTTGCGCTTCGACCTGTCCGACGGCACTGCCCCCATCCTGACCACCAAGCGGGTCTATTGGAAGATGGCGGTGAAGGAGATGCTGTGGTTCCTGACCGGCGGCACCAATATCCAGCCGCTGCTGAAGGACAAGGTGACGATCTGGACCGACTGGCCGCTGAAGACCTATCGGCAAGCCACGGGGGAGAACATCGCCCAGGCCGATTTCGAACGCCGCATTGTCGAAGACGATGATTTCGCCGCCCGCTGGGGGGAGTTGGGCCCCGTCTATGGCAAGCAATGGCGGCGCTGGCTGGGGCCGGATGGACGCGAACATGACCAGATTGCCGCCCTGATCCACGGGCTGAAACACACCCCCGCCAGCCGCCGCCTGCTGTTCCATGCCTGGAACGTGCCGGATGTGCCGGATATGGCCCTGCCGCCCTGCCACATGGTCTATCAGTATCATGTGACGACGGACGGCAAGCTGAACAGCCTGATGTTCCAGCGATCGTGCGATCTGCTGCTGGGGGCACCCTTCAATTTCACCGGGGCGGTGGCCCTGCAATTGATGCTGGCCCAGCAGGCGGGGCTGACGCCGGGTGAGTTCGTCTGGATGGGCGGGGATGTGCATCTCTACCTGAACCATCTGGATCAGGCGCGCGAGCAGCTCAGCCGCCCCCCCCGCCCCTTCCCCCGCCTGTCGCTGGCGCGCAAGGCGGACAGCATCGATGGCTATCGGATCGATGATTTCGTGCTGGAAGGCTATGACCCACACCCGCCGATCAAGGCGGATGTGGCGGTGTGATCCGGGCGGCCGACAGCCGCCCTACCCGTTCTGCGCCAGCACCGTTCCGGCCAGGTAAAGCGAGCCGCAGATCAGCAGCCGGGCCGGTGGTTCCCCTGCCCCCAGGGCCGCCAACTCGGCCACAGCCTGGGCCACATCCGGGCTGGCCGCCGCCTCTATCCCTGCCTGTCGGGCCAGGGTGGCGGCATCCTCGGCCGTTACGCTGGCAGCCTCCCCCGGAATGGCCACGGCGCGCAGGCGGCGCACGTAAGGGGCCAGCGGGGCCAGGAAATCCAGCGGGCGTTTACTGCCCAACATGCCGAAAATCAGGTCCAACCTGCGGCCATCGGCCGTCCAGGCGGCCAGATGGCGGGCCAGCACCTGCCCGGCACTGTCATTATGGCCGCCATCCAGATGCAGCTCCCACCCCGCCGGCAGCAGCTCCACCAGCGGCCCCCGGCGCAGGCGTTGCAGCCGCGCCGGCCATTCCACCGCCGCCAGCCCCTGGCGGATGGCCGCCGCGGGAACGGCAAAGGGCAGATGGCGGGTGGCGGCAATGGCGGTGCCGGCATTGTCGATCTGATGCGCACCGGGCAGCGCCGGCAAGGGCAGGTCCAGCGTGCCCTGGGCATCGCTGTAGCGCCAGCCGCTGTCGCCCAGCGGTTCCGCCCGCCAGTCCCGCCCGGCCAGGGCCAGGGGGGCACCAGCCTGATCCGCCATAGCCTGGAAAACACCCGTCACCGCCGGATCGACCTGCGGCCCCGCCACCGCCGGACAGCCGGCTTTGATGATGCCAGCCTTCTCCGCCGCGATGGCCTCAATCGTCTCCCCCAGGAACTGCATATGGTCCATGGAGATGCGGGTCAGCACAGAGACTGCCGGCGTCTGGATGACATTGGTGGCGTCCAGCCGGCCGCCCAGCCCGACCTCCAGCAGCAGCAGGTCCGCCAGTTCCTCGGCAAAGGCCAGGAAGGCGGCGGCGGTGGTGATCTCAAAAAAAGTGATCGGGTCGCCGCCATTGACCTGCTCGATCCGCTCCAGCAGGTCGGCCAGCCGGTCATCGGCAATGAAATGGCCGGCCAGCCGGATACGCTCGTGAAAATGCACCAGATGCGGGGAGGTATAGACATGCACCCGCTTGCCCGCCGCCTCTGCCATGGCGCGCAGGAAGGCGACGGTGCTGCCCTTGCCGTTGGTGCCGGCCACATGCACGATGGGCGGCAGCCGGCGCTCCGGGTTGCCCAGCTTGGCCAGCAGCCCCTCAATCCGGCCCAGCGACAGGTCGATCACCTTGGGGTGCAGGAGACGCATCCGCTCCAGCACCGCCTCCAGCCGGGGGGAGCCCGGCACGATGGGGGCGGCCTTGATCATCGCGCGCCGGCACCACCCTTGATGCTGACCGGCTTGCGGGACGGCCCGCCGCGATCCGGCCCGTCGCCGCGCGGCATCCGCACAATCTCCGCCCCCGGCCCCGGCCGGCGCAGCAGATCGATGACGCGGGCCAGGGTTTCCCGCAGCTCCTTGCGATGCACCACCATATCGACCATGCCATGGTCCAGTAGATATTCGGAGCGCTGGAACCCTTCCGGCAGCGTCTCGCGGATGGTGCTTTCAATGACGCGGGCGCCGGCGAAACCGATCTGGGCACCCGGCTCCGCCATATGGATGTCGCCCAGCATGGCAAAGCTGGCCGTCACCCCGCCGGTGGTGGGGTCGGTCAGCACCACGATATAGGGCAGGCCGGCTTCCTTCACCATTTCCACGGCGATGATGGTGCGCGGCATCTGCATCAGCGACAGGATGGCTTCCTGCATCCGCGCGCCACCCGATGCCGGAATGGCGATCAGCGGCACCTGCTGCAGCACGGCCAGCTTGGCGGCGGCCAGCAGCCCCTCACCCACCGCCATGCCCATGGAACCGCCCATGAAATTAAAGTCGAACACGGCGGCCACGGCACCCTGGCCGTCGATCTTGCCATGGGCGACGACGATGGCGTCCTGCCGGTTGGTCTTGGACTGGGCTTCCTTCAGCCGGTCGGTATAGCGCTTCTGGTCGCGGAATTTCAGCGGATCGACCAGCACCTTGGGCAGTTCAATCGTCTGATAGCCCGGATCGAACAGCATCTTCAGCCGGCGGGCCGGGTCCAGCCGCATATGGTGGCCGCAATGCTGGCAGACATGCAGGTTCTCTTCCAGATCACGATGGAAGATCATCGCGCCGCAGGAGGGGCACTTGTGCCAAAGATTGTCCGGAACCTCCTTCTTCGCGACGAGGGCCTGGATCTTGGGTTTGACGAAGTTGGTCAGCCAGTTCATGGGATACCTTCAAGGCGGGAGAGTATCCCGCTGAGTTTGGCCGCAATCACCTTTACGTTTGGCTTGGTCTCAATGAGACTGCCATGGGCAATGGCGTTGCGATCCTCATATAGCTCTTTCACAGTTGCGTAATCCGGCGACCCCTTGTCCGTCAACAGTGCCAATCGACGGAGGAAGTCCATCTTCCTTACATCAATGACTGACCAGACGCGGCGCTCACGCGAAATGCTGGCTTTGCGACCCGTCTCCGCCTCACTCAGAGCCAGTTGCGTTACCAGATGCTCAAACCGGGCAAACAGCATGAAAAAATAGGCGTTCGCCGTGATTTTCGACAGCAGGTAAAGTTCGTCGAATTTGTCGGCAGCACTCGCCATGCGGACCGCACCCATCTTAGCGCGCATCGCATCGTCAGCGATTTCATAAGCCTCGGCGATATCCTTGAACGGGCTCAACGCAGGCTCTTTATAATGTTCTGGAAAGAGTCTCTCGTGAGCGGTCGCAAGAACTCGCCATGCTGAGTAAAACGCCAGTCCGGCGCGCCGGGTGTGCCAATGTCTACCAGAGTCTCGAAAAACTCCTCCGACTGTAACCAGACCTGACCGCGGGTACCGATAACCCAGCGGGCGTCCGGCCATATCGACAACCAACCATAATCCGGCGCCCTGTTCGCGGCAAATCGCATGGGCGGCGACCCCGCCCTTTCTGCCGGTAGCTTGTCAATCAGTAACATCGGCAAAGAGAAGGGAGTGTTGATGCCGACCATCTGCATTTTCGGCTCAAGCATCTCGGTCTCGGCAATAACGCAATCAATGCCGGGAACCTCTTGCGACCAACTGCTTAGCTGTTTCACCAGGTCGGTGAGCCGATGTCTCCAATCGACAAGATCCGCCTCCACCGCCGCCCGTGTCGGGGGCGGGGGAAGCTGGTTGTAGTCCTCGTCAATTACATAAGCCATGGCACACCTCGCGGGTCCAGGCGT
Source organism: Niveispirillum sp. BGYR6 (assembly GCF_027568365.1). Taxonomy (NCBI): domain Bacteria; kingdom Pseudomonadati; phylum Pseudomonadota; class Alphaproteobacteria; order Rhodospirillales; family Azospirillaceae; genus Niveispirillum; species Niveispirillum sp. BGYR6. The sequence continues at coordinate 358,349 of NZ_JANLNL010000004.1, read as the reverse complement.
CTCACCTCCGGGCGTCGCGCACACCCTGGGCCAGCGCCTGGACGAATCCTAACACATCAGCCACCAGGGTGGCACCCGGCTTGCCCTCGCCATCCAGGCCGGTTTCGATCTTGCGCACAATGGCGCTGCCCACCACGGCGGCATCGGCCACACGGGCGACGGCAGCAGCGGCCTCCGGTGTGGAGATGCCGAAGCCCACGGCCAGCGGCAGATCGGTATGGCGGCGCAGGCGGGTCACCGCCTCCTCAATCGCCGCACTGCTGGCGCTGCCGGCCCCGGTGATGCCGGTGACGGAGACGTAGTAGACAAAGCCCGACGTATTGGCCAACACGGCCGGCAGACGGGCATCATCGGTGGTGGGCGTGGTCAGGCGGATAAAATTCACGCCGGCCTTCAGGGCCGGTTCGCACAGCTCGCCATCTTCTTCCGGCGGCAGATCGACAACGATCAGCCCATCCACCCCGGCAGCGCGGGCATCGGCCAGGAACGTGTCGACGCCATAGCTGTAGATGGGGTTGTAGTAACCCATCAACACGATCGGCGTTTCATCATCCTGGGCGCGGAAATCGCGCACCATGGCCAGCGTGCGGGTCATGCGGGCGCCGTTGTTCAGCGCGCGCAGGCCGGCGGCCTGGATGGCCGGGCCGTCGGCCATGGGATCGGTGAAGGGCATCCCCAGTTCGATCACATCGGCACCGGCCCCCGGCAGCCCCTTCAGGATGGCGAGGCTGGTGTCGTGATCCGGGTCACCGGCGGTGATGAAGGTGACGAGGCCGGCCCGTCCCTCCTGCTTCAGCCGGGCGAAACGGCGGTTGATGCGGCCGGAATCGGCTTCACGGGCGGGGGCAACAGGGGTCATGGTGCTGGCTTCGGTTGTCACGAAAAGGCGGCGCACCATACCCCCCGCTCCCTTCGGAGACAATCGGCCAATATGCGCGGGCAGGTACCAGGGGTAACATTCTGCATGGAATGATTGCTTGTGCTCCACGCAATCGATAACGTCCTTCAGTTGTTTCGTCGACAGGACTGGTCAACCCGCATCGTGCCGACACAAACCGCCGAGGAGGCCAGCCCGCCCTCCCCCTCTTCCCGCATTCTGGATACGGCCCCGTCGCGGGCGGTGATCTGGCTTGCGGTCTCCGCCTTGCTGATCGCCATGGCCCTGTTCGGCATGGAACTGGTGGTGGGCCGCGACCGGGTGATGGACCGCGCCGCCGCCGATGCGCGGGCCGGGGCGCGGCAGCTGGCCGAACATGCTGCCAAGGTGATCGGCACCCATGCCCTGATTCTGAAGAATGCCGAATGGGTCTTCCAGAACGACGGCTGGGACAAGATGGCGGCGACACCGTCGCTGTATGACTGGCTGCGCCACATGGCGACGGAAGCGCCGGAGGTGCAATCCTATTGGCTGGTGGATGCCAAGGGGGAGGTGCGGATCAATACCCTGCGCTGGCCCAGCCAGTCGCTGAATGTCGCCGACCGGCCCTATTTCAGTTTCCATGTCGATCAGCAGAGCGGCCCTTATATCGGTCCCCGGATGATCGGGCGCATTCATCCGGAAATCTTCTTTCCCATCAGCCAGCGGATCGAGGGGCGCGACGGCTCCTTCCAGGGGGTGGCGCAGGTTTCGCTGCGCCCCGGCTATTTTGAAAGCTTCTATGCCTCCGTCGCCCTGATGCCGGGGACGGAGGTGATGCTGGTGCTGGATGACGGCACCGTGCTGGCGCGTCACCCGGCGACCATGGCGGCGGAGCTGGGACTGCCTATGGTCGCCACCCTGCTGGCACAGGCCGGACAGGCAGAAGCGTCGGGTGCCGTGGGCGACCGGCTGTTTAATGTCGCCTCCCCCTTTGACGGGGTGCGGCGCTATTACGCCGTCGCCGGGGTGGACCGGCTGCCGGTCAAGGTGATCTATGGGCTGTCGCAGGACCATCTGGATGAGGTGTGGCTGCAATCGGCGCTCGGCCATATCGGCTTCGCCCTGGTGGCCACCATGCTGTTATTGCCGCTGGCGGCCATCGCCATGCGGCAGACCAAACAGGCCGAACAGGCCCAGACGGACCTGCGCAAGGCCAACAGCGCCCTGGAAAGCCGGGTGGCAGAGCGTACCGACCACCTGCATTCCGCCCTGACCGATCTGCGCCGCAGCGAGGAACGGTTGAGCCGGCTGGTCGCCACCATCCCGGTGGGGGTGGTGGAATATAATGCCAGCGGCATCATCACCGACATCAATGTGGCGGGTGAGCGCATTTTCGGCATGTCGAAGGAGGAGCTGACCGGCCTCAGCCATGATGCCCCCCTGTGGCAGGCCGCGCTGCCCGACGGGAAGCCCCTGGCCGGGCCGGACCATCCCGTGGCCCGCGCGCTGGCGGGGGAGACGATCAGCGAGATGGAATATACGGTGCGTGACCCGCGCACCGGCGCGCGGCAGGTATTGTCGGTCAATGCCGCCGCCATCCGCGATCCGGGCGGGCAGGTGATCGGCTGCACGGCCACCGTCGTCGATGTCACCGCCCGCTATGAGGCGGAGGACCGTCAGCGCCTGCTGATGCGGGAGGTGGATCACCGGGCCAAGAACGCCCTGGCCGTGGCCCAGGCCGTGGTGCGGTTGAGCAAGGGGGACAGCATTGCCGAATTCACCCGCGCCGTGGAAGGCCGCATCTCCTCCCTGGCGCGCTCCCACAGCCTGCTGGCCCAGGCCTCCTGGTCGGGGGCCGACCTGAAACGGCTGCTGGAGGATGAGCTGAACGGCTTTGTCGAAGGGCCGGGCCGGCTGGTGCTGTCCGGCCCCACCGTTCAGCTGGGGGCCAATCTGGTGCAGTCGCTGGGCCTGACCTTCCATGAGCTGGCCACCAATGCCGCCAAGCATGGCGCCCTGTCGGCCGACGATGGCTATATCAGCGTGCGCTGGTCGGTGCAGCGCCAGGTGCTGAACCTGCATTGGGAAGAACATGGCGGCCCGAAAGTAACCGCCCCGCCCGATCATAAGGGCTTCGGCTCCACCCTGCTGGGCCAGGTGTTGCGCCACCAGCTGGGCGGCAAGATGGAGATGGAATGGGCCGAAACCGGCCTGAAATGCCACCTGACCCTGCCGCTGACGGAGGCATGAAAAAGGGGTGCGGAACCACGGCCCCGCACCCCTTTTTTCTTTAGTTTCAATCTCCCTTGACCGTAACCGATCAAAGGAGATTTCACGTCCCCTCAGGCGGCAACGCGCTTGGCGTCCTTGCCCTGCTTGGCAGCCGTCAGGATTTCCCGCGCCATCTCATCCGCCACATCGCTGGTGGGGCGGTTGTCGCGGTCGGCGCGGCGGAAAATTTCCGTCAGGGTGACGGGAATGCGCTCCACCTGCCGCAGCACGTCATCCTTGTCATAGGATTGCGTCACCTCGGCCGAGACATTGATGATGCCGCCACCATTGATGACATAGTCCGGCGCATAGAGGATGCCGGCCTGGCGCAGCGCCTCGCCGATTTCCGCCGTGGCCAGCTGGTTATTGGCCCCGCCGGCCACCACCTTGGCCTTCAGCTCACCCAGGCTGACCGGGTTCAGCACCGCGCCCAGCGCACACGGGGCATAGACATCAACCTCGGCCGCATGGATACGGTCGGCGGCCACGGCCGTGGCGCCGAACTGGTCCACCGCGCGCTGCACCGCATCGGCATGGATGTCGGCCACGGTCAGCACCGCACCTTCTTCGGCCAGCCGGCGCAGCAGGTTGGAACCGACATTGCCCAGCCCCTGCACGGCCACGCGCACGCCCTTCAGGCTGTCGCTGCCCAGCTTGTGCCGCACGGCGGCCTTGATGCCCAGATAGACGCCATAGGCGGTGAAGGGCGAGGGATCGCCGCTGGCATCATGGCCGCTGGACAGGCCGGCCACATGGCGGGTGGTCTGGCCCATCTGCATCACGTCAGCCACGCTGATGCCCACATCTTCGGCCGCGATATAGCGGCCGCCCAGGCTTTCCACCACCCGGCCGAAGGCGCGGAACAGCGCTTCGGATTTGTCCTTGCGGCTGTCACCGATGATGACGGATTTGCCGCCGCCCAGCGGCAGGCCGGCCATGGCATTCTTGTAGCTCATGCCGCGCGACAGGCGCAGCACATCCTTCACCGCGTCGGCTTCGCTGGCATAGGGCCACATGCGGCAGCCGCCGCAGGCCGGCCCCAGCGCCGTGGAATGCACGGCGATGATCGCCGACAGGCCGCTGTCGGCATCGCGGCCGAACAGCACCAGTTCATGATGATCAAAGTCGGGGAAATCAAACAGCATTGTCGGAATCTCCAGCCCGCAAAGCCCTGTCAGTGCCGGTCTTTCACGACCGGTCGGCAAGGCCAAGTCTAGGCCCGGGAGAGGTCCGGGGTCGATTTCGTTGTTGGGGGGCTGAATGCACGTTTCGACCGCCCAACCGCCGGTTCGGGTAATTCCATGTCCCGCACGGGCGGGATCAGCCCAGACGACGCGGGTCGCGGGCGGGCGCGGTGAAGGCCGGCTCCCGCCGCGCCGTCGGCCCGCTGGGCGCGCCGAATGTCGGTTCGCGCCGCACACCTGCCGGACCGGCACTGGCGGCGGGGCGGGGCGGCGGCGGGGCCGCCGGGCGGGCAGCGGCGGGGCGGCGGGCAGCCGGGCGACGCCGGCGACCGCTCCACCAGAGATTGGCGACAATCCCCAGCACGAAGACGCCAATGCCTCCCATCAGCCCGTAGCGCGCCCAATCCGGCACGGTCATGTTGGTGGGATCGAAGCCGGCCGGGTCCGCCGCCCCGCCATCCAGCCCCTCCGCCTGCACATCGCTGCGCGGGGCGGCCTCCGGCGTGCTGGTCTCTGCCCCGGCTGACCGGTTGGTGGGGGCGGGGGCCGGTGTGGACGCATGACCCAGAATGGAGGGTCCGCCCCCCTGCCCCCGTTCCACCGCAGCGGCGGGCGGGGCAGCGGCGGGGGGCGCCCCGGTGGCGCGGCTGGCCCCCAGCAGCGTGCTTTCCGATCCCTGACCGCGATCCACACCGGGGGCGGCGGGGGCGGCCTGGGGCTTCACCTCGCTCTCCTTCAGCATGGGGCTGGAGGAACGGGCGCGGCTGTTGGGATCGGCCAGATTGCCCACGCCCTTGCGTTCCGGCTGGTCACGCATCAACTGGTCGATGGTTTCCGGATCCAGCCGGCCCGTCGCCTTCAGCCCATGTTTGCGCTGATAGGCGGAAATGGCCGCAGCGGTGGCGCTGTCCATCTTGCCGCTGGCCCGGCCCTGATACAGGCCCTGCTGATCCAGTATCTGCTGGGCCCATTGAATGGTCGCACTGTTGGGTTGCTTGTCCTGTGCCAGCGCCGCAGGGGCGGCCAGGGTCAGGCTGGACAGCACCAGCAGAACAGCGCCACCACGGGCAGCGCGCGGAAAGAACGGGGGACGGGGGACCGACATCGACACTTGGCGGATATCCTGCGAAAGGCCGCTGCCGCAATGCGGCATGACGCCTGACCATGGCACTTCTGGCCAGCGATATCAAGAACCGGCGGGTGATCGCGGCAGACGATGGACCCATGACCGGTAAAGCCTGTAGGATCAAGGGTGATTGAGACAATTCGATGGCCGTTTTGCCGACCCTGTCCCCTGCCCCCGTCAAAATACCGCACGTGATCGCCTGGACTGGTTTGGTCTGGCTGGCCATGATGCTGCTCGCCGATTTGTTGCTGTTGGGCCCCACCGCCGGCATCCTGTTATGCCGGCTGCCCGTGTTGGTCTGCCTGCTGGGCTGGCTTACCGGCCGGCCGGCCGGATGGCCCATGGCTGGCTTGACAGCGCTGGCCGCCTTGGCCGGACAATCCATTGCCGTCGCCCTTTGGGCCGGAGTGGCTGCACCGGGGGTGATGCTGGCGGCTGGTGCGCTGGCGCTTGGCTTGCCGGCCGGCCTGCTGGGCCGGACCTTCCGATCCGACGATGTATTTTCCACCGACAGCGGCCCGGATGCCGACAGCGTTGCCGACATTCGGGCCGCAGAATCGGTGCCGAAGCCTGTATTGCGCATCGCCGGGGACAGCATCCAGGCCCACCTGGCCGTGCTGGGCGACGGGCTGGATCGGCTGGCCTATGGGGCAGACGGCGCCCGCATCCGACCGCTTTGCGCCGAGGTGAAGCAAATCCGCATCGCGGTGGAACAGACGCTGGGCGCCCCGCCGCAGCAGCCCGCCCGTCCGCTGCGCGCGCCGCCCGATGTCAATGCCGCGGCATCGCCCGCGCCCCCCGCGACCGCGCCGATACGGCGACCGCTGTCCATCCTGCTGGTGGATGATGATGTGGTCGGCCGCACCCTGACCCGGCTGCTGCTGGAAAAGGATGGGCATGAGGTGGAGGAGACCGACGACGCCAAGATGGCGCTGGAAATGGCCCTGATGGAAGGGCCGGAACTGGCGTTGGTCAGTGCCCGCATCGGCCGCCACCGCGGTCTGGCACTCGCCTGGTGCATCCAGCGCGGCAAGGGGCCGCCGGTCATTCTGCTGCGCGGGCCGGCGGATCGGGCGATGGAGGCAGATATTCAGCGGGCCGGGCTGCGCGGTGTGCTGGATAAGCCGGTAACCCCGGCCGGCCTGGAAGCCGTTCTGGATGCCGTTCTGGATGCCTTTCTGGCCAGCAACGGTCCAGCGGAGACCACGTCAGCAGGCGGAGGGGAGGAGTTGAACCAGGAACTGCTGGCCGATCATCTGCGCCTACTGGGGCCGGAACGGCTGGGCCAGATCATTGACAGTTTCCTGTCCAACGCGCCGGAGACGCTGGAGAATGCCGCCAAAGCAGCACGGGAAGGCGATGTGCATAATCTGGGCAGGGCCGCGCATAAGCTGGCCAGCGGCGCCCTGACTGTGGGGGCTGCCACGCTGGCCGCCCTGGCCAAGGGCATTGATACCGCCGCCAAGCGGAACGAGGGAGAGGCCGCCCTGAGCCAGGCAAGGCAACTTCCCACCCAATGGCTGGAAGCGAAGGCCGCCCTGACCCGGTTCCGTCAGGGGCTGTAGGCCCCTGACCCTTCAAATCTGATCGGTAACCTCGACCGACAGCCGGTAGCCCAGCCCTTTTTCCGTCAGGATCAGGTCCATGGAGCCGCTATCCTGCATCTTGCGGCGCAGGCGGCTGACCAGCACGTCGATGGTACGGTCATTGGGGTTGCGGTCAGTACCGCTGACCGCATCGATCAGCTGGTCGCGCGTCACCACGCGACCGCCGGAACGCACCAGCAGGCCCAGCAGCTCAAACTCCCCGCGCGTCACCCGCACCTCCAGGCCCGCCGGGTCCAGCAGGCGGCGGCGGGCCAGATCCATGGTCCAGCCGCCGAAATAGCGCACCGTCCCTTCGGCCTTATACATCTTGCTGGGATGGGTGCGGCGCAGCAGGTTGCGGGCACGGGCCAGCAATTCACGCGGGTTGGGCGGCTTGGTCACATAATCATCGCCCCCCGTCTCCAGCCCGAAGACGCGGTCGCCATCATTGGCGCGCTGGGTGACGATGATGATGCCGACATTGGAAATCTCCCGGATCGACTTGGCGAGCGTGAACCCGTCCTCGTCCGGCAGTTCAATATCCAGCAGAACCAGATCGGGCGGCTGGCGCAGCATCGCTTCGCGCGTCTGCTTGCCATTCTCTGCTTCCGCCACCATGAAGCCGGCCTCGTGGAAATAGCCGGCAAGCAACGCACGGGTGGCCGGCTCATCTTCCACAATCAGAACCAGGGGCGCGTCGGCGATCTCAGCCATACCGGAACCATCTCCATGCCAGATCGGCGTCAGTCACGCTGTCATGCAAGACAGACATCGTGCGACGCCATGTTAACGGCTATACCGCGTTTCCGCATGGAAATGAAGTCAGTGCAATAGATAAAATATTGTTTAATTTTGGTTAATATAAGGAACTATAAGGAAAATCTGCTGTCAAAGCGGCGGCGCGGCGGCCATCGCCGCGCCGCCAGCACCGGTCACGCCCCCAGTTCCAGCAGGGAAGCGTTTCCACCAAAGGCTGTGGTGTTGACGGTCAGGGTTTTTTCCGTAACGAAACGGTGCAGATAATGCGGCCCCCCTGCCTTCGGCCCCGTGCCTGACAGGCCCTGCCCACCAAAGGGCTGCACACCAACCACCGCCCCCACCATGTTGCGGTTGATATAGGTGTTGCCAACCGGCAACGACCGGAACAGGGCCTGCGCCCGACCTTCCAGTCGGCTATGCACGCCAAAGGTGAGTCCGTAACCCGTGGCGGCGATCTCTGCCGCCACCTTGTCCAGATCAGCCGCCTTGAAGCGGACGATATGCAGGATGGGGCCGAAGACTTCCCGCTTCAGCATCGACAGCGAAGAAATTTCATAGAGACGGGGGCCAAAGAAGCTACCCGTTGCCGGGGCGTCAATCGCCTTGATCAGCCGGGCTTCCTTGTCCATGCGCTGGGCATGGGCGGCCAGCATGGCCTTGGCTTCCGCATCAATCACCGGGCCGACATCGGTGGCCAGATCCATCGGGTCGCCCAGGCGGATCAGCTCCATGGCACCGGCCAGCATATGGGCCAGCTTGTCGGCAATATCATCCTGGGCAAACAGCACCCGCATGGCCGAACAACGCTGACCGGCCGACTGGAAGGCGGAGGTGACGCAATCATCCACCACCTGTTCCAGAAGTGCGGTCGAATCGACGATCATGCAGTTCTGGCCGCCGGTTTCGGCGATCAGCGGCACAATGGCGCCGTCACGGTTGGCCAGGCTGCGGTTGATGGCGCGGCCGGTTTCGGTGGAGCCGGTGAAACAGACCCCGGCCACACGGGCGTCTGCCACCAGGGCCGCCCCCACCACCGCGCCATCACCGGGCAGCAGATGCAGCACATCGCCCGGCACGCCGGCCTGCAACAGCAGCCGCACAGCCTCTGCCGCCACCAATGGCGTCTGTTCGGCAGGCTTGGCCACCACGGCATTGCCGGTCACCAGGGCTGCCACCACCTGACCGATGAAAATGGCCAGGGGGAAGTTCCAGGGGCTGATGCAGGCAAACACACCGCGCCCGGCCAGATGCAGCTCGTTGCGCTCCCCCGTCGGGCCGGGCAGCTGCACGGGCTTCAGCCCGCTGCGCGCCTGGGCGGCATAATAGCGGCAGAAATCGACAGCCTCCCGCAGCTCGGCCACCGCGTCGGGCAGGGTCTTGCCGGCTTCGCGCACCAAGAGCGCCATCAGGGCCGCGTGGTTGGCCTCCATCAAGGCAGCGGCTCGGTCCAGAATGGCAGCGCGATGGTCAGCGCCGGCGCGATCCCAGCCCGGCTGGGCCGCCACGGCCAGCGACAGCGCCCGATCAACCCCGGCCTGATCGGCCAGTGCAACCTTGCCCACCACGAAGGTGCCATTGGCGGGGTCGATCACATCCTGCACCGGGCCCGCCAGTTCCACGCCGCCAATGATGGGGCCGGCAGTCCAGACGCGGGTCAGCGCCTTTTCCATCTCCGCCTGCAATGCCGCCACCCGGTCGGGGGCGGTCAGATCGATGCCCATGGAATTGGCGCGTTCAGCCCCATAGATATCGGCGGGCAGCGGGATACGCGGGTGACGCAGCATACCATCATTCTCCAGGAACGCGGCCGGATCGGCCACCACATCGGACACCGGCACGTCGGGGTCCATATAGGCGTTGACGAAATTGCTGTTGGCGCCGTTTTCCAGCAAACGGCGCACCAGATAGGGCAGCAAATCTTCATGGGTGCCGACGGGCGCATAGATGCGCACGCGCGGCATGTTCGGCAGCACCTCGCGCGCCGCCGAGTACAGCAGCTCGCCCATGCCATGCAGGCGCTGGAATTCCAGGTCACGGTTATCGCCGGCCAGATGCAGGATGGCGGCGATCGTATAGGCATTATGGGTGGCGAATTGCGGGAAGATGGCGTCCTTGGCCGCCAGCATCTTGCGCGCACAGACCAGGTAAGACAGGTCCGTCGCCGCCTTGCGGGTGAAGACCGGGTAATCGGCATGGCTGGCGATCTGGGACATTTTGATCTCGCTGTCCCAATAAGCGCCCTTGACCAGCCGCACCATGAAGCGACGGCCGGCATCGCGGGCCAGCGCCACCAACCAGTCAACCGTAAGGGTGGTACGCTTCTGGTACGCCTGGATGGCCAGCCCCAGCCCTTCCCAATCCTTCAGATCGGCATCATAGGCCAGCGCCGCCAGCACCTCCTGGCTGAGATCAAGCCGGTCGGCCTCCTCCGCATCGATGGTCAGGTTGATGTCCCAGCGTTTGGCCTGCAGCGCCAGCCCCTTTACTGCCGGCACCAGCCGGGCCAGCACGTCGGCCTGTTGGGCATAGACATAGCGCGGATGCAGGGCCGACAGTTTGATGGACACGCCAGGGGCCGCCATCGGGCCCCGGCCCGCCGCTTCCTCCCCCACCGCATCAATGGCCTTCTGATAGGCTTCCAGGTAACGTTCGGCCTGTTCCCAGGTGCGCGCGCCCTCGCCCAGCATGTCATAGGAATGCACGGTGCCGGCGGGTTTGGCCTTGCGCGCCTCCGCCATGGCTTCCTTGATGGTGCGGCCCAGCACGAAATGGCCGCCCATCACCCGCATGGCCTGGCCCATGGCGGCGCGGATGACGCTTTCGCCCGAGCGGGCCACCATGCGCTTCAGGAAATTGCCAGCATCGCGTTCCCCGCCGCGTTCCAGATCGCTGATCTTGCCCGTCAGCATCAGGCCCCAGGCGGCGGCATTGACAAAGGCGCTGTCGCTGCGGCCCAGATGGGCATCCCACTGGCCCTGCGCGATCTTCTCTGCGATCAGCCGGTCCGCCGTCTCCGGATCGGCGATGCGCAGCAGGCATTCGGCAATGCACATCAGGGCGATGCCCTCATTATTGGACAGGCCGAATTCCTGCAGGAAGCTGTCCAGCGGCCCCAGTTCCTTGCGGCGCAGGCGGGCCGCGTTCACCACAGCACTGGCGCCGGCATGGATGCTGCCGCGTTCCGCAGCACTCAACCCCAGCCCGCGCAGCAGGCCCTTCACGGCCTCCACCTCATCGGCATGTTTGGTCTGGCGCATGGTGGTGCGGATGGCGTCGAGCGTCGTCATCTGGATGGTTCCGGCGGTTAAGTATCAGGGGATATGCCGGATTATCGCAGAGAAGCCGGGCGATTTTTCTCCAAACTTAGGCGTTTGGCCGGATATTATCCGGTGAAAGAAGCCTTTCACCGGATTTCATCATGCGCGCCAGCGACAGCCTTGACCGGATCGACCTGAACATCCTGCGCATCCTGCAGCAGGATGGCCGTATTGCGAATGTGGAGCTGGCGCGGCGCGTCAACCTCTCCCCCACGCCCTGCCTGGAACGGGTGCGGCGGCTGGAGCGGGACGGCTATATCCGCCAATATGTGGCGCTGCTGGACCCGGAGAAGCTGGAGCGCGGGCTGGCCGCCTTCATTGAGGTGCGGCTGGACCGCACCACCCCCGACGTGTTCCAGATTTTCGCCGATGCCGTGGGCCGGATGGATGAAATCCAGGAAGCCCATATGGTGGCCGGCGGTTTCGATTACCTGATCAAGGTACGGGTGGCCGATATGGCAGCCTATCGCGCCTTTCTGGGCGACAAGCTCTCCTCCATCCAGGGGGTCGCCCAGACCCATACTTACATGGTGATGGAAGAGGTGAAGAATACCCATATGGTGCCGGTGCCCAAGGCCGGCGGGTAAGGATTACTCAAACGTCTGCAAGGGCGGCGGTGCCGTTTTCAGCAGACCATCAAGCAGCAGCAGGATGGCCTCCATCTGCTCCCGCACCTTGTCCAGTTCCATGGATGTCTTGTCATCCAAGGCTGCTTCCATCAGCAGATTATCGAAATCATTCAGCAGGCTCTGCAGGCTCTCCCGCTCCTCCTGCAACAGATCATAGGCGCCCAGCGCGTGGATCAGCAGGTCCGGCGGGTTCTGGAAAAAAGAGAGCGAGAGCCGGGTGAAGGTGGCAATGCCACGCAGCCGCATCCGCGCCAGCCAGCCGGTCAAATCCGTCGGCACACCCCGATTCGGCGCTTCGGCCGCCTTCTCGGTGATGGTGAAGATCATCGCCTGGATTTCCAGATAGCGCGCCCGCGCCTTCTTAAAGGCGGGGAAGGTCGGCAGCTTGGTGCCTTCCTGCTTTTCAAACAGGCTGACCGCGCCGGCCAGCGATTGCGACAGGTGCCGCAAGACCGTTGCCCGCTGGGCCGCTTCCTGTTCGTAGCGCATGAATGTCCCCGTATGTGCGCCTTGATCATGGCGTAACGGGTGCCTGCCGCGCAAGGGTGGGCGCCCCACCTTTCGCACAGGCAAGCCGGCGGTCAAACGCTCAAGGCAGGCGCGCTTGGCCGCCGGCTTGTGCCGGATCGGGGGGAATGATACATGCCGCCCATGATGATGCAGCCATCGCCCCTTGGCCTGGAAAACACCACCCCGCCGGCCCCCCGCCCGCGGGGTTCCGCACGCGTGGTTGATCTGGTGATCGACGCCCTGATCGGCATTTATGATCACGAGCTGACCCGGCCCCAGCGCCTGCGCATCAACCTGGACCTGACCCCGCTGCCGGACAGCCTGCCACTGGACCCGGCCCAGATCGTCACCCAGGTGACCGAGCATATCCAGGCCCGCCACACCAACCTGCTGGAAAGCCTGGCTGAACGGCTGGCCGCCCTGCTGCTGTCCGACCAAAGGGTCGCCAGCGTAATGGTACGGCTGGAAAAGCTGGACGCCTTTCAGGAATGCGAGGCGGTGGGGGTGGAAATTCTGCGGCGGCGGTGAAACTGCTCCGAACCACGTCCGCGATTCGTCAGCAGAATATCCCCCCTGAATACGTCCGCAGTCACTTACACTTATAGGCGCAAAAAAATACACCCCCCCACAATTTTGAATTTGTTCCCCTTTTTGACAACCTACCCCTTTTGGCGGTAGGTCGGCTCACTTTCGGCCTATACAGCGCTGAATAAAGTCCAAAACGGAGAAAAAATTGAAGCTGGGTCATTTGGCATTGGCAGGTCTCCTGATAACGCTTCCTGCCTGCTCAAGCATTGTTGAGGGGACGTCACAGGAAATTGCCGTAAATACAAACCCAGCAGGCGCTAATTGCGAACTGGTACGCGAGGGTCAAGTCATTGGGCGCATCAGCCCGACGCCGGGGGCCCTGACCATTAAAAAAACCAAACATGATATCACGCTGAACTGCAGCAAGGATGGGTTTGAGGTCGCCACCTATCTCAACAAGTCTGAAGTTGCAGGTGCTACTGTTGGCAATATTCTTCTTGGCGGCGGTATCGGCTGGGCGATCGACAGCGCCAGCGGCGCCGACAACAAGTATACCTCTCCCGTCAACGTCACGCTGATACCGAAGCAGCAGCAGGCGCAGACCCCGGCAGGGACGGGAAGCGGTTCCGCCGCAGGGCAGCCCAGCTCGTAAAAATTGACAGGGAGGCCGGGGTGCAACGGGGCACCCCGGCTCATCGTTTCTTACTCCACCCCACCCGCGAGCACCTTCACCTCGAACCCGCCCTTCTCCCGCAGCGCCGCCACCACACGCTCGGCGTGGCGCTTGGAGCGGCATTCGATGGTCAGGTCGATATCGGTGGCCTTGACTGAGGTGGTGGTGAACAGGCGCTGGTGCAGCGCCTCGATGATATTGCCACCGGCATCCCCCACCAGACCGGCAATCCGGGCCAGCGTGCCGGGCCGGTCGGGGATCATCACCCGCACAGCGATCAGGCGGCTTTCACGCACGGCGTGGCGCATGATCACCTGGGCCAGTACGCGGCTGTCAATATTGCCGCCACACAGCACCAGACCGACCTTGCGGTCCTTGAACTTCTCCGGCTGGGCCAGCACAGCCGCCAAGCCGGCGGCCCCCGCCCCTTCCGCCACCGTCTTTTCAATATTCAGGAACAGGGCGACGGCATTCTCCACGTCCGCATCGCTGACCAGGATCAGGTCATCCAGCAGGGCGCGGCAGATTTCCAGCGTGTGGCGACCGACATTCTTCACCGCAATACCTTCGGCGATGGTATCGCCGCCCACCTGGATCGGCTGGCCCTTCAGCGCCTGATCCATGGCCGGATAGGCCTCCACCTCCACCCCGACAATGCGGATGGAGGGTTTCAGCGCCTTGGCCGCCACGGCGATGCCACCGATCAGCCCGCCGCCGCCGATGGGCACCACCAGCGTATCCAGCTCCGGCGCTGCGGCCAGCATTTCCAGGGCGATGGTGCCCTGGCCGGCAATCACCGCCGGATCATCATAGGGATGGACGAAGACCAAGCCTTCTTCCGCCGCCAGCCGTTCCGCCTCTGCCGCTGCTTCGGCCAGCACGGCACCCTTCAGCACCACGCGCGCGCCATGTTCCTCCGTCCGCTCCACCTTGCTGAAGGGTGTGCCCTCCGGCATCACGATGGTGGCGGGAATGCCCAGCCGGCCAGCATGATAGGCCACCCCCTGGGCATGGTTGCCGGCCGACATGGCGACCACGCCGCGCGCCCGTTCCTCCGCATTCAACTGGCGCAGCTTGTTCAGCGCCCCGCGCTCCTTGAAGCTGGCGGTGAATTGCAGATTCTCGAACTTCACCCAGATATTGGCCCCGGTCAGTTGCGACAGGGTCCGGGACGGCACACAGGGTGTGTCCACCAGATGCCCATGCAGCGCCTTGGCGGCATCGACAACATCATCATGGGTGATGGCAAGCGCGGCGGTCATTGATGCTGAACCCCTGATTTCTGATTTATGGCTGCCTATAGTGCGGATGGGATGCCGGGTGTAAAGCCGCAATGCCGCCAGCCCCCGCGCATGACAGCCCGGCAGCACGATCAGCTATGGACGGCGGGCCACCGCACGCGCCACACTCCCGTCCTCATTCTGGGCACCGGCTGAAAGGATCAGGGCATGGGTTCACGTTGGCAGTTCTGGATCGACCGTGGCGGCACCTTTACCGACATTGTCGCCCGCCGGCCGGATGGCACCTTGCTGACCCACAAGCTATTGTCGGAAAATCCCGAGCGCTACAAGGATGCTGCCGTGCAGGGCATCCGGGAGCTGCTGGGCGTGGCAGCAGGGGAGCCGGTGCCGGCAGACGCGGTGGAAGCCGTGCGCATGGGCACCACGGTCGCCACCAATGCGCTGTTGGAACGCAAGGGGGAACCGGTGCTGCTGGTCACCACCGCCGGGTTGGGCGACCAGTTGCGCATCGGCTATCAGGCCCGCCCGAAGATTTTCGCCCGGCATATCCAGTTGCCGGAACAGCTTTATACGCGCGTGCTGGAGCTGCCGGAACGGGTGGCGGCCGACGGCACCATCCTGCTGAAGCTGGATGAGGACGCCACCCGCGCCGGGTTGCAGGCCGCCTTTGATGCGGGTTTGCGCGCCTGCGCCATCCTGTTCATCCATGGCTATCGCCATACCGCGCATGAAGCCCGGGTGGCGGAGATCGCGCGGGAGATCGGCTTCAGCCAAATCTCCGCCAGCCATCAGGTCAGCCCGCTGATGAAGATGGTGGGGCGCGGCGACACGACGGTGGCGGACGCCTATCTCTCCCCCATCCTGCGCCGCTATGTGGCGCAGGTGGCCGATGCGCTGCCGGGCATCCCGCTTTATTTCATGCAATCCAATGGTGGGCTGACAGAGGCCCAGCGCTTCCAGGGGCGCGATGCCATCCTGTCCGGCCCGGCCGGCGGCATTGTTGGTGCTGTACGCACGGCAGCGGCCGAAGGGTTCGGCCAGATCATCGGCTTTGATATGGGCGGCACCAGCACCGACGTATCGCACTATGCCGGGCAGTATGAACGCTCGCTGGAAACCGTGGTGGCCGGGGTACGGCTGCGGGTGCCGATGCTGCGCATCCATACGGTGGCGGCGGGGGGCGGGTCG
The DNA here is from genome assembly GCF_027568365.1 of Niveispirillum sp. BGYR6. NCBI lineage: Bacteria > Pseudomonadati > Pseudomonadota > Alphaproteobacteria > Rhodospirillales > Azospirillaceae > Niveispirillum > Niveispirillum sp. BGYR6. The sequence goes on along the minus strand of NZ_JANLNL010000004.1, from coordinate 342,478 downwards.
ATCTGCCGGTTTGATGGGGCGCGGCTGCGGGTGGGGCCGGAATCCGCCGGCTCCAACCCCGGCCCCGCCTGTTACCGGCGCGGCGGGCCGCTGACGGTGACGGATTGCAACGTCATGGTCGGCAAGCTGCATCCGGATTTCTTCCCCCCCGTCTTCGGGCCGGAGGGAAATGAGAAGCTGGACGCCGCCATCGTGCGGGAGAAATTTGCCGAACTGGCAGCAGAAGTATCAGCCACCACGGGCACGGCGATGACGCCGGAGGCGCTGGCCGAAGGTTTCTTACGGATCGCCGTGGAGAATATGGCCAATGCCATCAAGCATATCTCCGTCCAGCGGGGCTATGATGTCACCCGCTACGCGCTGAACTGTTTTGGCGGGGCTGGCGGGCAACATGCCTGTCTGGTGGCCGATGCCTTGGGCATGAAAACCGTTTATCTACACCCGTTCGCCGGCGTGCTGTCGGCCTATGGCATGGGGCTGGCCGATCTGGGGGCTTTGCGCGACCGGGCGGTGGAAAATGTGCTGGACGAGAGCAGCTTCCCCAGCCTGATCCAGACCATCGGGGAACTGGGGGGCGACGCCGCAGCGGAATTGCAGGCCCAGGGGGTGGCGCCCGCCCGCATCGGCCTGCACCCCACCGCACGGGTGAAGGTGGCCGGCACCGATGCCGCCTTGGAGATCACCTTCGGGGAGGTGCCGGCCATGCGCGCCGCCTTTGCCGAGGCCCACCGCCAGCGCTTCGGCTTTGACGTGCCCGACCGCGCCCTGGTGGTGGAAAGCCTGTCGGTGGAGGCGGTGGCCGCCAGCGGGGAACATGTGGATATCGGCACCGGCCCTGCCGATGCCCCCACGCCCCTGACCCCACCACCGGCCCTGGCCGAGGTGCCGCTGTGGCTGGGTGGGGAAACCCGCGCTGTGCCGGTGCATGACCGGGGCAGCCTGCCCCCCGGCACCCAGGTGCCTGGCCCCGCCATCCTGCGCGAACCGACCGGCACCACCATCGTGGAACCCGGCTGGCGGGCGGAGGTGACGGCACGCGGCGGGCTGGTACTGCGCCGGGTGGTGCCGCTGCCGGCGCGGGTTGCCATCGGCACTGATGCCGATCCGGTGATGCTGGAAGTGTTCAACAATCTGTTCATGTCCATCGCCGAACAGATGGGGCTGGCGCTGGAGAACACGGCCCATTCGGTGAATATCAAGGAACGGCTGGATTTCTCCTGCACCCTGTTCGATGCCAGCGGCAACCTGATCGCCAATGCGCCGCACATCCCGGTGCATCTGGGCTCCATGGGGGACAGTGTGCGGGCAGTGATTGAAACGCGCCGCGACAGTTTGCGCCCCGGCGATGCGGTGATGCTGAACAACCCCTATCGCGGTGGCACCCATCTGCCCGATGTCACGGTGGTGACACCGGTCTTTGATGAAGGCGGGCGGCATATCCTGTTCTGGGTGGCGTCGCGCGGGCATCAGGCGGATATTGGCGGCATCACCCCCGGTTCCATGCCGCCCGACAGCCAGACCATCGACCAGGAAGGCATCCTGATCGATGATTTCCTGCTGGTGGAAGGGGGACGCCTGCGCGAACAGGCGGTGGTGGAGCTGCTGTCCAGCGGCCCCTACCCCGCCCGCAATATCAGCCAGAATCTGGGCGACCTGCGCGCCCAGGTGGCCGCCAATGCCCGCGGCCGGGATGAGTTGATGAAGATGGTCAGCCTGTTCGGGCTGGAGACCGTGGCCGCCTATATGGGCCATGTGCAGCGCAATGCCGAAGAACAGGTCCGCCGCGTCATCAAGGTGCTGAAGGACGGTCAGTTCAAGGTGACGATGGATAATGGCGCGGCCATCACTGTTGCCATCAGCATCAACCATGAGCGGCGCACGGCGAAGATCGACTTCACCGGCACCAGCCCGCAGCAGCCGAATAATTTCAACGCCCCCTCGGCCATTGTGCGGGCAGCGGTGCTCTATGTTTTCCGCACCCTGGTGGATGACGAGATTCCGCTGAATGATGGCTGCCTGGCCCCGCTGGAGATCATCATTCCCGAAGGATCGATGCTGAACCCGCACGCCCCCGCCGCCGTGGTGGCCGGCAATGTGGAGGTCAGCCAGGCCGTGACCAATGCGCTTTACGGCGCGCTGGGGGTGCTGGCGGCAGCGCAAGGCACGATGAACAACTTCACCTTCGGTAACGACACCCACCAATATTACGAGACGATCTGCGGCGGGGCCGGCGCCGGGCCGGGGTTCGACGGCACCGATGCCGTCCATACCCACATGACCAATTCCCGCCTGACCGATCCGGAAGTGCTGGAATGGCGCTTCCCCGTGCGGCTGGAAAGTTTCCGCATCCGCCAGGGCTCTGGCGGCCAGGGGCGGTACAAGGGCGGTGAAGGGGTGGAACGGCGCATCCGCTTCCAGGAGGCGATGACCGCCGCCATCCTGTCCAACAACCGCGTCAACCGGCCTTTCGGGCTGGCGGGCGGCGGCGATGCCTTGCCGGGGGCGGCGCGGGTGGAACGCGCCGATGGGCGGGTGGAGGAGTTGCCCGCCACCGCGAAGGCGGCGATGCAACCGGGTGACGCTTTTGTCATCGTCACGCCGGGTGGTGGCGCTTATGGCGGGTGAGGCCTAGGGCCGAATCGGAAGGGTCCGATTCGATCCGCGACTCTGATTTCAGGTAAGGATAGGGGGTGAAATCACCCCCTATCCAAGGATTCGTTTCGACCCAGAAACAAGGAAAGCCGGCCCTTTCGGGCCGGCTGTCGGGAAAGGATGGCTGATCCTATCCTTACTTGGTCACTTGGATACAGGTGGGGCCAGCGTGTAAAGCCCCCGCTGACCATCCATCGGCTTAAACTTCTCCGTGATGCCCAGCACCGTCTCCGCCCCGCCCAGATACAGCACGCCATCGGCGGGCATCTGCTTGGCGATGGCTTCCAGCACCTTGCCCTTGGTCGGCTGATCGAAATAGATCAGCACGTTGCGGCAGAACACGACATCGAACTGCCCCAGCGGGGAAAGATCGCCCAGCAGGTTATATTCCCGGTACTGGACCTTGTTGCGGATCTCGTCGCTGATCTGCCACTTGTCCCCCGTCTGCTTGAAATACTTCACCAGCAGGGTTATCGGCAGGCCGCGCTGCACCTCGAACTGGGTGTAAAGGCCGGCACGGGCCTTCGCCACCATCTCGCCCGACAGGTCGGTGCCGATGATCTCAATCTTCCAGCCGGCCAGCTTGGCGCCTTCCTCGTTCAGCAGCATGGCCAGCGAGTAGGCCTCCTGCCCCGAGGAACAGGCCGCCGACCAGATACGGATCGTCTTCTTCGCCTGCCGGTTGGCCAGCAGCATCGGCAGCACGACCGCCTTGAACTGGTCGAACGGCTTCTGATCGCGGTAGAAGGAGGATTCGTTGGTGGTCATGGCCTCCGTAATGTCGCGCAGCATCGCTTCATCGCGCTTGCTGCGGACCGCTGCGGCCAGTTCCTCCAACCCCTTCAGGTTCCATTTGCGGGAAACCGGCATCAGCCGGCTTTCCAACAGATAGGCCTTGTCCGAGGTCAAGACCAATCCCGACCGCTGCCGAAGCAGGGTGCAGAACATATCGAAGTCTTCGACCTTCATGCTGCCTGCCTCAATGCGATCTTCCGAATAAAGGGTCCGATTTCTTTCAAGGGCAATACCGCACTGCAGAGACCGGCGGTCGCCACAGCACCCGGCATACCCCAGACGACGCTGGATGCCTCGTCCTGGCCGATGACAGCGCCACCAGCCTGCACCACATTTTCCGACCCGCGCTGACCATCATGGCCCATACCGGTCAGGATTGTCACCAAGACCCGCTTGCCATAGGAACGGATGATGCTGCGCAGCATCGGGTCCACGGCGGGGCGGCAGAAATTCTCCGGCGGGTCCTTGGTCAGGGTCAGGCAATTGACCCCGTTCTTCTGGACCACCAGCATATGGAAATCACCCGGCGCCACATAGGCACGGCCGCCAACAATGGGTTCCCCCTCCTTGGCTTCCGTGCAGGGGATCCCGCATTGGCGGGTGATATGCTCGGCCAGGATGGTGGTGAAGGTGGCTGGCATATGCTGGGTGATCAGGATCGGCTGCTTCAGATCCTTCAGATGACTCAACACCTCAAACAAGGCCTGCGGCCCGCCGGTGGAACTGCCGATTGCCAGCACATCCGGCCGGAAGTCCGGCATCGGGCGCAGCGAGATCGGCGCCGGTTCCGGCTTGGGCCGCACAATTGGCGCCAGCGTATAGCTGGTGGTCGGGGCCACGCTGGGGGTCGGACCAATCGGACGCGGCGCCACACCGGGTGCACCCGGTGTCGGGGCAGGACCAGCCTTGCGCGGGTCCGCCCGGCGCGCGGCCATGCCCAGCGCCTTGACCTTTTCGGTCAGCTCGCGCTTGAAGTCCGCCGCACTGGTCAGTTCCCGGGTCGAGGATGGTTTGGGGATGTAATCCGCCGCCCCGGCCTTCAGCGCCCGTAAGCTGATATCCGCGTTCTTGGCCGTCAGGGTCGATGCCATGACGATCTTGACGTTGGGATCAATCGCCAGCAGATGCGGCAGGGCCGACAGCCCGTCCAGCACCGGCATTTCGATGTCCAGGACGATCACGTCAAACGTCTGGCGTTGCAGCGTATTGATCGCCATCTGCCCATTGGCAACGGAGGCGACAACCTTCACCTCCGGATCGCCTTCCAGCGAACGGGTCAGCAGGCCGCGGATGACAGCACTGTCATCCACCACCATGACTCTGTAGGGTTCTGTTCCGGCCGGGGCCGTTGCGGCCCCGGTTTTTCCGGGAAGCTCATTCATTGTTTGCAATCCCGGAAGGCTCAGAGGAGCCCGACCTGCTGGAACTTGGTTTGGATGATGTCGCTGTCGAAGGGCTTCATGATGTACTCATTCGCCCCGGCCGACAGCGCTTCCTGGATGTGCGCCAGGTCGTTTTCCGTGGTGCAGAAAACGACCTTGGGCGCCTGTCCCCCGGTCATCTTGCGCAGCCGGCGCAGGAACTCGATACCGGTCATCACCGGCATGTTCCAGTCCAACAGGATGGCTTCGGGCATGGCCTTGGCACAATGATCCATAGCCTGCTTGCCATCTTCTGCCTCGGAGCAGGTGAAGCCAAGCTCTTCCAGGATCTTGCGCGCCACCTTGCGGACCACGCGGCTGTCATCAACGACCAGACAGGACTTCATCAATCGACCTCGCCAAGGGAGCGCGTTGGTTACGCCGCTTCGATATTAGCAAAATTCAGCAGCTTGGAGACATCGAGAACGACCAGCAACGTCTCTTTCAGACGATAAATGCCGGTGGAGATCTCACGCCAGCGCTGATCCATGGTGGCCGGGTGGCGTTCGAAATCATGGCTGGTCAGGCTCAACACCTCACCGACATGATCGACCATCAGGGAGTAAAGCTCCCCCTTATGGTCCACCACGATGCTCATCACCGGCTTGCCGTCCGCCGGGCGGGGCGGCAGGCCCAGCCGCAGACGGACATCAATGGCGGTGACGATACGGCCGCGCAGGTTCAGGCTGCCCGCCACTTCCGGCGGGGCCAGCGGGATGCGGGTGATCTTTTGCGGACCCAGCACATCCTGCACCTGCAAGACGGGGATGCCGAACAGCTGACCGGCAATGGTCGCCGTCACGAAATCCTCGTTCTTAATGGTGGCGACTTCCTGGGAGCCGGCCTTCTTGACGACGGGGAGACGCGCGCTCATGCGGCACCTTTTTCGGAGATGGTCTGCTGCAGGGTGAAGAGCAGGGCTTCACGATCGAACTTGGCGACATAGTCGTTGAAACCGGCCTCACGGCCGCGATCCAGGTCGCGCGGGGTGGAATGGCTGGACAGGGCCACCAGCGGGATGGAGGACCAGCGGGTGCCGTTGCGCACCGCCTGGGCGAAGTCCAGACCGCTCATGCCGGGCATTTCGATGTCGGAGACGATGACATCGAAATCTTCACCCGAGTCGCACAATGCCAGTGCCTCATCGGCACTTTCCACTGCCGTGACGTCATAACCGGAGACGGTCAGCAGCGGGGTCAGCAGGTTGCGGAAGAACGGGCTGTCATCCACCAGCAGCACGCGGTGCTGCCGCAGATCCTCAAACCCTTCATGGGCATTGCCGAACCAGTCCTTGAAGGCGCGGGTGAGGTAGAAGCCGGCATCGATGACATCCGTGGCCTTGCCAGCGATGATGGCCGAGCCCAGGAAGCCGGGACGTTCCGTGCCCAGTTCAACCGCCAGCTTGTCCTCGACGATATCGACAATCTCGTCCACCACCAGACCCATGGACCGTTCGCCATCGGCGAACACCACCACCGGCTGGCGCTTGTCGCGCACGATCTTCCAGGTCGGATCGATGGGCACCAACGGCATCAACTTGCCGCGATACTGCACCACCGGTTCCCCGTTGGAGAGTTCGACATGGTTGAGATCGACATCTTCCAGGCGGGCAACCAGCGACAGCGGCACGGCCTTCGGCCCGCCTTCCCCGGCGCTGAACAGCAGCAGGGCCATCTTGTCGTCCTCCCGGCGGGTGGCCTTGGCGGCTTCCTGGGTGGCAACCTGGGTATCCTGCAGGGTGGCCATGTTGCCCGACGCCGTGGCGATGCCGTTCGGATCCAGGATCATGATCACCGAGCCATCGCCCAGGATCGTGTTGCCCGAGAACAGCTCGATATGGCGCAGGATCGGGGCCACCGGCTTGACCACGATTTCTTCGGTATCGAAGACGCGATCAACGATGATGCCGAAGGTGTAATTGCCCACCTGGCTGACGACGATGAAGGTTTCGCGCTTATCGTCATCCTCCGCCGTGCCCAGCTTCAGCAGGCGCTGCAGGCTGACCAGCGGCAGCAGACGGTTGCGCAGACGCAGCACCGGCGCGCCATTGATGCGCTCGATCTTGTGCTCGCTGTCATCGGCGGCGCGCACCAGCTCCACCACGCTGATCTGCGGCACGGCGAACCGTTCGGACGCGCATTCCACGATCAGGGCGGAAACGATGGCCAGCGTCAGCGGGATCTTGATGGTGAAGGTCGTGCCGCGACCTTCGATCGACCGCATCTCGATCGTGCCGCCGATCTTCTCGATATTGGTCTTCACCACATCCATGCCGACGCCGCGGCCGGAAACGGACGTGACCTTGGCGGCGGTGGAGAAGCCCGGCTTGAAGATGAACTGCTGGATCTGCTGATCCGACATCTGGGCCAGTTCAGCCTCGGTCGCCAGACCATTCTGGACGATCTTGGCCTTGATCTTGGCCAGCGCCAGACCCTTACCGTCGTCGCTGATCTCGATAATGATGTGACCGCCTTCATGGAAGGCGTTCAGGGTGATGCGGCCGGTTTCCGGCTTGCCAGCGGCAATACGTTCGGCCGGGATTTCCAGCCCATGGTCGCCGGAATTGCGCACCATGTGGGTCAGCGGATCCTTGATCAGCTCCAACACCTGACGGTCCAGTTCCGTCTCGGCGCCCAGCATCTGCAGATCGATCTTCTTGTGAAGTTCGTGGCTGAGATCGCGCACCAGACGCGGCAGCTTGGCCCAGGCATTGCCGATGGGCTGCATCCGCGTCTTCATGACGCCTTCCTGCAGCTCCGACGTCACATGGTTCAGGCGCTGCAGCGGGGCGGCGAATTCGCTGTCCTTCTGCGAACGCAGGATCTGCAACAGCTGGTTACGGGTCAGCACCAGCTCGGAAACCATGGTCATCAGGTTTTCCAGCAGATCGACATGCACACGAATCGTCTGCTGGGCCAGCGCGCTTTCCTTGGCACCCTCGCCACGCACATCTTCGTTATTGGAAGCGGCTTCGGCGCGGGGCGGCGGCGGGGCGGCGGGGGCGGGTTCGGCCGGCGGGGCCGGCTCCGCCACCGGGGCGACATCGCGGCTGGCGGCGGGCTTGGTCGCCACGGGCACCGACGGCGGCGGGGGCGGCGGCTCTTCCTTCTTCGGCTCCGGCTGGGCAACCGGCGCCAGCGTATGGGTCAGGGCGGCCGGCACCGGCTCGAACAGCTGGTCGGGATCGTTGGTCGCCACCACCGGAGCGGGTGCAGCGGCCGCACCGGCGCGTGGCAGCTCCTTGCCTTCGGCCATGGCGTTCAGCCGGTCGATCAGATCCTGATCATTGCCCGGCGGTTCCGCCTCGGTCTGTTCCAGAACCGACAGGATACCCTTGATCGTGTCCAGCGATTCGAGGATCAGCGACACGGCATAGGGCGAGACATGCAGTTCACCATCGCGGAACTTGCCCAGCACATTCTCGGCCGCGTGCGCCACCGATTCCAGGCGGGGCAGCCCCAGGAAACCGCAGGTTCCCTTGATGGTATGAACCAGACGGAAAATATTACTCAGCAACCCCGGATCATTGGGGTTCTGTTCCAACTTGACCAGTTCCACGTCGAGAACGGCGAGATTTTCGTTCGTCTCGGTGAGGAATTCACTCAGCAGATCATCCATGGTCCACGCCCCGCTCCGGGAAAACTCTGTTTCCGCGATGTCGCCAATTCGTGCCAGCCTTCCAGAGGATCAGCCCCCTGGTCGATTACGGCCTGTCAGCCACGATAGTGCCAGAATCTCGTTTAAATCATCTTACCCTTGCCCAAATTGATGACGCGCCGAGGGGGGGCATTGCAAGCGGAAGATTACCTCTTTTCGGGTAGGTTCGACCATTCGATTATGGCCGAGCCTACCCTTAAGATAGCATTAACGCTCTTGCCCAAGCGAAATTGTCAGTTTCCCCTCCGCGAAATCGCGCGCCGGTGTGAAAGCCAGTTTGTAGAAGCGCGCCATCACCAGACCGACATGCATCAGGATACCGCGTGGTGTCAGCTCCGCTTCCGGCACCCCGCCATGCAGCACCCGTAACGCCTCCTCCCGCAGGCCGCAGCCGGTGCCGGCTGCCAGCAGTTCCAGCCCCCCATCATCCCCTGTCAGGGTCAGGGTGCCGCCCCTCGGCAGCGCCTCTTCCGCGATCAGGGCCGACAGCAGAACCAGTTTCAACAGGCCGGGCGGCGGCACGATCAGCGCCGGCCGCCAGATGAACTGGATGCGACCGCCGGCGAACCACCCCTCCAGCGCCTCCCGCGTGCCGGGGATGGGCAGCACACCGCCGCCCGACCCGGCGCCCAGCGCCAGCCGGAACAGGGCCAGACGGCGCGCGGCCGTGCGGGCGCTGTCGGCAACAAGGTCCAGGGCCTCCCCCATCGCCTCACCACCATCCCCTTCCTCGATCAGTTCCACCCCATTATTGATGGCGCCGACCGGGCCGATCAGGTCATGGCACAGCCGGGAGCAGAGAAGCTCCACCGCCCGGACACTGAAAATTGCCTCCATCAACGGCCTCCCGTCCTGATCTTTTGTTTACGAAATAACCATATCATTTCCATGACAGTTGGCGGTCAGCTTGAGATCACCGCCTGACAGGAAGGAAAAAAGCAGATGGATGATACCCTGGTACCCGGCGCCTTTGTCCGCCATCCGGGCCAGCCCGACTGGGGGCTGGGCCAGATTCAGTCCGTCATCGGCCCCCGGGTGACAGTCAATTTCGAAAATGCGGGAAAATTGCTGATCAATATCGCCACCGTCTCCCTGACCGTTGTGGACGAGGACGACCCGGCCCTGCATTGATCTGGGACATTTCTGCTTCGCCCCGTTGGGTGGATACAGCAACACCCCTGCACGCCACCTTGGAGCGCGGGGGCCAAGGCTCTATATCTGCTGTCACCAACCCGCCCCCGCCCATCCGGAGTTGCCCCGTCCCATGCCGCTTGCCGATGGCCAGCCCTTTGCCGTGCCCGCCCCCCTGATCGATCCGTTCGGGCGGGCCATCACCTATGTGCGGGTCTCCGTCACCGACCGCTGCGATTTCCGCTGCACCTATTGCATGTCGGAAGACATGCATTTCCTGCCCAAGGCCGACATCCTGTCGCTGGAGGAGCTGGAGCGGCTTTGCACCGCCTTCATCCGCCTGGGCACGCGGCGGCTGCGTTTGACGGGGGGTGAACCGCTGGTCCGGCGCAATATCATGGAGCTGGTGCGCAATCTGGGCCGGCATGTGGCCAGTGGCGCGCTGGAAGAATTGACCCTGACCACCAATGGCAGCCAGCTTTCCCGCTATGCGGATGAACTGCGCGCCGCCGGCGTCCGCCGGATCAATGTCTCCCTGGATACGCTGGACCCGGCGCGGTTCCAGGCCATCACCCGCTGGGGCCGGCTGGCCCAGGTGATGGAGGGGCTGGAGGCCGCACGCCAGGCCGGGCTGGCGGTGAAGATCAATGCCGTGGCCCTGAAGGGCATCAATGACGGGGAACTGGATGAGATGCTGGTCTGGTGCGGCCGGCAGGGATTTGACCTGACCCTGATCGAGGTGATGCCGCTGGGCGACATGGACGGCAATGGCGGCGGGGCCGTGCGGGAAGAACAATTCCTCTCCCTGCGCGATGTGCGGGCAGATCTGGAAAAACGCTGGACCCTGCTGGACAGCAATCACCGTACCGGCGGCCCCGCCCGCTATGTCACGGTGCAGGAAACCGGGCAGCGACTCGGTTTCATCACCCCGCTCAGCCACAATTTCTGCGAAAGCTGCAACCGGGTGCGGGTCACCTGCACCGGCACCCTGTTCATGTGCCTGGGTCAGGAGGATGCGGCCGACCTGCGTACCCCATTGCGGGCAGAGACTGGTGATGGCGCCCTGGTTCAGGCCATCCGTGACGCCATCACCCGCAAGCCCCAGGGACATGATTTCATCATCGACCGGCGGCGGGGCCCGGCCGTGGGCCGGCATATGAGCGTCACCGGGGGCTGACCGGGGCATCGAAGCGGTATAAGGTGACGCCCCCATTCGGCTTTTGTTGGAAACAAGCCCTTGCCCGGTTTCCCCGCCTCCCCTGGTTCCGTCCCCCTCGCCTTCGTCGCTGCCGATACGGTGGAGGCCCGCAGCGCACGGGAGCGCTTGGCTATCCGCTATGGCGGCGTGCCAGCGGAAGAGGCCGGCATCATCGTCGCCCTGGGAGGCGATGGCTTCCTGCTGGAAACGCTGCACCGTTTCCTGGCCCGCGGCACCCCTGTTTATGGGATGAACCGGGGCTCTGTCGGCTTCCTGCTGAATGATTACAGCGAGGATGGGCTGACCAACCGGCTGCTGCGCGCCCAGCGCGTCACCCTGCACCCGCTGCGGATGACGGCCACCAGCAATGATGGGCAGGTGCAGGAAGGTCTGGCATTCAACGAGGTGTCGCTGCTGCGCGAAACCCGCCAGGCTGCCAAGCTGCGGATCAGCGTGGACGGGGTGGAGCGGCTGGCGGAACTGACCTGCGATGGCGCCCTGGTCTCCACGCCGGCCGGCAGCACCGCCTATAACCTGTCAGCCCATGGGCCGATTCTGCCACTGGGGGCGGATATCCTGGCCCTGACCCCGATCAGCGCCTTCCGGCCCCGCCGCTGGCGCGGCGCCCTGCTGCCCCACACCGCCAAAATTCGTTTCGATGTCATGGAAGCCAGCAAACGGCCGGTCAGCGCCGTGGCCGATTTCACCGAGGTGCGCGACGTGGCGCGGGTGGAGATCCATGAAGATCGTGGGGTTGCCAGTACCCTGCTGTTTGATCCGGAACTGGCCCTGGAAGAACGCATCCTGAAGGAACAGTTCGCCCCCTGACCGGCGTTTCTGTTCACCCCCTTTGGAGAGAACGCCATGCCCTTTATGGACCGCGAGAATTTCATCGATCTGCTGAACCGGCTGGGGGACGAGGATGATCAGGTGGTGCTGGCCGCCGCCCGCACCATCCATGCCCGTGTCGCCGAATCCGGCTTCGGCTGGGACGGGCTGCTGCTGCCAGCCGGGGCGCGCAGCGACCAGCCTATCCCGCCCGACGCCCCCACCCCGTCCCCGGCCATCGCCGCCCCGCCGGACGTGGACGAAACCGATGCGGCGTTGATCGACCGGCTGCTGCGGGATTACGCCCTGTCTGACATGACCCGGGGTGACCTGCTGGAGATGAAGGCCCAGGCCGAGCGCGGCAGCCTACCGGCCGAGGACAGCAAATATCTGCGCGATCTGGCGCTGCGGCTGGCACAGGCCGGGCCGTAAGAACGCTTAGCGCAAGGGGCGGAAATAGCGCAGCAGGTTCTGCAATTCCGCCCGCAGCGCCTCATCCTCCCGCAGCCGCGCCTGCAAGGCGGCATCGCGCTTGGCCAGGAACACCACATGTTCCTTGGGCGGCAATTGGCGATAGGACGGCTTGGCGCTGATACTGCCATCATCCTGGATGGTAGAGAGAAAGAACGACACCCGCATGAATTTTGAAAAGAGCTTGGCCGCTGATTCCGGCGGCTCCCGCGAAATGATAGAGCAGATATAATAAAGCCGGAAAAAATAATAGCTGTTATAGATACGCTGGATGGTGTGGAACTGTTCACTCGGGCTGCTGGTCTTGCTCAGCAGCTGTTGTTCCTTGAAACCGGCATGAAAATGGTTGGAGGCTTCCTTGCCGAACAGCAGCGGCCGTTCGCGCCCGGCACTGATTCTTTTACGGTAATCGATCAGGGCACGACCGACCAGCGTGTGGATCATCCGGCGTTCGACATCCAGTTCCGCCGGCAGCCCCATCAGGAAATCCATCGCCGGCATCAGTTGGGCGGGATGCACAATGGCGGCGCGGCGCGCCCGGCCCTTGCCCAGCAGGGCCGCCTGCAACCATTCCACCATGTCATGCGCCTGCCAGCGCAGCCGCACAGTGAAGGGAATGGTGCTGAGCCCGCTGGATTGCAGAAACAGGCGCACATGATCGCGCCATGTCTTCTGCGGCAGGCGGACATACTCCACATCCGTCAGCTTGATGGGATTGCCCAATGTCTCGGCCGTCGGCGGCGCGGGCCGGAAATCAAGGCTACGCCCGTAAATGACGCCCTTCAGCTTGGATTCCCCTGACGGCGGCATCGCCCCTTTTCCAACCCCAATCAATCGACCAGCCGAGCGAGCAGCCTACGGCCCGCTGTTAACATGTCGTTATTACCACTAAAGGCGATGGGGCGCACGGCGATTCGCGTGATGGGCATCCCCAATCCTGAAGGGGTGTGACCTGTTTCACCCGCGCCATGCGGCTGGGGCGGAGAAAGCGGGGGGAGCGTCCCGGAATTTGGAAAATTCCCATGCAGGGTCGCGCCCCGGCCCCCGTATCAGCAATGAACGAGGCGGCATGGCGCCGTGTCCGGCCTCGGGACCAGGCGGTGGGGATCCACCGCCCGTTTTCCTGAACTCGGAGATCGCAACCATGCATAGCTCTTCCCGTACCCTTTTGTGGACCACGCTCGCCGCCGGCCTGTTGCTGGGCACCGTCGCCGTTCAGGCCCAGGATGCACCGCCGCCCCCGCCGCCGGGTGCCCCGGGGCCGATGGATCGCGCTGCCGGCCCGCTGCGTCAGGAGATGCTGGCCAAATATGATACCAACAAGGACGGCAAGCTGGACGAGAGCGAGCGCGCCGCCATGCGGATGGATCATTTCAAGGCGATGGACAAGAAGGGCACCGGCAAGATCAGCAAGGCTGACTTCCCCGCCGCCATGGAAGCCGCCCGCGAAGCCGAGCGTGCCCGTGCCGAAGCCGCCCTGTTCGACAGGATGGACACCAACAAGGACGGCTATGTTACGGCAGAGGAATTCGCCGCCTTCAAGCCGGACTGGCCCGGCAAGGACGGCCCGCGCCGTCACAAGCACGATTGATCCGGTGGGCCATGACCATGCCGGCCACCGCCAGGGCACACCCCTTGCCGCCATCGCCCGAGCCGACGGATAACGGAACACGGGCGGTGCCGGCAGCGGCCGGCATGGATCAGGGCGACAAACAGCGGGGGATGATGGAGAGCGGGGACGAACGGCAGGCGATGGGTGACGAAGCGCTGGTGGCCCTGGTCGCCGCTGGTGACCGTCGCGCCTATGGCATCCTGGTCGGCCGCCATCTGGACCGCACCATCACCATCGCCCAGCGCGTGCTGAACAACCGGGCAGAGGCGGAAGATGTGGCGCAGGAGGCTTTCCTGCGGCTCTGGCGCCATGCCGATCGTTTTGATCCCGGTGCCGCCCGCTTTTCCACCTGGTTTTATCGCATCACCACCAACCTGTGCCTGGACCGGACACGGCGTCAACAGCCGCTGGCGTTGGAAGCGGCGGGCGATCCGCCCGATCCGACCGCCGATGCCGAAACGGCCCTGGTTGGCCAGCGCACCCGCAAGGCCGTACTGGCCGCCGTGGCGGAACTGCCGGAACGGCTGCGCACCGCCGTGACCTTGACCTATGATGCCGGGCTTTCCAATGCGGAAGCCGCCCGAACCATGGATATCAGTGTAAAAGCCTTTGAGAGCCTGCTGGTGCGGGCCCGCCGGTCCTTACGGGACCGGCTGGCCGCCTGGGGTTCCACAGGCGGCAGCGGCGGGCCCGCCAGGGCCGGCACGGAACGTTGAGAAGGGGGATTGGACCCATGAACGAAACGGAATTCCATAACCTTCTCGACCGGTTCGGCGCGGATCTTTCGCAATGGCCGGCCGACAGGCGCCTGACCGCCGAACGGGCCATGGCGGACGACCCGTCGCTGATCGATCTGCTGGCGGCGGAGCAGTTGCTGGCCGCCTGTCTGCCCGATCTGCCGCCCGTTGCAGCGGCCTCTGCCGATTTGCGCCAACGCATCATGGCCCTGCCGCTGGCCCATCCCCGCCCGCTTGCTGCACCCGGTCTGCTGACCGAGCTGTGGCACAGCATGGCGGCAAGCTGGCGGCAATGGTCGATGGGCATGGCCACGGCCAGTACCGCCGCCGTGCTGGGCTTCGTGCTGGGCTATGGCCAGATGCTGCCCCCGATGTCGGGGACGGAGACGGCCAGCAGCGATAATCTGGTCACCATGCTGAACGCGGCCGCCGATTACGACACGGCCGATACGGAGCAGGCACAATGAAACGGTCCACCCTTCTGCTGACCGGGGCGCTGGTGCTATCGGTCTCCATCAATCTGGGGGTGGCCGGCCTGTGGGCGGGCCATTGGCTGCGCGGCGAACCGGAAGGCCCCGTCGACCGGGTGCTAGGTGCCGTGCCGCCCCCGATCCATGAGCGAATCCGGGAGGCCATGCGCTCCTCCCCCCGCACGCCGGAAGTGAAGGAGCGGATGGAGGCGATGCGCACCGCCCGTCGCGCCGTCAATGACGCTTTGCGCGCGCGTCCCTTCGATGTCACAGCCGCCGAGCAGGCTTTTGCCACATTCCGCGAAGAGACTAGCCGCGCGCAGGAAAAGTTCCATCAAACCCTGATTGAAACCATGGCGCAGGCCCAGGCCGACGGCACGCTGCCCCCACCGCCGACAAAAGGCGGGCGGGATGGCAGACCCGACGGCCGGCCCGATGGCCCTCCCCGCCCGCCCCCGCCGGGCGGGCCGGGGGGCGCTGCGCCGCCGCCTCATGCTCCCCCTCCCCCGCCACCGGGTGAATAGCCCGGTTCCGTGGAACCGGGCCACGGCGTTCCCCACTGGAGGATCGTTCCATGGTGATGACTGGTCCCGCATCGGCCGCACTGGCGGCCCATGCCACTGCCCGGTTCGGTTATGGTGCCGCACCGGGTGACCTTGCCCGGATCGGCGATGATCCACGCGGCTGGGTGCAGGCCCAGCTGGGTGGTCTGCCGCCCGGCCTGCCCGCCGGCTTTGTGGATCATCCCGGCAGTGCCCCCCGCTTGGTCGAGCTGCTGGCCGTGCGCAAGCTGGGCCAGAGCGACGAGGCGATGGCCCGTCGCAAAGCCTTGCAGGAGGCCTATCGCAGCGATGCCGCCATCCGCACCCGGGTGGCGGCCGGCAGCGAAAGGCCGCTGATCGAACGGCTGACCCAATTCTGGTCCAACCATTTCACCGTTTCCACCCAGCGGGGCGAAGTCGCCCCCCTGGCCATCGCCTTTGAAAATGAAGCGATCCGGCCCTATGTGCTGGGCCGGTTCGAAGAAATGGCCAGGGCCGCCATTCTGCATCCGGCCATGCTGGTCTATCTGGATAATGCCCAATCCATCGGCCCCAACAGCAAGGCCGGGCAGAAGCGCAAGCGCGGCCTGAATGAGAATCTGGGCCGGGAGGCGCTGGAGCTGCACACGCTGGGGGTGCATGGCGGGTACGATCAGGATGATGTGCGGGCGCTGGCCCTGATCCTGACCGGCTGGACCATCGACCGGCAGGATGGCGATGGTACCGCCTTCTTCAATCCAGACACCCATGAACCGGGACCGAAAACCCTGTTGGGTCGCACCTTCCCGGAAGAAGGGGCGGCGGAGGCACCGGCCGCCATCACCATGATGGCCAACCACAAGGGCACGGCCAAGCATGTGGCGGTGAAGCTGGCCCGGCATTTCATCGCCGATGATCCGCCGGCCTCTGCCGTCAATGCCCTGGAACGGAAGTTCAGGGAGACGGGCGGCGATCTGGGGGCGGTGACGGCCACGCTGGTGGGGCTGGATGCCGCCTGGGAGGAGCCGCTGGCCAAGCTGCGCAGCCCCAATGATTTTCTGACCGCCGCCCTGCGCGCCACCCAACTGCCGCTGGATGAGAAGCAGGTGGTCAATGCCCTGAACCTGCTGGGCCAGATGCCCTTTGCCGCGCCTTCCCCCGCCGGCTGGCCGGACCGGGCCGCCGACTGGGCCGGGCCGGATGCCGTGGTGCGCCGGGTGGACTGGTCGCTGGCCCTGGGGCAGCGGGCCGGCGGGCGGGTGGATGCCCGCCTGCTGCTGGCCGATACGCTGGGCGATCTGGCCGATGCCGAACTGGTGCAGATGGTGGCCCGCGCCCCCTCCCCCGCCGAGGCTTTGGCCCTGGCCCTTTCGTCCCCCGCCTTTCAACGGAGGTAAGGATGCATCGCCGTCATTTCCTGGGCGCCAGTCTGGTTACCGGCCTGCTGGCCGCCAGCCCGCTGAAGGTGGCCTTCGCCGATGCCGCCACCGACAAGCGGCTGGTGCTGATCGTGCTGCGCGGGGCCATGGACGGGCTGGGGGCCATCGCCCCCTATGCCGACCCGGATTATCGCAGCATTCGGGGCGAGCTGGCCCTGGCCGAACCCGGCCAGCCCGACGGGTTGCTGGACCTGGACGGGTATTTCGGCCTGCACCCGGCCCTGGCGCCCATCCATGGCTGGTGGGCGGAAAAGCAGTTGCTGGCCGTCCATGCCATCGCCACGCCCTATCGGGAACGCAGCCATTTCGATGCGCAGGACCTGCTGGAAAGCGGCGGGGCCAAACCGACGGGGCAGAAGACCGGCTGGCTGAACCGGGCGCTGGATCAGGTGCATGGCCATGGCACGGGCTTAGGTCTGGCGCTGGGCCAGGGCGTGCCGCTGGTGATGCGCGGTGCGGTACCGGTGGCCAGTTGGGCGCCGTCGCCCCTGCCGGAACCGACCACCGACTTCCTCAACCGGGTGATGGATATCTATCAGAAGGACAAGGTGCTGGGCCCGGCTTTGTCGTCGGGCCTGGGCATTGCCGACATGGCGCAGATGGCCAGCGGCGTGCCGGCCGGCCAGCCCAAGCCCAAGGACCGGCAATTAATGGCCACCACCGCCGGCCGGATGCTGGCCGATCCCGCCGGCCCGCGCGTGGCGGTGATGGATATGCAGGGCTGGGACACCCATGTCGGCCAGGGCTCCATCAAGGGCCGGCTGCCCAACGCGCTGACCGATCTGGCGGAGGTGATGGGCCTGCTGCGTGAAGGTCTGGGCGAGGCATGGAGCAAGAGTATCATCGCCGTGGTGACGGAGTTCGGCCGCACCGTGCGCCCCAACGGCACTGGCGGCACCGATCATGGCACGGCCGGCGTGGCCCTGCTGGCCGGTGGCGCCATTGAAGGCGGTCGGATGCTGGGCAAATGGCCGGGCCTGCGCGACGACAAGCTCTATGAAGGTCGCGACCTTGCCCCCACCACCGACATGCGCGCCCTGCTGAAAGCCGTGCTGAAGGACCATCTGGGCGTCTCCACCCGCGCGCTGGATGCCCATGTCTTCCCCGATGGCAAGAATATCCGCCCGCTGGCAGACGTGATCCGGGCCTGACGCCTGACCCGCTGGGGTAGCCCGGAAGAATATTTGTCCATTCCCCCCGCGCCCGCGTCATCTTCCCAGGTGATGCGGGCGCGGCTTCGGGACAGACATATGGCGGCGGCGGACAATGGCAGCGATGGGGGCGAGACCTTCTCGGCCCGCATGAAGGCGGTTGAAGCGGCATGGCAGAGCCATCTGCTGCAATATGCCCTCTCCTATTGTCTCGCCTATCGGAACTTTGCCCGTCTGGCGCCGGGGTTGGCGGTGCTGACGGGGGATGATGCGGCCAGCCGGCTCTTTCATGGCCAGTTGAATGCCGCCTGCTTCGCCCTGGTCAGTGACAGTCTGGTGGTGGCCGCTCTGGCCGAAACGATCCAGCCCCTGCTGGATACGCGGCCAGCCCTGCGACAGGTCTGCGCCGGGGCGCTGGATCGGGTCTGGGCGGTGCTGCCACCCGTCACCGGGAACCGGTATTTCCATTTCGTGCTGGGAACGGCGGCGGAAGACCCGCGCTGGCGGCAGGCCCCCGATCTGGTGGCCCTGCTGCCCGATATCCTGGCCCTGAACGGGCAAATCTTTTCGCCGTCGCCATTCATCATGCAGACCCAGCTTCTCAACGGCCATGCCCGGATGGTTCTGACCAGCCGGGCGGTGCACGATCATGCCGAGGACAGCTTTCCGCCCGCAGACTATGCACCCCTCCGTCAGGCACTGTTGCAGGCCCCGCTGGCAGCACTGCCGGCCAATGCGGGGGATGTCTGGCGGGCGGCAGGCTGGATGGAACTCTGCTTCCACCTTTCCACGCTGGTTGATCCGCCGATCCACCATCATGGCCGGGAGATACGCGCACGGGTGGACGCGCTGCACCAGGATTTGCTTGGCCGCCCCTTCTTCACAGGCGGTCCCGACGGGGAGCGGCTGGAAGCACCGCGCGCCTTGCAAAGCCTGCTGTGGATCGCTGAACGGTCCCGCCCGCTGACCCCGGATCAGGTGAGGCTGTAAGGATGGGCGATTTGATGAAGGGGCTTTCACGCACCAGCCGCCGCGCCTTTGTCGCCGGGGTGCTCACCCTGCCGGTGCTGGGGGGCTGTATCCGGCAGGGGGATGGCGATACGCTGACCGACAGGCTGTTGGCGATGGCGCAGACCGTTCCCCTGTTCAGCGGCATTCCGCGCCTGGGGTTGCTGGCCCATCTGGCGACCCTGTGGCGCTATCCT
The DNA here is from genome assembly GCF_027568365.1 of Niveispirillum sp. BGYR6. NCBI lineage: Bacteria > Pseudomonadati > Pseudomonadota > Alphaproteobacteria > Rhodospirillales > Azospirillaceae > Niveispirillum > Niveispirillum sp. BGYR6. The sequence continues at coordinate 323,190 of NZ_JANLNL010000004.1, read as the reverse complement.
GAAGCGGTGGACAGCGACCCGATCGGCGATCTGGCCGCAAACTTCTTCGGTGCCAGCACCCTGGAGGCAGCTTTGGCCCCTTTGCGGGCAAAGCCGGTGGAGATCCCCCCGGCCATCCCGCTGACCCATGATCTGGCCGACCATGCCGACCTGCTGCACCGGCAGCTTCACCAGGGTTACGGGGATCGGGAAGCCTGGATTGCCGAACGGACCGCTGACGGATCGGTGCCGATGGAAAGGGTCGAAGCGCTGGCCGATCAAATGGCCTTTCCCGATCTGGCCGCCGAACAGGCCCTGGCCGGCCTGCGCATGGCGCGGATGCTGACTTTCTATACCGAACAGGGGCGGGATGCGGTGGCAGCCCTGGATGGTGCCGCCCGCAAGGCAGTGGCGGACAGGATCATCCGGGAAAGCCGTACGGCCCCCGACGATCCGACCCTGCCCGGCCTGCAACCCGGCGCTGTGCGCCGGCAGGCCCGCCGCTGCCTGATCGGCGCGCTGGTTACCCCCTATGGCCCGGAAAGCCTGCAGCGCATCCAGGCCGTCTATGACACCAAGGCGGTGACGGATTTCACCCGCACGCTGGTGGCCAGCTTCGCCCGGCTGAACGACAGCCAGTCCCATGCCATGATCTTGAAATTTCTGGAACAACCGCCGATCTGACGCCACATGGTGCAGGCCCTGTTTGCCTGTTCAGGTTCCGGCGGTCTAAGATCGCGCCATCATCCCATGTCTGGAACCAATCCGATGACCAGCACCCCGCCCGGCCCCGATGATGTCAGCCGCTGGACCGATGTTTATTTCCAGCGCACCCGCGCCATTGTGGAGAAATTCGGCGACCAGAGCGTGACCTATGCCGTGTTCATGCGCCGGCCGGTGGTGTTCGCGCCCCGGCTGGCGCTGGACTGGCTGCGGCAGACGGCCGCCGCGCGCGGCTTCACGCCGGTGATTCAGCAGAATTACGAAGAGGGGAAATGGGTGGGGGCCGGTGAACCGATGCTCTGGATCACCGGCCCGTTCAGCCAGATGGCAGAACTGGAAACCCTGTTCCTGATGAAGCTGGGCCCCGCCTGTGTCGCCGCCTATAACGCCTATATGATGTGCGCCGGCCTGCCCAAGGCGGCCTTCCTGGCCATGGATGCCCGCCATTGCGCCGGGACGGAGATGGCGGAGATCATGGCCTATGCGGCGTCGGTCGGGTCTGCCCGGGCCCGGCGGCGTGATGGGGCGGTGGGCTTTGTCGGCAATGCCACCGATGCCACCGCGCATTATTTCGGGCGTGACCAGGGGCTGGGCACCATGCCCCATGCCCTGATCGGCTATGCCGGGTCAACCGTGCGCGCGGCGGAGATGTATCACGAAACCTTCCCTGGACAGCCGATGACGGTACTGGTGGATTATTTCGGGCGGGAGGTGAGTGACAGTCTGGAGGTGTGCCGCCGCTTCCCCGATCTGGCTGCCAGCGGCGATCTGGCCCTGCGGCTGGACACGCCGGGCGGGCGCTTCGTGGAAGGGCTGGACCCGCCCACCAGCTATGCCGTGCTGGACCGCCATGCGCCCGACAGCATCAGGGGCTATCGGGATGAAAGCGAGCAACGCCACCTGATCGGCGCCGGCGTCTCCGCCGCCGCCATCCACTGGATGCGGGAAAAGCTGGATCAGGCCGGATTCCCCAAGGTGAAGATCGTGGCCAGCAGCGGCTTTTCCCCGGAAAAATGCCGCGTCATGGCCGACGCCCTGGCCCCCATCGACATTATCGGCACCGGCAGCTATCTGCCCGACAAATGGTCGGAGACCTACGCCACCGCCGATATCGTCGAATATGACGGGGTGAAACGGGTGAAGGTGGGACGGGAGTTCTTGCTGCGGCGGTAAGGGGGGTAGCAGGCCAACTCACCCTTCCCCGTCATCCCGGCGAAAGCCGGGACCCAGGGGCGGCTTTCCCTACCTCTCGATAGCGTCTGCCAACCGCGGTGTTGATGGTTGGCCTTGTGGCCCCTGGGTCCCGGCTTTCGCCGGGATGACGGGGTAATGGAAATGCCTTGCGCGCACCCCCAAAACAAAAAAAGGGCGGCACCCGCGCGGATGCCGCCCCTTCTCTTTCAACAACCGTAACCCGGCTTACGCCGCGTTGCTGTGCTCCGTCTGGACCAGCACCGCGTAAAGCGCATCGCCAGATTCGGCCCCGCGCAACTTGTCGCAGAGCACCTGATCCCGCAGCAGGCGGGACACGCGGGCCAGCGCCTTCAGATGGTCCGCCCCCGCCCCTTCCGGGGCCAGCAGCAGACAGATCAGGTCCACCGGCTGTTCGTCGATGGCTTCAAAATCGACCGGCTTTTCCAGCCGGGCGAAAATCGCCATCACGCCGGACAGGCCGGGCAACTTGCCGTGTGGGATACCGATGCCACGGCCCACGCCTGTGGTGCCCAGCCGCTCCCGTTCCACCAGCACGTCAAAAATGGCGCGTTCATGCTGGCCGGTCAGTTCGGCCGCCTTCTTCGCCAGTTCCTGCAAAGCCTGCTTTTTGGAGCCAGCCTTCAGGTTCGGGAGGATCGCCTCCGGCTTCAATAGATCATTCATCGCTGCCGGAAACGTCTGTTGCGGGGAAGGGGAATGGGAACGCAAGGAAACAGACATGGGGTACAGATCACCTTATTGCTTCACGGGTCCGGGGGTGCCAGCGGGATCGACCCAGCCGACATTGCCATCCGGACGGCGGTAGATCATGTTCAGACCGCCGTGTGCCCGATTACGGAACATCAAAGCGGGCAAATCTGCAAGGTCCATCCGCATCACCGCTTCGCTGACGGTCAGCATTTCGATGGCGGTTTCCATCTCCGCAACGACCATCGGCTGATGACCATTGACTTCGGCGGTGCTCTCCGTCTCCTCCTCAAAATCCTCGTGATCGGCCCCGTCGGCCTCCAGAATATATTTACGCGCGGACGTCACCGGCAGCTGCGCCAGGTTCTGGCGCTCGTGATGATCCTTCAACCGACGCTTGTAGCGGCGCAGACGCTTAGCCACCTTGTCCGCCGCCTCATCAAAGGCCGGGTAGGGCTCATTCGCCTGGGCATTGGATTGCAACAGGATGCCACGTCCGACATGAACCTGAATATCCGCCTTGTACAGATGTGCATCCTTGGAAAGGATGACAGTCGCCTCCATAGGGTTGCCGAAATATTTGCCCACCAATGTTGCCAGCTGATCCTTCACATGGGTCCGCAGAGCATCACCCACATCCAGTTGCTTGCCTTTGACGGTGACTTGCATATTCGACCTGTTCTTTCAGGGCGCGTAAACCGTTTTCGGGGAACCGCCATCCGGGACCGGCATCCAGAACCGGGAGAAATCCAACGGACGGGTCTTCCTCGAACGGTCAGCGCAGGGTCTACAACCCAAGGGCCTTCTCCCGACGGCGCTGGACTGAAGAGGGGATCTTCATACCCTCACGATACTTTGCAACGGTCCGACGTGCAATGTCGATCCCGTCGGCACGGAGAATTTCGACAATTTTATCGTCGGAAAGCGTGTCATCCGCCTTCTCCGCATCGATCAGAGCCTTGATGCGGAAGCGCACCGCCTCTGCGGAATGCGCGGCCTGACCGTCCGCCCCCTGGATGGCGGAGGTGAAGAAATATTTCAGTTCAAACACGCCGCGCGGGCTGGACAAGAACTTGTTGGTGGTCACGCGGCTGACCGTGCTTTCATGCATTCCGATGGCTTCGGCGATATCGCGCAGAATCAACGGCTTCATGAATTGCAGCCCGTGCAGGAAGAAAGCGTCCTGTTGCCGCACAATCTCCGTCGCCACCTTCAGGATGGTGGTGGCGCGCTGGTGCAGGCTTTTCACCAGCCAGCTGGCCGACTGGAACTGTTCGGCGATATATTCCTTTTCCTGTTTGTTGCGGGCGCCGGCCAGCACACGGCTGTGATAGCGCTGATTGACCAGCACGCGCGGCAGCGTCTCCGTATTCAGCTCCACCAGCCAGCCGCCGCCGGGGGCCGCCCGCATCAGGATATCCGGCACCACCGTCTGTACCGGCTCAAAATCAAAGGAAAGCGCCGGCTTGGGGTTCAGCGCCTTGATCTCCGCCACCATGTCGGAGAGGTCTTCGGCATCGCAGCCGCACACTTTCAGCAATTGCTGAAGGTTGCGGGCGGCCAGCAGCGGCAGATGATCCAGCAGCGCCTGCATACAGGGGTCCAGCCGGTTTTTTTCCCGCAACTGGATGGCCAGGCATTCGGAGAGCGTGCGGGCGAAAATGCCGGCCGGATCGCAGCGCTGCAGCCGAGCCAGCACGGCCTCCACCCGGGCCAGTTCGCAGCCCAGCGTGCTGGCAATTTCCGCCAGATCGGCGACCAGATATCCAGTTTCGTCCAGATGATCCATCAGGGCATAGGCGACCAGACGGTCCATCGGGTCGGGCAGATCCATCTTGATCTGCTCTTCCAGATGGTCGCGCAGCTTCGGCCGCTCGGTCAGCGTCGCCTCAAACCCGCTCTCATCATCTTCAAACCCGCCGCTGCGCGACGACCAGTCGCCGAACTGTTCGCCCGAACCCAGCCCCGCACCATCCAGATCGGCAGCAGAACTGTTGGTGTAGACATTCTCGAAATCCGTATCCAGCGGGGCATCACTGTCCGATGCCATGCGGTCGCTGGTGGCCAGTTCCACCGTGTCGGCCACCCGTCCTTCCGGAACGGGGGCCGGCGCCTCCTCCCGGTCCACACCGTCGGGGGCGGCATCGGTCCATTCGCCTTCCGCCCGTTCCAGCAGGGGATTCTGCTCCAGTTCCTTATCGACGAAATCGGCCAGTTCCATATTGGAGAGCTGCAGCAGCTTAATGGCCTGCTGAAGCTGCGGCGTCATCACCAACGACTGGGACTGTCGAATATCAAGCCGCTGTTGGAGCGCCATTTCGCAGTAAACACCAATGCTGAGGGAGGGGGCCCGCCCGACACGACAATACGTCCAGGCCGGCAGCCGATGAAACTACCGACAACAGTACGAATGTCGGCAGCATATCGCAACAGCTACCGCCAAAAGGGGAATATCATTGCGCTAAAGGCGTGCCGTTCTGCCCGAACGGCAATGATGTGGTCAACCACGCTTCCAGCGGAAAACCGCGCGTCCCAGCGGGGCCAGCAGCGGCCCGGCGGCCAGAATCGCCAGGATTTGCACCAGCATCAGCAAGGGTGCCTCAAACCCGTCATGGATCAGCCGTTCGCCGAACAAGGCCAGGCTGCCCCCCGCCACCAGCAACAGCCCCATCATCCGCACCGGTGCGATGGGTGCCGCGCGGCGCATGTCCCAGGCCAGCAGGCAGGCGCTGCCGCTGCTGATCACCGGGAAACAATAGGGGCAGAAGATTTCCGAAAAATCGGTCACGGCCATCGCTTCCCCCATCGGGCCCAGGCTGGCCCAGATGGCGGACAACCAGAATCCCAGAATCGGCAGCCAGACCAGCTTGCCCCACCGTTCCCGCCCCGGCACGCTGAAGGCGATGCCGGCATAGGCCGCCGCCAGCGCCGTGCCCAGGGCCAAGCCCTGCTGCGCCAACCAGAGCGGTTGGCGGATCACCGCCGCAAGATCGGGCCGCGCCCCCTCGACCCCCACCATCAAAAGCACCAGCGGCAGGCACAGGCACAGCCAGCGCAACAGGCGCCAGCGCGGGCGGGGCAAGCGGCGCACACCATCATCATGGGCGGCCAACTGGTCGATCAGGCGGGCGGTATCAGTCATGGTCATTCTCCCGGCCCAGCATCTGGCGCAGGCTGGCAATGCCGCGATGCACCGCCACCTTCAAGGCCCCGACACTGATGCCGCTTTCGGCCGAGGCGTCGCGCAGGCTCATCCCCCGTATTTTCAGCATATCCAGGGCAGCGCGCTGCCGATCCGGCAATTGCGCCAGCAAGGGGGCAAGCTCCCGTCCCTCCCCCTCCTCGACGGCGGGTTGCGGCACGTTTTCCAGCAACTCCGGATCATGGCCCTGGGCCTCCACATCGCGGCGGCGATAGGTGCGGCGCAGGGCATCGGACAGGCGGTTGCGGGCAATCGCCTGCAGCCAGGGCAGCACCGGCCGCCCTGGCTGATAGGTGGCGCGGGCCTGGTGCAGGCTTAACAGGCAATCCTGCACGAAATCATCAAGATCGGCGGCGCTGGCCAGCTTGGCCCGGCCCATGCGGCGCAGCAGCGGCAGCACCGCATTCAGGAAGGTGGCATAGGCACGCCGGTCCCCCTCCTGCGCCGCCACCAGCAGGGCGGCCAGTTCGCCTTCCTCCATCGCCTCGCGGCTGACGCTTGACGCGCGCAAGGGCGGGGTCAGTTCTGCGGCGGCTTGGTGTCCTTCACCCCGTGCTCGTCCAGGAACGCCTTGAACTTCTTGGCATCCAGGAAATAGAGGTCCAGGCATTCGTTGAACTTGTCCTGGTCCTTGATGGCACGGCAGAGCCGTTCCGCCTCCTCGTAAGCCTGCTGCTTGGCGGTTTTCTCCGCCGCGCTCATGCTGGGGGTGGGTTTGGCCGGTTCCGTCTGCGCAGCGGCGGAGAAGCCCAAACCAAGGCAGAGTGCCAGCCCCAGGCCGGTAGAGATCAGGATATGTCGCAAGGCTTGCCCCCATCTCAGCTGGCCTTGTCCGCCCGCCGCCAACGCCGGGCGATGAACGCATCCAGCGACAGCAGGCCGGGACCGGCCACAATCAGAACGACAGCGATGATCATCCATGGAATCTGCTCCCCCGCAACGGCAATACCATTTTCCATGCCCTGAACCGTGCGGCCGATGACAAAGAACAGGCTGGCCGCCATCACCCCCAACCCCGCCGCGGCCAGCCGTGCCGCCAGCCCCAGCAGCAGCAGGGCCCCCAGCACCAGCTCCGCCCCGGTGGTCAGCGGGGCCGCAATGGCCGCCGACAGGAAGGGGACGGGATGGATTTCTGTGAACAGGAAGGATTGCGCATCCCAACTGCCCAGCCGGTGCAGCCCCGCTTTCAGGAAGGGCAACCCCAGCCAGACACGGCCGCTGACAAGGATTATTGCGGCAACGTAACGGCTGACCACCGGCAGGCTCAGGCTGGGACCGGGATCGATAACAAAGCGGAATAATCGTTCAATCATGGGGCCGCATCCTCCGGCTGGGTCAGCAGACCCTGGTTCAGCAGAAAGGCCAGTGCCGCCGGCAGGTCCAGCAGCCCGGCGGCCAGGGCCGACTCCGCCGCCGCCAACAGCCCCTGCCCCGCCGCCAAGCCCGTCAGCAGGGTCAATACCCCACCATCCACCGGGCAGGCCGCCACCCGCAAATCAGGGCCGCGCCAGATCAGCGCCCCGGCGGGGGGCGACTCGAACGGGTTAATCACAACGGCCAGGTCTGGCCGAAGCGGCAGCCAGGGATCAGGGGCAACCCCCGCCAGCAGGCTGACGGAGGGCACTGGCCGCAAATCCAGCCCCCCCAGCCGGTCCGGCGGGATCAGCGCCAGGGCGGCCGGGCTCAGGGTCTGGGCATCGGCGGCGAAATAGGCCTGATGCGCCGCCCAATCCAGCCGCGCCATCCCCTGCAGGGAGGGTGGCAGCAGGTCGGCGAATCCGGCACCATAGGCGGACAGCACCGGCAAGGCGGGCGGCTGTTCCCGCAGGAAGCGGGTGGTAAGGGTGGCAAACGCCGCCTCCCCCATCTCGGCATGAACCGCCGGATAGGCCTGGGCCAGCACGCCGGTCAGCGCGGCGGTGACGGTGGCCGTGTGCAGGTAAAGGGCCCGCACCGGATCAACGGTCGCCGGGGCCAGCCCGGCGGCGACGCGGGCAAAGCCCGCCGCATCGCCATAGACCGCCCCCAGCATGGCCTGCTGAAGCTGTTTCAGCATGGCCCTGCCTCCCTCAGCAGCGCCTGAGCCTGAGCCGCCTCCCCCAGCAGCACGGGCAGCGGCGGCACGTCCGTATCCCATTCCACCAGGGTGGGCCGGGGGCCGATCAGCCGCAGCGCCTGGGCATAAAGCACCCAGACGGGATCGGATACCGGGGAGCCATGGTCATCCACCAGCAGCACGGCATCATCGATCATCATCCGGGCATGGCCAGCCAGATGATATTGACCGACAGCGGCCGCCGGAAAACGCGCCAGCAGGCTGGCCGCGTCCAGCCCGCGATTCTGGCAGCTGACATAGAGATTATTGATATCCAGCAGCAGGCCGCAGCCGGTGCGTGCCGCCAGTGCGGCCAGAAAATCCGCCTCATCCATCTCATCGGCCTGGAAGCGGAGATAGAGGGAGGGGTTTTCCACCAGCAGCCGGCGGCCCAGCCCCTCTTGCGCGCGTTCGACATTGCGCGCCACCACCTCCAGGCTTTCGCCATTCAGCGGCAACGGCAGCAGGTCCGGCGCGTGCATCCCGTCCACCCCGCACCAGGCCAGATGGTCGGAAATCAGCCCCGGTTGAAACCGGTCATAGAGGATGCGGAGCCGGGCCAGATGATCGGCCGACACCCCCTCCGCCGCCCCCAATGACAGGGCGACGGAGTGACAGGAGAGCGGGTAATCGGCCCGGATACGCTCCAGTTGCGCCAGGCGCGGCCCTCCGGCGCAGAGATAATTCTCTGAATGCACCTCCAGCCACGACACCTCCTGCGGCGCCGTCAGGAAATCCAGCACATGGGCGTGGCGCAGACCGATGCCGGCCGCAAGCGGCACGGCTTCGGGGCGGTGGCTGGGGGCGGGCCGCATGGCGCGCTGGTTCCGCCGGTCTCGCTTACTTGGCCGCCTTCTTGGGGTTGGTGCCCTCAAACGGGGTCAGGCTGCCGCCTTCGGCCTCGCAGGCGGCCTTGGTGACGGCCTTGAAGTCCTGACCGCTGTAATTGACCTTCGACTCGGTGGCACAGGAATGACCGGCCGCCTTGTTGGCGCAATCATTCTCGCCGGCCTTGGCGATGCCGTAGCACTTGACCTTTTCCTCAGCATGGGCCGGCACGCTGATGGCGGCCAGCGACAGCGCACCGGCAACGGCGGCGCCCAGGGACAGGATGGTCAGGCTGGTGGCGGACTTCATGGCGATGGCTCCTTGATGATCAGATCGGTGGGACCGGAAGCGGCCCCACCCTGTCATTCGTCGCCACCCGGAAAAGGTTACGCTGCTCCGATAAAATTTTTCACCGCGCAATCATCGTCTGGGCCGACTTCACCAGTTCCTCCCCACTGACCACGCGCGGCGGCTGATTCAGACCGGCGGCACAGCCGGGACGGGCGGCGATCTGGTTGATCCAGCGGGTCAGATGCGGCAGGTCATCGATGGCGACACCCGACCAGTCATGCGTGCGCGCCCAGCACCAGTTGGCGATATCGGCGATGGAGAAATCACCAGCCAGATATTCATGGGACGCCAGATGCCCATCCAGCACCGTCAGCAAGCGCTTGGTTTCGTTCTGATAGCGCTGGATGGCCGGTTCAATCTTTTCCGGAAAATAGCGGTAGAAGACATTGGCCTGCCCCATCATCGGGCCGACGCCCCCCATCTGGAACATCAGCCATTGCAGCACCCGGCTGCGGCCCTTGGCGTCGGCCGGCAGCAACCGGCCGGTCTTTTCCGCCAGATAGACCATGATCGCGCCCGATTCGAAGACGGTAAAATCCTCCGCCCGATCGACAATCACCGGGATGCGGCCATTGGGATTCATGGCCAGGAACCAAGGCTCCTTCTGCTCCCCCTTGGCCAGCGCCAGCACATGCACATTGTAGGACAGGCCCAACTCTTCCAGCGTGCAGGAGACCTTATAGCCGTTGGGCGTGGCGGCGGTGTACAGGTCGATCATGGCGATTTCCTCAAGCCTGGTTTCTTGGTCTGCATCAACATCCTACGCCCTTGCAGGGCGTTTGACAGGCATGATCAGCATTGACCGACAGGCGGTGCTGCATCCGCCGCGCACAAACAAAAACCCGCCGGGTTGCCCCGGCGGGTTTCTGTCATACGGACCTGAAAGAACCGATCAGACGGCGGCTTCTTCGCCGTCCTCGTCCTTCACCAGCACCGGGCCGCTATCCAGGCCCTTGGCGGCCTGATCGCGGTCAACCAGCTCGATGACGGCCATCGGGGCGTTGTCGCCATAACGGAAGCCGGCCTTCAGAACGCGGGTGTAACCACCGTTGCGGTCCTTGTAGCGCTCAGCGATCACGGTGAACAGCTTGTCCACAATGGCGTTGTCGCGCAGCTCGGCATAGGCCAGACGCTTGTTGGCGAGGCCGCCCTTCTTGCCGAGCGTGATCAGCTTTTCGACGATCGGACGCAGATCCTTCGCCTTCGGCAGGGTGGTCTTGATCTGCTCGTGCTTGATCAGGGCGTTGGCCATGTTGGAGAACATGGCGAGACGGTGGGAGGTGGTGCGGCTGAACTTACGCCCGGACATACCGTGACGCATGGGTGCTCTCCTTGCATAGCGTGGCCCCGCTGGGCGGAACCGATGGCGATCCCCGCAGACGCCGGTACCCTGTCGGGCCAGTACGGCGGGGGTGGGCGGAATGCCCTGGGTAAAACAGGGGGCGGAACCTAGAAGGCTCCGCCCGTAAAATCAAGCTCAGTACGGCTCTTCCAGACGCTTGGCCAGATCCTCGATATTCTCGGGCGGCCAGTTCGGGATTTCCATGCCGAGATGCAGACCCATCTGGGCCAGCACTTCCTTGATCTCGTTCAGCGACTTGCGGCCGAAGTTCGGGGTACGGAGCATCTCCGCCTCGGTCTTCTGCACCAGATCGCCGATATAGACGATATTGTCGTTCTTGAGGCAGTTGGCCGAGCGAACCGACAGTTCCAGCTCGTCCACCTTGCGCAGCAGATTCTTGTTGAAGGGGATTTCGTCCGCCTTCGACTCGGCCACCGCTGCCTGGGGTTCCTCAAAATTGATGAACATCTGCAGCTGGTCCTGCAGGATACGGGCGGCAATGGCCACCGCATCTTCCGGCGTGACGGCGCCGTTGGTCTCAACGGTCAGCAGCAGCTTGTCATAGTCCGTGGTCTGGCCAACGCGGGTGTTTTCCACCTTGTAGGCGACCTTGGTGACGGGGGAGAAAATGCTGTCCACCGGGATCAGACCGATGGGGGCATCTTCCGGACGGTTCATGGCGGCCGGGACATAGCCCTTACCGGAATGAACCGTCAATTCCATGTTCAGACGCGCGCCGGCATCCAGCGTGCAGATCAGGTGATCGGGATCCAGCACCTCGATATCGGCACCGGTATCGATCATGCCGGCAACAACGTTGCACGGGCCTTCAGCGCGCAGCCGCATCCGGCGCGGGCCTTCGGCGCCCATCTTCAGGGCCATCGCCTTGATGTTCAGGACGATGTCGGTGACGTCTTCACGGACGCCCGGGATCGAGGAGAATTCGTGCAGCACACCATCGATATGGATCGAGGTGACGGCAGCGCCCTGCAGCGAGGAGAGCAGAACGCGACGCAGGGAATTACCGAGCGTCAGGCCAAAGCCCCGCTCCAGCGGGCCGGCGACGATCACGGCTTCACGCTTCGGGTCGTTACCCGGCGTGATTTCCAACTTGTTCGGCTTTTCGAGAGTCTGCCAATTCTTCTGGATCACGGCTATGCCTCTTGCCATCGGGTCAAAGCAACATTCCGGCACACCACGGCCCCAACGGCTTTCGCAGATGGGGCCAACCGTTCAATGCGTGGGTGGGCGGGATGGCGTGCGCCCACCTTTCCCGAACGGTGCGGGTGCCGGAATGCCTCGGTCTGGATCAGACGCGGCGCTTCTTCGGCGGACGAACGCCGTTGTGCGGGATCGGAGTCACGTCACGGATGGACGTGATCTGGAAACCGATCGACTGCAGCGCGCGCAGAGCGGATTCACGGCCCGAACCCGGACCCTTGACTTCCACTTCCAGCGTCTTCATGCCGTGTTCCTGAGCCTTGCGGCCAGCGTCCTCGGCAGCCATCTGGGCGGCATAGGGCGTCGACTTACGCGAACCCTTGAAGCCCATAGTGCCCGACGACGACCAGGCAATGGTGTTGCCCTGCGCGTCGGTGATGGTGATCATGGTGTTGTTGAAGCTGGCGTTCACGTGAGCGACGCCAGAGGTGATGTTCTTGCGCTCGCGACGACGGAGACGAGCAGCGGCGTTGGGCTTTGCCATTTATCTGGTCTCCCGTCTTACTTCTTCTTGCCGGCGATCGGCTTCGCCGGACCCTTGCGGGTACGGGCGTTGGTGTGCGTGCGCTGACCACGGACCGGCAGGCCCTTACGGTGACGCAGGCCGCGATAGCAGGCCATGTCCATCAAACGCTTGATGTTCATCGCGGTTTCGCGGCGCAGGTCGCCTTCCACGCGATAGTCGGCGTCGATGGTTTCGCGGATGCGCAGAACTTCATCGTCGGTCAACTGGTTGACGCGACGTTCGGCCGGGATCCCGATCTTTTCGCAAATCTCGCTTGCGAACTTCGGGCCAATGCCATGGATGTACTGAAGGGCGATCACCACACGCTTCGCGGTGGGGATGTTCACGCCAGCGATACGCGCCACGTGTCTTCTCCTCGTTATGGTGCGGCGACTGCCGCACCGTCTTCGTCCACATCCCGCCTGCCATGCCCGTCACCCGTGGCGGGGCGATCAGGAGGCTTCGGGACATCTCATCCGAAGAAGTCCCGGCGAACCGGGGTCTTCAAATGCCTATGCATGAAAAAACACCGACCCCGGGCATCAGCCCTGGAACGGCGTTCATCATGCATATCCAATCCTGTGACGGATTGAAGGCGCGCAGTATAGGCAGACCTTGGCCCCTGTCAAGCCGCACGCCAGGGCGACCCATGCGACCTTCGCCACCCTCCCCCCCCAAAGCAAAGGGGCGGCACCTGACGGCCCGCCCCCTGACTTTCAGATATCGCCCAATGCTCAGCCGATGATGGCTTCCAGCTGGCGGGTGACCTCATCGATCTCCGCCATGCCGTCCACCTGCTGCAACACACCGCGCTCACGGTAATAAGGCAGGATGGGCGCCGTATCACGCTCATAGGCTGCCAGACGCTTGCCGAAGGTTTCGGCATTGTCATCCGCGCGGCGGGTGAACTCGGTAGAGCCGCAATTATCGCAGACACCGGCCACCTTGGTTGGGTGGAACGTATCATGATAGCCGGTGCCACACTTGGCACAGGTGAAGCGGCCGGTGACGCGGGTGACCAGGGCCGGACCATCCACCTTCATCTCGATCACGTGATCCAGCTTCAGGCCCTTTTCTTCCAACATGATGTCCAGCGCCTGTGCCTGCGGCACGGTGCGCGGAAAACCATCCAGGATAAAGCCCTTGGCGCAATCCGGCTGATCGATCCGCTCGGAGATCATCTGGATCATCACCTCGTCCGGCACCAGTTGCCCGGCCTTCATGATGGCGTCGGCCCGCTGGCCCAGCGCGGAACCGCTGCGCACAGCGGCGCGCAGCATGTCCCCGGTGGACAGTTGGATGGTGCCGTACTTCTTTTCCAGGCGTTGGGACTGCGTCCCCTTACCGGCCCCCGGCGGCCCCAACAGGATCAGATTCATCCACGTCTCCCACGCAGCTTGGCCTTCTTGATCAGGCCTTCATACTGATGCGCCAGCAGATGGGAATGAACCTGGGCCACGGTATCCATCGTCACCGTCACCAGGATCAGCAGAGAGGTACCGCCGAAATAGAAGGCGGCGCCATATTCTGCCATCAGGATTTCCGGCAACAGACAGACGACCGTGATATAGGCAGCCCCAATCACCGTCAGACGCGTCAGCACAAAGTCCAGATAGTCGGCCGTGTTCTTGCCGGGCCGAATGCCCGGAATGAACCCGCCATATTTCTTCAGGTTCTCGGCCGTCTCGGTCGGATTGAAGACAATGGCGGTATAGAAGAAGCTGAAAAACACGATCAGCGCAGTATACAGCAGCATGTAAAGCGGCGTGCCATGCGCCACATGCCGCGTCACCATCTCCAGCGCTGTCGACCACCAGGAGCCATTACCGGTACCCGCATTGGCACCGGAGAAGCCCACCATGGTCAGCGGCAGCAGCAGCAGCGACGAGGCAAAGATCGGCGGAATGACGCCAGCTGTGTTCAGCTTCAGCGGCAGATGCGAAGCCTCGCCGCCGAACATCTTGTTACCGACCTGGCGCTTCGGGTACTGCACGATCAGGCGGCGCTGCGCACGTTCGAAGAAGACGATACCGGTAATCACAATCACCGCCAGCACCAGCATGGCGATGATGAACCAGCTGCTCATGGCGCCGGTGCGGCCCAGCTCCAGAATCTGCGCGAAGGCGCGCGGCAACGCCGCCACGATACCGGCAAAAATGATCAGCGAAATACCGTTACCAACACCACGTGCCGTGATCTGCTCACCCAGCCACATCAGGAACATCGTGCCGCCCACCATGGTCAACACGGTGGAGATGCGGAAGAACCAGCCGGGATCAATCACCACCGATCCACCGGCCTGATTCATGCCCTCCAGCCCCAACGCCAGCCCATAGGACTGCACCAGGGCCAGCACCACGGTCAGATAGCGGGTATATTGGTTGATCTTCTTGCGGCCCGATTCGCCTTCCTTCTTCAAGGTCTCCAGCGTCGGCGACACCGCCGTCATCAGCTGGATGATGATCGAGGCGGAGATATAGGGCATAATGTTGAGCGCAAAGATGCTCATACGTTCGACAGCACCGCCGGCGAACATATTGAACATGCCCAGGATGCCGCCCGCCTGATTGGCGAAGAAGCTGGAAAAGGCGCCGCTATTGATGCCCGGCAGCGGGATATAGGTTCCCAGCCGGTAGACGATCAACGCCCCCAGGGTGAACCAAATCCGCTTCTTCAATTCGGTGGCCTTGGAAAAAGCACCGAAATTGATATTGGCGGCAAGTTGCTCGGCAGCTGATGCCATGAAAGGCCCCTTGAAGTCGCACACCCGGCCGGCACATCCGGCCACTCTTAAACATGGCTTTGAACAGGGCCAGCGCGTCGCGGTCAACATGAAAGTGACATGGCGAGGCATTAAGCGCGCGTTGCGTCACGCCCGCCAGCCCCAGAACATGCCACCGCCATACCCTTAACCGCTTAACCATATTTGGCCCGGGGGTCAATGCGACAAGCGCCACCCGGTACCATGGTCGCATGGTACCGGGCGCATAGGACATGCGCATAGCCCAAATGAAACAAGGCCCCGGGTTGCCCCGGAGCCCTGCTCCAACATCGAACCTGACGCCGATCAGGCCTCAGTGGCTTCTTCCGCCACCGCGACCTTCACGCTGCCACCGGCGGCTTCGACGGCGGCAATGGCGCCGGCCGAAGCACCGGCCACGTCAAACGTGGCCTTGGCAGTGATCGTGCCCTTGTTCAGCAGACGCACGCCATCACGGGCGGCGCGGGCCAGACCGGCCGCAACCAGCACGTCGGCGGTGATCGTCTCGGCGGCGTTCAGGCGACCATCATCAATGGCCTTCTGCACGGCGCCGACATTGACCACAGCGTAGTCCTTGGCGAACGGGACGTTCGAGAAACCGCGCTTCGGCAGACGGCGATGCAGGGGCATCTGGCCGCCTTCGAAGCCCTTGATCGAGACGCCCGTACGGGACTTCTGACCCTTAACGCCACGGCCACCGGTCTTGCCCTTGCCAGAGCCGATGCCGCGACCGATACGCATGCGACCCTTGCGGGCGCCTTCGTTTTCGCGGATTTCGTTGAGCTTCATGGTGTCTATCCTTCAAGCCGTATCGGGGAAGCCTCTTACGAGGCCTCCTCGACGCGCACGAGGTGCCGAACCTTGTTGATCATCCCGCGGACGGAGGGGGTATCCTCCAGCTCGCGGGTGCGGTTCAGCTTGTTCAGACCCAGGCCGATCAGGGTGGCGCGCTGGTCGCCCTGGCGACCGATCGGGCTACCGATCTGGGTCACGACGATGGTGGACTTGTCAGCCATTTACGCGGCCTCCTTCTCACCTTCGCGCTTGCCGAGAATATCGGAAACGCGACGGCCACGACGGGCGGCCACAGCACGCGGGCTGACGCACTGCGCCAGGGCGTCGAAGGTCGCCTTGATCATGTTGTGCGGGTTGGAAGTGCCGACCGACTTGGTCACCACGTCCGCGACGCCCAGGGCTTCGAAGATGGCGCGCATCGGGCCACCGGCGATGATACCGGTACCCGGCGGGGCTGCACGCAGCACGACCTTGCCGGCACCGAAGTGACCGTACACATCGTGATGCAGCGTGCGGCCTTCGCGCAGCGGCACGCGGATCATCGACCGCTTGGCCTGATCGGTGGCCTTGCGGATGGCTTCCGGCACTTCACGGGCCTTGCCCGAGCCGACGCCGACGCGACCCTTGGCGTCACCGACAACGACGATGGCGGCAAAGCCGAAGCGACGACCACCCTTCACCACCTTGGCGACGCGATTGATCCCGACGAGTTTCTCGACGAGATCGTCGCCTTCGCGCTCCTCACGACGATCGCGGTTTTCACCACGGTCGCGGCGTTCGCCGCGATCGCGGTTCCGCCGCTCACCCTCGCCGCCGGCCGCGCTGTTCTCATTACGAGCCATTGCTACCCCCTTAGAACTGCAGGCCGGCTTCGCGGGCGGCGTCGGCCAAAGCCTTCACACGACCGTGAAACAGATACTGACCGCGATCGAACACGACGGCGCTCACACCCTTCGCCAGGGCGCGTTCGGCAATCAGCTTGCCGACGGCCTTGGCCGCTTCGATGTCCGCGCCGGTCTTGAGGGCGTCGCGGAGATCCTTGTCCAGGGTCGAGGCAGCGGCGAGCGTATGGCCCGCCGTGTCGTCGATGATCTGGGCATAGATGTGCTGGCTCGACCGGAAGACCGAGAGACGAACGCGACCACCCGCGAACTTGCGGATCCGGGTGCGCACCCGCGCCTTGCGACGCTGGTTGAGATCCTGTTGCTTGCTCATCGACGACCGCCTTACTTCTTCTTGCCTTCTTTGCGGACGATGATCTCGTTCTCATACTTCACACCCTTGCCCTTGTAGGGCTCAGGCGGACGATAAGAACGGATCTCCGCAGCGATCTGACCCACCTGCTGCTTGTCAGCACCAGAGATCGAGATGGAGGTGGGCTTCTCGCACTTCATCGTGATACCCGCGGGAATCGGGTAACGGATGTCGTGGCTGAAGCCCAAGTTCAACACCAGCTCCGAACCAGCAACGGCGGCCTTGTAGCCGACGCCGGTGATTTCGAGATTCTTGGTGAAGCCCTTTTCCACACCGGTCACCAGATTGGCAAGGTTGGTGCGGGCGGTGGCCCAATTTTGACGAGCGCGAACCGTTTCGTTGCGCGGAGCGACGACAAGCTTGCCATCCTCCAGCTTCGCTTCGATCTCGTCGATAAGGATGAGGCTGAGCTGACCCAGCTTACCCTTGGCGGTGACAGTCTGACCGGTGACCTGAACGGTTACCCCGGCCGGAACCGGCACCGGATGCTTTCCGATACGCGACATGGCCGTGCTCCTTAGAACACCTTGCAGAGGACTTCACCGCCAACATTGGCGGCGCGGGCCTCGTTGTCAGACATGACGCCGCGCGGCGTCGAGAGGATCGCGATACCCAGCCCGTTATACACGCGCTGCAGATCGGCGATCTTGGAGTAAATCCGGCGGCCCGGCTTGGAAACGCGATGCACTTCCTTAATGACCGGTTCGCCTTCGTGGTACTTCAGCTCGATGCGAAGATTGCTCACACCGGGCTTCACATCCTCAACGGAATAACCGCGGATGTAGCCTTCGCGCTTCAAAACTTCCAGCACATTGGTGCGGAGCTTGGAGGCCGGGCTGCTAACGACCGACATGCGGGCTTTCTGACCGTTACGAATACGAGTCAGCATATCGCCCAGGGGATCGCTCAGGTTCATTACCCGACCCTCCTTACCAGCTGGACTTGGTCATGCCCGGGATCTGGCCATTGCTGGCAAGATCACGCAGGGCGACGCGGCAGAGACGGAACTTGCGATAGAAGGCGCGCGGACGCCCCGTCAGTTCGCAACGGTTCCGGATGCGGGTGCGGCTGCCATTGCGGGGCAGCTGCGCCAGCTTCAGCACGGCCGCGAAACGCTCGTCATCGGGCAGATCACGGTTGCGGGCGGTCGCCTTGAGGGCGGCGCGCTTTTCGCGGTGCTTCGCCGCCAGCTCGGTGCGACGCTTGTTCTTTTCGACAGAGCTCTTCTTAGCCATGATTCCCCGCCTCCCCGATGAACGGCATCTGGAAAGCCTTCAGGAGAGCCTTGGCTTCCTTGTCGGTCTCAGCCGTCGTCACGAAGATGATGTCCATGCCACGGATTTCATCGATCTTGTCGTAATCGATTTCCGGGAAAATGATCTGTTCCTTCAGACCCATGGCGTAGTTCCCCCGGCCATCGAAGCTGGTCGCCGGGATACCGCGGAAGTCGCGGACGCGGGGCAGCGCGATGGTGACCAGACGGTCCAGGAACTCGTACATGCGGTCACGGCGCAGAGTCACCTTGCAACCGATGGGCATGCCTTCACGCAGCTTGAACTGCGCGATGGACTTGCGGGCCTTGGTGATCACGGGCTTCTGACCGGTGATCGCAGCCAGCTCAGCAGCAGCCGCGTTCACCTTCTTGCTGTCGCCGGCGGCTTCGCCGACACCCATGTTGATAACGATCTTTTCCAGGCTCGGAATCTGCATGTCGTTGGCGTAGTTAAACTCCGCCTTCAACTTGGCCCGGATGACCGTATCGTACTGTTCCTTCAGACGGGCAGCCATTGTGCGCCTCACTGGTCGATCACTTCACCGGAAGCCTTGGCGAAGCGAACCTTGCGGCCGTCCTCCAGGGTCCGGAAGCCAACGCGGGTCGGCTTGTTGGTCTTCGGGTCGATGTGCGCAACGTTGGACACGTCCAGCGCAGCTTCGATCTCGACGATGCCGCCCTGCTGCATCGGGGTCTGACGCTGGTGCTTCTTCACCAGGTTGACACCGCGCACCTTGACGCGACCTTCGGTCGGCAGCACTTCGATGACTTCGCCCGTCTTGCCCTTGTCCTTGCCAGCGATGACAACGACACGGTCATTCTTGCGGATCTTCGCAGCCATCAGAGCACCTCCGGCGCCAGCGAAATGATCTTCATGAACTTCTTACCGCGCAGCTCACGAGTGACCGGCCCGAAGATACGGGTACCGATCGGCTCACCCTGCTTGTTGATCAGCACGGCAGCATTGCGGTCGAAGCGGATGACGGAACCGTCTTCACGACGCAGTTCCTTGGCGGTGCGAACGATGACGGCGCGATGCACATCACCCTTCTTCACGCGGCCGCGCGGAATCGCTTCCTTCACCGACACGACGATAACATCGCCGATGGCGGCGAAGCGACGACCTGCGCCGCCCAACACCTTGATGCACTGCACCCGGCGCGCGCCGCTATTGTCGGCGACCTCCAGGTTGGTTTGCATCTGAATCATGGAATGGCTTCCTTATGTATTCAGCTGTTTTGGCCAATGAAGACCGGCGGCCGAAGCCGCCGGGTTCAATCAGCCGTTGTCGGCGACCGGAGTCGCCAGCACGGTCCACCGCTTGGACTTGGAAATCGGACGGCATTCTTCGATCTGGACAGTGTCCCCGATCTTGACGCTGTTCGACTCGTCGTGAGCGGCGTACTTCTTGGACTGCTTGATGAACTTCTTATACACGGGGTGCATAACGCGGCGCTCGACCAGTACAGTGACGGTCTTGTCAGCCTTGTCGGACACCACGGTACCCTGCAGGACGCGACGGGGCATCTTGTAACCCCTCCCTTAGGACGCGGCGGCAGCAGACGCAGTCTGCTGGCCGAGAATGGTCTTGATGCGGGCGATATCGCGACGCACCTCACGAACCCGCGCCGTGTTCTCCAGCTGGCCAGAGGCCTTCTGGAAACGCAGGTTGAACTGTTCCTTCTTGAGCGAGAGGAGCTGATCGTTCAGCTCGTCCGCGCTCTTGGCCCGAAGGTCGGTAGCCTTCGTCATGCCTCACCCCCTTCACCCAGACGGGTGACCATACGCACCTTGATCGGCAGCTTTGCAGCGGCCAGTTCGAAGGCGCGCTTGGCGAGATCCGCCGGCACACCGTCGAGTTCAAACATGATACGCCCCGGCGCAACGCGGGCCGCCCAGAATTCGGGCGAACCCTTACCGGAACCCATTCGCACTTCCGCCGGCTTGGACGAAACGGGCAGATCCGGGAAAATCCGGATCCACACGCGGCCCTGACGGCGCAGGTGACGGGTAATGGCGCGACGCGCAGATTCGATCTGACGTGCCGTAATACGCGCCGGCTCGACAGCTTTCAAGCCGAAAGCGCCGAAATTCAGCGTGGTGCCGCCCTTGGACGCGCCGTGAATACGGCCCTTGTGCGCCTTGCGGTACTTAGTACGCTTCGGACTCAGCATGGCATGTAGCCTTCTCTATATCCCTGCCAGTATCCGGACGTCTCAGCGGACCGGGGTCTGATCCGCGGCGCGCTTGTCCTGCGCCATCGGATCGTGAGCCAGGACTTCGCCCTTGAACACCCAAACCTTGACACCGCAGGTGCCGTAGGTGGTCATCGCGGTACCAACACCATAGTCGATGTCGGCGCGCAGCGTGTGCAGCGGCACGCGGCCTTCACGGTACCATTCGATACGCGCAATCTCAGCCCCGCCCAGACGGCCGGAGCAGTTGATACGAATACCCTGGGCACCCAGACGCATGGCGGACTGCACGGCGCGCTTCATGGCGCGACGGAAAGCCACACGGCGTTCCAGCTGGCTAGCGATGTTCTCGGCGATCAGACGCGCATCGAGCTCCGGCTTGCGGATTTCGACAATGTTCAGATTCACCTCGGAACCGGCCATCTTCGACAGTTCGGAGCGCAGCTTTTCAATGTCTGCGCCCTTCTTGCCGATCACCACGCCCGGACGGGCGGTGTGGATGGTCACGCGGGCCTTCTTAGCCGGACGCTCGATCACCACGCGGCTGACACCAGCAGCCTGCAGGCGAGCCTGCAGGTACTTGCGCAGACGCAGATCCTGGTGCAGCAGCTTGGCATAGTCGCGATCAGCGAACCAGCGGCTGTCCCAGGTGCGGTTGATACCGACGCGAAGGCCGATCGGATTGACTTTCTGACCCATTACTCAGCGGCCTCCCCGGCCTTCTCCTCGACGCGCTCACGAACGATCACGGTCAGGTTGCTGAACAGCTTTTCGACGCGAGCACCACGACCGCGAGCGCGGGCATGGAAACGCTTCATAACCAGGGCCTTGCCCACGGAAGCGTGCGAGACGAAAAGACGATCAACATCCAGCTGGTGGTTATTCTCGGCGTTCGCGATAGCGGACTGGAGAACCTTCTTCACCTCACCGGCGATGCGGCGCTTGGAGAATGTAAGAAGGGCGACGGCTTCACCAGCGGACTTTCCACGGATCAGCTGTGCAACCAGGTTCAGCTTCTGCGGGCTCGTGCGGATCATTCCGCCGAACGCCGAGGCCTCAGTCTCGCTGAGGCGCCGCTCTGCAGCAGGCTTGCCCATGATTACTTCCTCTTCGCCTTCTTGTCGGCCGCGTGGCCATAGAACGTCCGGGTCGGCGAGAACTCACCGAACTTGTGACCGATCATATTCTCAGTCACCAGCACCGGCAGGAACTTCTGGCCATTGTAGACGCCAAAGGTCAGACCAACGAAATGCGGCAGAATGGTGGAACGACGCGACCAGATCTTGATGATCTCGTTGCGGCCGGACGCACGCGCCTTGTCTGCCTTCTTCAACAGGTAGCCGTCTACGAACGGCCCCTTCCAAACGGAACGAGTCACGGCAGCACTCCTTACTTAGCGCGACGACGGATAATGAGCTTATCCGTGGCCTTGTTCTGACGCGTCTTCTTGCCCTTAGTCGGCTTGCCCCAGGGGGTGACCGGATGACGACCACCGGAAGTGCGGCCTTCACCACCACCGTGCGGGTGATCGATCGGGTTCATGGCAACACCACGAACCGACGGACGCTTACCCAGCCAGCGGTTACGACCAGCCTTGGCGATCACCACGTTGGACTGGTCGGGGTTGGAGACGGCGCCGATCGTGGCCATGCACTCGCCGCGAACCATGCGCAGCTCGCCCGAGGGCAGCTTCAGCTGAGCATAGCCCTGGTCGCGACCGACCAGCTGCAGGTAGGTGCCGGCGGAACGCGCCAGCTGACCGCCCTTGCCCGCCTTGAGCTCCACATTGTGCACGATCGTGCCAACGGGGATGTTCTTCAGCGGCATGGCGTTGCCGGGCTTCACGTCAACCTTTTCACCAGCGATGATCACATCGCCAGCCTTCAGGCGCTGCGGCGCCAGAATATAGGAGAGCGTGCCGTCCTCGTACTTCACCAGAGCGATGAAGCCAGTACGGTTGGGATCGTATTCCAGACGCTCCACCGTCGCCGGCATGTCGAACTTGCGACGCTTGAAGTCGACGATACGGTAGGTGCGCTTGTGACCGCCGCCGATACGGCGGGCGGTGATACGACCCGTGTTGTTACGGCCGCCCGAGGAGGAAAGACCCTCGGTCAGCATCTTGACGGGCTTGCCCTTGTACAGCTCGGAGCGATCCACCATAACCAGCTGGCGGAGGCTCGGCGTAATGGGACGGAAAGTCTTCAGTGCCATCGCTCTGTCCTCACACCCCGGTGGTCACGTCGATCGTGCTGCCCTCGGCGAGGGTGACCACGGCCTTCTTGTAGTCCGACCGGCGACCGATCGTCCCACGGAAGCGCTTGGTCTTCCCCTTGACCACAACGGTGTTAACCGCCGTGACCTTCACCTTGAACAGGCCTTCGACCGCGGCCTTGATTTCCGGCTTCTTCGCATCCAGACGCACCTTGAAGGTGACCTGGTTATGCTCGGAGCCCATGGTGGCCTTCTCGGTGATCACGGGCGCGACGATCAGATCGTACATGCGCTCGGCCGAGACAATCGTCTTCTTGGCAGTGCTCATTTCAGGCGAGCCTCCAGCTGCTCGACGGCATTACGCGTCAGGACGAGAACGTCCTTGCGCAGAATGTCGTACACGTTGGCGCCCTGCTCCGGCAGCACATCGATGTGCGGGATGTTGCGAGCGGCGCGGGTGAACTGCTCGTTCAGGTTCGCACCGTCGATGATCAGAGCAGAGGTCAGGCCCAGGGCCTGCAGCTGGCCGAACAGCACCTTGGTCTTGTGCGTTTCGGTAACAGCGCTCTCCAGAACGACCAGCTTGCCTTCAGCAGCCTTGACCGACAGGGCGGTCTTCAGCGCCAGCTTGCGGACCTTCTTGGTCATGTCATGTTCGTGGGAACGAACGACAGGCCCGAAAATGCGCGCACCGCCACGGAACTGCGGCGAGCGCAGCGAGCCCTGACGAGCACGGCCGGTGCCCTTCTGGCGCCACGGCTTCTTCGTGGTGCCAGAAATGTCGGAAATGCCCTTGGTCTTGTGCGTACCGGCGCGGCGCTTGGCGAGCTGCCACAGCACCATGCGCGCCAGGATGTCCTGACGAGAAGGCAGGCCGAACACGTCTTCCGACAGCTCGATCTCGCCAACGGTCTCGTTATTCAGGTTCTTAACGGACGTCTTCATTTATCAGCCCTCCTGCGCCGCAGGAGCTTCGGCCGCCGGGGCACGGAAAGCGCCGGGGAACGGCACGCCCTCGGGCAGCTTCTTCTTGACGGCATCCTTGACCAGGACGAAAGCGCCCTCATGGCCCGGGACAGCGCCCTTGACCAGGATCAGACCGCGTTCGGCATCAACCGACACGACCTTCAGATTCTGCACGGTCACGGTCTCGGAACCGAGGTGACCGGGCATCTTCTTGTTCTTGAAGGTCTTACCGGGATCCTGGCGACCACCGGTGGAACCGATGGAGCGGTGCGACACGGACACACCGTGGGTCGCGCGCAGACCACCGAAATTCCAGCGCTTCATACCGCCGGCAAAACCCTTACCGAGGGTCGTGCCCTGCACGTCGACGAACTGGCCGGCAACGAAATGATCCGCGGTCAGCTCAGCACCAACCTCGATCAGGTTGGCGGGCTCGACGCGGAATTCCACGAGCTTCTTCTTCGGCTCGACCTTGGCCCGGGCGAACACCTCACGCTGGGCCTTGGCGACGTTCTTCACCTTGGCCTTGACGGCACCGAGCTGGAGGGCGGTGTAGCCATCCTTCTCTTCCGTCTTGTGGGCGACGACCTGGACCTGGTCCAGCTTCAGCACAGTCACCGGCACGCTTTCGCCTTCATCGGTGAAGACGCGGGTCATGCCGACCTTCTGCGCGATCAATCCGGATCGCATCTGTTTTCTCCTCACTCGGGACATCCTCAGGATCGGGAGAGGTCCCGTACGCACAAAACCAGGTACTTAACTCTTACAGCTTGATCTCGACGTCGACGCCGGCGGCCAGATCAAGCTTCATCAGCGCATCCACGGTCTGCGGCGTCGGATCGACGATGTCGAGCAGGCGCTTGTGGGTGCGGATTTCGAACTGCTCCCGCGACTTCTTGTCGATGTGCGGGCTGCGGTTGACCGTGAACTTTTCCAGCTGCGTGGGCAGCGGAATCGGACCGCGGACGCGCGCACCGGTCCGCTTTGCGGTGTTGACGATCTCGCTGGTGCTCTGGTCGAGCACGCGATGATCAAACGCCTTCAGGCGGATCCGGATATTCTGATTGTCCATGTCCTAGACCCCAAAAAGAGCAGGGTTTATACCCAAAGAAGGAGCCGGCCCCAAGCACTTTCGGGCCGGCTCCTTCACATTGCTGTAATGCGTCGTCATGCGACCAATCTTTCGCCCCAGCCATCACAGCCAAGAACGGAAGATCGGTCGCCAACGCCGCCGTACTAAGCCCCGATGGGACGGGCCCATCGGGACGCAGTATTACTTGACGATCTTCGACACCACGCCGGCGCCGACGGTACGGCCGCCTTCACGGATGGCGAAGCGCAGGCCTTCGTCCATGGCGATCGGGGCGATCAGCTTCACGGCGAAGCGGATATTGTCGCCCGGCATCACCATTTCCGTGCCTTCCGGCAGGGTCACCGAACCGGTCACGTCCGTCGTACGGAAGTAGAACTGCGGACGGTAGTTGGCGAAGAACGGGGTGTGACGGCCGCCTTCTTCCTTGGTCAGGATATAGGTCTCGGCTTCGAAGTCCGTGTGCGGCTTGATCGAGCCCGGCTTGGCCAGAACCTGACCACGCTCAACGTCTTCACGCTTCGTGCCGCGCAGCAGCGCACCGATGTTATCGCCAGCCTGGCCCTGGTCCAGCAGCTTGCGGAACATTTCAACGCCGGTCACCGTCGTCTTCACCGTGTCCTTCAGACCGACGATTTCGACTTCTTCACCGACCTTGACGATGCCCTTCTCGACGCGACCGGTCACCACGGTGCCACGGCCGGAGATCGAGAACACGTCTTCGATCGGCATCAGGAACGGCAGGTCAACCGGACGATCCGGCTGCGGGATGTAACGGTCAACCTCGGCCATCAGCTTCAGAACGGCTTCACGGCCGATTTCCGGCTGCGTGTCGTTCAGGGCGCAAACGGCAGAGCCGGGAACGATCGGAATGTCATCGCCGGGGAAGCCGTAGGAGGACAGCAGCTCGCGCAGCTCCAGCTCGACCAGTTCCACCAGATCCGGATCGGCCAGATCCATCTTGTTCAGGAACACCACCAGCGCCGGCACGCCGACCTGACGGGCCAGCAGGATGTGCTCGCGGGTCTGCGGCATCGGGCCGTCAGCGGCAGAGCAAACCAGGATCGCGCCGTCCATCTGGGCGGCACCGGTGATCATGTTCTTCACATAGTCGGCGTGGCCCGGGCAGTCCACGTGCGCATAGTGACGGTTGTCCGTCTCATACTCAACGTGCGCGGTCGAGATCGTGATACCACGAGCCTTCTCTTCCGGAGCCTTGTCGATCTGGTCATAGGCGGTGAAGGTCGCGCCGCCCTTCTCGGCCAGAACCTTGGTGATCGCCGCGGTCAGCGACGTCTTGCCGTGGTCAACGTGGCCGATCGTGCCGATGTTGCAGTGCGGCTTCGTCCGCTCAAACTTTGCCTTCGCCATTTTCTCGTCCTCTATTCAATCGGTTTACGGCCGGTTGGCTTCAAGCCACCTTGGCGCGGATTCCATCGGCAATCGCCTGGGGCGCCTGCTCGTAACGGTCAAACTGCATCGTATACTGGGCACGCCCCTGGCTGACGGACCGCAGCGTGTTCACATAACCAAACATCGTCGCCAGCGGCACTGCCGCCCCGATCACATGGGCATTGCCCCGCTGATCGATTCCGGCAATCTGGCCCCGGCGGCTGTTCAGGTCACCGATAATGTCGCCCAGATATTCCTCCGGGGTCGTTACCTCGACCTTCATCACCGGTTCCAGCAACACCGGCCGCGCCCTGGCGAAGGCTTCGCGCATCGCCATCCGCGCCGCCGCCTCGAATGCCGGCAGCGAGCTGTCAACATCGTGGCAACCGGCTTCCACCAGTTCCACCCGCACATCCATGACCGGATAACCGGCCACCGCACCACCCGACAAGGCAGCCTCCAGACCCGCCCGGATACCGGGCAGGAATTCCTTTGGCAGCTGTTCAGCCGGTACCTTGTTCACCAGCGCAAAGCCGCTCCCTTTCGGGGTCGGTTCCACCACCAGCTTCAACCGGGCGAACTGTCCCGTCACACCCAGCTGGCGCTTATGGGTGACGTCCGCCTCGGCCCGCTGGGTCAGCGCTTCCCGGTAAGCCACCTTGGGCTTGCCGACAGAAGCATCCACCTTGAAGTCGCGACGCAGCCGGTCAACGATGATCTCCAGATGGAGTTCACCCATGCCGCGCAACGCCACCTGACCACTTTCCGCATCACGACCGACGCGGAACGACGGATCCTCCGCCGCCAGCCGACCCAGTGCCACCGCCATCCGGTCATGGTCCGCGTCGGTGCGCGGCTCCACCACCACTTCGATCACCGGCTCGGGAAATTCCATCCGTTCCAGCAGGATCGGATGGGCAGGATCGCAGAGCGTATCGCCCGTGCTGGTCGCTTCCAGCGACGCAAAGGCGACAATGTCGCCAGCATGGGCCTCTTCGATCTCTTCCCGGCTGTTCGCATGCATCAGCAACATGCGACCGATGCTCTCTTCCGACTGTTTGCCGGGGTTCGCCATGACGGCCCCCTGGCGCAAGCTGCCGGAATAGATGCGGGCAAAGGTCAAGGTGCCGGCAACCAGATCGTCCATCACCTTGAAGGCCAGCGCCGCGAACGGCGCCTCATCGGTGGCAGCACGGCTGACAAGGGCCCCGTCCAGCCCCACGCCCTGAACAGCGGCGACATCCACCGGCGAGGGCAGATAATCCACCACGGCATCCAGCATCGGCTGAACACCCTTGTTCTTGAACGCAGAACCACACAGGACCGGCACCAGCCGCTGGGCAACCGTGCCCCTGCGGATCAGCGCCCGCAGCCCGGCCTCGTCGGGTTCCTGACCCGAGAGATAGGCGTCGGTCGCCGCTTCATCCATCTCCACCGCCTGCTCGACAAGGCGGGCGCGATGCGCCTTTGCCTCTTCCAGCAGATCGGCCGGAACATCCACGGTCCGGAACCGGGCCCCCAGCATGTCATCATCCCAGACCACCGCCTTGAAGGCGACGAGGTCGATGACACCGGCGAAGCCCTGCTCCACCCCCAACGGCAGTTGCAGCACGATCGCGTTGGCGCCCAGGCGCTCCCGGATCATACCAACCGTGCCGTGGAAATCGGCGCCCGCCCTGTCCATCTTGTTGATGAAGCAGATGCGCGGCACGCGGTACTTGTCCGCCTGCCGCCACACGGTTTCCGACTGTGGCTCCACGCCGGCCACCGCATCAAAAAGAGCCACCACGCCATCAAGAACACGGAAGCTGCGCTCGACCTCAATCATGAAGTCGACATGGCCCGGCGTGTCGATGATATTGACGCGGTGATCCTTCCAGAAACAGGTCGTGGCCGCCGAGGTGATGGTGATTCCCCGCTCCCGCTCCTGCTCCATCCAGTCCATCGTGGCGGTGCCGTTATCGACCTCGCCAATGCGATAGGACCGCCCCGTATAAAAGAGAACACGCTCGGTCGTCGTGGTCTTGCCGGCATCAACATGCGCGGCAATGCCAATATTCCGATAGCGTTCGATGGGGTGGGAACGGGGCATTCGGGGATATCCGCCTTCAGGCTCTCGTCATTACCAGCGGTAGTGCGAGAAGGCCTTGTTGGCCTCTGCCATACGGTGGGTGTCTTCGCGCTTCTTCACGGCGGTGCCGCGCTGCTGGGCAGCGTCGAGCAGTTCACCGGACAGGCGCTCGGTCATGGTGTTTTCCGAACGGTTGCGGGCAGCACCGATGATCCAGCGGATCGCCAGGGCCTGCGCACGGTCGGTACGGACTTCCACCGGAACCTGATAAGTCGCACCACCAACGCGGCGGGAACGCACTTCCAGGTACGGACGGACGTTGTTCAGGGCGTCATGGAACAGCTGCAGGGGATCCTGCTTGGCCTTCTGCTCGATGCGATCGAGGGCGCCATAGACGATGGACTCAGCCACCGACTTCTTGCCGTCATACATCAGGCAGTTCATGAACTTGGTCAGCACGATGTCGCCAAACTTGGCGTCGGGCAGAACTTCGCGCTTATCGGCTTTACGACGACGGGACATAACTCGATCTCCTTACTTGGGCCGCTTCGCGCCGTACTTGGAACGACGCTGCTTACGGTCCTTAACGCCCTGAGTATCGAGCGTGCCGCGGATGATGTGGTAACGCACACCGGGAAGATCCTTCACACGACCACCACGGATCATGACGACCGAGTGTTCCTGGAGGTTGTGACCTTCACCGGGGATATAGCTGATGACCTCGTAGCCGTTCGTGAGGCGCACGCGGGCGACCTTACGGAGTGCCGAGTTCGGCTTCTTCGGGGTGGTGGTGTAAACACGGGTGCAGACGCCACGCTTCTGCGGGCACTCCTGCAGGGCCGGCACCTTGTCCCGGGCCACCAACGGAGCCCGCGGCTTGCGGATCAACTGACTGATCGTCGGCATGAAAGCCCTTCGCTCTTGCTGTCGTCCCCGTCACCGGGGAATCGAATTCCAATCCAGGCCACGCGCAATTCCCTGATTCGGCACTCGTGACGACGGACGAAAAATACCCGCTTGCGAAACCAACGGCTCCGCGCGGGGTCGTTTTCATACGCCGTCCGAACAAGGACTCGGTTGCGGCTATCGACTGTTCCGGTTAGCGCCAGCCAGCCCCTCAGCACAGGGATCAAGCCAGGTCTGGGGGACATACCCGGGTACCCGATGGGTACACCTTGCCTTCCCCCCCGAAATAGGTTGCGGGACTATATGGATGAGTCACGGGACCGTCAAGCACGACCCTTGGATTTCCGCCACGTTCAGCGCGCAACGGCCCCCTCCGGAGTCCGCAGGGCTGGGCGGAAGACCGCCAGACCGCGATGAACGTCGCTCAGGCGTCCACCGTGGCATCCAGCGGGGCGTCATCGGGCAGAATATCGGCATAAAGTTCGGCCAGCGGCATCTCCAGCCCCAGACTCGGCAGCGCCAGCACCCCCTCCAGCCCGCGGGCGGTTTCAATCACCCAGCGGTCACCATCCCGGCGATGAATGCGAATCTCCGGCCGGTCCTGCTCCACCTCCAAAACCTCCATGATGCCGACCGAGGCGTAATCATCGCGCTTGCGCGCCATCTCGGACGCGGAGTTGGAGGGGGACAGCACCTCAATCGCCAGCACGGGCGTATCGGCATCCCGCGCATTGGGCCCACAGCGCACCAGCAGATCGGGCGCGCGCACCGTCCAGCGCCGGTCAATGCGCAGCACCGATCCCGCTTCCGGCGCACAGGGGCGTTTGGCGGCGCGCAGGCGGCTGGTCAGGGAGTAGCTAAAGTTGGCCACCAGCCGGCCATGCGGTCGGGCCGGCGCAGACTGGGCAACGACGACACCCTCCACCAGTTCATAGCGAAGATCATCACCGGAATCCCAGACCAGGAATTCCTCAACGCTCATCCGCGGCGCTGGATCGATTTTAATGGAGACCGCCATGGTTCAGCCCTCCGCCGTCGTCTCTTCCACTGGGAACACACCCTCATAAATATCGGCGAGCGCCAGCACGGCATCGACGCTGTCCAGGCGCACAGCGCTTTCCAGGCCGATAATGCTCAACAGCCGCCAGCCGGCACCGCCTTCATGGCTATAGAGATGGACGGCAGCCCGTTCCTGACTGACCTCCAGCACCTCCCGGATGCCGCAGAGGGCGTAATCCTCGCGCTTGGCCGCCATTTCATCGGCGGAATTGGCGGGGGAGAGCACCTCAACGGCCAGCAGGGGCGTTCCCTCCCCCGTCCGACGAGAACCGCAGCGAACCAGCACATCCGGCACCCGCACATTGCTGCGGCCCGTGATCTTCAGTGCTCCCCCTGCCTCCACCCGGCAGGGACGACCGGCTTGATTCAAACTCTGCCGCAGCGACGCGCTGATATTGACGACAATCCCGCCATGAATGGACGACGGCGCTGACTGCGCCACCGGCACACCATCCACCAGTTCATAACGGAGATCGTCGCCGGCATTCCAGGCCAGGAATTCCGCCACGCTCATCCGTCCGCCATCATGCCGCGCTGTCAGAACCATGGGAGCCTCCCCGCAGGGTCGGTTACGTCAGCCATTCTATATCATGCGAGGGCCGCTGTCCTGCCCGGCCCATGCGCCATTTGCTGTCACCGCCGGCCCGTCATGCGGCGCATGGGCTGGCGGTGCGGCCTGTCTGGCCTTATATAGGCGCCTTCCCGCGAAGGACCTACCCCCATGACCAAGCCTGCCATCTCCCTTCCCACGGCCCCCAAGGTGGGCATCGTCTCGCTCGGCTGCCCCAAGGCGCTGGTGGACAGTGAACGCATCCTGACCAAGCTGCGCTCGGAAGGGTATGAGATTTCTGGCTCCTATGACGGGGCGGATGTGGTGCTGGTCAATACCTGTGGCTTTCTGGACTCGGCCAAAGCCGAAAGCCTGGAAGCCATCGGGGAAGCCATCAAGGAAAATGGCAAGGTCATCGTCACCGGCTGCCTGGGCAAGGAAGAGAGCCTGATCCGGCAGAACCACCCCAATGTGCTGGCCGTCACCGGCCCCCACCAGTATGAGCAGGTGGTGAATGCGGTGCATGATGTGGTGCCGCCCCGCCACGATCCTTACCTGGATGTGGTGCCGCCGCAGGGTCTGCGCCTCACCCCGCGCCATTACGCGTATTTGAAGATTTCCGAGGGCTGCAACAATCGCTGCACCTTCTGCATCATCCCCTCCATCCGGGGTGATCTGGTCTCCCGTCCCGCCAACATGGTGTTGGCGGAGGCTGAAGCGCTGGTGAAGGCCGGGGTGAAGGAAATCCTGGTGGTGAGCCAGGATACCTCCGCCTATGGCATGGATACCCGCTATGCCGAGAGCAAGTGGAAGGGCCGCCAGGTCCGCGCCAAGTTCATCGATCTGGCGCGCGAGCTGGGCGATCTCGGCGCTTGGATCCGCCTGCACTATGTCTATCCCTATCCGCATGTGGATGAGGTGATCGGGCTGATGGCGGACGGCAAGGTGCTGCCCTATCTGGACATCCCCTTCCAGCACGCGGCCCCCAATGTGCTGAAGGCCATGAAGCGCCCGGCCAATACCGACAAGGTGCTGGACCGGATCAAGATGTGGCGCCAGGGCTGCCCCGACCTGACCCTGCGTTCCACCTTCATCGTCGGATTCCCCGGCGAGACGGAGCAGGATTTCCAGTATCTGCTGGACTGGCTGACCGAGGCGCAGATCGACCGTCTGGGCTGCTTCAAGTACGAGCCGGTGGCAGGTGCGCCCGCCAATGAAATCCCCGGTGCGGTGCCACCGGAGGTGCAGGAGGAACGCTGGAACCGCCTGATGGCCCACCAGCAGGAAATCAGCGCCGCGCGCTTCGCCGCCAAGGTCGGCCGCGACATGGATGTGCTGATTGATGAGGTGGACGAGGATGGAGCCATCGGCCGTTCCTGGTCTGACGCGCCGGAGATCGACGGCAATGTCTTCCTGAATGGCGAGACCGATCTGAAGCCGGGTGACATGGTGCGCGTCAAGATTGATGAATCTGACGAGTATGACCTGTGGGGCAGCCGGGTCGGCTGAGCCTTTCCTATCGAGCTGTTTCCTGTTACCCCCTTGAAATAACAGGCCGGCGCAAAGCCGGCCCGGACGACACTCACAGGGGGTAACATGGGGAACGGGGGTTGGGCGGCGTTCAGCGCCGCCACACCAATCATTCAGGCACATGCGGTCCTGGCCGCCCTGGCAATCATGCTGGGGGCCGTTCAGTTCGCTATGCCCAAGGGCACGCCCCTGCATCGCGGCCTCGGTTATCTTTGGGTAACCGGCATGGCCCTGGTGGCCCTGTCCTCCTTCGCCATTCACGAACTGCGTGTGATCGGGCCCTTCAGCCCCATCCACCTGCTTTCAATCTTTGTGCTCTATGCCCTGATCAAGGCAATCATAGCAGCGCGCCAGGGGCGCATCGCCCAGCATAAGCGCGGCATGATCCTGCTTTATATTCTGGGCCTGCTGATCACCGGCGGCTTCACTCTGTTACCTGGGCGGTTGATGTACCGGGTGCTCTTCGGCGGCTGAGCCCGTTTGCCAGCGCGGGCAAGCGTGGATTATGATGGCGGCACCTTTCGTCGGAGCCCGCCGTCCGTGCAGATCAAACCGCTTTTTGCCACTCCGCTCGTTACTACTAATCTTGGCCGGGACTCCCGATTATTGGCAAGCTTGCGAGAGATCATCCTGGCGCGGGAGGACAGCGATCCGGGCGGCATCCAGCACAGCAATGATGGCGGCTGGCAATCCCACGATGATTTCATCGCCTGGACGGGCCCCGCCGGCGGAGCTTTGGTTGACGGCGTGACCGAGATGATCAACCGTCTGACCACCATTGTCGACGGCGGCAAGCTGGAAAAGCGCCCGCTGCCCTGGCGGGTCAATGCCTGGGCCAATATCAACCGGCGCGGCAATGGCAACATGCCGCATTATCATCCCGGCGCCGTCTGGTCGGCGGTGGTCTATGTCGATGATGGCGGCATCAATGGCGGCCAGTCTTTGGGCGGCTGCCTGGAACTGAGCGACCCGCGCGGCGCCCTGCCCATCATGTACGCCCCCACGGTAAAGGTGGATGCACCGGGCTTCCTGTCCGCCGGTCTGGCCGAGCGGGTATGGCCGGAGACGGGGCTGATCGTGATCTTTCCGTCCTGGCTGCTGCACAGCGTCGCCCCCTATCATGGCGACGGCATCCGCATTTCGGTGGCGATGAATTTCGCGCTGTAATCAGCTGTCGTAAGGCCAGTCCTTGGCATCCAACAGCTTCTGGCCGCCGACACGCAAAGCGTCATGCAGATGACGGATATCCTCCACCTGGCCATCGGTCAGCGCGTCCAGCTTTACGCCGCGTAGCCGGTGCAGCAGATCGGACAGCTTCTTGGCCGTCCGCACCAGGGGCGGAAATGAGGCTCCCAGCCCCAACACCTCGTCCCGGTAATCCGGGCGCAGCACATTGGGATAAAGCCGGTCCATCCGGTCCAGCGCGTTGGCAAGTTGGGTACGGTTCATCGGGTCGGCCGTCAGTTGCGTTCTTCCGGCACCCAGCGGGCAGGCGCCTCCCCCTCCGCCGCCTTGGCAGCCTCCACCTGGGCCCGCAGGCTGCCAGCAGGGGCGGCGGCGGAGGGGCTGGGCGCTGCCGACGGAACCGTATTGCGCTGAACCGGACGCCGGGCCAACAGCCCGCGCAACCAGAAAATATGCGCAACGGCCACCAGCGCCCCCACTGGCAGGGGTGCGAAAATCAGCAGGTTGGGATGATCGGCCGCAATGGCCGCAACGCCCGGCAGGGCACGCAGGCCGCTGCCGACCACGCTGGCAGCACCGGCCCCTGCCAGTGCCGCGAACAGCAACCCCAACCGACCTGACCAGACCGACGCCATCGCCGACGCTCCCTCTTCCCGTGACCGGGCTTATGTAGTCGGCAGCGGCATCCCTGCCAAGCCGGAACACCCCGTTCCCAAAAGAAAAGGGCCGCCTTTGCGGGGCGGCCCTTTCCAGAACGATAGAAGCGATCCTTACTCGGCGGCTTCCGGCGGCAGGGCCGGGGCATCGCCGCCATCTTCCAGCGCCTGGAGCGCACGGTCGCGCTCCGCGGCGATGGCCTTCAGGCGGTTCACCACCGAACCGGTACCAGCCGGGATCAGGCGACCGACGATCACATTTTCCTTCAGGCCTTCCAGGTTGTCGCTCTTGCCCTGGACCGCCGCTTCCGTCAGGACGCGGGTGGTTTCCTGGAACGACGCGGCGGAGATGAAGGAACGGGTCTGCAGGCTGGCCTTGGTGATACCCTGGAGAACTGGCTTGCCGGTGGCAAAGCGCAGATCCAGTTCACCCTCGTCCATCCGCTTCTGCACGGCGCGGTTTTCCGCCTCGTACTCGAAGCGGTCAACCTGATCACCGATCAGCAGCGTGGTATCGCCGGGATCCGTGACTTCAATCTTCTGCAGCATCTGGCGGACGATCACTTCGATATGCTTATCGTTGATCTTCACGCCCTGCAGACGATAGACGTCCTGGATCTCATTGATCAGGTAGTTGGCCAGCGCTTCCACGCCCATGACCGACAGGATGTCATGCGGCACCGGGCTGCCATCCATCAGGCTGTCGCCCTTCTGGACATAATCGCCCTCCTGAACGGCAATATGCTTGCCCTTCGGGATCAGGTACTCGCGCTCTTCCCCCGTCTCGTCGCTCTTCACGACAATGCGGCGCTTGGTCTTGTAGTCCTTGCCGAATTCCACCCGGCCGTCGATCTCCGCGATGATGGCGAAGTCCTTCGGACGACGGGCTTCAAACAGCTCGGCCACACGCGGCAGACCGCCGGTGATGTCACGCGTCTTGGAGCTTTCACGCGGGATACGGGCCAGCACGTCACCGGCCCGGACCTTCGCGCCATTCTCCACCGACAGGATGGCGTCGACGCTCATGAAGTAACGGGCTTCGGTGCCATTCGGCAGCGTGATCACGTTGCCGGTCTCATCGCGCAGGGTGACGCGCGGACGCAGATCGGCACCACGCGGCTGCTGACGCCAGTCAACCACGACCTTGCTGGAAATACCCGTCGCTTCGTCCATCACCTCGCGGACAGAGACGCCTTCCACCAGATCGACATAGGTGACCGTACCTTCGCGTTCGGTCAGGATCGGCAGGGTGTACGGATCCCATTCTGCCAGACGGTCACCGCGTTGGACGGAAGAACCGTCCACCGCCAGCGCCTTGTGCAGCTTGGCACCATAGGGCACGCGGTGCTTGGCGCGTTCGCGGCCCTGCTCGTCCAGCAAAGCCAGCTCGCAGTTACGGCCCATCACCACCGGCACACCCTCGCTGTTCAGAACGAGGTTGCGGTTGCGCACGATCACCTTGGCGTCGAGCGTCGCTTCGATGAAGCTCTGCTCGGCACCGCGCTGCGCCGCACCGCCGATGTGGAAGGTACGCATCGTCAGCTGCGTGCCCGGCTCACCGATGGACTGGGCGGCGATGACGCCGACAGCCTCACCCATGTTCACCCGGGTGCCACGGGCCAGATCGCGGCCATAGCAATGGGCACACACGCCGTCTTCGGTTTCGCAGGTCAGCACGGAACGGATATGCACCGTGTCGATACCGGCACGGTCGATCAGCTCGATCTCCCGCTCGGTGATCAGCTCACTGGCCGGGACGATTACGTCGCCGGTCAGCGGGTGAACCACGTCGAAGGTGGCAGTACGGCCGAGGATACGCTCGGACAGCGGCACAATGACGTCGCCGCCATCGATCACCGCCTTCACGGTCAGGCCATTCTTGGTACCGCAATCCGTCTCGGTGATGATGGCGTCCTGCGCCACGTCCACCAGACGACGGGTCAGGTAACCGGAGTTCGCCGTCTTCAAGGCGGTGTCGGCCAGACCCTTACGGGCACCGTGGGTGGAGTTGAAGTACTCCAGAACCGACAGACCTTCCTTGAAGTTGGAGATGATCGGCGTCTCAATGATTTCGCCCGAAGGCTTGGCCATCAGACCGCGCATACCCGCCAGCTGCTTGATCTGGGCCGGCGAACCACGCGCACCGGAATGGGCCATCATGTAGACCGAGTTCACGCCGAAGCCCGGACGCGGCTGCTCGATCACCTTCATCATGGCGCCGGCGACCTTTTCGGTCGTTTCCGACCAGACGTCGACCACCTTGTTGTACTTTTCGCCCTGGGTGATCAGACCGTCCAGATACTGCTGCTCGAACTCCTTCACCCGGTCCTGGGCTTCCTTGATCAGCGTCCCCTTTTCGGCCGGGATGACCATGTCATCCTTACCGAAGGAGATGCCGGCCTTGAACGCGTTGGTGAAGCCCAGACGCATCAACCGATCGGCGAAAATCACCGTCTCCTTCTGACCGCAATGGCGGTAGACGACGTCGATGATATTGCCGATTTCCTTCTTGGTCAGAAGGCGGTTGATCAGCTCGAACTTGATGGCCGGATGGCGCGGCAGGATCTCCGACAGCAGCATACGGCCAGGCGTGGCCGTAACGCGGACGGTGATCGGCTTACCCTCGGCATCCACCGTGTGATAGCGCGACTGCACCTTGGAATGCAGGGTGACGACCTTGGCCGCCAGCGCGTGCTCGATCTCGCCAATCGAACCGAAGGCCATGCCTTCGCCCTTGGCGCCCGGCAGTTCCATCGTGATGTAGTACAGACCCAGGATGATATCCTGCGACGGCACAATGATGGGACGGCCCGACGCGGGCGACAGGATGTTGTTGGTCGACATCATTAGGACGCGCGCTTCCAACTGAGCCTCAAGGCTCAGCGGCACGTGCACGGCCATCTGGTCACCGTCGAAGTCGGCGTTGAACGCCGTGCAGACCAGCGGGTGCAGCTGGATCGCCTTGCCTTCGATCAGGGTCGGTTCGAACGCCTGGATGCCCAGACGGTGCAGGGTCGGCGCGCGGTTCAGCATCACCGGATGCTCGCGGATGACCTCTTCCAGGATGTCCCACACCTCGGGACGTTCCTTTTCCACCATCCGCTTGGCGGCCTTGATGGTGCTGGCCAGACCGTACAGTTCCAGCTTGGCGTAGATGAAGGGCTTGAACAGCTCAAGCGCCATCTTCTTCGGCAAGCCGCACTGGTGCAGCTTCAGCTCCGGACCCACAACGATAACCGAACGACCGGAATAGTCGACGCGCTTACCCAGCAGGTTCTGACGGAAGCGGCCCTGCTTGCCCTTCAGCATGTCGCTGATGGACTTCAGCGGACGCTTGTTGGCACCGGTGATGACGCGGCCACGGCGACCATTGTCGAACAGCGCGTCAACCGCTTCCTGCAGCATACGCTTTTCGTTACGGACGATGATGTCCGGCGCCTTCAGCTCGATCAGCCGCTTCAGACGGTTGTTGCGGTTGATGACGCGGCGATAGAGATCGTTCAGATCCGAGGTGGCAAACCGGCCACCATCCAGTGGCACCAGCGGGCGCAGCTCTGGCGGAATGACCGGCACAACGTCCAGGATCATCCATTCCGGACGCGTGGCGTTCGGATAGGTCTTGTAGAGCGTGGTGCCGTCGGGACGCTCGATCCGCTCCTTGTAGCCCTCGAAGGCTTCATAGGCGGGACCATTCTCCACCTCGACCGGCTCGCCCAGGAAGCTTTCCAGCATCTTCAGACGCTTGACCAGCTTCTTGCGCTTGGCTTCCGAGGCGGTTTCGCGCAGATCGTCGCGGCAATTGGCCTTCTCGGTGATCAGGTCCAGGGAGGACAGCATGTCCTTCAGGGCCTCGGCACCGATCTTGGCCGTGAAGGCGTCTTCGCCGAACTTGTCCTGCTTGTCGACCAGATCATCTTCGGACAGCAGCTGACCCTGCTTCAGGTCGGTCAGGCCCGGCTCGATAACGACATAGTTTTCGAAATAGAGGACGCGCTCCAGATCCTTCAGCGTGCTGTCCAGCAGCAGGCCGATGCGCGACGGCAGCGACTTCAGGAACCAGATATGGGCAACGGGCGAGGCCAGTTCGATATGGCCCATGCGCTCGCGGCGGACCTTGGACAAGGTCACTTCCACGCCGCACTTTTCGCAGATGATGCCGCGATACTTCATGCGCTTGTACTTACCGCACAAGCACTCGTAATCCTTGATCGGACCGAAAATGCGGGCGCAGAACAGGCCGTCGCGCTCCGGCTTGAAGGTCCGGTAGTTGATCGTCTCGGGCTTCTTGATTTCGCCGAACGACCAGGAGCGGATGCGCTCCGGGCTGGCGATCGAGATGCGGATCTGGTCGAAGCTCTGCGGCCCTTGCGGCTGGCCGAAGATGTTCATCAACTCATTATTCATATGCCGTCTCCCCAGGGGGTGGGCCGGATCGGGCCCTGGCCTCGAAAATCATCGGGAACCGGGAAATGGCGGGCCCCTGCCCGCCGTTTCCGCTCAAATCGGACCGGTCCTACAAGTCGCGCTGACTCAGCTCGACATTCAGACCCAGCGACCGCAGTTCCTTGACCAGAACGTTGAAGCTCTCGGGAATGCCGGCTTCGAAGTTATCGTCGCCACGGACGATGGCTTCGTAAACCTTGGTACGGCCGGACACGTCGTCCGACTTCACCGTCAGCATTTCCTGCAGCGTATAGGCGGCACCATAAGCTTCCAGCGCCCACACTTCCATTTCACCGAAGCGCTGACCACCGAACTGGGCCTTACCACCCAGCGGCTGCTGGGTAACCAGGCTGTAGGGGCCAATGGAGCGGGCGTGGATCTTGTCGTCGACCAGGTGATGCAGCTTCAGCATGTAGATGTAGCCGACCGTGACACGGCGGTCGAACGGCTCACCCGTGCGACCATCGATCAGCTGCATCTGGCCCGAACGGTCGATACCGGCCTCTTCCAGCATCCGGCAGATATCCTCTTCGCGCGCACCGTCAAAGACGGGGGTGGCGAAGGGG
This sequence comes from Niveispirillum sp. BGYR6, assembly GCF_027568365.1. Lineage (NCBI taxonomy): Bacteria > Pseudomonadati > Pseudomonadota > Alphaproteobacteria > Rhodospirillales > Azospirillaceae > Niveispirillum > Niveispirillum sp. BGYR6. The sequence continues at coordinate 284,136 of NZ_JANLNL010000004.1, read as the reverse complement.
ATGCCGCGACGCAGGTTGTTGCCCAGTTCCAACAGCTCGCTATCGGTCATGTCGGAGATGTCGTCACCATAGACATCTTCACCATAGATGTGACGCAGGCGCTGACGCAGCTCGTCCAGGGTCTTGGACCTGACAGCAGCGTCGGTGGCCTGGGCCCGCATCTTGTCCAGCATGGCGCCGATCTGACGGCCGATACCGGCAGCGGCCCAGCCCAAATGGGTTTCCAGGATCTGCCCGACATTCATGCGTGACGGCACACCCAGCGGGTTCAGCACGATGTCGACATTCCGGCCATCTTCCAGGTACGGCATGTCTTCGATCGGGGTGATGCGCGAGATAACACCCTTGTTGCCGTGGCGACCGGCCATCTTGTCGCCGGGCTGCAGCTTGCGCTTCACCGCCACGAAGACCTTGACCATCTTCATCACGCCGGGCGGCAGCTCGTCGCCGCGCTGCAGCTTCTCGACCTTGTTCTCGAACTTCTCCTGCAGGCGCTGAACGCTCTCGTCAAACACCTTGCCGGTCTGCTCGATGATTTCCATCACATGGTCATCAGCGATGGAGATGTGGCGCCACTGACCACGGGTCAGGCCCGCCAGCAGCTCATCACCGATCACTTCACCGGCCTTGATGCCCTTCGGCCCGGAAACCGTAGTCTGGCCGACCAGCAGTTCCTTCAGGCGGGTATAGAAGCTGCGCTCCAGGATGCCCTTTTCGTCGTCGCGGTCCTTGGCCAGCTTCTCGATTTCAGCCCGTTCGATGGCCAAGGAACGCTCGTCCTTGTCCACGCCACGGCGGCTGAACACGCGCACTTCCACCACCGTACCGACCACACCCGGCGGCAGGCGCAGCGACGTGTCGCGCACGTCAGAGGCCTTTTCACCGAAGATGGCGCGCAGCAGCTTTTCTTCCGGCGTCATCGGGCTTTCGCCCTTCGGCGTCACCTTGCCGACCAGAATGTCACCCGGACGAACTTCGGCACCGATATAGACGATGCCAGCCTCGTCGAGGTTCTTCAGCGCTTCTTCACCCACGTTCGGGATATCGCGGGTGATTTCTTCCTGGCCCAGCTTGGTATCGCGGGCGGCAACCTCAAACTCCTCGATATGGATCGAGGTGAAGACGTCATCGCGCACGATCCGCTCGGAAATCAGGATCGAGTCTTCGAAGTTGTAACCATTCCAGGGCATGAACGCGACGAGCACGTTACGGCCGAGCGCCAGTTCGCCCAGGTCCGTCGAGGGACCGTCGGCGATGATGTCACCCTTCTGCACCCGGTCGCCCACCTTCACCAGCGGCTTCTGGTTGATACAGGTGTTCTGGTTGGAGCGCTGGAACTTCAGCATGTTGTAGATATCGACACCGGGGGCCGCCGGGTCCGTATCCTCGGTCGCGCGGACCACGATACGGGTGGCGTCCACCTGGTCGACGATGCCGGCGCGGCGGGCCACGATGGTCACGCCGCTGTCGCGGGCAACCGTGGCTTCCATGCCGGTACCGACCAGCGGGCTGTCCGCCTTGATCAGCGGCACGGCCTGACGCTGCATGTTGGAGCCCATCAGCGCGCGGTTGGCGTCGTCGTTCTCCAGGAACGGGATCAGCGCCGCAGCGACGGACACAACCTGCTTCGGCGACACGTCGATCAGGTCGATCATGTCCGGGCGGGCCAGCAGATATTCACCCCCCTTACGGCAGGACACCAGCAGTTCGGCGAACTTGCCATCGGCCTGCAAGGGCGCGTTGGCCTGGGCCACCATATAGCGGCCTTCTTCCATGGCCGACAGGTACACCACTTCCGACGTCACCTTCTGGTCCACCACCTTGCGGTAGGGGCTTTCGATGAAGCCGTACTGGTTAACGCGGGCATAGGTCGCCAGGCTGTTGATCAGACCGATATTCGGACCTTCCGGCGTCTCAATCGGGCAGATACGGCCATAGTGGGTCGGATGCACGTCGCGGACTTCGAAGCCCGCGCGCTCACGGGTCAGACCGCCCGGCCCCAGGGCCGAGAGACGACGCTTATGCGTGATCTCGGACAGCGGGTTGGTCTGGTCCATGAACTGCGACAGCTGCGAGGAGCCGAAGAATTCACGCACAGCAGCGGCCGCCGGCTTGGCATTGATCAGGTCATGCGGCATGACCGTATCAATTTCCACCGACGACATGCGCTCGCGAATCGCGCGCTCCATGCGCAGCAGGCCGACGCGGTACTGGTTTTCCATCAGCTCGCCGACGGAGCGGACGCGACGGTTGCCCAGATGGTCGATATCGTCGATTTCGCCGCGGCCATCCTTCAGTTCCACCAGAATGCGGAGGATCTTGAGGATGTCTTCCTTGCGCAGCACGCGCATCTGATCGTCCGTCTCAAAATTGAGGCGGGCGTTCATCTTCACACGGCCCACGGCCGACAGATCATAGCGTTCCTGGTCGAAGAACAGGCCCTGGAACAGAGCTTCCGCGCTTTCCAGCGTCGGCGGCTCACCCGGACGCATGACGCGGTAAATGTCGATCAGCGCATCTTCACGGCTGGCATTGCGATCCGCCGCCATGGTGTTGCGCATATAGGCGCCGATATTCAGGTGGTCGATGGCCAGAACCGGCAGTTCTTCCACGCCCATCTTTTCCAGACGGTCCAGGGCAGCGCTGCTGATCTCGTCACCGGCTTCGTAGAGCACTTCACCGGTCTTCTCATCGATGATATCGACGGCCAGATAGCGGCCGATGATCTCTTCGATGGAGGCCTTGACGTCGGTCAGGCCACCTTCAACCAGGCGCTTCAGCACGCGCGGCGTCATCTTGGTTTCGGCCTGGGCCAGCACTTCGCCGGTGCGGGCATCCACCAGATCGGCGGCCAGCTTCTGGCCCTTCAGGCGCTCGGCGTCGAACTTGGTCGTCCAACCGTCGCGGGCGCGCTGGTAGGTCACCGTTCCATAGAAATTGCCAAGGATTTCCTCCTTGGTCATGCCCTGCGCCTCGTAAGGCAGCAGATCCTTGCCCAGGCCGCGACGCTGCGCGCGCAGCTCTTCGGTGTCGGCCCCATCCAGCGCGTAAAGCAGCGTGGTGGCCGGCAGCTTGCGGCGGCGGTCGATGCGGACATAGACGATGTCCTTGGCGTCGAACTCAAAGTCCAGCCAGGAACCGCGATAGGGGATCACGCGCGCGGCGAAGAGATATTTGCCGGAGCTGTGGGTCTTGCCCTTGTCATGGTCAAAGAAGACACCGGGGCTGCGGTGCATCTGCGACACGATGACGCGCTCGGTGCCATTGATGATGAAGGTGCCGTTGGCCGTCATCAGGGGCATGTCGCCCATGTAGACGTCCTGCTCCTTGATGTCGCGGATGGAGCGCAGGCCCGTATCTTCGTCAATGTCAAACACGGTCAGACGCAGGGTCACCTTCAGCGGGGCGGCGAAGGTCATGCCGCGCTGCTGGCATTCCTCGACGTCATACTTCGGCTGTTCCAACTCGTACCGCACGAAGTCCAGAACGGCGCGGTCAGAGAAGTCCTTGATCGGGAATACCGACTTGAAGACCTCCTGGAGGCCGAGAACCGCCCGCTTCTCCGGCGCCACATCCATTTGCAGGAAATGGTCGTAGGAGCTGCGCTGAACCTCAATCAGGTTCGGCATACGGGTCACTTCGGGAATACGTCCGAAGCTCTTGCGGATACGCTTACGTCCCGTGAACGACTTGGCCATGGTGCCTCTCGTGAACTCGCCCGGTGCTGTCGCGCGCTAAAATTCAGTGCCCTGATGACAGACGGAATAAATTCCCCCTGCCAAAACGCGAATCGACGCGGGCGGGAACCCCTGCCGGGGCACCACCGTTCCGCGTCGTATAACCGGCATTTCCGCTCTTCGGCGCTGGACAAAAAGCCTGGAAATGCTTGGTTTTTAGCCCGGCCTCACCGGCATTGCCGATGCTGCCTGAACTCTCACCCTGGATCTGTCCCGGGCGAGCCCGCGATGATAGCGGGAAAGCCCGGTCCAGAAAAGACAGACGACGCCGGGCGGCGGGCATCCCTTTCAGGATGGCCACCGTCCGGCGCCCTCTTATGCAGCGAAGAACGCCACTATTACTTGACGGCGACCTTGGCGCCGGCGTCTTCCAGCAGCTTCTTGATCTTGGCCGCTTCGTCCTTCGGCACGCCTTCCTTGACGACCTTCGGAGCGCCTTCGACCAGGTCCTTGGCTTCCTTCAGGCCCAGGCCGGTGATGGCGCGGACTTCCTTAATGACGTTGATCTTCTTGTCGCCACCGTCAACCAGTTCAACGGTGAACTCGGTCTGCTCTTCGACCGGGGCAGCGGCAGCGGCAGCGGCCGGAGCAGCGGCAACGGCCACCGGAGCGGCGGCGGAAACGCCCCACTTCTCTTCCAGCAGCTTGGACAGCTCAGCCGCTTCGATAACGGTCAGAGCGGACAGTTCTTCAACCAGCTTTTCGAGCTTGGACATGGTGTTCTCCTAGGGACACTGACTTTGTTGAAAAAAGGATGCGGCTCAGGCCGCCTCGTCCTTCTTGGCGTAGGCCGCGAGAACGCGGGCCACTTGGCCACCCGGAGCCTGCAGAACACCAGCGATACGGGTCGCCGGGGTCTGGATCATGCCGAGCAGGCCAGCACGCAGTTCGGTCAGCGACGGCAGCTTCGACAGGGCTTCAATGCCCTGCGTGTTCAGAACCGTCGAGCCCAGACCGCCGCCAATGACCTTGAACTTGTCGTTGGTCTTGGCGTAGTCGATGGCGACCTTGGCCGCCGCAACCGGGTCCTTGGACCAGGCAATGGCGGTCGGACCCTTGAACAGGTCCTCGGTCTTCTCGAACTGCGTGCCCTTGAGGGCGATGCGGGCGAGCCGGTTCTTGGTCACTTTGAAGCTGGCACCCGCGGCCCGCATCTTGCGGCGCAAATCGGTAACTTCAGCCACCGTCATGCCGGACTGCTTAGTCACGACGACGAGGGCTGCCGACTGCAGCTCAAGATTAAGGGCCGCGATCGTCGCTTCCTTTTGTGAACGATCCACGGTTCGCCTCCACGAATGAACGGATGGGTTGCCCCCTCCGTCCGGTCACACGAAAAGTCCGATCCGGCATCGGCCGGACCAGACCAGGCTTACCTGTCCCAGAAGCATACAAACATCATGTCCGAAGCGACCCGCCTGGGCGAACCATCCCGGAATTGTTCTTCCGCTCCCGTCTATGCCGGCTGGACTATTAAGCGTCAGGGAACAGGTTCCCATCGGCGCGCGGCAGTCTCGGACAGGGTGGGCCCGGGGTAAAGCGCCCCCGAACCCGGCCCGTCATCCAGCAAGCCGGATGACGGGAAATCTGTAAGGCCTTAGCCCTGCAGCGACGCAACCAGATCGGCCACATCGACCTTCAGGCCCGGACCCATCGAGGAGGACAGCGAGACCTTCTCGATATAGGTGCCCTTGGCGCCGGTCGGCTTGGCACGGTTGATCGCGGCCACGAAGGCCTTGACATTCTGTTCCAGGGCTTCAGCCGTAAAGCTGGCCTTGCCAACACCGGCATGAATGATACCGGTCTTTTCGGCGCGGAACTCGACCGAACCACCCTTGGCGGCCTTGACGGCCTCGGTGACGTTCGGGGTTACGGTGCCCAGCTTCGGGTTCGGCATCAGGCCGCGCGGGCCCAGCACCTTACCCAGCTTACCGACCACGCCCATCATGTCCGGGGTAGCGATGCAGCGGTCGAAATCCATGTTGCCGGCCAGAATCTGCTCGGCCAGATCGTCGGCACCGACCAGATCGGCACCAGCGGCCTTGGCTTCTTCAGCCTTGGCGGCGCGGGCGAACACGGCGACGCGGACGGTCTTACCCGTGCCGTTCGGCAGCACCACCATGCCACGGACCTGCTGGTCAGCGTGACGCGGATCGATGCCCAGGTTCATCGCAATTTCGACGGTCTCATCGAACTTGGCGGTGGCATTGCCCTTGACGGTCGCAACAGCTTCGCCAATGGCGTAGAACTTGTTGCGATCAACGTTGGCGTTGGCCTTCTTCAGACGCTTACCGATGGCCATTTATCAGCCCTCCACCACTTCGAGACCCATGGAACGAGCGGAACCGATGATCATGCTCATCGCGGCTTCCACGTCGTTCGCGTTCAGGTCGACCATCTTCTGTTCAGCAATGGCGCGGACCTGAGAGGTCGTGACCTTGCCCACAGTGGCGGACTTGCCGACGGTGGCCGAACCCTTGGTGATGCCCGAGGCCTTCTTCAGGAAGTAGGTCACCGGCGGGGTCTTGGTAACGAAGGTAAAGGTACGGTCACCGAAAGCGGTGATGACCACCGGGATCGGCATACCCTGTTCCAGCTGGGCCGTCTTCGCATTGAACTGCTTGACGAACTCCATGATGTTCAGGCCGCGCTGACCCAGCGCCGGACCGATCGGCGGAGACGGGTTGGCCTTGCCGGCCGGAACCTGCAACTTGATGTAACCGACGATTTTCTTCGCCATGACACAATCCTCAAAAACTGACAGGGCGGCCGGGCCGCCCTATCATGGGATCGCGTGGTGCGGCTGCCCCTGGACTTCTGGGGCCCGGCCTCCCACGCATGAAATCCGGCCGATGCGAACATCGGCCGGAATGGGGTCAGATCTTTTCGACCTGGGTATATTCCAGCTCCACCGGGGTGGCGCGACCGAAGATGGAGACCGCAACCTTGACGCGGGCCTTGTCTTCGTCGACTTCCTCGATGAGACCGGTGAAGGACGTGAACGGCCCGTCCGTGACACGCACCTGCTCACCCACTTCGAAGCTGATGGAGGGCTTGGGCCGCTCCACGCCTTCCTGCACCTGGTTCATGATGCGCAGCGCCTCGGCTTCCGAAATCGGCTGCGGCTTGCCGCCACCGCCCAGGAAGTCTGTCACCTTCGGCGCATTCTTCACCAAGTGCCAGGTCTCATCCTCCAGCTCCATCTTCACCAGCACATAGCCGGGGAAGAACTTGCGTTCGGAATTGATCTTGGCGCCGCGACGAACCTCCACGACCTCTTCGGTCGGAACCAGGATGTCGCCAAACTTGTCTTCAAGGCCCTTCTGAGCGGCCTTCTCGCGGATCGCCTGGGCGACCTTCTTCTCAAAACCAGAATAAACGTGAACGACGTACCAGCGCATCGCCATGGTCAGCCCCCAATGCCGAGAATCAGGCGGATGCCAAACCCGATGATCTGATCCACCGCCAGGAAGAAGATGGACGCCATGATGACCATGACGAACACCATGATGGTCGAAACGGTCGTTTCTTTCCGCGTCGGCCAAGAGACCTTGGCCACCTCACGGCGCACCTCGCGCAAGAATTCTGCGGGATTTGTCTTCGCCATGGCGGTTTTTGCCATCATTCCTGATTGCGAACAACCCGGCTTTGCGCTCCTCAACACGGGCATCGGCGAAGGTGCCGATTTTTTGCGAGGTGCCGTCCCGGTGAAGGGATGGCAGGAGTGGAGGGGCTCGAACCCCCAACCCCCGGTTTTGGAGACCGGTGCTCTACCAATTGAGCTACACTCCTACGCGCCCGATACTGACTTGCCGTCATGGAATTTTATTTCCAGTCCAGCCCGCCCGCTCGGGAGTGCGGGTTGATAGCGCAGATAACGCCGCGACGCAACAGTCAGATGACACTGTCTGTCGAATTTTCGTCGCATTGGAACATTGCGCCCGCCGCATACGGAGACCATCGCCGGGACAGCCTCCTATAATAAGGAAAGGGCCGCTGTTGCCAGCGGCCCTTTCCCCTCACAAACCACCCGAAGGCAGTGTGATTACTTGACGATCTTCGACACCACGCCGGCGCCGACGGTACGGCCGCCTTCACGGATGGCGAAGCGCAGGCCTTCGTCCATGGCGATCGGGGCGATCAGCTTCACGGCGAAGCGGATATTGTCGCCCGGCATCACCATTTCCGTGCCTTCCGGCAGGGTCACCGAACCGGTCACGTCCGTCGTACGGAAGTAGAACTGCGGACGGTAGTTGGCGAAGAACGGGGTGTGACGGCCGCCTTCTTCCTTGGTCAGGATATAGGTCTCGGCTTCGAAGTCCGTGTGCGGCTTGATCGAGCCCGGCTTGGCCAGAACCTGACCGCGCTCAACGTCTTCACGCTTCGTGCCGCGCAGCAGCGCACCGATGTTATCGCCAGCCTGGCCCTGGTCCAGCAGCTTGCGGAACATTTCAACGCCGGTCACCGTCGTCTTCACCGTGTCCTTCAGACCGACGATTTCGACTTCTTCACCGACCTTGACGATGCCCTTCTCGACGCGACCGGTCACCACGGTGCCACGGCCGGAGATCGAGAACACGTCTTCGATCGGCATCAGGAACGGCAGGTCAACCGGACGATCCGGCTGCGGGATGTAACGGTCAACCTCGGCCATCAGCTTCAGAACGGCTTCGCGGCCGATTTCCGGCTGCGTGTCGTTCAGGGCGCAAACGGCAGAGCCGGGAACGATCGGAATATCGTCGCCGGGGAAGCCGTAGGAGGACAGCAGCTCGCGCAGCTCCAGCTCGACCAGTTCCACCAGATCCGGATCGGCCAGATCCATCTTGTTCAGGAACACCACCAGCGCCGGCACGCCGACCTGACGGGCCAGCAGGATGTGCTCGCGGGTCTGCGGCATCGGGCCGTCAGCGGCAGAGCAGACCAGGATCGCGCCGTCCATCTGGGCGGCACCGGTGATCATGTTCTTCACATAGTCGGCGTGGCCCGGGCAGTCCACGTGCGCATAGTGACGGTTGTCCGTCTCATACTCAACGTGCGCGGTCGAGATCGTGATACCACGAGCCTTCTCTTCCGGAGCCTTGTCGATCTGGTCATAGGCGGTGAAGGTCGCGCCGCCCTTCTCGGCCAGAACCTTGGTGATCGCCGCGGTCAGCGACGTCTTGCCGTGGTCAACGTGGCCGATCGTGCCGATGTTGCAGTGCGGCTTCGTCCGCTCAAACTTTGCCTTCGCCATGGTATCCTGTGCCCTTGCCTGATCCGTCCTGAGACGCCGGGTCGTGGAAAACTTGAAACGTTGGAGCGGGTGAAGGGAATCGAACCCTCGTCGTAAGCTTGGAAGGCTTCTGCTCTACCATTGAGCTACACCCGCACGGGACCGTCCCGTCGCCTGCCTTAAGAGAGTGCGCCACAAGCAGAACGGCGCGCCCCATTATCTGAGGCGCGCCTGAACTGGTGGAAGGGGCTGGATTCGAACCAGCGTACGCTATGCGGGCAGATTTACAGTCTGCTGCCTTTAACCACTCGGCCACCCTTCCTCGGTGCCGCTCTCGGCTTGCCGCCGGAACGGGGCGCTTTATAAAGGCTCGGATTTTTCCGTCAATGACTTTCTTACACACCCCTCAAGATTTTTTCGTGGCTGGCGGAAATGCTGGGTTTGAACGAAAGTGCGCTTATGAGAAACCGACCCCCCTCCTCCAAATCCGACCGCCGCAGCAAAAGCGGCCCCACCAACACCGGCCGCGACAATGGTCGCGGCAAGCCCGGCGCGCCCGCAAAGGGCCCCCGCGCGGCCAAAAGCTTTACCCGTGACGAGGAGCGGCCCGCCCGCGGCCCGCGCGTCACGCGTGAGCGCGCTGCTGATCAACAGGGGGAAGAACGCCGGCCCCAGCGTGGCCCCCGCCGCGATGATGCCCGGCCCGGCGGACGTCCTACCCGTGATGGCGGACCCGCACGCATCAGCCGTGATGGCGCCCCCTCGCGCCCGCCGCGCGGTGACAATCGCCCGACCCGCAGCAATCCTGGCCGGTCGATGTCGGCCGCCGAGGAATTGGGCCTGGAAGAATCAGCCCCGCTGCGCGCCAGTATCGGCCCGGCGCTGAACAAGCATAATCTGCTCTATGGCATTCATGCCGTGGCTGCAGCCTGGACCAACCCGGTGCGCAAGATTCGCGACCTGTTCGTGACCGAGGCCGGGCTGGAGGCGCTGGACAGCGCTTTCGACAAGGCGTCCCGGGCCGAACTGGACCGGCCGGAGCCGCAGCTGGTGGAAAAGGATGACCTGGACAAGCTGCTGCCGCCGGGTGCCGTGCACCAGGGCGTGGCGCTGTCCTGCGCCCCGCTGCCGGAAGTGCAGATTGAGGATATCTGCATCGCCGCCGCCAATGATCCATCCGCCACGGTCGTGGTGCTGGATCAGGTGACCGACCCGCATAATGTTGGCGCCGTGCTGCGCTCTGCCGCCGCGTTCGGTGCCAAGGCCGTCATTGTGCAGGACCGCCACGCCCCGCCGGTCACCGGCACCCTGGCCAAGACGGCATCGGGTGCGGTGGAGGTGGTGCCGCTGGTGCGCGTCACCAACCTGGCCCGCGCCATTGATGATCTGAAAGCCGCCGGCTTCTGGACCGTCGCTCTGGCCGAATCAGGCGCGCGCAACCTGCATCAGGTCGATCTGACCGGCCGCAGCGCCCTGGTCATGGGCTCTGAAGGGGAAGGTATTCGCCGTCTGACGGGCGAACGCTGCGATGAAATCGTGCGTTTGCCCACCGGCGGCCCCATCGGCAGCCTGAATGTTTCGAATGCAGCTGCCGTAGCTCTTTACGAGGTCGCGCGACGGCGCTAATGTCCCGGCCCGGTTGCAGGGCGTTCCCCTGCAACCGGTCGAACCCTGGTCCGCCGGTTTAGCTCAGTGGTAGAGCAACCGCCTTGTAAGCGGTAGGTCGTCAGTTCAATCCTGACAACCGGCACCAGTGGCCCCGCCTGCGCCTCACCCAGAGGCAGACAGGCCCTCAATTCTTCATGATGTACGGCTTGCCGGCGAGGTCATAGCGCACCACGCCCTGCGGCACGCTGTTCAGATTGACCCCACGTGCACCGCCCATCGCCCCGGCGCTGCCGATATATTGCCAGATATCAGCTTCGTTCACGTAATAGACCGCACTGGTGCGGAAGGTATAGAAACCCTCCCGCGCGATGGAGACGGTGAGAATCAGCTCCGTATCTGTCTCCGGCGGCTTGTTGTTCCACATTTCCAGGCCGGCCGCCGCCGCCCCGGCGGTGATCCCCCAGGGGAATTTCGACAAGGTACCGCCCGACAGGGCCGAGGCCACCCCCACACCGGCCGCCAGAAAGGTCAGGGGACCGGGAATCGGTGCGGCATCCAGGCGCGGCGCATTGCTTTTCACCGTCAGCACATCGATTCCCACCGACGTGACGTCGGGGCGCGAATCAACAGCCACCGGATGGCCCTTCTGCACCAGCCGGGTGGTCACCGCGTTCAGGAAGGCGTCGGCGAACAGCGTGTCTTCCCGGCGCATCATATAAAGCTGGACCGGCACCTTCCTGCCCATCTGGAACTCCAGATGGGCCGAAATTGCCGAGGCGACATCTTCCGCCACCACCTGCCACTGCCCGGCCGATTGCAAAACCGGCTGCGGTGCCATGGGAATGCTGGTGGCCATCGGCCGCGCCGTACAGCCGCCCAAAGCCAGGCACAGGGCGAGTGCCGCACAGAAAAGGCCGGACAAGCGCCCATGGCGCCCGACCGGCCTGGAAAAATCGCAATGATTGCTGGCTGTCTGGCGGGGCATGGGATCGGTTCCGGTTCTGATTTGCCCTAAAGCAGAAGCAAACCCCATGCCAGAACCCAGATGCCCGATCAGCCGGGCATCACCGTGACGGTGGAGGTATCGTCGCCCTTGGCCCGCTCCACCGCCAGCGCCTCACCCTGGATGCGGAAGCAGATGGTTTCGGCGATGTTGGTGGTGTGATCGCCAATCCGTTCCAAATTCTTGGCGGCAAACAGCAGATGGGTGCAGGCGGTGATGCGCTGCGGGCTTTCCATCATATAGGTCAGCAATTCGCGGAACAGCGCCGTATAGGCGCGATCCACCTCTTCGTCGCGCTGGCGCACGGCCAGGGCGGTTTGGAGGTCATCCGTCTCATAGGCCTGCATGACATTGGCCAGCATTTCGCTGACAGCGCGGCCGATGGGAATCATCGAATGGGTCAGCGAGATTTCCGGCAACGCGTCCAGCGCCAGGCTGCGCTTGGCCACATTGCTGGCAAAATCGCCGATCCGTTCCAGATTGCTGGAAATGCGCAGGGCCGCCACCACCACACGCAGATCATTGGCCACCGGCTGGCGCAGGGCCAGCAGGCGGATGGTCTGCGCCTCCGCCTCGCGCTCCAGCTCATCCAGGCGGCGGTCCCGTTCCATCACGCGGGTAGCCAACGCGCCGTCACGGTCAGTGAGGGCGGCCACGGCATCCACGATCTGCGCCCCGGCCAGTTGCCCCATCTCCCGGATGAAGCCATGCAGCTTGTTCAGCTGTTCGTCATAAGCGGTGACGATATGGCGGGTCGGCACGGCGCTGATCTTATCGTCCACGGGAACAGACTCCGGAAGCTGATGCCCGGCAGGCGGGCGATGCGGAAAAATCATCGAACTCTCTAACACATTTCACTTTGGATGTGGCACGTTCAAGGAAAGTTCATCTTGGGGCATTGTGCCCCGTTCCCGGGATTGTCGGCCACATGACCCCGCACGAGTTGATCGCCGTCATCGACAAGCACGAACGTTGGCTGAAACGCCAGATGGGCGGGGCCCGCGCCATGCTGGCCCTGGCCGACCTGCAGGGGCATAATTTCTCCGGCGCCAACCTGCAGAATTGCAAGATGTCGGGGGCGAACCTGACCGAATGCGATTTCACCGGCGTCAATCTGACGGCGGCCGATCTGTTCGCCGCGCGGCTGAACCGCGCCATCATGATCAATTGCAACCTGACCAACGCCGATCTGCGCGGGGCCCATCTGCGGGGTGCGCGGATGAAATGCGCCATCCTGCGCGGCGCCGACCTGCGCGGCGGTGCCCTGCTGGACCGGCGCAATCCCGGTTCCGTCAAGATGGAACCGTCCGACCTGCGCGGCGCGGAGATGGAGGATGCCACCCTGGCCAATGCCAATCTGGCCGGGGCGGACCTGTCGGAATGTTCCCTGGTGGGGGCCGATTGTTCCGGGGCACAGATGGCCGGCTGCAACCTGACCCGGTCGGCGCTGAAGAACACCAATTTTTCCGGCAGTGACCTGCGCGGCGTCAATCTGGCCGGGGCCAACTTGGCCGGGGCCAAGCTGCGGGACTGCAATCTGGCCGGCGCCATGCTGACCGGGGCGGTTCTGCGCAATGCCGACCTTCAGGGGGCGAACCTGGAAGGGGTGGACCTGTCCAGTGTGGATATGCTGGGGGCCAATTTCAGCCGCTCGGCCGAAAGCTTCTCCGCCACCATTCAGCGTATTCTGACCGCCCACCAGCAATGGATCGTCAGCAATGGCGAGAAGGGGGAGCGGGCCGATCTGGAAGGCCAGGATCTCTCCCATATCGATCTGATCGGGGCCAATCTGGGCGGCTCCAACCTGAAGGGTGTCAATTTTTCCGGCGCCAAGCTGCGCGACGGCATGTTCGTGATGGCTGACCTGTCCGGGGCCAGCCTGCAATATGCCGACCTGACGGGGGCGACGCTGGATGGCGCCAACCTGCGCGGCAGCAACCTGACCGGCGCCAAGCTGGATGCCGCCAAGGTCGGTTCGGTGGAAATAAAGGGGCCAAACGGCCGGGGCACCGGGCGTAAATGGCCGGCCAACCTGTCCAACACCATTCTGGTCCAGGCCAGCCTGACCCGCGCCATGCTGCGCGGGGCCAACCTGTCGGGCGCCGATCTGCGCGGGGCCGACCTGACGTCGGCCAACCTGCTGGAAGCCAACATGCGTGGCGCCAAGCTGACCGATGCCATCACCACCGGCGCCAGCCTGCCGGAACCGGACGATGACGAGGATGATTTCCTCTGAGTCGCTTGGGGGCTGCCCGGACAGTTATCGTGCTTTTTGAAATCGCGCCACTTCACCACCGTCGTTCCCGCCCAGGCCTTAAATCATGACGCCACACCCAAGAGCGAAGGCTGGAACGCAGGGCGCGCGTCGGCGCGCAGCGTAACCGTCTTTTACCGCCCCTTGACCTTGCCGCCGCCGGCACCGATGTTACGCGCCCATCGTTTCTGCCGCAGGCCGCCCATCATGCCCTATGCCTCCTTGCGCGATTTCATCACCAAGCTGGAAGAAACCGGCCGTCTGGTCCGCGTGAGGGAGCCGGTTTCCACCCAGCTGGAAATGACGGAAATCCATACCCGCCTGCTGGCGGAGGGTGGGCCGGCGGTTCTGTTTGAAAATGTCATCAAGGCCGATGGCAGCAAAAGCACCATGCCGGTGCTGATCAACCTGTTCGGCACCGTGGAGCGCGTAGCCTGGGGCATGGAGCGCGAACCGCACCAGTTGCGCGAGGTGGGGGAGACGCTGGCCTTCCTGAAACAGCCGGAGCCGCCGCGTGGCCTGCGCGAAGCCTTTGCCATGCTGCCCCTGGCCCGCCAGGTCATGGCCATGCGCCCCGGCTCCGTCTCCAAGGCGCCGTGCCAGGAGGTGGTGCTGACCGGCGATGATATCGACCTGTCGATCCTGCCGGTGCAAAGCTGCTGGCCGGGGGAACCCGCCCCCTTGATCACCTGGCCGCTGGTCGTCACCAAGGGCCCGACCCATGATGACAAGGACGGCAAGCGGGAGGATAATTTCAACCTCGGCATCTATCGGATGCAGGTGCTGGGGAAGAACAAGACCATCATGCGCTGGCTGAAACATCGCGGCGGCGCCCAGCATCACCAGCGCTGGAAACAGGCGGGCAAGCGGGAGCCGCTGCCCGCCGCCGTGGTGCTGGGGGCTGATCCCGGCACCATCCTGGCCGCCGTCACACCGGTGCCGGATACCTTGTCGGAATATCAGTTCGCCGGTTTGCTGCGCGGTAAAAAGGTCGATCTGGTGGAATGCAAGACGGTGCCGTTGAAGGTGCCGGCCACGGCGGAGATTGTGCTGGAAGGCTATGTCAGCCTGGATGAATATGCCGATGAAGGGCCCTATGGCGACCATACCGGCTATTATAACTCGGTGGAGCCGTTCCCGGTTTTCACCGTCACCGCCATCACCATGCGGCGTGACCCGATCTACCTGTCCACCTTCACCGGTCGCCCGCCTGATGAACCCAGCGTGCTGGGCGAGGCGCTGAACGAGGTGTTCATCCCCCTGTTGCAGCAGCAATTCCCCGAGATCGTGGATTTCTGGCTGCCACCGGAGGGCTGTTCCTATCGCATCGCCGTGGTGTCGATGAAGAAGGCCTATCCGGGCCACGCCAAGCGGGTGATGATGGGTGTGTGGTCCTTCCTGCGCCAGTTCATGTACACCAAGTGGGTCATCGTGGTGGATGACGACATCAATGCGCGCGACTGGAAGGATGTGATGTGGGCGATCAGCACCCGCATGGACCCCGTGCGCGACATCACCATGATCGAGGGCACGCCCATCGACTATCTGGATTTCGCCAGCCCGGAAAGCGGCCTGGGCGGCAAGGTCGGCATGGACGCCACCAACAAACTGCCCCCGGAAACCCATCGGGAATGGGGGGAGAAGCTGTTCATGGATCAGGGCACGGTGGATAAGGTGAGTGAGATGTGGGGCAAACTGGGTCTGCCCGGCAGCGGCAAGCCGATCTGGAAGTAAGGATAGATTGTCCCATCGGCGGGGGCGTTCCCCGCCGATGGAGCAGCCGTTACCCTTTTTGCGGATAAAGCGTCAGCGTGCCGTCCGAAAGGCTGAAAGTTACGGTGTTATCGAAGAACGTTCGGATACTCGTATTGACGTAACCATTCTGTTTGCCCGGCTTGTTCGCTGTCAGCAAGGTTGCAGAGACGCTATTGGCACCATTGTCTGCCTTAAATGCTGTCGTGACGGCTGGCTGAAAGCTGACTTGGGTACCATTGATGACGGTGATCTTGCCCTTGCCATTCGGGGTACCCGTTTCAATCAGCAGATCTTCCAACTGGCTGCCCGTGCTCAGCGACAGCGCCCCACTTTCACCCAGATGAATAACCATACTGGGACATCCGGTATCCAGAACCATCGGCACCGCCGAAATATCAGCGGTATTGGCCGGGTTGCTGAGTGAGAAATCCGCGTTGATCTGCGCCTGATCAAAAGTGGTGATGGGAGGAAATGGCAACACACCGCTGCTGGGATAAAACTGCGGGGGGGTCGCCGGATTCATGGCAACGGGTATCGGATTATCCCCAAACGAAGTGGGGGGCACCAGCAGCGTCAGAACACCCTGCGCGATGGTGTTGTTTGTCGCCTTCTTCCAATCGGCCTCACAGGGCTGCGCCCCCAACGCGATGGTGAACTGAGTGCAGAAGGGAAAGGGGAACTGCGGCAGCACCGCCAGAACAGGAGCCCCTTCATCAGCCGCGCCGTTGGCGGCATTACCCAAGCCGATACCGAAATCGCCAAAAAAGTAACTGTCCAGCGGGCCTGCGGTAACACTATCGCCATTCGCGATATCCGTATTGGCATTGGTCAGGGACTGAACCCAATTTTCAGCAAAACCACTATTATTGCTGTTCGTTGCGCCAATGACGGCACCCACATTGACCGTCACCGCAGGAACAGGCCCAGCCTGATAGGCATTCGTCTCGCTTGAATAAATATAGCTGTTCCCTTCAAAGGTCAGGGTCGCCGGCGTCGATACAGCCGTGTAGCAATTGCCGCTGGAGTACTTCTGGGTAAAGCTGGCGATCCCAGCAGGCGCCTGGAAATCCGTCCACCAGGCAAGCGACGTCGAACTGACGCCTTTGTTTGCCGGAATTTCTGCCGCTGGATAAAAGCCAGAGGCACCGGTATCCAGTTCGTACAGCATGGGCAAGCCGCCATTGATGGCGATCTTGATGCCCACCTTTATCTCACCGGGGGACACCTGAACCAGATAGAGCGGAATCTGTACATAGGGCGCGTTGGCGGTCATGGCCTATACCTCCGGGTCAAGAAATCCAGAGATATATAACTTTTAGTAGAAAAAACACACAGACGAATTCGCACAACGACAGAATTGATCTTATTTGCTCACATTTGGCAAAGCCGAAACCCTGGCCAGGGTTCGCCATAGGCCATCAGCGCTGTGCCATACGGCTACGGCCAAGGCTCCCAGTACACGATCCATATCCGCGGCACCCGCCAGACATGCGGGTGACGTGCCTCACGTCCCCGGACGGCCCATCTTGAATTTCGCCGCCTCTGAAATGGTGAAATAATCCGCCGGGCCGCCGCCGCGCAGCACGGGTGCGGATTTCACCGTGTCATAGACACCGCCCACAATCAGGCTGTGATGGATGCGGATCAGCACCGCTTCCCCCAGCACCAGCCAGGTGTCGATCGCCGCCCCCTGATGGTTGGTCAGGCGGATCAACTGGGTCAGCCGGCATTCAAAACTGACAGGGCTTTCCGCCACATAGGCGGCGTCGATCTTCGCACAAGCGGCCGGGGTCAGCCCGGCCAGCACGAATTCATCGGTTTCACGGGAAACCATGGCCGCCGTTTCATTCATCGGGCGGGCCAATGGCTCCGTCACCAGATTCCAGGCGAAAACCCCGGTTTCCTGGATATTGGCGACACTGTCCTTCCAGCCGGTACTGGCAAAACCGATGATCGGCGGGCGGTAATTGAACAGGTTGAAAAAGCTGTAGGGGGCGAGATTGTTCACCCCATCCGCCCCCCGGCTGGAAATCCAGCCAATGGGCCGGGGGGCGACAATGGAATTCAGCGGGTCATGCGCCAGACCGTGACCGGCGGCGGGTTCATAGGTATGAAAATCCGCCATCGTCCGGCCCTTCTGTTATTCCGCCGCCGCCCGCGCGGCGGCGCGGTGCAGCGCATAATCCCGGATTTCCGCCACCAGCAGCGACAAATCCCGGCGCAGCACCTCAAACCCCTCATGAATCTCCAGCGTTTCCTCGTTCATATAGAGGCGCCGGTCGATTTCCAGCTGCAGGGAATTGCGCCCCCGCGTCGGCAGGCCATAACGGCGCACCAGTTCGACCCCCTTGTAGGGATCGTTGATGCGCACCTTGTACCCCATGCCGCGCAGCTTTTCCGCCACCATGCGGGTGAAACCCGCCTCGCAGGTGGAGCCGTCGCGGTCGCCCAGCACGAAATCCGGCGTCTCCCGCTCCGGCCCGATGACGAAGCTGGGCATGGAATGGCAATTAATGTGATAGACCGCGCCGAACCGTGCGTAGAGATCATCCAGCGAGGCTGCCAGCAGATCATGGTAGGGCCGCCAGTAATTTTCCAGCCGGTCCATCACCACCGAAACCGGCAGGCGACCATCATACATCGGCATTCCGGGGCGGCAGAGATGCCGCACCAGCCCCATGCCGGCCAGGCTTTTGCCCGACGGGTTCACCGGAAACGGCCATTGCCCATCCAGCATGGCCGGATCGATATCATCCGGCGCGCGGTTTGCATCGATATAGGAGCGCGGGAACAGCGCGCAGAGATAGGTTGCCCCGAAATCCGGCACCATGTTGAACAGCTCGTCCACATGGGTATCCTCTGCCTGACGCAGCAGCGGCAGGGGGCAGACGAAATTGAAATCGGCCGGGTAGCGGGTGCCACTGTGCGGCGAATCGAAGAGGACCGGAATCGGCGCACCGACCGGATCATGCCGGACGACGACATCGTCGATTACCAGACTCATCGGCGCTCTCTCAGGCTCAAGGGGCAGGCTCCGCCTAACGGACACGGAGGGCGGGGAAACTTGCCATCCGTCTTTCATCAAACTGTCTTGGAACCTATACAGTCAAGACCGCCCCCCGTCGAGGGGCAAGCCGTCATGCCAGACCGGCGCACCGGACCGCAAACCCATGATGCAAAAGGCAGTTGCGGATGAAGAACCTTCCACCCGTCTGCGTGCCGCCGCCCGATATATCCCCCCATCAGGCGGGGAATCGGGGCATTCCCTATGTCTGGCAGTTCGACAGCGGCCATCCCGGTCCGCATGTCGCCCTGGTGGCCCTGATGCATGGCAATGAATATGCCGGTGCGATTGTGCTGGATCAGCTGCTGCGATGCAACATCCGCCCTCGTCGGGGCCGGTTGAGCCTGATCTTCGCCAATGTCGCGGCCTTTCAGCAGTTCGATCCACGCTACCCCGCCCAGTCCCGCTATGGGGAAGAGGATATGAACCGGGTCTGGGCGCCGGAACGGCTGGCGGGCCCGGCCCGCACAGCAGAACAGGCCCGCGCCCAGACCCTGTGGCCGATATTGGCCACGGCTGACCGGGTGCTGGACCTGCATTCCATGCTGCATGATCCCATCCCCCTGATGCTGGCCGGGCGCAGCAACGCTGCGGCGGCGCTGGCGCGGGAACTGGGGCTGCCCGGCTGGATCGTGGCGGACCAGGGCCATGCCGATGGCACCCGGCTGATCGACCATCCGCATTTCCAGGGCGGCCATGCTCTGGCGCTGCTGGCAGAATGCGGCCAGCACTGGGCCGCCGATACGGTGGCCACCGCCTGTACGATCACCGCGCGGTTTCTGGACATGTGCGGCGTGGTGGCAAAACCTGCGCTGGCCCCATGGCTGCCATCCGGCCCCTACCCGCCGCCAAGGCTTGTCCGGGTGACGGAAACCATTACCGTGGGCAGCGAGCAGTTCCGTTTCGTAAGGGAAATGAACGGCATGGAGATCATCCCCGCCGCCGGCACCCTGATTGCGCAGGATGGCGACCGCGCCATCACCACCCCGCATGATGATTGTGTGCTGATCATGCCCAGCCGCCTGCCGGCCATCGGCCATACCGCCGTGCGGCTGGGTCGGATCGAGAAATGAGCGACACCAGCACCAAACCGCCCCGGCGCGGCATTCCCGGCCGCGCCTTTCTCACCGCCCTGTGCCTGGGGGCCGGCGGCGGCTATCTGTTCTTCCGGCTGCATGTGCCGCTGGCCTTCATGCTGGGGGCCATGCTGGCCACCACCCTGGCGGCCCTGTTCCGGCTGCCGGTGGGGGTTCCGCCCGTGCTGCGCAGTTGGATGGTGGTGATCCTGGGCATCATGCTGGGCAGCGCCTTCCATCCATCCCTGCTCTCCCATATCGGGGAATGGGGCTATAGTCTGGCGGGGCTGGGGCTCTATATCGTCATCTGCGCCAGCGCCGGGCTGTTCTATCTGAAAAAGGCCGCCGGTTATGACCGGGTGACAGCCTATTTCTCCGCCATGCCAGGCGGTTTCAATGAAATGGTGATGATGGGCGGGGCGATGGGCGGCGATGACCGCACCATCGCCCTGGGCCACAGCCTGCGGGTCATGCTGGTGGTGCTGACCATCCCCTTCGCCTTTCAGGCCCTGCCCGGTTATGACCCGGCCGGGCGGGATTGGAGCCTGCGCGGCCTGGGCCCCGGCCTGCTGGACCTGCCCTGGCAGGATTATGCCATGATGGCGCTCTGTGCCGCCGGCGCCCCCCTGGCCCAGCGCCTGCGGGTGCCGGCGGGGATGCTGGTCGGCCCGATGCTGTTGAGCGCAGGCCTGCATCTGGCCGGCTTCATGGCCGGCAAGCCGCCGGGCCTGCTGGTGGCGACGGCCCAGGTGGTGATCGGCGCCAGCATCGGCGCCCGCTTCGCCCGCGTGCCCCTGGTACAGATCGCCCGCACCTTGCTGGTCGCCATCGGGCTGACCATTCTGCTGCTGTCGGTGACGGTAGCGATGGCCACGCTGCTGCATCTGCTGACCGGGCTGCCCCTGCCGGGGCTGATCCTGGCCTATGCGCCGGGCGGACTGGCGGAGATGAGCCTGGTGGCCCTGTCACTGCACGCTGACGTGGCCTTCGTCGCCACCCATCATATTGTGCGCATCATGCTGATCGTGCTGCTGGCCCCCCCCGCCTTCCACCTTTGGCGCCGCTGGGCGGAGAAGCGGGAAGCGACGGCGGGGACCAAAACCCTTACATGAACTGAGCGCGGCGCAGCAGGTCGTAGAAATTCCGCAGCGCCTGGGCCTGTTCCTGCGGGGTGTTCAGCCCCTCCACGAACTTGCCGTCGAAATTGGGCTGGCGCAGATGGCCGATGATCTGGTCACGCACCATCTTGCGCGCCTTGGGGCTGGACAGCACGTCATTGGCAGCGAACTGCATCAGCCGGGTGGCGCGGATGCGCAGATTGGCCGAGGGATCATCCAGTTTTTCGATCACCCGAGCCGTGACGATGTAATCGGCCACGATGCTATCCACCCGGTCGGCCAGTTCCGCCGCATCCGGCAAGCCGCTCCCATAAACGGACCGGTAGAGCGAGGCCATGGCCTGCATCTTCGGCTTCAGCGGCACCTGAAGACCGACCAGCCGGTTGACATCCTGCCCCGGCCCCAGCAGCGGGCGCAGCCGGCCCAGCACGCTGTCCTTTTCCCGCTGGCCCAGATCCGTGCCCGCCAGTTCCGCCAGGAAAATGGCCCGGTCGCGGCCAGAGGGCAGCATGGCGGTCACGCCATCGATGGAAAGCCGCCGCCCCTCCCCGCCGCCCTGCTCCAGAAAGCGCAGATAACCGGTGGTCAGCGCCTCCGCCATGCGGCGGCCGCCATTCAGGCCCTGCGGCGTCATCGCCCGCGCCACCAGGGCGGCATAGGCGCTGCGGTTACGTTCCGGGTCGCGCGCCAGGGGCTGGGTGCCCTTGATGGAACGCAGCAAGCCTTCAAACACCAC
Source organism: Niveispirillum sp. BGYR6 (assembly GCF_027568365.1). NCBI lineage: Bacteria > Pseudomonadati > Pseudomonadota > Alphaproteobacteria > Rhodospirillales > Azospirillaceae > Niveispirillum > Niveispirillum sp. BGYR6. The sequence goes on along the minus strand of NZ_JANLNL010000004.1, from coordinate 262,576 downwards.
CTGCCGGCATTGCGGCGCATGGCCGATGGCAATCCAGCGGCTGAGCACCTGGGTGATGGCGGGGGCCATTTCCCGTTCCTGCGGCTCAAACGTGCCTTCCAGAATATCCAGGATGCGGTTCAGCGCCGTGCCCAGATCGGGCTGACGGCCCAGCATATCCTGAATGACACTGGGGAAGCTCAGCGCGTCGGCCACCAGCGTGTCGATGATATGGATATGGGCCGGCGCCTGGCTGCCGGCATCACCCGCCGTTTCCAGCAGCCATTCCACCTTGCCCAGCAGGTTGCGGATCTGCACCAGATCGCGGCAGAGCACCACCTTGGACAGGTAATCGGCCATGTCGCTATCGCCGGCGGCCAGCGTTTCCGCCTTGGTCATGACACCCTGGAAACCATCCTGCTTGATGGTGAAGGTGGCGCGTTTCTGCGCCTCCTCCGCCTTCATCCGCAGGTCGGTCAGGCTGCCATAGATCATGTCGCGCCGGTCGCGCGCATCCTGGCCGGTGGTCTTGCCCTGGATGGTGGCAATGCGCCCCACGGCCACCGGGATCATATTTTCAAAATTGATGGCCCGCTTCATCTCCCCGGCATTATAAAGCAATTCCGAGGCGGTCAGCGCCTTCTCCTCCAGATATTGGCGGAGCATCCGGGAAATGATCTGCCGGCTGTCATGCTGAAGATAGTCGCGGCTTTCCGTACAGACCGGCGCTTCCTCCACCGGCTGCACGGTGATGGGCTTGGCCTTGGGTGCCCGCAGTTCGGAAAAGATGATCGTATGGGTGGCGGGCATACCGGGGGCGCCGGCGAAATCGCGCACAATGCGCATCCCGTCGCGATTGACCAGCAATTGCTTGACGAGATCGCGCGCCTCCTCCTCAGTGGCAAAGACATCCTCGATCACCCAATGATCGACCTTGAAGCTTTGCACCTCGAAATTCAGCCTGCGTCCCGCTGCCGCCTTGTCGGACGTGCCGATCAGACTGGACAGCCACATGGCCCGTGCCCCCTATACCCCTCTAACAGATATATACCATCGAACAGGTTGGATAAAAAACCATCTATTTTGGTGTTAACCCATACGGGGAGCAACACAAACAAGGGCTGGAGGCCGGCGACCGCCGGCCCGCACCCCCATGGGCGCGTAAGCCAAGGGCGCGGAAGCGCCCGCCCAGGGCCTGAGGAAACAAAAAATCTCCCTGGATCGGTCACGATCAAGGGAGATTGATATTATACCAATCCGCCGAATGATTGACCCTTGGTCAACCCTTCGTCGGCCTCAGGCGCCGGCGCCAACATCCGTTGGCTTGGCTAACGCGGCACGAGCCGCGCGGCGGCAGTCGCCGCCGATACCAATCCGCCATGAGTCAAACTCATGGCGGATTGGTATTATACCGACCGCTTGCAGAATGGTTTGCAACCGGCCGGTATATTCCACCGCTTTCAGCGGCATGTATCAGACATTGAAGCGGAAATGGAAGATGTCGCCATCCTGAACCAGATATTCCTTACCTTCCATGCGCATCTTGCCGGCTTCCTTACAACCGACTTCGCCGCCCAGGGTGACATAGGAATTATAGTCGATGGTTTCTGCCTTGATGAAGCCGCGCTCGAAATCCGTGTGGATGACGCCGGCGGCTTCCGGGGCCTTGGCACCCTTGCGCACGGTCCAGGCGCGGGCTTCCTTCGGGCCGACAGTGAAGAAGGTCAGCAGGCCCAGCAGGCTGTAACCGGCGCGGATCAGGCGGTTCAGGCCCGGCTCCTCCAGCCCCAGCGATTGCAGATAATCCAGCTTGTCCGCGTCAGCCAGCTGCGACAGTTCCGCCTCGATCGCGGCGGAGATCACCACGCTGCCGGCACCTTGGCGGGCGGCCATTTCTGCCACCTTGGCGGACAGGGAATTGCCGCTGCCGGCCGATTCCTCTTCCACATTACAGACATAGAGCACGGGCTTGCCGGTCAGCAGCGCCATCTGCTTGAAGGCGTCGCGCTCCTCGTTGGAGACCTCCACCGTGCGGGCGGGCTTGCCCTCCCGCAGCACGGCCAGCACGCGTTCCATCAGGTCGGACAGGGCCTTGGCGTCCTTGTCGCCGCCCTTGGCCTTCTTCTGCAGCGGCGGCAGGCGCTTTTCCAGGCTTTCCATGTCGGCCAGCATCAGCTCCGTCTCCACCGTCTCCGCATCGCGGACGGGGTCGATGGAGCCTTCGACATGGGTGATGTCGCCATCTTCAAAGCAGCGCAGCACATGGACGATGGCGTCCACTTCACGGATATTGGCCAGGAACTGGTTGCCCAGCCCTTCACCCTTCGACGCACCGCGCACCAGGCCGGCAATATCGACGAATTCCAGCTGGGTGGGCACCGTCTTTTGCGACTTGGCGATTTCCACCAGCTTGTCCAGGCGCGGGTCGGGCACACCGACGCGGCCGACATTCGGCTCAATCGTGCAGAACGGGTAATTCGCGGCCTCGGCCGCGGCCGTGCTGGTCAGCGCGTTGAACAGAGTGGACTTGCCGACATTGGGCAGGCCGACGATGCCGCAATTAAATCCCATGGGTGGTACTTCGCTGCTTTGGATGGTTCAGGATTGGTACCGGTTATGGGCGATTGCGGCGTTGAAAGCAAATGACAGGGCTGCAAGGCGGTCCGGCAGTGGGATGCCCCCCCGGCTGCCGGACCGCCCCAACCCATCAGAACTGCTTGCGCAGTTCGATGAACCAGGTGCGCGGCTCACCGGGGAAGTGGCCGTTATGCAGGGTGAAGCCAGAGGCGGCATATTCCTTGTCGAAGATATTCTTCACCCGGAACATCGCCTCGGCAAAGCCCAGATCGGTGATGATGGAGGCATCGAAGATCGTATAGGGCTTCACCGTCTGTCCCCCCAGGCTGACCCGCTGGGAGACATATTCGCCGCCAAAGGCAAAGGCGGTGTTGATTTCCTGCACCTGATACCGGGTCCAGAAACCAACCTTGTTACGCGGCGCATTGGCAAAGCGGTTGCCCACGGCGTTGGTCAGGCTCTGCCCCGGCACGGTGCCGGTGATCTTGGTATCATTATAGCCGTAATTGGCGGTGAACACCCAATCCGGCGTGATGTCGGTGGACAGGTCCAGCTCAAAGCCTTTCGACGTCACCTCCCCGATGGGGGAAAGCGGGTTGACACCATTGACCGGCGGCTTGCTCGTATCGGTCTGCAGCATGTTTTCCCGCACGATGCGGTAGACAGCACCATTGGCCTGAATGCGTCCCCCCAGCAGCGCCGTCTTCACGCCGGCTTCCACCTGCTTGCCGGTGATCGGGTCGAACGGGCCGCCGGCATTGCTGTCCTGGTTGGCCACGGATTGCGGTTCAAAGCTGGTGGACCAGCTGGCATAGACCGACACATCATCCACGGGCTTGTAGATCAGGCCGGCGCGCCAGGAGTAATCCCCGTCGGCATAATCGGTGCCGTTCACCCGGTTGGTATCGGTGAAATGGTCATAGCGCACACCGGCGATCACATCCCACTGCTCGGTCAGGCTGATCTGATCCTGCAGGTAGATGCCTTCCCGCTCCGCCCTGGTATCGGTCGGGGTATAGGGGCGGTTGGCGAAATAGGCGGCATAGCTGGCGCCAGAGGTCAGGCCATAGACACGGTTGGTCAGGCTGGCATCGGGCACCGGCCCGCGTGAAGCCTGGGTGGGGGCGATGCGGCTCAGCAGCAGCGAATCCTCCCGGTACCAGTCAGCACCAAACAGGATCTTGTGGCCAATGCTGCCGGTTTCGGCATCGGCGATCAGGTTGGCGGCCAACGCCAGCCCATCGCCCTTGCGCCGCTGGTCGCGGAATTCCCGCCGCACCATGTCGGGGATGCCATCGCGGTTGCTGTCATAGGTGCCGCGCGGCTCGTGGTAATTCTGCAGCTCTTCCGCCTTGAACCAGCGGATGCCGGCATCCAGGCGGATATTGTCGGTGATCCGCGCATCCAGCTTGGCCTGCAGCACGTTGGAGGTCAGCTTGGAATAATCGGTCGGTTCATTATGGTTCCAGCTGATCGGCCCCAGATAGACGCCGGCATCGCTGACCGGGATACCGCGCAGCCGGTTGGCCGGCAGGGCCTGATCGAAATGGATGGCCTGCAGGGTCAGCTTGATATCATCCGTCAGTTTGATGCCCAGGCTGGCATCGCCGATCTTGCTGTCGCTGCCAGCACCGATGCGGAAGCTGTCCATCTTCTCGTAGAAGGCACCCACGCGGTAGGTGAAGCGCCCCGCCGCATCCGCCGGGCCTGACAGTTCCGCCGACCCGCCGATGCGGCCGTAATTGCCGGCCGTCAGGCGCACATCGCCCCGGAATTCCTCGGTCGGCCCCTTGGTGACATAGTTGATGGTGCCACCGGGGGCGGCTGGGCCATAGAGCATCCCGGCCGGGCCCTTCAGTACCTCCACCCGTTCGATGTTGAACAGCTGCGGCACGGCGAAGCCGATGAACGGGTCGCCCCGCATTCCATCATAATAATTTTGTTCCTGCCGGAAGCCGCGGAAGGTAACCCCGCCATAGGTGAAATAGCTGACGCCGGAGATATTGCGATAAAGATCGATGACGTTACGCGCCCCCATATCGCGGATCATCTCCTCATTGATGACCTGCACGGCCTGGGGAATGTCCAGGATATTGGCCGGCATCTTGCCGATGCTGGTTTCTTCCACCCGGTACAGCCGCTGCACGCGGCCGGTGACGATGATTTCCTCCACCGGGCTGGCTTCGGCCACCTGTTGCGCCTGCGCCGGGGCCAGAAACGTCAAGGCCGGCACCAGGGCGGCGCCGGCCATCAGCAAGGCTGCTCGCATGTCACTCTTCCCACTGTCTTTTATGCGAAATCTCTTCGCCAGTGGTTTAGGGGGTGGCAGGAATGCGAGTCAATATTAATTGCATACAGGCGTGGGTGCCATGTGCGGGCAGAGGCGATGGCGGTCAGCTTCCCGCCAGCCGCCGGGCGATGCCAGCGGCCCCCAATCCCAGCAGCCCGCCCAGGGCGGCCGGCAGGGCGGCGACGGCGGCGGTGATCAGGCTGCGGTCGATCTCCCGCAGCTGGCTGCCGGGGGGGGGCCAGCCGGTCAGATTGGCCACCAGCACCCCGGCGGCCAGCCCCAATATCACCATCCAGGTCCAGCGCGGACCCAGCATGGACAGGGCAAAGGCCGAGATGGTCAGGATGGCCAGGGTGCCGGCCAGGGTGCCGTCTGTCATGTCCCACAGGCCGGCGCAGGCACCCAGCAGGGCGGCAAGTCCGGCAAGCAGAAGGGGTTTTGTATTGACCGACATGGCACAAACTCCGGTTCAGGTATGAACCGTAATCTGGCCCCCGATTGCGGCAAAACCCGGTCAAGGACCGGGCCCTGGCTGGGCAGTGCCAGGGTGTTGCGGTGACAATGGGCGGGTTTTACTCCGCTGCCACCGCCCGGCGCGGCGGGTTGTAAAGCGCCACCTTTTTGGGCCGGACGGGGGGCGGTGGCGAATCCTCGCCGTCCGTGCGCAGGCCCTGCTGGCTCAGCTCCGCATGTTCGCGGACCAGATTGCGCAGCACTGCCCAATGGCGCCGAATGGCATCTTCTACCTCCCGCAGACGGCTGGAGGCTGGCGGCTGGGCAGTTTGTGCCGAGAGGGCGGCAAGAATTTCCCCCAGCGCCACATCATGCCGGGCATCGTCCAACAGGCGCAGCCCCGCCGGCAGCCCGTCCTTGGGGCGGTTGGGCTGGGTTTGCGTGGCGCGGGGTGTCAGCGCGGTTGTCTTTGGCGGGGCAGGTCGGGTAAGGCGGTCATACATGGCGGGCATCTCCCCTTGAAAGCCTACCGCAGCAGGTGCAAGGGGTATGCCGTTTCATCGGGGAGCCGGGCGAGGGCCACCTGGTTGCCGCCGCCGCGTTTGGCATCGGCCAGCGCCTGCCCTGCCTGGGCCAGCAACAGGTCCAGCTTGCCATGGGCATGGCTGGAAGCGATGCCGATGCTGATGGTGATACCGGGGCCGGCAGCCGGATCGGCGCTGGCGGCCTCGGCCCGCAACCGTTCCGCCAGCGCCTCCGCCGTCGTCGGCGTGGTGGCGGGCAGCAGCATGGCGAATTCATCCCCGCCCATGCGGGCCAGCAGCCCCCCCCTTTCCAGATGTTCATGGAGGGACTGGGCCAGGCTGGTCAGCCGGTTATCACCCGCCAGTTGGCCATAGCGGTCATTGATCTGGTGGAACTGGTCAATATCAATCCGCAGCAGGCAAAGCGGCTGCCGCTGGGTTACGCTGTCCGCCAGGGCAGCCGCGGCTTGATCCAGAAAGCTGTGTCGGTTGGGCAGTCCGGTCAGCCCGTCCAGTGCCATCAAGGCGCGGAAATGCCGCTCCAGCGCCTGATGCGCCTGGATCTCCCGCTGCAAGCGCAGCTGCATGGCAGCCAGCCGCATCAGGGCAATGGCGCTGGTCATGCCCAACAGGATAATGACCAGCATATTGGCCGGCAGCCAGGCTTGCGCATCGCTTGCCACTGACCCGGCCACCGCCTCCGCGTTTGCGCTGCCTGATGGCAGCGTCGCCATCAGCAGGCCCGACAGCAGGCAGGCTACCATGGATCGTACTTCCATGCGGTGCTTCTGTCGGTTATGGATTGGGGTGTGGATCATTGCATACCGCGTCGTGAGAACGCGGTAAGTATTGCCAGATATGATTGCGGTTTAAAGTGCGGAAATCTGTTAACTGCGCTTTTCGTCGTTTTCGCCCAGATTATCCATCAATCCCGCCGGTTCGGCCTTGTCCGCATCGGGGCGGGCCATGATTTCTGTGCCCCAGTCGGCGATCAGCAGGGCGCGGCGTTCCTCCAGTTCCTTGATCTTGGATTGGGCGCGCAGGCTGGCCACCGCCACCACGATCTGGGGAATGAAGAAATACATCAGCCAGCCCAGGGCCGCCGCCCCGAACATCACCAGCCAGGTATGGGGCGTGGTCAGCATCCGCATGGCCAGGGTCACCGTGTGACCCTGTTGCCAGAGCTGGACGATGAAGGGCGCCACCCCGCAGAGATTCATCGCCCCCACCGTCAGAGCGGCCGATTTTTCCGTATCCCGATCCACGATGATGGCGACGATGGTGGGAATCAGCCCGGCGATCAGCAACATGCTGGTCGGCAGGATGACCAGGGCGGCTGGCAGCAGCAGGATCAGCAGCGTCATCAGACCGCGCCCGCCCCGGCGTTTGCGCCGCTGGTAGCTGTAGGTCATGCCGCTTACCCTTTCAGCATGAAGATGATGGTGCCGATCAGGGTCAGCCCGGCAATGACGGAGGTGACGATGGCCGCCACCTGCTTGCCCGCATGATCGGCGGCATCGGAACGAACATAGGCACCGGATTTCAGCTGTTCGATTTGCCGGGTCAGGTTTTCATATTGCCGCATCGCGGTCAGGAAACCTTTATCATCGGCGCGAATAGCCTCGATATTGTCAACGATACGGACCAGGGCTTCCAGCACGCCTTCACGGGCCGCCTGCGTCACCTCCGCCTTCATCCGCTCCCGCCTTTCACGGTTCTTGAAGCGTTTGAACACCGGGTCCATCAGGCTGACCAGCCAGCCGCAGAGATTGGGCAGCCGCGCCGGGCCGAACCGGTCCTGTACATCGGCGAGGATGCTGATGATGGCGATCATCCGCCGGGCCGGATCCTGCTGGCCGGCCAGCGGGTTCAACAGCCGGTCATTCAGCTTTTTGTGATGGGTGGTGATGAAGCCGATGACATGGCGATCCACCGGGTCGCGGCCCCGCGACGGCTTGGTGGCCAGATGGTCCAGCGCGCTCAACAGCTCGGCCGGGGTCAGCGCATAATAATCGCGGATGGAAGGCGACAGGCAGGGGCAGGCGGGGCACAGCTCATACAGGATGCGCTCGATCCCGAACCCCATGCCGACATGTTCCAGCAGGGCCCGGAACCCGTCGAAGGACTGGATCAGCGGTACATATTCGGGGCGGAAATCGCTTTGGCAATTCACCCAGAACATGGGCAGCTGCGACAGCACCAGCTCGGCATAGGGCTGGATGCTGGTATTCTGCCAGACGGCCTCCGCCAGGGCGGGGCCCAACCCATCGGGCATGACGGCTACGCCGCGATAGCGGATGGGGGAGACGGGGTCCAGCGCCGTGGTGACACGGGCGACCAGCTTGTCTTCCTGGGTGGCGTTGCGGCCACCAACAGAGGCGGAGGTGATGGCCGTCTGCACCAACTCCGCCCGCGTCTCATCGCCTACGGCGCGGCGTACCCATTTTTCCACATCCCCCCGTTCGATCAGCGGGGCAGCGGCGGCACTGTTGCGGGCCAGCGCATGGGCCAGGGAGCGGCAATGCATCAGCTGCTCCCCCTGGAATTCAAAGGGCCGGGCACCCCGGCGCGGCACCTGGGGCTGTTTGGGCGACAGGCGCCGGCCTTGCAGCCAAAGATCCAGGTCCGACAGGGTCCAGCGCTGCTTGGGATCATCCGTCATCAGGCCGCGCAAGGGCTCCAGCAGCCCCTGTGGCAGGCGCAGATGCCCGGTCAACGCCGGATAGGTACCCTTGTCCATCTTCAGGCGCAGGATGGTGTCATCATCCATATCGGGCAACGGCGTGCGGCCCAGATGCAGCACCAGCAGGGTGACGCCCAAGGCATAGAGATCATCGCCAATCGTCCCCGGTCCACGACCGGACGGCTGGGCCAGGGAGCGCTCAATGGTTTCCAGCAGGACCGGCTGACCATAGCCGGCGGGGGTGGAAAGGCAGTCGCCCAGCATCACCACACCCGAACTCGGCTCCTTGAAGAACAGGTTGGTCGGGCGGATGGCGCCGCAGGTCATGCCCCGGGCATTCATTTCCCGCAGAGCATAGAGCAACGTGGGCATCAGCCCGCGCACGATCTGATCGTCGCTGAACGGCTCCCGCATATCCGCCAGGGTGTTCATCACCCGCCGCCCGCCCGGCCGTTCATAGACCAGCACGAAACGCCGCCGCCCCTCCGGCGTCCATTCCACCGTGCCCCAATCCAGCAGGCGCAGCACCACCGGATTATCGATGGAGCGAAAGCTGCTCATCATATCAATGCGGGCCGGTACCGGCCGGTCGGTGACGATGGCGAAATAGTCAGTCTTGCGGTCGCGATTGATGCGGGCGGTATAGGCGGCCCCCCCTGGCGAATCCAGTCCCGGCAGGGGGGATGCGGGCATGATCTCGCACCGCCCGCCCAGATCGACGGGTGGATGGGCGTTTTCCGCGCGTCCCCCGGGGGTGGCGCGCGGGGGCAGGTCTTCGATCTCGGCGCTGGCAGCCATGCTTGTCTGCGAATTCCGGCAAGGGGACGGCGAACATCCCCGCCCCGGCGCGGATCATGGCAAACCGTTCGCCTTTGCACAATGGCGGCGCTGCTTTTCATGCCCCTCAATCGCCGGCGCCAGCATCCGCTGGCTTGGCTACGCCGCACGTGCGGCGCGGCGACGGTCGCCGCCGTACCAAGCTGCGATGAGGAGAACTCATCGCAGCTTGGTATTGTGACACCCCTAAAGGCCTATTGCCGATGCCGCAGGGTCAGCACCTGTTCCGCCGTCAGCGGGCGGTAATAGAAATAGCCCTGGCAGTAATCGCAGCCGGCATCGGCCAGCGCCACCAGCTGATGGATCGTCTCCACCCCCTCCACCACGGTGGACATGCCCAGCCGCTGTGCCAGCTGCACGATGAAGCGGATGACCGCCATCTGGCGTTCATTGCCCAGCACGCCGATGACAAAGCCCCGGTCGATCTTCAAGGTACGGGCCGGGCTGTCCACCAGCAGGGACAGGGCGGAATGGTCACGGCCGAAATCATCGATGGCGATGCCGAAACCGGCCCGGGCGACCGACTGGATGGCCTGCATGGCATGGGCGTCGGTCAACATGCCCTCGGTGATTTCCACCTCGATCAGCTGCCGGTCCAGCCCCAGCTGGGCCGCCGCATCGCTCAGGATGTCCTGCAGGGGCAGGCTGTGCGGGTCGCCTTCCAGCGGCAGGGCCAGCTGTTGGGGAGAGGCATTGATGGCCATGGTGATGTCCAGCCCCTGGTCACGCCAGCGGCGGGCCTGGCCCAGGGCTTCCCGCGTCAGCCATTCACCGATCAGGCCGATGGTGCGGGTGCGTTCGGCAATGGGGATGAATTCACAGGGCGACAGCCGCCCCAGCTCCGGATGGTTCCAGCGCATCAGCGCTTCCACCCCTGCCAGATGCCCTTGCCGGATATGGATTTTCGGCTGATAGGCGACGGAGAGGCCGGCGCCCTCGCTGCAGGCCCAGAGCGCATCCTCTATGGCGCGGCGGCGGGCCAGCCGCTGGCGCAAATCCTGGGCGAAAAAACCGACGGTGCGGCCCCAATCCACCGCTTCCTGGCGGGCGCTGCGGGCGGCGATCACCAGCATGTCCATATTGTCGGCACCGTCGGGATAACCCGCCACGCCCAAGGTCGCGTCCAGGCGCAGCGACAGGCCGCCGATCCGCACCGGCGTTTCCAGCGCCGCCATCAGCCCGGTCAGATCGGGGTCGCGGTAATCCACCAGGGCGGCAAAGCGCTCACTGTCGAAACGGGCCAGCAAGGCCTCCGTGCCGAACACGGATTCCATCCGTTCGCGCACAGCGTTCAGCAGCTCAACCACCTGCGGATAATCCAGCCGGGACAGCAGCCCTTCGTAATTCCGCAATTCCATATAGATGACGCGGGGTTTCTCCCCCCGGGCCAGCATACCGGGCAGATACCGATTCCCCAGCGCCACGAAACCGTGCTTGTTATGCATCCCGGTCAGCGGGTCGCGCAGCAGACTGGGCGCAATCTGCGCCGCGCTGCCCAAGGGATCGACATAGTTTTCCGCGTTGAACATGGGCCGCTCCGTTGCATCGCATTTATTATAAACGCAACAGAGCGGCTGTATCATGTGAACAAAAGGATATGTAATCCTTCAGTCAAGATCAAGAATTTGGGATGGTTAACAAATGATTACTCTGTCGCCACCCGCAAATTGACACCGTCGATCCCCACCACCTTTACCTTTGTGCCGGCCGGCAGCTCGCCATCACCCAGCACCGGCCAGCTGCTGTCCCCCAGCCGGGCCCGGCCATGGCCATTGCTCAACGGGGTTTCCAGCACCAGCCATTGGCCGAGATATTGTTCCCCCCGGCGGTTCAGCGTGCTGTTGCCATCATCCGGCGCGTCCGGCCGGGCAAAGCGGCGGGAGGCCAGGAAGGCCACCACGGCCAGGGCACCGAACAGCATCAGCTGCACGCTTTCCGCCAGACCGGGCGCCACAAAGACGACCAGCCCGGTCAGGGCAGCGGCCCCGCCGACCCAGAGAAAGGCAGCACCGGGCAGGAACATTTCCAGCCCGCCCAGCAGCAGTGCCAGGGCCCACCAGTGCCAGAAATGCAGATAGGGCTCTTCCATGGCGGTTCCTCCCCCGATCAGGTGGCGCTGCCGCCATTGTTGTCGCCCCAGGGCGAGGGCGGCGGGTTGGGGCGGGCCGCCGGACGGCTGGGCGGGGCCGGCGGCTTGGGCGCAGCGGAACCGTCCTTGGGCGCAAAGGCTTCGCGCGCCAGTTCCGACAGGCCGCCCAGGGTGCTGATGATGCCCGTCGCCTCCACCGGCATCATCAGGATTTTCTGGTTGGGGCTGTGGGCGAATTCCTTGAAGGTGGTCAGATATTGCTGGGCCACGAAGTAATTGATCGCCTGGACATTGCCTGACGAGATGGCGTCGGACACCATGCGGGTGGCTTCCGCCTCCGCCTGGGCCTCGCGTTCGCGGGCCTCGGCATCGCGGAAGGCGGCTTCGCGCCGACCCTCGGCTTCCAGGATGGCGGCCTGTTTCTGGCCCTCCGCCTTCAGAATGGCGGATTGGCGGGCGCCTTCCGCCTCCAGGATCAGGGCGCGGCGGTCGCGTTCAGCCTTCATCTGGCGGGCCATGCTGTCCACCAGATCGCGCGGCGGCTGGATGTCGCGGATTTCGATGCGCGTCACCTTCACGCCCCAGGGCTGGGTGGCTTCATCGACCACGTGCAACAGCTGGCCGTTGATGCGGTCGCGCTGGGACAGCAACTCGTCCAGGTCCATGGAACCCATGACGGTGCGGATATTGGTCATGGTCAGGTTCAGGATGGCCAGCTGCAGCTGGTTCACCTCATAGGACGCGCGGGCCGCGTCCAGCACCTGGAAGAAGACGACGCCATCGACCTTCACCATGGCATTATCCTTGGTGATGATCTCCTGGCTGGGCACATCCAGCACGGTTTCCATCATGTTCATCTTCGCGCCGATGCGGTCGATGAAGGGCACGATGAAATGCAGGCCGGGGCGCAGCGTGTGCGTATAGCGGCCGAACCGCTCCACCGTGAATTCCTGGCCCTGCGGTACCGTCTTGATACCGGCCCAGGCCACCAGAATGCCGAAGATGGCAACGATGCTGGCGAAGATGGTGGCTTCCATATTTCCCCCCTGGATGAACCCATCCACCAATATGGGGTATACAGGGGAGGCGCACCAGGGTTTCGCAACCGCGAAAGGCCGATTTTCTATAAGGGTTTAACCTCTCCCTCGCGCGGCATCCCGCCCAACAGCGCGCCCACGGTGCGCAAGGGCGGGGTGGCATCGCACAGGATCTTGGTGACGGCCAGGATCGGTACGGCCAGCAAAGCCCCGGCAATGCCCCAGAGCCAGCCCCAGAACAGCACCGTGGCAAAGACGAAGATCGGGTTCAGGGTCAGCCGGCGGCCGACTATCATCGGTGTCAGGAAATTGCCCTCTACTGCGGTAACGGCGACGAAGCAGAGGGCGGGCAGTAACGATTGCGTCCAGTTATCAAAACTGACCACACCCACGGCGAACAGCACCAAAGTGGTGGCGGCCGGCCCCAGATAGGGGATGAAGTTGAACAGCCCCGCCATCGCCCCCCAGAGCAGCGGGCTGGGCACGCCCAGCATCCACATGATGCCGGCCGTCACCAGGGCCAGCACAGCATTGATCAGGGTAATGGTGGCCAGATAGGCGGTGATATTGACCTGCACCGTCTGCACAATGTCGGAGACATGCAGCCGGTCATCCCGCCTTGGCAGGGAGGTCAGCACCGCCCGCAGCGACTGTTTGCCAAAGGCCAGGAAGAAATAGGTCAGCGCCACCACCCCCAGCCCCTGGGCCACGAAGTTCTGCGCCTTGCCCAGAATGATATCGGCCAGCGCCGGCCCGCGCATCACCACTTCGCGCTGGTTGGCCTCTGTCCTGGTCATGCGCTGCAGCCGCTCCGTGGCTTGCCGGGCCGGGGCCAGCGTGCGTTCCAGCCCGGACATCCGCACCTGCAATGTCTCCATCACCTGCGGCGCCCGTTCCACCCAGCCGACGGCGGGGTCGGCCACGCTGCCGGCCCCCGCCCCCAAGGCCCCCAATGCCAGCAGCAGTACCAGGGCGGCCCCCAGCGGTTCCGGCAGGCGCAGCCGGTGCAGCAGCCGCACCAGGGGGCGCAGCAGCAGGGCCAGCAGCACCGCCAGACATACCGGCAGCAGGATGTCGCGGGCAAAATAGAGCGTATACATCAGCGCCAGGGCCAACAGCCCGCCCAGCAGCCAGGTTTGCAACCGGCGTACCTGTTCCGATCCGCGCGTAGCCGGTGCCGTGCGGGCCGCCAGGGCCCGCGTCATCCCCGCCCGATCCACCATGCCTGTTCCTGATCCCCCATGACAATGCTGGGGTGACAACGCGCCAGCCCGCATCAGGTTGCGCCGCTGGTTCCATCAAATCATGGGATACTGGCATTGCTCCGTCACGGGCAGCGGCGTAGCCTGCGCCGTCCCCCGGCTTTCGAGGTCATCTGCACCATGTCCATCCGCCCGCTGCTGTCCGCTGCCTGCCTCGCCCTCTCGCTTGCCGCCGCCCTGCCTGCCGCCGCGCAGGAGGATGTGGGGGAATTCAGTAATGACTGGACCGGCAATGGCCTGAAGGTAACGGCCTTCGCCGACCCCGCCGTGCAGGGGGTGACCTGCCATATCGTGGATTTCGACCGGTCGCTGATCGACCGGCTGTCCAAGGGAAACTGGTTCGAAGACCCCTCCAACGCCTCCATCGCCTGCCGGCAGACCGGACCGGTCACGGTGGGGGAGATCAATCTCTCCAAGCGGGGGGAGGAGGTGTTCTCTGAACGCAAGAGCCTGATCTTCAAGTCGATCGCCGTGCGCCGCATCTATGACAAGTCGAACGATACGCTGATCTATGTCGTCTATAGCCGGCAGGTGAAGGACGCCTCGGCCAAGATGTCCATCAGCACAGTGCCTTTGTTTGCCGCCAATGCCACCTGGACCAAGGGCCGACCCAAATAATACCGATTTACCGTGATCAGAACCCGTCACCAGCCGCCAACCCGCCTAAAGGTCAAGCTTTAAGCGGGTTGGCATAAGTACTTAGGCGGGAATACGATACGCGCTCTTGGTCGCATTGACCGGGCAGAGATAACGCGGGATAAAATAGCGCTTCAATAAGAATGGAGCCTAATCCCTATGCGTACCCCCGCCCGCATGATGATCACTGCCTTGACCACCGCCCTGGCCCTGACCGCCGGCATCACCGCCGCCCAGGCCGCCGGTGACCCGGCCAAGGGTGAAAAGGTCTTCGCCCGCTGCAAGGTCTGCCACGCGGTGGAGGCCAACGCACCCAAGAAGGTTGGTCCGCCGCTGCACGGCCTGTTCGGCCGTCACACCGCCAGCATTGAAGGCTTTGCCTATTCCGACGCGCTGAAGAAGGCGGATTTTGTCTGGAGCCAGGACAAGCTGGACCAGTGGCTGACCAAGCCGCAGGCCTTCCTGCCCGGCAACAAGATGGCCTTCCCCGGCGTGCCCAACCCGGAAGACCGCGCCGACCTGATCGCCTATCTGGAACAGGCCACCAAGTAAGGATATCCCCCATTGGCCGCCGATAGTGCGGCGGCCAATGGGGGATGCCAACTGAATATTGAGCGGCGAAAGATAGTTATTTTGATGGGCTATTACGGTTGGCCATTGAATGGGCCTTCACGATAGAGCATGCTGCGGCGATATAAAATATAAGCAAGAGCTGACAGAATAGTGGAAATTGCGAATACGATTAATCTTCCATTCGAGATTTCGAAAATATATTTTTTTCTTTCGTAAACAAAAGAAAAAAAACACATTAACGGTAAAATCACCATCATTGGAATCATCAATTTTACAGACCATTTACTGTAATTCATTAAGCCAATCAACCAAATAGCACCGGGCATCATCACCAGCCAGTAAACTGGATTACCCCTCATTTGCATATGACTACCATCAACCAAAAGCCCACCCCAAGATACTGTTGCAAGTATAACAGAAACATACATTAAACCACAGGCAGCAGCAGATATTTTATCTTTCCGCAATTTTTGCCAATATAATGATTTCTCTCTATCAATTTTAGTCATGATTAATTTTCACTCCCTGTGTTTTCATCATAATGAGGACTTACAACCCATATGATAATATCTTTTACAATTCCACTGCTGGAACTTCCCACAATCCCGACCGCAGCACCAATTGTATCCATGACTTGTTTCTTTATAATTTTATTTATAGCTTCCGCCGGAGCACGCCGCACACCCTTCAACCCAAGCTCAGTTGTTAAATGAAGCCTCTGACGACGGGAAAAACTTTGTGAGGCACCCTTAAAAAGGCCGGATCCCACTTTTGTTAATTTTGAGTTTACACGAACAGCCTCAACAACAGCTCCGCCTGCTGTAATCAATCCAATTCCGTCCAAACCATACATAGCCATTATATAATTCGAATTATTATCTAAAGATGCATTAATATCATCTCTATCCCTCAACAAATTTCCAACCCGATACGTAGAAACAGCACATTGCATTGTTGACGAGACTGCCCCGGTCCAAAGAGCGAGAGAGGCAAAAGCGGACAACCCACCAGTAATAGGGGTTAGTGCCCCCGTGGTCACCACCCCCACCCAGGCCAATACCGCGCCACCACAGTTCAGCCCCAAGCCAAGCCATTCCATCGCCGGCGATGTCGTGGCCGAGCGGGGGCTGTCAAAGCTTGGCTTTTTCGGTGCAGGTGCTGGGCGGCTTTCTTGTTCTGCCAGAGCCTGTTGCGCCTTCAGGCCGGCATCGCGCGGCATTGCCTGAAAGCGGGATAGGGTCGCTGGTGGCAATCCAGCGAAAGAAAGGGGATTATCCCTGATTTCAATGACCAGATAAGACCCGTCAGCGCCCACAGGCCGCAGCCAGAACAATGTCCGATCTGCAATAACGACAACCCCGATGCCTTCCGTTTCCGGATGACTGTCAAGAACCTGGAATAAGCTGTCAGCGCGGGTGATCACCGCTGAACGGGTAGCAAAATCCATTCCAACCTCTCGCACCAGGGCGTTAGAGCCGGGCGCGTTTAACCGGAAACGCGCCCGGCTCTCAGTCCTTGTTCAGCGAGCGGACTCACGCTCCAAAGCGCTTCCGCTTTGCTGCGATCCACTCCAATCCTGTTGCGATATAAAAATACAGAGATGAACAACCCGATAAACGAGGCATCCGAGTTAATCCCCGCCCCAAAAGGGGGAGAACACCACCAACGGGCAGGCGCTTTACAATCCGAAAGGCCGCAGATTAAACTTCACAAGGGTCACTATCGGGACGGATCGAACCTTGCAGAAGAAATTAATGCCGCTGGCCTTGTTCAGCCTGGCGCTTACAGCTTGCGGCGGGTCTGAACCGTCGGAGGCGGAGATACGCCAGGCCTTTGAACAGCAAACCCAGGGAGTGAATGGCCTGCTGGGTGGGCTGACCGGTCAGAAGGTTGAAATCCTTGGGTTGACCAAGCACCAATGTAAGGAAAGGCAGGATTCGACCGCTGTGGTGTGCGCCTTCACCATTAAAATGAAAATACCCATGATGGGCGAAAATGAACAGACAACCGAACAGGCCTTTATAAAGGGCAATGACGGTTGGCGACTGGTCGGTCGCTGACAGACCCGGGCCTGCCGTCCCGACGACCCGGGACGGCAGGTGACCGGAAAGCGAGTGGCGTTCAGCTCAGCTTCACCGCCGTGCCGTTGATGGACACCATCAACATGCCATTTTCCCGGCCCAGCACCTCGTAATCCATATCCACGCCCACCACGGCATCGGCCCCCAGGCGCTGGGCGGCGTCGATCAGGTCGGCCAGCGCATGTTCGCGGGCATCGCGCAGCGCCGATTGATAGGCACCGGACCGGCCACCGACAATATCGGTAATGCCGGCAAAGAAATCCTTGAAGACATTGACACCCAGGATCGCCTCACCCGTTACCAGGCCCAGATATTGGCGAACCGGATGACCTTCGATCTGATCGGTGGTCACAACCAGCATGGTATTTCCCCCAATGCAACACGCCGGATCGGCGTTCCCTGCACATGGGAAGCGGCCTTTGTGGCCGCAAGGTATCAGGTAACGGAAATCATTCGGAAAACCCACACCTTCCGTTACGTCACCCCCTTCCCTGCGACAACGAAGCTGCG
This sequence comes from Niveispirillum sp. BGYR6, assembly GCF_027568365.1. Classification (NCBI taxonomy): domain Bacteria; kingdom Pseudomonadati; phylum Pseudomonadota; class Alphaproteobacteria; order Rhodospirillales; family Azospirillaceae; genus Niveispirillum; species Niveispirillum sp. BGYR6. Next base: position 245,045 of record NZ_JANLNL010000004.1, on the reverse strand, counting down.
TAGCGTTGAACTGTCACAAACGGGCGCATCCAAGCTGCCCGGCGCTGGGAGGATATATTGATGAATACCCGTCTGCTGGGCGGCACCGCTCTGGCTGCCCTTCTGTCTTGCGCCATGACGGCCCCCGCATTGGCGCAGTCGCTGGATTATTCCTCGCTGCTGGTCTTCGGCGACAGCCTCAGCGATACCGACAATCTGAAGAATCTCGACCCGACGGCGCGCCCCGGCGGCCCCTATGTCAATGGCCGGTTCAGCAATGGCCCCGTCTGGGCGGAAACCTATGCCGCCAATACTGGCACCACGCTGAACAGCCGCGCCTATGGTGGCGCCCGCGCCACCCGCAACACCCCCATCGACCTGACGGCGCAGGTCTCCGCCTATCTGGCGACCAACAGCACCATCCCGGCGGACAGGCTGGTCGGCATCTGGATCGGCGGCAATGATTATATTGCTGTCATGGGCGAAATGACCGTCAACCCCGCCGCCGCCCAGACGGCCATCAGCGCCACGGCCACCGCCGTCGCCACGCAGGCGGGGCGGTTGCAAGCGGCCGGTGCAAAGAACTTTATTCTGATGAACCTGCCACCATTGGGTAATATCCCGTTGAGCGCTGGCCTATCGGCTGAGGCCAAGGCATCGGCCAATACCCTGTCTGATCTCCATGCCACCGCGATTTCCGGGGTGGCCACCAGTCTGCGGGCCCAGGGGGCCAACGCTGCCATTGTCGACATCAACAGTCTGTTCCGCGATATGCTGGCCCGGCCAGCGGCCTATGGCTTCGCCAATACCACTATTCCCTGCTACGCCCCCTTGGGGCCCCGGGGTGTGCTGATGGCCACGGGTGCCTGCGACACCAGCGCCGCCACGGCCGGTACTGTCTTTTTCGACGCCCTGCACCCGACCCAGGCGGCCCATGCCGTGGTGGCGCAGTTTGTCGAAGGCACCCTGTCCGCCAATTACGAGGCGCCGGCCGCCAATAATGTCGCCACCGAACTGGCGCAGCGCCTGTTTGATCTGGCCAACCAGGGCGTTGGCTCCCGCATGGCCGGCGTCCGCACCGGCCAGGGCTCGGTCAATATGACCAGCGCTCAGGCCGGCACCGATGGCCGTTACGGGCTCTACACCTTCGGCGCCTATCTGGATGGTGAGCGCAAGGGCTCCACCGGGCGTTATGGCTATGATTATGATGGGTTCAATGTCGGCATCGGCGCCGATTATCAGGTCGATGATCACGTGGTGGCCGGCCTCGCCTTCTCCTATGGCAAGGCCGACCTGACCACGGATGAGAATCTGGCCCGCATCAATGGCAAGGCCTACAACATCACCACCTATGTGACGGCGGCGGCCGATGCGCTGTGGCTGGATGGCTATATGTCTTTCAGCTTTGACCGCTATGATCTGGACCGGGTGACCAAGTTCAGCCCCTATCCGGTGGCAGGCGGTGACACCAAGGGCACCACCTTCGGCGGCGGCGGTACCGTCGGCTATGCCCCCAATCTGGGCGGCTTCACCGCCGGCCCCTTCCTGGGGCTGCGCTATGCCAAGACCCGGATCGAAGGCTATGCCGAAAATGGCGGCGGCCCGCTGGCCCTGACCTGGGATGATTGGAATGCCGAAAGCCTGGTCAGCAGCCTGGGCGTACAGCTGAGTGCGGCTGGCCATGCCATCGTGCCGCAACTGCGCGTCGCCTATGAGCATGAATTCGCCAATGACGGGCGCCTGATCACCGGCCGCTTCGCCAACCGGGAACTGGTGACGGGTGAGGCCGGGGCCGGCAAGCGCGACCGGCTGGCCGTGGGCCTGCAGGCTGCCGGCATGGCGGCGGATAATGTGATGGTGTCGATTGGCTATGATGGCCGGGTGGAGGGGGGCCGGGCCACCGACCATGCCTTCACGGCGCGGGTGAAGGTTGGATTTTAAGGATTACAACCCCAGGGGCCGCGAGGCCCCTGGACCCCGGACATGAAAAGGGGCCGCGACAGCTGAACGTCGCGGCCCCTTTTTTTATTCTCAGTGCACGGCGAAGGTCCGCTTCGAGGCGCGGCGTACTTCCGCTTCGAACAGTTTCGGGAACAGGCGGTACAGCAAGGCCGCCACGGCGGGCAACAGCACCACCGCCCCGATCATGTTGGCCAGGAAGATGAAGGTCAGCAACACGCCCATATCCGCCTGGAACTTCAGGTCAGAGAAGGTCCAGGTGGCCGTGCCCACCGCCAGCGTCAGGCCGGTGAACAGAACCGAACTGCCGGTTTCCTGCAAGGTACGGTAATAGGCGTCGGCGAAGCTCAGGCCATGCTTCAGATAGCTTTGCAGCCGGTTGAAAATATAAAGGCCGTAATCCACGCCGATGCCCACGCCCAGCGCCGCCGCCGGCAGGGTGGAAATTTTCAGCCCGATGCCCAGCCAGGTCATCATAGCGTTGCACAGGATCGACACCACGATCAGCGGCAGCACCGTGGCCAGCGAGCCGACCAGCGACCGGAAGGTGATGACGCAGAACAGCACCACGGTGGCGTAAACCAGCAGCAGCATCGGCTTTTCCGCCGACATCACCGCCTCGTTCGTGGCGGCCATCACGCCGACATTGCCGGTGGCCAGCTTGAACTGCACGCTGTCGGACGGGTTGGCCTTGTTATAGGCCTCCACCGCATCGACAATGCCCTGGATGGTCGCCGCCTTGTGATCCTTGGTGAACACCATCACCGGCATGACGGAGCAGTTGGAGTTCAGCAGCCCGGTGGAGGTTTCAATCGGCGTCACCGTGCGCACCAGTACCTGGCTGTTGCGCGGCAGCACCCGCCAGTTCAGATTGCCTTCATTCCAGCCGGCATTCACCGTCTTCATGGCGGTGGCCATGGACATGGTGGATTGCACGCCCGGCACATTGGTCATGGCCCAGGTGAAATCATCCACCTGTTTGATGACATTATAGTCGATACAGCCATTCTCATGCGTTTCGGCGATGATCTGGATGATATCCACGCCGATGGCGAACCGGTCGACGATTAACTGGGCATCGCGGTTATAACGGCTGTCGGGCCAGAGTTCCGGCACACCGGCCTCCGTATCGCCGACAATCATGTTTTCCTGCGCCCGCCAGGAAATACCCAGCACCACCAGCCCGATCACCACCATGACAATGGCGCCCTTGGGCCGGGCGAACACGGCGAACCAAGCCCATACCTTGTCGAACCGCCCCACCTGACCCGAGACGCGGGCGCGATACTTGTCGCCCAGCGGCAGGAAGGACAGCACCACCGGCAACACCCAGAGATGGGTGATGATGATGATCAACATGCCGACCGAGGCCGACACCGCCAGTTCCTGGATCATGCGGATCTGGATGATGGCGATGGTGACGAAGGCCAGCGCATCGGTCACCAGGGCCGAGGCGCCGGGGATCAGCAGCCGTTCAAAGCTGATGCGTGCCGCCGTGGCGGCATCCGCCCCCTTGCCGATTTCCTGGGTGATGGTGCCGACATTCTGCACGCCGTGCGAAATGGCAATCGCAAACACCAGGAACGGCACCAGAATGGACAGCGGATCAATGCCATAGCCCAGAATCACCAACAGGCCGAACTGCCAGATCACCGTGCAGAGCGAAATACCCAGCATGGCAAAGGTCATCATCCAGCTTTTGCCATAGCCATAGACCAGCACGGCCGTGATGACAAAGGCGATGGCGAAGAACATCACCACGCTTTTGGCACCATCGGCAATATCGCCCATCCCCTTGGCAAAGCCGATAATATGCACCTGGATCTTGCCATCTTCATACTTGGCGCGGATCTCTTCCAGCTGCTTGGCCACCGCCATGTAATCCAGCTTGGCACCGGTGCGCGGGTCAGTTTCCACCAGCTGCACACTGACCAAGGCGGCGGTAAAATCTTCCGCCACCAGCCGGCCGACCTGGCCGGATTTCAGCACATTCTCGCGGACAATCGGCAGCCATTCGGCATTGGGCTGGAATTCCGCCGGGATGACATTGCCGCCGGCAAAACCATCCTCAACAATTTCGATGAAGCGGACATTGGGGGTGAACAGGCTGGTGACGCTGGCCCGGTCCACGCCGGGCACGAAGAACACGGCATCCGTCACCTGCTTCAGCCGGGTCATGAATTCCGGCGTATAGATATCGCCTTCCTTCACCGACAGGGCCACCAGCACACGGTTGGCGCCACCGAACTCCTTCATATGCTTGGAAAAAGTCTGCATGTAAGGATGTTCGAGCGGCAAGGTCTTTTCAAACCCCGCGTCAACGCGCAGCTTCGCCCCCTGCCAGCCCATGAACAGGGTCAGCAGGGCGAAGATCACCAGCACCAGCCCGCGATGGCGGAAGGTCCAATATTCAAGCCGGGAGGCGAAGGAGGGCGACTGCGACATGGGTGCGGGCCTTCATACGGAATATCGGGTCGGGCGGCCCGGCAAGGGGGGCCGCGCGCAGGATCAGGGGGCGGCCGGCAACGGCCCCGCCTCCCCGAGAAGAATGACACGGCCATCGGCCGCCTGGACGATATCGGCGAGCGCCACGCGGTCGGCGCGTTTCGTGGTGGTAAAGCTGCGGCCGCCATCGCGGCTGGTCAGCACCGCGCCCTGCGCCCCCACCAGCATGATGCTGCCATCGGCCAGCAGCGCCCCGCCCATCAGCCCGGCCGTGGTGCCGCTTTCCACCTTCACCCAGCTGGCGCCGGCGTCATCCGTGCGGAAGATATTGCCCTGCAGCCCATAGATCAGGAAGCTTTGCGGCCCCAGGACAAGGGCATCGAAGAAGGAACCATCATAGGGGCTTTCCAGCCGGTTCCAGGTGGCACCGGCATCGCCGGAAAAGAACAGCGTCCCCGCCTCCCCCACCAGCAGCCTGGTTTCCGGCGTCGGTGCCAGGATGGCGTTGAAGTGGAAATCATCCTCACTGACCTTGCGGGGGGTCCAGCTTTTACCGCCATCGGCGGTTTCCAGATAGAGCCCATAGGCACCCACGGCGATACCGTGCTGGGCATCAGTGAACAGCACATCCAGCAGGGGCTGTTCCAGTGCCGGGTCTGCCTGCTGCAAGGTCCAGCTTTCCCCGCCATCGGCCGTATGCAGGATCACCGCATCATGGCCCACGGCCCAGCCCTGTTTGGCATCAATGAAGCTGACCCCGGTCAAGGCAGCATTCACCGGCACCGGCACCTGGCGCCAGTTGGCCCCCTGATCATCAGACAGCAGGATATGGCCGCGTTCCCCGACAGCAACCAGCCGGTCGCCGGCGCGGGTTGCCCCCAGCATCAAGGAATGCACAGCGAGCGGGGCGATGACAGCCGGCTTCAGCCCGGCGGGCAGGGTTTCCGCCGCAGCAGCCGGCCCGGCAAGGGGAAACAGCAGCAGCGCGGCAAGGGCGACGGAGGAGGGGAACCTCATGATTTCCTGTTCGGCAGCAGCAAGAACGGTCGGGTGAGGTCGGGGGTGCCAATAGCGGAAGTGTAAACGGTTCCGATAGATATCGAACCAGTATAATTTCCAGACACCAGTGACACCAAAGCCGGCCGAGGGTTTGGCCCCCGGCCGGCCTTCGTCACGGGGTGGCCCTTAACGGACGCCGGCGCGGCGCAGGCTGTCGGGCGAGAAGTCAGCGTCGCTGAACTTGGCGTCGAACTTGTAGGGGGCTTCCTGATTATCCAGGCCGATGGCGGTGTAGCGACCGGACTGGAGGTCATAGAGCGCATCCAGCGTCGACCAGTAGGTCGGCACCGAATAATAGTTGATGCCGTGGCTTTCCGCCACGCGCCACATCTGGCCGCGTGCATCCAGATGATCGGCCACCACGATCTGCCAGCTATCCTCGTCGATATAGAAGCGGCGCTTGGCATAGATGTGGCTGGTGCCGGCCTTCAGCGTGGCTTCCACCACCCAGACGCGGTGCAGCTCATAGCGCGCCAGATCCTGGTTGATATGGTTCGGCTTGACGATATCGTCGTACTTCACATCCTTGGAATGCAGCTTGTAGGCATTGTACGGGACATACATTTCCTTACGGCCGACCAGCTTCCAGTCATAGCGGTCGGGCGCGCCGGAGAAGATGTCGAAATTGTCGGTGGTGCGCAGCCCGTCTGACGCCGTGCCGGGATTGTCATAGGCGACATTGGGGGCGCGACGCACTCGGCGCTGACCGGGATTGTAAGTCCAGGCCGAGCGCGGCTCCTTCACCTGATTGATGGTTTCATGCACCAGCAGGATTTCGCCGGCCAGACGGGCCGGGCTGGTCACTTCCTGCAGGAAATAGAGCGAGTTGTTGCTGGTGGTGCCGCCGGGGGCGGAATAGAGATATTTCACCTGTTCATGCAGCATGATCAGGGTATAGGAACCGTCGGTCTGCGGGTTCACCTGCCCGACCATGCGTTCCGTCCCCTCCCCGCGATAGCGCAGCAGGTGGTTCCACACCGCCTCCACGCCTTCTTTCGGAATGGGGAAGGGCACGCCCTCCTTGGCGCCTTCCACACCATTGCCGCCATCCACCAGCTTGGCGCGGGTAGCGTTGGCAATGGTTTCATCATAGATGCGCTTGGGGTAAGACGCGCTTCGGCGCGTGGGATAGACGTTCATCTTGTAGGAGGGATATTGCTTCAGCAGGGCCTTCAACCCGTCCGGCAGTTTATCCTCATACTGTGCCATGTTGGCGGCCGTGATGGTGAACTTCACCTTGTCATCGGCGTAAGGATCGATCTCGATCGTGCCCGGGGTCCAGCCGGCAGGCGGCTTGGTGATGCCGCCGGTCCATTCCGGGATGGTGCCATCGGCGTTGGCCGCCTTAATGGCCCCCAACGGCGTCAGGGTCTTACCCAGATCACTGGCAGACTGGGCCAGCGCCGGCATCGCCAGCGCCACGGCCATCACACCACCCAGAAGAGCTGTCTTGATAGAGAACATGCGTTTCCTCCTCGATCGCTTTTTATCGTTGTCAGACGTCAGAACGAATATTTCACGCTGAAGGACACGAAATCGCGATCGTTGATCAGGTTATAGGCCCCCGCCCCGAAGAAGTTGGAATAGCTGAGATCCAGGGTGATCTGTTCGCGGACCACGGCGCGCAGACCCAGGCTGACCGCCTTGCGATCTTCCACGAAATTGCTGAGCGGCGACGGCGTGGTGCCATTCACATCATGCTGCCAGGAGATGCTGGGATAGAGATTCACGCCGGGGAATGCGTTCAGATAATCGAAGCGCGCGGCGATGCGGTAACCCCAGGAGAAGGGATCGGCGAAACCATCGCTCAACACATCGGCCATGCCGCCACGGCCCAGGAAGGCGGGGTTACCGCCAACGAAGGTGCCCGGCCCCTCGTACCGCATCACGCTCTTGGACGGCATGTCCTTGATCCAGGTGCCGCCCACTTCACCGACCAGCACCCACTGGTCGGCCCCGAAGGCGCGTTCGAACGCCTTGGTGGCGGTCATCTGGGCCTGGACAACATCATGTTCCTTCCAGCCCTGGAGACGACGGCCAAACCAGTTGTTCACCAGATCCTGGCTGATGGCAGCGGCAGTGCTGCCTTTGATGCCGCCCAGATCTTTCACCACCTGGTTGGTGTTGAACAGACCCGCCCCCTGCAGGGCGGCACTGTTGGCACCGGCCGTCTGGAAGGCGGCACGCGTACCGCCCGGCGAGCCGGCAGCGGCAGCGATGCCGGAGCTGATGGCACCCGCCACCGCCGGGCTGGCCGCCTGAATCTGCTCAAACGTGCGGCCCGTAAACGGCGCCAGTGCTGGGTTGGAAGCAACCGCCCGCGCCACCGCAGCATCGAAGGAGGCGCTACCCGCCGTCTGACCCTGGCTGATCAGGCCGATGATGGTGGGGGCGGCCAGGGTGGCCTGCAACAGTTCCACATCATCCAGCGCCAGCGGCTGGTCCTTGCGCAGGCTCACCTCGCCCTGAAGGGAAATGCCGAACAGGTTGGTGTTGAAGCTGCCACCGAACAGCTTGATATCTTCAGGATATTCGGCCCGGTAGCCGCTGAACTCGGTAAAGCGGCTGGTATTGCTGACGAACTGGGTATAGGGCGAGACAAAGCCGCTCAGCACCGGCAGGCGGCTGTGATAATTGATGAAATAGGCACCGAATTCCGTGTTGTTCAGCCCTTCGGAGAAGACGCGCGCCGCCAGACCATACTGGCCGCTGTCGCTGGGCCTGTCATCATCCAGGCGCGGCACCACGGTGCCGAACGGGGTCAGCGACTGCACGCCGCGGAAGCCATTCAGCTTGGGATCGGGATAGAGATTGGTCGGGAAGACGTTGCCGCCCGCCACCGCACCCTGGGTCGGGCTGTCCTTGAACAGGTAATTGCCGAAGCCGATGAACAGATGATCGCCACCGGGTGAGGCGAAATCATTGGTGGAGAAGAAGGAGCCAGCGGCTTCCGGCTCCGTCTTGTCCCATTTGAACTGGTAGAAGGCCTCCAGCGAGAAATTCTCATTGAAGGAGAAATTCACGTCGGCGATCGGTACCGGCAGGAAGCCTTCCTTCAACTCCGTCCCCGGCACGCGCAGGGCCGAGACATTAATCGGGTTGATGGTGTTGATACCGTTCTGGATGAAGGTGCTTTCACCCCAGCTCAGCACCTGGTTGCCCAGGCGGATATCCAGATTGCTGCTCTCCCCCACGGCGAAATTGCCATAGACGAAGGCGTCCAGCAGGTCGAAGTCGCGGCCCACCCGCTCCTGCGCCTGGGAAGAGAGATCAAAGCGCCCGGTGCGGCCGAAGCTGCTGCCCGACTTCTTGGCATTCACCACGTCATAGAAATAGGTGCCGCGCACGAAGGCACCCAGATTGCCGTAATTCAGCTTCAATTCATGGGTGACACGGCCGGCCAGTGACACCAGCCCCTTGCCGTAATTCAGATTGCCATTATCGCTATTAATGGAATTGGCGCGCCCGCCATTGGCCACACCGATCAGATCAGGATCACGATCCTGGACACGGAACAGGGCGCCCAGGGTCAAGGTGGTGTCGAAACTGCCGCTGAGATCGCCCCGGTTGAACGAGACCGCACCAGCACTCCCCACCATCAGCAGCGGGGCCAGCAGGGCCGCCGCACTGGCGCCCGCCAGCATCCGACGATCAAGACGCGCCTTGGGCATGGATTTCCGTGCCATGATACCTCCTCCCACATATTTTTTCCCCGCCGCTCTGGGCAGGCTCGCCGACACTTCCGGTCGACTGGGGATTTCAGATTCGACTGTTATGGGTGCTATGTGGTGGCGTCAAGGCTTCTATGCAGCCTTTCGGCAAGCCTGATGCGTTTGATCCGGACTTTGGCAAAAAGGACACAAATTTCCAGCCATTTCCAAGGGTTTGCGCAACGATTGAGCAACGAATTCAAACGGGCGTTTATTTTGCGGCGGCGAAGAAAACGCGCACAAACCTACGCAAGCGCAGCATTGCTGCGCTGCAAATCATTGTGACGTCTCCGTCAAGATTTTACCTATAGGGAAACCTGCGCACCCGCCGATTCGCGCGAATCGGCGGGTGGAGGGGGCGGGCCGAGAGGGACCGGGATCGGCAGGGGGAAGGCCGTTGGCCCCACCCCGCTCAATGCTGATCAGGCCAGAAACCGGCATCCATGATCAGGTCAAAGGACCAGGGACATTCAGCCGGGAACGTCTTCTCCAGCAGGCCGGTTTCCGCCGCCGCCTGGATCAGGGCGTTGCCATAGGCCTGTTCAATAACGTCCCCCACTTTGGCCTTAAGGCTGGGGTTGTCCTGCAGATGAACAGCAAGGTCACGCCGCTGCACCCGGATTGTCGCCTCCCAGGAAGCGCTTCGCCGCAGGGGCTGGAACTGCCATTTCAGCAGATGCAGGAGCAGGACGACGAGACGGTTTGCCAGCTCGCGCTTCTCGGTCTTCCCCATGCTCTCGATTTCCTCGGCGATATGCTCGATGTCGGCCGCCGCCAGCTTGCCAGCCCGCAGCAAAGCCGCCTGTTCATTGGCCCATGCATAGAAATCCGTCTCATAGAGATTTCCGGTCATGTTGCACCTCCACATATCGAACCCAGGCGGATCATAGCACACCCTCTCAGGCCGTTTTTCCAGCACCATATGGGGTGGGTTATGAGAGGCCGATTCCGGTTCAGCCGGCGGGTGCCGGTTCCACCGCGGTGCGCAGGAAGCGGCTTTCCAGGTCGCCCGGCGGCAACGGGCGGGAGAAGAAATAGCCCTGCATTTCGTCGCAATGGTGGCGGCGCAGGAAATCCAGCTGCTCTTCCGTCTCGATCCCCTCTGCCACCACTTTCAGGCCCAGCTGGCGGCCCATGGCGATGATGGTGGCGGCGATGGCGCCGGTATCGGCATTGGTCGGCGCCTCATTCACGAAGGAGCGGTCCACCTTCAGCGTGGTGATGGGCAGGCGCCGCAGATAGGAGAGCGAGGAATAGCCGGTGCCGAAATCATCAATGGCGATACGGATGCCGCGGTCGCGCACCTCCGTCAGCGTATCAGCGATATAGGCGAGATTGGACATCATCGCCGTCTCGGTAATCTCAATCTCCAGCAAGGCCGGCGGCACGCCATATTCCTGGCAGAGCGCCATTACCCGTTCACCAAATTGCGGCGTGGCGATCTGGCGGACGGAGACATTCACCGCCACCGGGATGGGAGCAAAGCCCCGGCTCTGCCAGTCGCGGATCTGCGCCAGGGCGGCGCGCATCACCCAATCGCCGATGGGCACGATCAGGCCGGTTTCCTCCGCCACGGGGATGAACTTGCCGGGTGGGATCATGCCGATTTCCGGGTGCTGCCAGCGCAACAGGGCTTCCACGCCCACGGCCTGCATGGTCCCCATATCGATCTTGGGCTGGTAATGCAGGAAGAACTGGCCCTGGTCCAACGCCTCGCGCAGGGAATGTTCCAACGACAGGCGGGCCACCGCCGCCTCGTTCATTTCCGGCGTAAAGAAGCGATAGCCATTGCCGCCCGCTGCCTTGGAGGTGTGCATCGCCGTATCGGCATCGCGCATCAGGGCATGGAAATCCTGCCCGTCACCGGGGAACAGGCTGATCCCGATAGAGGTGGTGATGAAAAGCTGCTGGCCATCAATGCCGAACGGGCGCGACAGGCTGACCAGGATGGTTTCCGCCACACGGGCCGCCATCTGCGGATCGGACAGATCCTCCGCCACCACCAGGAATTCGTCGGCGCCGAGGCGCCCCACCGTATCGGTGGCGCGCACGCAGGCGCCCAGCCGCTGGGCCAGGGCACGCAGCAGCTTGTCACCCGCCTGATGACCCAGACTGTCATTAACCAGCTTGAACCGGTCAATATCCAGCAGCAGCACGGCCACCGTGGTGCCCTTGCGCCCGGCATGGGCCAGCGCGTGCTGCAACCGGTCCTGCACCAGGGTGCGGTTGGGCAGACCGGTCAGCGGGTCATGGGTGCTGACATACATCAGCTGTTCTTCAAACCGCTTGCGGTCGCTGACATCGGTCATGGTGCCGGTGAAGCGCAGCGGCTTGCCAGCCTCATCACGGATGGCCTGGCCGCGCGCTTCGATCCAGACCCAGCTGCCATCGCGGTGGCGCAGCCGATACATGGACAGGTAATCGCCGACATCGCCGCTCAGATAGCGGTCGATATGGGCCTGGGCATTTTCCTTATCGTCGGGATGCAGCAGCCCATCGAACAGCTTATTGGCATAAAGCGCGTCCACCGCGTCATAGCCCAGCATCTCGATGAATTCCGGGCTCCACCAGAAGCTGCCCTTGGCGTAGTTATTATCAAACACGCCCGACCGGGTGGCGCGCACGGCCAGTTTCAGCCGCTCCTCGCTCTCCCGCAGGGCCTGCTCGGCGCGTTTGCGCTGGGTAATGTCCTGCACCACACAGATGGCGGTGCGGCGGTCACCCAGCCGCATCTGGCTGACGCCGAACGCCATGGCGAAGACCTCACCCCCCTTGCGGCGGCCCTGGATTTCGGCCCGGTTGTCGGGCCGCTGTTCCTCATCCCCCCGCCGCAGACAGGCCACCAGGGCCACGGCCACCCGTGTCCAATCCCGCTCCTCGATCAGGGTGACGAAGGGCTGGCCCAGCGCCTCCTTCTGGGGATAGTCAAACAGGGCCTGGGCGGCGGCATTCATCGTCTCAATGCGCAGATCCTCATCCAGGGTGATGATGCCATCGGCCACATTGTCCATGATGCCGGACAGGCGGGCTTCCCGCTCCTTCAGCGCCTGAACAGCGCGGCCACGTTCCACCAGCGACTGGTCGAACTGTGTCAACAGCTCATTCGTCGTCTTGGCCAGCAGGCCCAGCTCGTCATCCTCGTGCCGTGCCGGCACCGTCAGCAGCCGACCGGCGGGGCGTGCCGGATCGATGGCGGCGATGGCCGACGACATGCGCAGGAAAGGCTTGGTGATGGTGGAATAGAACATCACCACCAGAATCAGCGCCAGCGTCACGGTCCAGATGATGCCGGTGCCCAGCACCACGCCGGAGCGGCGGAAAAATTCCTGCGCGATCAGCAGCCGGTCGATGCTGACGCGCAATTCACCGACATTCTGGTTATGCCTTTCAATGACCAGCGGGATGGAGAAGGTCTTCTCCATCGGCAACAGCATCTCCGCCAGCCATTTCAGGCCACCTTCCGCCTGGGGGCGTTCCATCGAGGCCAGCTGGTTGCCGAAATCCTCATAAATCACGGCGCGATAGACGGGGCGATATTCGAACAGGCCGGTCACCACCCGGTCAGCCAGGGCCTGGTCGAAGGAATAGGCGGCCTCCGCCGCCGGTTCGCGCAGGGTGGACAGCACCTGCTGCACCAGCTGGTCGGATTGCTTTTCCATATCCAGCAGGTCGATGCCGATCTGCACCGTGCTCAGCACCATGCCCAGCACCAGCGTCAGCAAGGCGGTGTTGCGCGCCTGCTTGAAGGACAGGCGCTTGCGCAGCGGTACCCTGGCGGATGCCGTCAAAGCACTGCCAGCCGCATCCAGCGGCACACGGACGTCAGGTTTGGCAGGCGGTACAGTCGCGGTCATCCAGAACCTTGCATACTTCGCCACAGGGACCCGTCACCGCCGATCCCGGCGGATCGGCCGTACCATTGCCCTGCGGTAGCCCCATCACGCGAAAGCCGGTCCGGCCAACCCGTGTTTGCACGGACGATAATCTGCCTTTGTCGACATAGGTATTACAATCCCTTTGAAAGCGTCGTCGCACCATTTGCGGTAGGAAAACGTTAACAAAGTGCCCATCAATCCCATATCACAGGGAAAGAGCAGCGATGGCGCAAGACCTGGAAGGAGTAATCGCCCCGTGGCGGACTGGCTGGCAAGGATTGAAGAGGGCGGCGCCCGGGTGGTGGATGGGGCCGCACAGGTGGCGGCCCGGCTGGCCGGCGGCACACTGCGCCTGGGCGTCACCGGCCTGCGCCGGGCCGGCAAAACGGTCTTCATCACCTCGGCACTGAATAATCTGTTGCTGGCCGGGCGGCTGCCCTTTCTGGATGTACTGGCCCAGGGCCGTTATATCGGCGCCCAGCTGCGGCCGCAGCCCGATGGCGCCATACCCCGCTTTGATTATGAAAATCATCTGGCCGCCTTGACCGGCCCCGCCCCTGCCTGGCCCCAGGCCACCCGCGCCGTCTCCGAAATCCGCATTGCCCTGCGCTATCGCCCTGGCGGGCTGGTGCGGAGGCGGCTGGGCGGGGTGGCGACGCTGAACCTGGACATTATCGATTATCCGGGGGAATGGCTGCTGGACCTGCCAATGCTGCGGCAGGAATTCGGCGACTGGTCGGTCCAGACGCTGGAGCTGGCCAGCACCCGGCCCCGGCATGATCTGGCCCGCCCCTGGCTAGAGGCGCTGGATACGATCGACCCGGCCATGGCGGCCGACGAATCAACCGCCCGCCGGCTGGCCGCCCTTTACACCCAGTTCCTGTTGCAATGCCGGGCCAGCCGCATCGGCCTGTCGCTGTTGCAGCCGGGCCGCTTTCTGGAGCCGGGGGAGATGGAAGGTGCGCCCATCCTGACTTTCTGCCCCCTGCCCCCGGCCCCAGATGGGCGCTGGCGCAACGGCTCCCTGGGGGCGCTGATGCAGGACCGGTTCGAGGGCTATAAGGACAAGGTGATCCGCCGCTTCTTCCGCGACCATTTCGCCCGCATCGACCGGCAGATCGTACTGGTGGATCTGCTGTCGGCCATCAATGCCGGGGAACCGGGGATGGAGGATTTGCGCCGGTCGCTGTCGGCCACGCTGGAAAGCTTCCGCCATGGTATGGGCGGCTGGCTGGACTGGCTGGGCGGGGCAAGGGTGGACCGGGTGCTGTTCGCCGCCACCAAGGCCGACCATGTGGCCGCCCCGCAGCACGCCACCCTGACGGGGCTGCTGGAAACGCTGATGGCCGACCGGCTGCGCCATATCCGCTTTGAAGGGGCGGCGGTGAAATCGCTCTCGCTTGCCGCGGTCAAATGCACCGACAATGTGCTGACGGAACATGAGGGACGGCAACTGGCCTGCATCCAGGGCATCCCGCTGGGCCGGACAGAACCGTTGGTGCTGTTCCCTGGGGAGCTGCCGGACAGCCATCTGGGCCTTGGGGATGCGGTGGCGGACCGGTTCCGTTTCACCGATTTCCAGCCACCGCCCGGCCTGGGCCGCGATGGGCGCGGCCTGCCCAATATCCGCTTGGATCAAGCCCTGGAATTCCTGATCGGGGATCGGCTGGCATGAGCAGAACCGAAGATAAGGCCCCACCCGCCTGGGTGCCGCCGATGGAATTCGACCCGGCCAGCGCCCGCCCCCTGCCGGCCGAGCTGGAGCCCGATGCCCCAACATCCCTGGCCGGCGACATCCTGCCCCCGCCCCGCCGCGGCAAGGGGGCGGCCCGGCTGCTGCTGCTGTCGCTGGCGGCCTTGCTGCTGGCAGCACTGGGCTTCGACACGGCCGACCTGATCAACCGGGCGTTCAACTGGTCCCCCTGGGCGGGGAGCGCGCTGGCCGGCCTGCTGGGGCTGGCGGTGGCCAGCCTGGGCTGGCTGACCGGGCGGGAAGCCCTGGCCTGGCGGCGGCTACGCCGGGTGGATGATCTGCGCCAGCGCGCCACAGCCTTGCTGGCCGGAGGGGCGACAGGTAAGGAAGCCACCCCTCTGCGCGACGCGGTGGCCGACCTCTATGCCGGCCGGCGCGATCTGGCCCCGGCCCGTCACGCCCTGGCCAGCGCGGTCACCGATGCGCATGATGGGCGGGAGATGCTGGCCCTGACCGACCGTATCCTGTTGGCCCCGCTGGACAGTGCCGCCTATCGGCTGGTGCTGGCGGCGTCGCGCGATGTGGCGGTCGGCACGGCGCTCAGCCCCGCCGCGCTGCTGGATGTCGCCCTGGTGTTATGGCGCAACATGAAGCTGGTACGGGAGATCGCCGCGCTTTACGCCGCCCGGCCCGGCCTGTTCGGCTCCGCCCGGCTGGTGCGACGCATGGCGGAAAATGTCGGCGTGGCCGGGATGGTGGAAGGCGGTGACGGGCTGCTGGTGGATGCGCTGGGCGGCACGGTGGCGGCCGCCATCTCCGCACGGCTTGGCCAAGGGATGGTCAACGGCCTGCTGACAGCGCGCATCGGGCTGGCCGCCATGCATCTCTGTCGCCCCCTGCCCTTCGCCGCCGACCGGCAGCCGGGGCTGAACGATATCCGCAAGGAATTGCTGCGGTTGCCACAGAAGATACTATGATCCTGGTGGCGGGTTTCGGAGGAAAGTGAATGCGTATCCTGTTCCTGGGGGCCGGCGGGGTCGGCGGTTATTTTGGCGGGCGGCTGATGGAGGCCGGGGCCAATGTCAGCTTTCTGGTGCGCCCGCGCCGGCAGGCCCAGCTGATGGAAAACCTGCTGCGGGTGGACAGCCCGCACGGCAATATCCGCCTGCCAGCCCAGACCATCACCAAGGCGCGCAAGCCCTATGATCTGGTGGTGCTGGCCTGCAAGGCGTTTGATTTGGACGGTGCGATGGAAACCATCCAGCCCGCCATCGGGCCGGAAACGCTGATCCTGCCGCTGCTGAACGGCTTGAACCATATTGACCGGCTGGACGCCACCTTTGGCGCGGAACGGGTGATGGGCGGGCTCTGCCATATCCCCATCACCATGGAACCGGACGGCACCATCCGCCATCTCTCCAATATCCACCGGCTGATCTTCGGCGCCCGCTCCGCCAACCAGCAGCCCATGGTGGACCGGCTGGCGGCTTGCTTTGCCGGCACCTCGGTGGAATGGAGCCAGAGCGACAGCATCATGCTGGATATGTGGGAGAAATTCTTCTTCCTGGCCACGCTGGCTGCCTCCACCTGCCTGATGCGCGGCAGCGTTGGCGATGTGAACAGCCTGCCCGGCGGCACCAGCTTCATGAATGCCATGCTGGACGAGGCCGCCACCGTGGCCCAGGCCGCCGGCTATGCCCCGCGCGGACCGGTGCTGGACCGCTATCGCGGGGAACTGACCGACGCAGCCAGCACCGTCAATGCCTCCATGGCGCGCGACGTGGCGCGCGGCAACCGCACGGAGGCTGAGCATATTATCGGTGATATCGTGCGCCGGGGCGAAGAACGGGGCATTGCCACCCCGCTGCTGGGCCTGGGGCTGTTGCATCTGCGGGTTTACGAAAAGCAACTGGCGGCAAAAGCCGCCCGCTGAGGCAAGGGAGCCGGAGAACTGGTTTTCCGGCCCACCCCACAAATGATGCCAAGACCGGATCAACCCTCACCGGGTTGACCTGCCAACAGGTGCAGAAATACGGTGAACTTCAATGGAGAGGGTGGCTGGGGGACTAGGATTCGAACCTAGACTGGCGGAGTCAGAGTCCGCTGTCCTACCGTTAGACGATCCCCCATCCGAGGGGCTGCATAGCACAGCACCGGATGTAACATCTTCCGTCGCAGGAAGATGGCTGGGGGACTAGGATTCGAACCTAGACTGGCGGAGTCAGAGTCCGCTGTCCTACCGTTAGACGATCCCCCATCCGAACAACGAACCATCATAAATGGCCGCCATCAGGGTGGGCGGGCTTATAGCACCTGCTGGTAAGCCTGGGAAGCCCCTTCACGTCACAGGAACGCATAACAACGATGTTGGTTATGCATCTGTTATATGTACATATACCATCGGTGAGGATGCGGCGGATTTGTTGCAATGGCGGTTTGCGGCCGGGACGTCATCGGTTACGATGAACGCTGTGTAAATCGGCCGCGATGGGCGTGCGGAACGGTCGCATCGACCGGACGTTGAGAACAAGGACCAGGGTGGCAAGCGTGGAGGCGGGTTTAGCGAGCATGTCTGTCCAACAGACACCGGCGTCGGGAACGGGGGTTGCGTCCCCCGCTTCGACGACGACGGCCGCCGCTCATGCCCATCGTGAGGATACGGCCCTCCCTTTTGATGCCGGGCTGGAAAGCCGGCCCCCGGTTCTGGCCGCCCTGGACCTGGGCACCAATAATTGCCGCCTGCTGATCGCCCGCCCGGCGCGGGACGGGTTTCGGGTCATTGATGCCTTTTCCCGCATCGTCCGCCTGGGCGAAGGGCTCACCCGCAGCGACCGGCTGTGCGACGATGCCATGGCCCGCACGGTGCAGGCGCTGAAGGTCTGCCGGTCCAAGATGGAACGGCGCGGCGTCAGCCTGGTGCGCGCCGTGGGCACGGAGGCCTGTCGCCGCGCCGATAATTGTGAGGAGTTCCTGGGCCGGGTAGCCACGGAAACCGGCCTGCGGATCGAGATCATCAGCCCGAAGGAAGAGGCGCGGCTGGCCCTGGCCGGCTGTGCCCCCCTGCTGGACAGCACCCTGCCCCATGCGCTGGTTTTTGATATTGGCGGCGGCTCTACAGAGTTGCTGTGGATCAGGCTGTCGCGCGGCCGGCCGGTGGTGCTGGACCAGATTTCCGTGCCGCTGGGCGTGGTGAACCTGACGGAGACCTATGGCGGGGACCGGGTCTGCCCGAATGATTACCGCCGCATGATGGACCGGGTCGGCTCGGCCTTGAGCGATTTTGACAGCCGCAACAATATTGCCGCTGCCGTGGCCGCCCGCCGGGTGCAGATGCTGGGCGCATCCGGCACGGTGACGACGCTGGCCGGCATCCAGATGGGGCTGGCCCGTTACGACCGGTCGCGCGTAGATGGTGCCTGGCTGGACCGGGACAAGGCGCGCAGCATTTCCGAAACCCTGCTGGGGCTGGATTATCTGGGCCGGTCCAGCCAACCCTGTGTCGGCCGTGACCGGGCCGATCTGGTGGTGGCTGGCTGCGCCATCCTGGATGCGATCTGGCGGCAATGGCCGGTGCCGCAGCTGCGCATCGCCGACCGGGGCGTGCGGGAAGGCATCTTGTTCGAACTGGCCGCCCACGCCCGCCGCCACCGCTGATCCGGCTGCCGCCGCACCCTGCTAGGCTGGGTTGCGAAGCGTCCCCTTGCCTGCCGGCGCGATCCGGCCGATATGGAACGCTTGTTTTTCGACCGTCCGTTCCCAGGTGTGCGCTGTCATGACCAAGTCCTCCGGCAATATCCCCACCGGCCGTAATCAGGCCGTGCGCGTGAAGACGGCCAAGCGGCGCAGCGTCTCCTCTGCCCGCTGGCTGGAACGGCAGTTGAACGACCCCTATGTGGTAGAGGCCAAGAAGCGCGGCTTCCGCAGCCGCGCCGCCTTCAAGCTGTTGCAGCTGGATGAGAAGTTCGGCCTGCTGAAGCGCGGCCAGCGCATTGTCGATCTGGGCGCCGCCCCCGGCGGTTGGACCCAGGTGGCGGTGGAAAAATCCAAGTCCGACAAGGGCGGCAGCGGCCAGGTGGTGGGGCTTGACCTGTTGGAAATGGAGGCTGTGCCCGGCGCCACCACCTTCCAGATGGATTTCACCAGCCATGAGGCGCCGCTGCGCCTGAAGGCGCTGTTGCAGGGGCCGGCCGATGTGGTGATGTCGGACATGGCCGCCAACACCACCGGCCACACCCAGACCGACCATCTGCGCATCATGGGGCTGGCCGAAATGGCCTATCAGTTCGCCACAGAGGTGCTGGCACCGGGCGGGCATTTCGTCTGCAAACTGTTCCAGGGCGGGGCGGAGCGGGAATTGCTGGCGCAGATGAAAAAGGATTTCACCACCGTCCGCCACGCCAAGCCGGCCGCCAGCCGGCAGGACAGCAGCGAGACCTATATTGTCGCCATGGGCTTCCGGGGTGGCGAAGCCGCGGCAGAGGAAGACGAGGCGGGCAGGGTCTGACCCCGCTGTACTCTTAAGGATAGATTTACCCTGATTCGGCAGCCGAAAGGTTGCGGAGCCCGCAGGGGATGCTACGTTTACTGCATCCAACCATCACGCGGAGAGAGCGTTCCTGCGGTGGCAGGCGCGCTTGGCACCGCCAGCGGATTCCTGCCGATGCCGATGCACCTGAGTGGCGTCAGCCAACCCCAGCTTTCCAGCGACCAGATGATCCAGGCACGTGTCGTCATTGTCGATGACATGCAGCTGTCGGTCGATCTGCTCACCGCCATCCTGCGCAAGGCGGGGCTGACACAAATCCGCGCCAGCACCGATCCGCTGGAAGGGCTGGCCATGTGTTGCAGCAACCCGCCCGATCTGGTGCTGCTGGATTATTGTATGCCGGGCCTGGACGGGCCCGGCTTCATCGAAAAAATGCGCGACCATTTGGGGCAAGAAACACCCCCCGTGCTGATCATCACGGCAGAAAATAACGAGGCCTTCCGCCGCCGCGCGCTGGAGACGGGCGCCATCGACTTTCTGCCCAAGCCCTATACCAGCTGGGAACTGCTGGTGCGGGCGCGCAACCTACTGATCATGCATCTGCTTTACCGCAGCCAGCGCGATCAGGCCCGCGCCCTGGAAACCATGGTGCAGGAACGCACGGCGGAGCTGGAGCGGACGCGGGCGGAAATCATCCACCGCCTGTGCAGCGCCGGGGAGTTCCGGGACGAGGATACCGGCCATCATGTCGCCCGTATCGGGCGGATGGCCGGCGCGCTGGCCCGGCTGGCCGACCTGCCGGCCCGGCAGGTGGAAATGATCGCCGCCGCCGCCCCGTTGCATGATATCGGCAAGCTGGGCATCCCGGACCGGGTGCTGCTGAAGCCGGGCCGGCTGGACAGTGATGAATGGGGGGTGATGCGCAGCCATTGCCGCATCGGTGCCCAGATTCTTCACGGCAGCGGCATGGAGCTGCTGGACCTCGCCTCTGAAATCGCCCTGACCCATCATGAAAAATGGGATGGCAGCGGCTATCCCCAGGGGCTGGCGGGGGAGGATATCCCCATTGCCGGCCGGATCGTCGCCATCTGCGATGTGTTCGACGCCCTGCTCTCCCGCCGCCCCTATAAGGAGCCCTGGACGCTGGAAAGGGCGCTGGACTTTGTCGAACGGTCGGCCGGCAGCCATCTGGACCCGGCCCTGGCCCATCTGTTCGTCTCCCAGGCCGCCGAAATGCTGGCCGTCCGGGAGGACGGGTAATACCAATCCGCCGAGGGTTTGACCCTTGGCGGATTGGAGGCCAGCGACCGCTGGCCCGCGCCACGTGGCGCGCAAGCCAAGGGCGCGGATGCGCCCGCCCGGCGCCTGAGGGAACAAAAAATCTCCCTGGATCGGTCACGATCAAGGGAGATTGGTATAAGTTTTTCAGGAATCGGGAAAGCCCAGCGCCGGCTCCATCCGTTCGAAGGTCGCATCCATGGCGTAGGGGCCCAGCATCGGCAGGCCGACATGGCCGTACAGCACGGAAAGCTGCCCCTCCGCCGCTTCCTCCCCCTGACCGGCCACGGCCGCCAGATAGAGGGCAGAGGCCAGCCCCGTCCGGTCGGCGCCGGCCTGACAATGGATCAGCACCGGTTTGGGCACCGCCCGCAGCAGGGCGATCAATTGCGCGGCACGGGCATCATCCAGCGGGCGTTTCGCCGACATGGCGAAATCCACATGCTGGATGCCCAGAAGTTGCGCTGTCGCCCGTTCCGCATCATACCAGTCCCGGCCGGGATTGGGCCCCCGCAGGTTGACGATGCTGCGAATGCCATAGGCAGCGGCATAAGCGGTGATCTGCGCCGGGGAGGGTTGGGCAGAACGGTAAAGTTCCTGGGGGATGACGGTATGAAAATTGCCTGTCACCTGCAGCCCGCCCAGATAGACCCCCAGGCCCAACAGCGACGCCACGCCCAGCAGGCCCAGCCGTGCCGGCCAGCCCCGCCGCTGCCAGAGCACCCGATGGCAAGCCTGTGCCCAGCGCATGATGCCGACTCCGCCCCTGATGGGAACCGAGGCCACAATGGCCCTGCCCATAAAGATGACGTCACCCTTGCCCCCACACCAGACCTATCCAAAAGGATAGGGTGGATGAAAAATGACCGTCAGGTCTGATCCTCCGGCCCGTCCCCCTGCTGGCGGGAAAAACGGATGGAGGCCACCTCGTCAAACATCTGGGTTTCGCGGTAACGCCGGGCCTGCTTGGCCGCCAGATCGCGCTGTTCCTGCACCTGCTCGAACTTTTTCAGTTCGCGGAAGGCGTCGGCCACCATTTCTTCCGCCTTGGCGATTTCCTGGCGCATCATCGCCTGCGCGTGCTGGAATTGCTCCCGCCGCTGCTTGGCATGGGTCAGAAAGGCGGGCAGCGCGCGGGCCAGGTTCAGGTCGGTGGCGGCCACCGCCCTTTCCTGTTCCACCTGCGCCTCAAAGGCGGCGATATCGGCCAGCAGCCGTTCTTCTGCCCGCTGCAATTCGCCCAGATGGCGGCGGCGTTCATCGACGGAGCGCTGGTTCAGCCGGATGATCGGCTTCAGATCCTTCATCCGGCACCGCCCAGGATGGCTTCAAGCTCGGCATAGCCCTGGTCCAGCGTGCTGCGATCCCCCTTGCTCTGGCGCAGGAAGGCTTCCAGGGCGGGATTGAAATGGATCGCCTCATCCACCTGCGGGTCGCTGCCCTTGCGATAGGCGCCCAGGCGGATCATCTCCTCCATGTCGGAATAGACCGACATCAACCGGCGGGCCCGGCCGACCAGGGCATTCTGTTCGGGCGTATTGCAGCCCGGCATGGTGCGGCTGACCGACCGCAGGATATTGATGGCCGGATAGCGCCCGCGCTCACCAATGCGGCGTTCCATGACGATATGGCCATCCAGAATACCGCGCACGGCGTCGGCAATGGGCTCTTCCATGTCGCCACCTTCCACCAGCACAGTGAACAGGCCGCTGATCGTGCCGTCGCCTGTGCCGGGGCCGGCCCGTTCCAGCAGGCGGGGCAGTTCGGCAAACACAGTGGGTGGATAGCCCTTGGTCGTCGGCGGTTCCCCCGCCGACAGGCCGATTTCGCGCTGGGCCATGGCGAAACGGGTGACGCTGTCCATCAGGCACAGCACATCCTGGCCCAGGTCGCGGAAATATTCCGACACGGCGAAGGTCATATAGGCGGCCTGCCGACGCATCAGCGGCGGCTCGTCACTGGTGGCGACGATGACGACGGAGCGGGCCAGACCCTCCTCCCCCAGATCATGTTCCAGGAATTCCTGCACCTCGCGCCCGCGTTCGCCGATCAGGCCGATGACGCTGATATTGGCCTCGGTATATTTGGCCAGCATCGACATCAGCACCGACTTGCCGACACCGGAGCCGGCGAAGATGCCCATACGCTGGCCGCGGCAGCAGGACAGGAAGGTGTTGATTGCCTTCACGCCCAGATCCATCTTGCCGCCGACACGGCGGCGCGCATGGGCAGGCGGCGGGCTGGCCTTGATCATCACCGGTACATCGCCCTGCGGCAGCGGCCCCTTGCCATCAATCGGCTGGCCCAGCGCATTGATCACCCGGCCCAGCCAGGCCGGCGTGGGGTAGATCGCCGCCTGCCCCTCCGCCACCTCTGCCCTGCAACCCAGGCCAATATCATCCAGCGTGCCATAGGGCATCAGCAGGGCGCGGCCATTGCGGAACCCCACCACCTCGCACGGCACAGGCCGCCCGCCCCGGCTGAACACGCGGCAGCGCCCGCCGATGGACAGCCGCCGTTCCACGCCCCCCACCTCCACCATCATGCCCAGCACGGAGGTGACGCGCCCGAACATGCGGTAGGGCGGCAGGGCATTGATCTCCTGCAGCATCTGGTCGGCATCGATCATCACGGGACGAATACCCTTTCATGCGGGGGAAGCAGGCAGAGGATACACCACATACTAATGCACCAGCATGGTTAAGGTCAGATTGCCGCCCGGCACGTAGCATATGCGCCGAAGCTCTGTTAACCTAACTCTTGTCGGTTGAAAGGCCCTGGTGGCGCCGCAGGCTGGTTGCATAAAATAGTTCTCAGCACAACCGGTCACAGAAGGGGTAACCCTGAACCCATCGCCGAGGGAAGAAACATGCGAGTCCTGCTGGTTGAAGATGATCCCGCGATGCAGAAAAGCGTCAAGCTGATGCTGGCAGCGGATGGCGGCTATATTGTCGATGCCACCAGTCTGGGTGAAGACGGGTTGGAAATCGGCAAGCTGTATGATTACGACATCATCATCCTGGACCTGATGCTGCCCGATATTGATGGGTATGAGGTGTTGCGCCGTCTGCGCGCCGCCCGGGTGACCACCCCCATCCTGATCCTGTCCGGCCTGTCGGACCTGGATAACAAGATCAAGGGTCTGGGCTTCGGCGCCGATGATTACATCACCAAGCCGTTCGACAAGCGGGAGCTGATCGCCCGCGTTCAGGCCATCATTCGCCGCAGCAAGGGCCATTCGGAAAGCGTCATCCGCACCGGCCGGCTGGCCGTGAACCTGGATGCCAAGACGGTGGCCGTGGATGGCCAGCCCCTGCATCTGACGGGGAAGGAATATGGCATCCTGGAGCTGCTGTCGCTGCGCAAGGGCACGACACTGACCAAGGAAATGTTCCTCAACCATCTCTATGGCGGGATGGATGAGCCGGAATTGAAGATCATCGACGTGTTTGTCTGCAAGCTGCGCAAGAAGCTGGTGACGGCCACCGATGGCGACAATTACATCGAAACGGTCTGGGGCCGCGGCTATGTGCTGCGCGACCCGCCAGAGGTTGAGGCAACGGCGGTGAAGGCTGTGGGTTGAGCCGTATCCTGCTGCTGGGCGGCGGGCACGCCCGGCCGCCCTTGCTGCACCGTCTGGCCCGGCTGAAACGGGCAGGCCATGATCTGGGCTTGGTTGCCCCCGCCTCGCAATTCTGGGCGGAAGCCATTCCCCCCATCCTGGCCGGTCGGGTTGACCCGGCGGCGGCAAGCCTGGATGCCGCCGCGATGGCCACGCGGCACGGCCTCTATTTCTTCGATGATGATATAACGCGCATCGATCCGGCGGCGGGGCAGGTGCATCGCCGCCAGGGGGAGCCGCTGGGTTTCGACCTGCTCTCCATCGCGCCGACGGCGCTGACCCGGCCCTTACCCGGTACCGGGGATCACCCCCGCTGTTTCAGCACCCGCCCCCTGCCCCGGCTGCTGGCCCTGCACAAGGCGCTGGTGGAACGGTTCCGCCAGCATCCAGGCCGGGCGGTGGCCCTGACCATTGCCGGTGGCGGCATCACGGCCTGTGGGCTGGCGCTTGCCATGATCGCGCTGGCCGCACGGGAGGGCGGGCATATCGCCATCACCATCCTGACCCGTGGCCGCCTGCTGACCCGCCTGCCGGAACCGGCCGGCGTGCGGTTGATTGAGGCACTGGCCGCGCATGGCACCATCCTGCAGGAAATGGCCCCCGTGCTGAGGGTGGAAGGGAATGAGGCGGTGCTGGAGGGGGGCGACCGCATCGCCTTTGACCTGTTCTTGAACGCCACCGGTGCCGCCGGCCCCGGCTGGCTGCGCGACAGCGGCTTAGCCGTGGATGCGGACGGCTTGCTGCGCACCGATGCGCATTTAAGCGTGCCAGGCTTTGGGCGGATTGTGGCGGCGGGAGAGGCGGTAAGGCCCACCGACGGGCAGCATCCCGGCTGGTCGGCACTGGCCGCCAATATCACCGCCCTGGCCGGCAGCCGCCCGCCCCACCCCGCCCCACAACAGCCCCCGCCCTGCCTGATCGATGTTGGCGACGGCACCGCGCTTGCCGCCTGGGGGCGTTGGTGGACACTGGGGGGCCCGGCATTGTGGGCACTGCGCTGGCTGGAGGGCCGCTGGCTGCTTTGACAGCAAGAAGCGGAGCGCGGACGAGCCGGCCAGTCGGCATCATGGGGCCATCCTGTACAACCGTGATGGAGATTTCCCCATGACCTACCGTGTCAGCGGCCTGTCATCTGATCTGTTCACCCCGCTTTTCAGCCTGGATGACGCGACATTGGCCGCACAGGGCATCCGCCGCGTGGTGACCCCCAGCGAGGGGCTGATCCCCTGCCGGATCACCCTGGCCGATGCGCCGGCAGGAACGACGGTGCTGCTTTTGTCATTCCGCCATCAACCTGCCAATAGCCCCTATCGGGCGGAAGGTCCGATCTTCGTGACGCAGGGGCCGGCCCCCACCCGCGTGGTGGATGATGAGCTGCCGCCGATGATGGCGAAGCGTCTGTTATCTGTTCGCGCTTACAATCGCGATGATCTGATCGTGGACGCCGATGTGGTGGATGGGCAACAGGCCGATGGCCTGCTGCGAGACTATCTGGCCCGGTCGGATATCGCCTACCTACATGTGCATTTCGCAAAGCATGGCTGTTACGCCGGCCGGGTGGACCGGGTGTAACCCAATTTACCCCGCCACCCGCCGCCCCTCTGCCACTGGCAGGTCCAGCGTGCGGGCGATGGGGAAGCGGATGGCGATGCTGGTGCCCTGGCAGCGTGCCGTCTGGATGACCAGGGTTCCGTCATGCAGCCGCACCAGGGCATTCACCAGCGACAGGCCCAGGCCGGAGCCGCCATGCCCCTTGGCCAGCCCGCCTTCCAACTGGGTGAAGGGTTCCAGCGCCTTGGGCACCGATTGCGGGTCCATGCCGATCCCTGTATCGGAAACGTTGATGCAAAGCCGGCGGTCGGGTTCCAGCATGGCACCAATCCTGACCCGCCCGCCGGCGGGGGTGAATTTCACCGCATTGCCGACCAGATTGATCAAAATCTGCCGCACCGCCCGTTCATCGGCCAGCATGGAGGGCAGCCCCTCCGGCACCTCCAGCCGCAGATCAAGGCTGCTGCTTTCGGCGAGCGGCAGCATCAGCCGGTGGACGCCATGCAGCACGCGGCGCAAATCCAGCGGCTGTTCATTCAGTTGGAATTTCCCCGCCTCCAGCCGGGAGAAATCCAGCACATCATTGACCAGCGCCAGCAGATGCTTGCCGCCATCATTGATATCGCGCGCATGTTCGACATAACGCCCGTCAATCGGCCCATAGGCCTGATCGGCGATCAGGTGGGAAAAGCCGATGACGGCATTCAGCGGCGTGCGCAGCTCATGACTCATGGTGGCCAGGAACTGGGATTTGGCCAGGTTGGAATTCTCTGCCTCCACCTTGGCGCGGCCCAGCTCATCCAGCAGCAGTTCGTGGCGCTGAATCTCCGACGTCACCCGGTCGATCACCCGGTTATATTGCGCGGCGATCAGTTCCACATCCGATTGCGGCTCCACATGCACGGGCCGGTCGAACTTGCCTTCCAGCCGGTGGCGCTCCATCTCGGCGGCCAGATCCATCATGGGCGAGGTGGCGCCATGTTCGGCGATGTTCAGGCCCAGCCGTTCCGATTCGGCATCGATGCGCAGCGGGAAAACCATGTCGATCAGCCGCAGCAGCCCATAGCTGCTGCCAAAGGCAAAGCCACCACAGGCCAGCACACCGGTGGCCTGGGCCTGCAATTGCTGCCAGCGGTCCAGCCCGGTGCCGAACAGGCTGACATCACCGAACAGGGCCACGCACAGGGTGCCCCAGACGCCGGCGAACAGATGCACCGGCACGGCCCCCACCGCATCATCGATGCGGAAATGGTCCAGCACCTTCTGCCCGATCAGCACCATCACCCCGCCGGTCGCCCCCACCAGCGCCGCCGACGCCGTGCCCAGCACCAGGGCGCCGGCCGTGACGGCCACCAGCCCGCCCAGGATACCATTCAGGAAATGTTCCACCGTGGCGCGGCGCAGCATGGCCAGGGCGATGAAATGCCCGGCCAGCCCACCGGCACAGCCGGCCACCATGGTATTCAGCATCACGCCGGGTGCCTTGGACACCTCCCCCAGCACACTGCCGCCATTGAAGCCCAGCCAGCCGAACCACAGCACCAGCACCCCGGCGGCGGCCATGGTCAGGCTGTTGCCGCCCATGCCCCGCACGCCGGGATCAAACCGCCCGGCGCGCGGGCCGATCACCAGCACCGCCGCCAGCGCCGCCCAGCCGCCCACCGAATGCACCACGGTGGAGCCGGCAAAATCAATGAAGCCCAGCGCCGACAGCCAGCCCTGACTATCCGGCCCGACCATGCCGCCCCAGGCCCAATGGCCAAAGATCGGATAGATCACGGCCGACAGCAGGGCAGAGACAAGGATATAGGAGCCATAACCCATGCGTTCGGCCACCGCCCCCGACACGATGGTGGTGGCGGTGCCGCAGAACATCATCTGAAACAGCAGAAAGACCAGCATATCCGGCCGGCCGGTATGTTCCGGCATCAGCGGCCCCAGCCCGATCAACCCGCCCAGGCTGGGCCCGAACATCAGGGCATAGCCGAACAGCCAGAACAAGAAGCCGGAAATACAGAAATCCATCACATTCTTGATGGCGACATTGATGCTGTTCTTGGCCCGGACAAACCCGACCTCCAGCAGGCAGAACCCAAGCTGCATCATGAAGACCAGCCCGGCCGCCACCAAAATCCATACCTGTGCAATCGGGTCGCTGGTCATGCCCGTTTCCCGCCGGATATGTCCGGCCTTAACTTATTTAGTTACCCGTTTTGGTTGGGGACCATGCCAGCATGAAAAATATTGCAATGCAATGGGGCAATGATCAGCCGACGCTGTACGTTCAGACGGTATCTGCCATGCCGGGGCTGGGCAGCGGGCGGGGCAGCGCCTATCTTTGCCGGCATCACTCCCCCGCAACGGACTGGAAACCATGAAATATCTTCACACCATGGTCCGCGTGACCGATCTGGAACAGTCGCTGGATTTCTATTGCAACAAGCTGGGGCTGAAGGAAACCCGGCGGATGGAAAACCAGGCCGGGCGCTTCACCCTGGTCTATCTGGGCGCGGATGAGAACCCGCAGGCCGAGATTGAGCTGACCTATAACTGGGATCCGGAAGTCTATACCGGCGGGCGCAATTTCGGCCATCTGGCCTTTCAGGTGGACGATATCTACGCCACCTGTCAGGCGCTGCTGGACAAGGGCGTCACCATCAACCGCCCGCCGCGCGACGGCTACATGGCCTTCATCCGCTCGCCAGACAATATCTCGATCGAGCTGCTGCAGAAGGGTGGGGCCCTGCCCAAGCAGGAACCCTGGGCCAGCATGGCGAACACAGGCGTGTGGTAAGTAAGGATAGGGGTGCCAGAACGGCACCCCACCCCGATCAGGCGACCGGCATATTATCCAGCAGCCGCACCCCGCCAATCCGGACGGTGCAGATGATGCGGGCAGGCGCGCTGCCCAGCGTGGCCAGCGGTTCCAGCGTGGCGGCATCCACCATTGCCAGATAATCCACCGCCGCAAACCCCGCCGCCAGCAGCGCCGCCTCGGCCTGCTGACAGGCGGCTTCCACCGTATCCGGGCGGGTCCGCACGGCGGCGATGGTCTGGCGCAGAACCTGGTTCAACTGCCCCGCCACCTGCCGCTGTTCAGCCGACAGATAGGCGTTGCGGGAGGAAAGCGCCAAACCATCCGCTTCCCGCACCGTGGGCACGCCTTCGATCACCACCGGCAAATCCAGATCGCGCACCAACTGGCGGATCACCGCCAGTTGCTGGAAATCCTTTTCCCCGAAACAGGCGACATCAGCCTGGGCCTGGGACAGCAGCTTGGTGACCACCGTGGCCACGCCCTGGAAATGGCCGGGGCGGAAGGCCCCTTCCCAGCGGGTGGCGATGGGGCCGACATCGATGCTGGTGGCAAAGCCGGTGGGATACATCACCTCCACCGTCGGCGCGAACAGCAGGTCACAGCCGGCACTGGCCAGCTTGGCGGCGTCGCCCGCCTCGTCCCGTGGATAGCGGGCGAAATCCTCATTCGGGCCGAACTGGGTGGGGTTGACGAAGACGCTGGCCACCACCCGGTCGGCCAGTTCCCGCCCCCGGCGCACCAGCGTCAGGTGCCCATCATGCAGGGCCCCCATGGTGGGCACCAGGGCCACGCGCAGCCCCTCACGGTGCCATTGCGCCACCTGGGCGCGCAGGTCGGCAACGGTACGGACGATGGCGATGCTCATGGCTGTTTCCCCCCGCGGCTGGGCCGGTATTTCCTGCGCCAGCGGGTTACGGCAGGAACCCGCTTCCCGCAAGCCCTAATCGGCCATGCGGGCCTTGATCTGGCGCAGCACCCAGCCCAGCACGGGCAGCCGCTCATAGAATTGTTCGGCGGCATCCCAATGGTCGATATGGGAGGTCACCTGCCCCGCCATGTCGAACTTCACCTCCGACATGCCCTCAATCGTCGTCGGCCGGGGGGTGCTGGGGGTGCGGAAGCTGAAACCCCAGCGCAGATAGGTCATCTGCTGGGAAATCGCATGATCGCGGATGATGAAACGCGGCTGTTCCAGCTTGTGGAACATGCTGGTGAAAACCTGCTTCATCCGGTCGCGGGAGCGGAAATCATTGAACGGGTCTTTGAAATGCACGTCCGGCACGGCCAGCCGGTCCAGCCGCGACACGGTTTCCGGGCGCAGTTCCTGATAGAAACGCAAATAGGCGTTAAGC
Source organism: Niveispirillum sp. BGYR6 (assembly GCF_027568365.1). Taxonomy (NCBI): domain Bacteria; kingdom Pseudomonadati; phylum Pseudomonadota; class Alphaproteobacteria; order Rhodospirillales; family Azospirillaceae; genus Niveispirillum; species Niveispirillum sp. BGYR6. The sequence goes on along the minus strand of NZ_JANLNL010000004.1, from coordinate 215,218 downwards.
GCCTGATCCACCGGAACCCTGCCATTCATGGCTGTTGCAACCCATCCCACCCTTGTTCAGGCCCAACGCCCGTTTGATGGTGATCTTACCGCAAGGTGCGCCGGGCCAACAGGAAATACAGCGCATCAGGCAGCCGGCGCAACAGCAGCAGGCCCCAGGTGAAGCGCCGGGGAAAGGTGATCTGGAACCCATCGCCCTTCAGCGCCGCCACCAGCCGGGCCGCCGCCTTTTCCACCGGCATCAGGAAAGGCATGGGGAAATCATTCTTGTCGGTCAGCGGGGTTTTGATGAAGCCGGGGCAAACCAGTTGGGTTTTCAGCCCATAACGCTCCACATCCATCTTCAGGCTTTCCGCCATATTGATCAGCGCCGCCTTGGTGGCGCCATAGGAGAGCGAACGCGGCAAGCCGCGATAGCCCGCCACGGAGGAGACAATGACGATATGCCCCCTGCCCCGCCCGATCATGCCGGGCAGCAGGGCATCCAGGCCATTGACCGTGCCCATCAGGTTAATATCGACGGTGCGGGCGAAATCCCCGGCATCCAGCCCCCTGGCCCCGTCGGGCTTGTAGGTGCCGGCATTCAGGATGGCCAGCGCCATCGGCCCATGGGTGGCCAAGGCCCCGGCCACCGCCGCCCGCACGCTCTGCAGGTCGGTCACATCCAGCGGCAGCGGAATGATCCGCCCTGGCCCGCGGCTGCGTGCCGCGACATCCTGCAAGGCATCCACCCGCCGCGCCGACGCCAGCACCGTCCACCCCTCCGCCGCCAGCGCCAGCGCCACATATTCCCCGATCCCGCTGGAAGCACCGGTGACCCAGGCGAAACCATCGGCGGGCGTGGGGGTAAAGGGATTCGTCATGCCGGTTCCTTTGTGTAAACAGGGGTCAAGGCTCCGATAAATCGCGCCGCATCCCGCTGCACCGCCGCGCGCTTCGCCTCGCTCATCCGGTCCAGGCCCTTATACATCATCGCCATCCGGGGGTTGCCGCGCAACGCCCCCTCATTCTCCGCGATGAAATTCCAATAGAGATAGTTGAAAGGGCAGGCGTCCGGCCCTTCCGTCAGTTTCACATCGTACCGGCAGCGGCGGCAATAATCTGACATGCGGTCGATATATTTGCCGCTGGCCGCATAGGGCTTGCTGGCCAGATAGCCGCCATCGGCGAACATCACCATGCCATGCACATTGGGCAGTTCCACCCATTCATAAGCATCGAGGTAAACCGCCAAATACCAAGCCTCAATCTCAGCCGGTTCCACCCCCAGCAGCAGGGCGAAATTGCCCGTCACCATCAGGCGCTGGATATGGTGGGCATAGGCCGTGCGCCGTGTCTGGTCGATCACCTGGGCCAGACAGTTCAAATCCGTCTCCCCCGTCCAGTAGAAACCCGGCAAGGGCCGGTGGGCGGAGAGCGCGTTGCCGTTGGCATATTCCGGCATGTTCAGCCAGTAAATGCCGCGCACATATTCCCGCCAGCCCAAGATCTGGCGGATGAAGCCTTCCACCGCGTTCAAGGGCGCCTTGCCCTGGCGATAGGCTGCCTCTGCCGCCGCAACGGCGGCGCGCGGGTCCAGCAGGCCGGCATTCAGGTAAGGCGACAGGATGGAATGGAACAACGTATCCTGCCCCATCGCCATGGCATCCTGATAGTCGCCGAAATCCGCCAGACCATGGCGGATGAAATGGTCGAGCGCGCGGGCGGCATCCGCCGCCGTGACCGCATAGGCAAACCCTTCCAGGCTGCCGAAATGCTGGCCGAAGCGGCGGGCGACCAGGGCCAGCACCTCTGCCGTGATGGCATCCGGCTCCACCTGGAACGGCGGGGGCGGTACCAGCCCCTTGGGCAGGCGCTTGCGGTTTTCCGCATCAAAATTCCACTGGCCGCCTTCCGGCTCCCCCTCCTGGGTCAGCAGCACGCCATGGTCGCGCCGCATCTCCCGGTAAAAGAACTCCATCCGCATCTGGCGGCGGCCCTTGGCATGGGTGCGGAACCGGGAAATGGAGCAGAAGAACCGGTCATCCTCCCGCACCTCCACCGGGATGGGCAGGGTGCGCTGCCATTCCCGCATCTGTTTCCAGACCCGCCATTCACCGGGAAAGGTCAGTTCCACGCGCGCCGGCTGGTGCCGGTCGATGGCGCGGCGCAACTCCCCATCCAGGCTGCCGGTGTTGCCCGCATCCTCCAGCGCCGCATAATCCACCGCCACGCCAGTGGCGCGCAATTCTTCGGCGAAATGGCGCATGGCGCTGAACAGGAAGGCGATTTTCTGCGGGTGATGGGGCACATAGGTCGCCTCCCCCATCACCTCCGCCAGCAGCACCACATCGCAGGTCCGGTCCACGCCGCGCAGGCTGGGCAGGTTGTGGGAAAGCTGGTCGCCCAGCACCAGCCGCAAGGTGCCGCCAGCGCTCAAGACCGGCCCCCGGTGCTGCTGGCCTCATCGGTGACCATGGGGACGGGGCTGGCACCACCGGGGCCGTCCAGCACATAATGGATGTTCTGGCCCTTGGCTTCGAATGCCAGCCCGACCCAAGCCCCGGTATCATCATACCAGAGGTCGATCTTGTCGGTGCTGCCGGGCTTGTTGGTCTGGATATTGATGCGGTGGTGGCGGGCGGATGGGGGGCTGCCGCCAGGGGGCGGCTCGGGCCCCAAATCCTGCATCGCCACATCCATGATCAGGCCGCGCTGGGTATCCAGCAATTGCGTGGCGCCGGTGATGGCACTGTTCCAGTAACTGGTGGGGATGATGGCGGCGGGGGCGATCACGCGGCCATGGGCGCTGCTGTCAATCTCCAGCCCCGCCTCTGTGGCGCGGCCGGTCACCGCATAGCGGTCGCCATCATCATTGGTTTGCGTATCGATGGCGATCAGCCGGCCGTCGCGCCAGACCTCCCGGTTATGGTGCTGATAGCGATAGGCATTGATGAAGGCCAGCTTCACCTCCAGCAAGATCTGCTTTTCCATGATCAGATCGTCGCCCTGCCGGGAAAAGCGCAGCCGATGATAGCCCATGGGAATGTCGCCCTGACGGAAAACGCTGAAGGCAAGGCTGTCGCTGGGCGGAAGGGTGAAGGCAAAGGCCCCCCGCCCGGCCAGCCCGGCACAGGCCATGCCCAGCAGCAGCGATCGGCGATGGATCATCGGCATGTCACGCCCTCCGTATCTCAACCCTTGGTGCGCAAGGCACCCCGCCCGCCATCAACACCCAGCACCTGCCCGGTGATCCATCCCGCCGCATCGGACAACAGAAAGGCAGCAGCGGCGGCCTGGTCCGCCGCCTCCCCCAGCCGGGGGATCGGGTGCATGGCGGCAATTCCCTGCGCCAGTTGTTCCGACGCCAGCAGGGGGGCCGCCAAGGGGGTTCGGGTCAGTGAGGGCGCAATGACATTCACCCGCACATGCGGGGCCCATTCCGCCGCCAGCGACCGGCCAAGGGCCGCCACCGCCCCCTTGGCCGTGGCAATGGCGGTATGGTTGGGAAAGCCCTGCTCCACCGCCACGGTGGAGAACAGCACCACCGATCCCTTGGCCGCCTTCAACCCCTTTTCCGCCGCGCGCAGGGCGGTGACAGCCCCCAGCAGGTTCAGGTGAAAGGCGGCCAGGAAATCATCATTCTTCAACGCCTTCAATGGCTTGATGGTGATGGAGCCGACGCAATAGGCCAAGCCGGCAAGACCATCACCCTGATCTGCGGATGCCACGGCAGCGGCCAGCGCCGCTTCCTCCCGCACATCGGCGATAGCATGGCTGGCGCCCAGGGTGGCGGCCAGATCGGCGGTGCGCGCCGTATCCCGGCCAATCAGGTGCAAGGGGCGGCCTTGGTCGGCCAGTTGCCGCGCCAGGGCTGCCCCCACCCCGCCGGTGGCGCCGATGATAATGATGGGTGCCGACATACCGTCCCCGCTGCGTTAATCAAACCGAACCGACCCACAGGCACCTAGAACGCGGGTGCAGTTTGTCCAGCCTTTATCCAGTCGATAAAGGATAGGGGTCGCCGATAAACAGATGGAAAATAACCCGACCAATATTTTATTATTTCAAGAATATCCAAAAGAATACATTTCTAAACATTTCTTAAAAGAAAATTCTCTATCCTTCTGCATAACTATAATTAAAAACCCGACCTGCCATAGTTCTACCACCAAGAATAACCCGCCCGCGCTCAAAAATATTGAGCGCCGGGCCGGCCAGTGGATGTGGGGAACTTCATGAAAATGGCAACGATCACGCCATCCAGGCTGATTCTGGCGGCAGCAACCAGCATGGCCCTGGCACAGGGTGCCATGGCGCAGTCGATGGATTATGGCTCCTTGCAGGATCTGTTCGGGGAACCGGTGACCACGTCGGCCACCGGCAAGCCGCAGCGTGCCAGCGAAGTACCGGCGGCCATGAGTATTATAACGGCTGACGAGATCACCAAGTCCGGTGCGCGCAGCCTGCCCGATGTGTTGAACCGGGTGGTCGGCATCGACGTGCAGCAATGGAGCAGCACGTCGACCGACGTCGGCGTACGTGGCTATAACCAGGGCGGCAATCCCAAGCTGCTGGTGCTGTTGAATGGCCGACAGGTCTATCAGGATTATTATGGCTTTACCTTATGGTCCTCCATCCCCGTGCAACTGTCGGAAATCCGCCAGATTGAGGTGGTGAAGGGCCCACAATCGGCCCTGTTCGGCTTCAACGCCGTCTCCGGCGTCATCAATATCGTCACCTATAATCCGCTTTATGATAATGCCGGTGCTGCCGATATTACGTTCGGGACCCAGAACTTCAGGGAAATCAACGCCTTCAAGACGCTGAAATTTGGCAATTGGGGCGGCGTTCGGGTGGCAGCCGGCGGATGGACCGTCGATCCCTTTGGTAGCAGCCGAACCCCGCTGCTGAACCGCTTCTACGACAAGGACGGCCAGAGACGCACCGCCTCCCTGGACAGCTTGTTCCAGGTCAATCCCGATACACAGGTCGGGTTTGAAACCACCTGGGGGCATCATAGCGAATTCTCTATCAACCCTGCCGGAGGAGCGTCAAAGACCTCCTACAAGATCTATTCACTCAAAGGCAATATCAAGGCCAATACAGGGATTGGCCTGCTGGAAGGGAGCGTCTACCGCTCAAACCTTAAGACAAGACCCCACACCGTGACCTCTTCATCCAATATAGAAAGCGATACAACAATTGCACAGGTGCAGGATCTGGTAAAACTGACGGATACTCTGACCAGCCGCATCGCCGGGGAATTCCGCGAAAACTCGATCGAGAGCTGGCCGGTTAGGGGCATCACGACCGGTTACAAGAACTATGCCCTGGCAACCATGTTCGATTGGCAGGCATCAGCGAATATCAGCCTGACCGCCGCCGCGCGCTGGGATCACACCACCCTTCTGCACAAAGGTGCACACCCTTATCCCTTCACGGAGGCGGATTATGACCGCAGCTTTGACAGTTTCTCCTATAATGGAGGGATTGTCTGGCGGGTGACGCCGCAGGACAGCCTGCTGATCAGCACCGGACGGGGTGTGGGTGCTCCCAATTTGATTGAATTGTCGAACAGGTCGGTACCCAAGCCGGCAGCGGGTCAGTTTATCATTTCCGGTAATCCCAACGTCGACCCCAGCATCACCACCAGTTACGAGATCGGCTGGCGCCACACGATTGACGGTATCAACGGGTTTGGCCGCCTTGCAGTCTCCCACCAGGAGACCAAGGATCTGCGCTTCATTAATATAGGCAGCGTCAAGCTGATTAATGGCTACCCCACCTTCCTGCTGGGTGACAATCTGGGTTCCAGCAAGGCCTGGAACCTGGAAGCGGAGCTGCAGGGACGGATGGACATGTTCCGCTGGAACCTGTCCTGGATGTGGATGGACACCAATGACGATATCAAGATCGCCGCTGTCCTGATCAGCCAGAATTATGAGAAGTCCAACGCCCGTAACACGCTGAAGGCCAATCTGGGCTGGGATTCCGGGCCGTGGAATACCGAGCTGTCCCTGCGCTGGCAAAGCAAGACCTATCGTTACTTCAATGATGGCTCAGGCACCAAACTCTTCGAGATCAAACCCGGTCTGATGGCCCAGGCCAGCGTGGGCTATCAGGTCACGCCCGATCTGCGCCTCTCCCTGTCCGGTGCCGACCTGTTGCGGAGCGAGACGCAGCTGAGCCCAGCCCCCAAGGCAGAACGCCGCGTCTGGGCTACCGCTTCCTACAAGCTCTGACTAAGGAAAAAGCCAATGAACACGCAGAAGATCATGGCGTTCCTCGCGGTCGGGCTGCTGGCGGCATGGCCGGCCAGCGGGGCTGAGATGGATGCCAAGCAAGTGACCATCGCCGCCAAGGCGCTGGGCTTCGTCACGCCCAAGGCCTCGGCCGGTGCCAAGGTGGTGGTGACCGCCGGGGCCGCCCCGGTGGCCGCCGTGCAGTCGGCCCTTTCAGCGGCCAGCGTGGCGGCCGGTGATGCCGGCGGTGCCGCCGGTGCCTTCGCCGTTTTCGTGGCCTCGGCCGATGAAGCCAAGAAGGCCAATGGCAAGGGTACCGTCACCGTTGGCAATGATGTCGCCTGTGTGGATGCCGGCGCATGCGTCATCGCCGTGGAAACGACGCCCAAGGTGACGATCTATGTCAGCAAGGCTGCCGCCAGTGCTGCTGGTGTCGATTTCGACCCCAATTTCAAAATGATGATCACGGAAAAGTGATCAAGGGGAGGCGCGCGGGCGGTGCCAACCGCCAGTGCGCAGCCCCCAACAGTCTGCTCCCCTGCAACCTCCGGCCACCTGGCGGGCAGGGGGACGGAAAGCGGGTTGATAAAAGAAACAGGCCATAAACGCCCCGCTACCGGTAAAAAATCCATGCCTATGCAAGAAAATACCTAAATATTACCTAAGTATTAAGATCGAAAATTGGAAAAATTGGTTTCCATCTGAAACCTTATATCCATCAGCATACGTAGTAATACCCACCAGTTTTCTTTATTTTTCGCCAAAGCCTTAAGGAAAATCAGCGCACCGATAGCTGCTATAAGGTGCATCAATGGGGAGCCGCATGAAATACAAGTCAAAACCCTTCAACCTCGCCCGTTCGGCGCTTCTGGCAGCGGCCAGCATCACCCTGGCGCAGGCCGCCATGGCGCAATCGATGGATTATGGCTCCTTGCAGGATCTGTTCGGGGAGCCGGTGACCACCTCGGCCACCGGCAAGCCGCAGCGCGCCAGCGAAGTGCCGGCGGCCATGACCATCGTCACCGCCGAGGAGATCACCAAATCCGGCGCGCGCAGCCTGCCCGACGTGTTGAACCGGGTGGTCGGCATCGACGTGCTGCGATGGGGCAGCACGGCGACCGACGTGGGCGTGCGCGGCTATGACCAGGGGCGCAATCCCAAGCTGCTGGTGCTGGTGAATGGCCGTCAGGTCTACCAGGATTTCTATGGCATCACCTTTTGGTCTTCCATCCCTGTGCAGCTCTCGGAAATCCGGCAGATTGAGGTGGTGAAGGGTCCACAATCAGCCCTGTTCGGCTTCAACGCCGTCTCCGGCGTGATCAATATCGTCACCTATAATCCGCTTTATGATAATGCCGGTGCCGCCGATATCAGCTTTGGCACGCAGAATTTCCGCGAGATCAACGCCTTCAAGACGCTGAAGTTTGGCAATTGGGGCGGTGTCCGCGTTTCAGCCGGTGGCTGGAGCGCTGATCCCTTCGATAGCAGCCGGACGCCACTGACAAAACGCTTCTACGATAAGGACGGCCAGAGACGCACCGCGTCCCTGGACAGCCTTTTCCAAGTCAATCCCGATATGCAGGTTGGGTTTGAAACCGCCTGGACGCGGCAAAGCGAATTTTCTGTCGGCCCCAACGGGGGTATTGAAATGGCTAGTTATAAAACCTACTCGTTCAAAGGCAATGTCAAAGCCAATACGGGGATCGGTCTGCTGGAAGGGAGCATCTACCGCTCCAATCTTGAATCAAATGGGTCATACACGACCAATTCGGTCGCGATTGAAAGCGCCACAACGATTGCCCAGGTCCAGGACCTGATAAAACTGACAGATAGTCTCACCAGCCGCATCGCCGGGGAATTCCGCGAAAACACGATCGAAAGCTGGCCGGTTAAGGGCATCACGACCGGTTACCGGAATTATGCTCTGGCAACCATGTTCGACTGGCAGGCATCAGCGGATATCAGCCTGACCGCCGCCGTACGCTGGGATCACACGGCCCTTCTGCATGAAGGTGCACGCCCCTATCCCTTCACGGAGGCCGATTACGACCGCAGCTTTGACAGTTTCTCCTATAATGGCGGCCTTGTCTGGCGGGTAACGCCGAATGACAGCCTGCTGATCAGCACCGGCCGGGGGGTGGGTGCCCCCAATCTGATCGAATTGTCCAACACGTCGGTATCCAAGCCATCACCTGGTCAGTTCATCATTGCCGGCAATCCCAATGTCGATCCCAGCATCACCACCAGCTACGAGGTCGGCTGGCGCCATGCCATTGATGGTATCAACGGGTTCGGCCGGCTGTCCATCTCCCACCAGGAGACCAAGGATCTGCGGTTCATCAATGTTGCCGGCGCGAAGCTGATCAACGGCTACCCCACATTCCTGCTGGGGGACAATCTGGGTTCCACCAAGTCCTGGAACCTGGAAGCGGAGCTGCAGGGGCGGGTGGAAGCGTTCCGTTGGAACCTGTCCTGGATGTGGATGGACACCAACGACGATATCAAGATCGCCAATTTCCTGATCGGCCAGAATTATGAGAAGTCCAACGCCCGTAACACGCTGAAGGCCAATCTGGGCTGGGATGCCGGGCCATGGACCACCGACCTGTCCCTGCGCTGGCAGAGCAAGACAGCGCGTTATTTTGAAACGGCGGCGGGCACCAAACTCTTCGAGATCAAACCCGGCCTGATGGCCCAGGCCAGCGTTGGTTATCAGGTCACGCCGGACCTGCGCCTCTCCCTGTCCGGTGCCGACCTGTTGCGCAGCGAGACGCAGCTGACCCAAGCGCCCAAGGCGGAACGCCGCGTCTGGGCCACCGCTTCCTACAAGCTCTGACCAAGGAAAAGGCCAATGAACACGCAGAAGATCATGGCGGTCCTGACGGTCGGGCTGCTGGCGGCATGGCCGGCCAGCGGGGCTGAGATGGATGCCAAGCAAGTGACCATCGCCGCCAAGGCGCTGGGCTTCGTCACGCCCAAGGCCTCGGCCGGTGCCAAGGTGGTGGTGACCGCCGGGGCCGCCCCGGTGGCCGCCGTGCAGTCGGCCCTTTCAGCGGCCAGCGTGGCGGCCGGTGATGCCGGCGGTGCCGCCGGTGCCTTCGCCGTTTTCGTGGCCTCGGCCGATGAAGCCAAGAAGGCCAATGGCAAGGGTACCGTCACCGTTGGCAATGATGTCGCCTGTGTGGATGCCGGCGCCTGCGTCATCGCCGTGGAGACCACGCCCAAGGTGACAATCTATGTCAGCAAGGCTGCCGCCAGTGCCGCGGGTGTCGATTTCGACCCCAACTTCAAAATGATGATCACTGAAAAGTGACCCCAAGGGCGGGTGCCGGCCCCTGTCGGCGCCCGTCCCATAATCGGGAAAGGAATGACGCGCCATGCGTTTCGATGACATTCCAATGGCTTTCAAGCTGTTCGCCGCGCCTGTGCTGGGTCTGCTGGCGCTGGTGGCCATGGCCATCACCTCCCATCGCACGATGGGGGAGTTCATTGATACCAGCCAGGAAGTCACCGAGGTGCGCTTTCAGACGGCTGCCGAATTGCTGGGCGCCTCCAGCGAGTTGAACGGGGCGGTGCAGGAAATTTACTACGCCCTGGCCGCCGCCATGGCAGGCGGTGACGCCAAGAAATCCGCCACCATGCTGGATGGCGTTACCGCCCGCATGGACAAGGCAAAGGCCGCCATCACCAAGGTGCAGCAGGGCCTGCCGGATGGGCCGGTCAAGACTGAACTGGCCGCCGTGGCCCAGGATATTGACAAGTTCGGGCAACCGATCCAGTTCGTGAAGGAAATGCTGGCGATTGATGCGCAATCCGCTATCTCCTTCCTGGACCCGCTGCGCAGCAATTTGGGTACCGTGCTGGACCGGCTAGGCAAATTGTCGGTCAGCCAGCGTGATGCCGCCAACAGCGCCATGAAGCAAATGACGGCCAGTGCGGAAGGCACCCAGCGCAATTCCGCCATCACGGTGGGTCTGGTGGTTCTGCTGGTGGCCGCCATCTCCTTTTTCATCGTCCGCGCGCTGCGCGGTTCCATCGAACGCATCTCGTCGGCGACGGCGACGCTGGCGGGCGGCAATACCACTGCCAATCTGGAGTCGCTGGCCCGTAAGGATGAGCTGGGTGCCATCGTCAAGGCGTTGAGTGTCTTCCGCGCCAGCCTGATCGACCGCGACCGGCTGGCGATGGAACAGGCGGAATCGGAAAAACGGGCGGAGGCCGAGAAGCGCGCCGCCTCGCAGCGCATCGCCGATGGGCTGGAAAACAGCGTGCATTCGCTGGTGGAAAAGCTGAACACGGCCGCCCGGCACCTGGAATCCAATGCCCGCGACCTGTCGCGTCAGGCCCAGCTGGGCCAGCAGCGCACCAGCGTGGTGGACCGGGCCGTGGGCGACGCCAATGGCAATGTGCAGGCCGTCGCCAGTGCCGCGGAAGAACTGTCCGCATCGTTCCAGGAAATCAGCACGCAGGTGAACCACGCCGCCAGCATGGCCAGCAATGCCCGCCAGCGGGTGGATGAAAGCACCCGCCAGATGGAACAATTGCAGGGTCAGGGCGACAAGATCGGTTCCATCGTGCGGTTGATCTCCGACATTGCCAGCCAGACCAACCTGCTGGCGCTGAACGCCACCATCGAGGCGGCGCGCGCCGGGGAAGCCGGCAAGGGCTTCACCGTGGTGGCGTCGGAGGTGAAGAGCCTGGCCAACCAGACCGCCAAAGCGACGGAGGAAATCAGCAGCCAGATCAATGGAATGCAGTCCGCCACCCGCGCCGCCGTGCAGGCCATCACCGCCATCCAGCAGCTGGTGAGCGACATTACGGAAGTCTCCGCCGCCATCGCCGCCGCGGTGGAGGAACAGGATGCGGCGACCCGCGAAATCGCCCGCAATGTCCAGCTCGCTTCCCAGGGGACGGCCGTGGTGGCGGAAAATGTCGGTGGCCTGCAGGAAATCGCTAACACCACCCACCGGTCCAGCGACGAGGTGCTGACCTCTTCCCAGACGCTGGGTCAGGAAACCACGGCACTGAGCGAAAGCGTCTCCCGCGCCATTGCCTCGCTGCGGGCGGCTTGATTTCCAATCCTTCTGTCATCGAAATGCACCTATGCCGCCGGCCCCCCAGCCGGCGGCTTTTTTCATGGCTGCCCGGCCCCGGCTTGGCGAATGGCATCGGCTGGACTACCTTGCCCGCCAGGGATTATCGGCACAGGGGCCTTCCGGCCATGGACCATCACCACCATCACCACCCGGCAGGCCATGACCATGACCATGACGGGCATCGCCATGATCATGGTCTCTGCGTCAAGGATGCGCTGGCGCGGGCGGAGGAGGTCTGTGCCAGCCGGGGCGCCCGGCTGACCGCCCAGCGCGCCCGCGTGCTGGAACTGGTCTGGTCCAGCCACAAGCCGCGCGGGGCCTATGCCATCCTGGAAGACCTGTCGCAGGACGGCAAGCGGGTGGCCCCGCTGACCGTCTATCGCGCGCTGGATTTCCTGCTGGAACAGGGGCTGATCCACCGCATCGAAAGCCAGAATGCCTTTGTCGGCTGTGCCGATCCCGGCACCCTGCATAGCGGCCAGTTCCTGGTCTGCCAGAAATGCGGGGAGGCTACGGAACTGGTGGACCCGCGCATCGCCCAGGCCATCAATGAAACGGCCGAGGCCCAGGGCTTCCAGGTCACCCGCCAGACGGTGGAAGTGACGGGGATCTGCCCTGCCTGCCGAACCGGTTGACGAAGCGGCCCCGGCCGCTCAAATGCAACCCCATGACCCTTGCCCGGCTTGCCGCCGGGAATATTCGCTGACTGAAGACGGGAAACACGCCCTTGTCCACCCAACCCACGCCCCCCGCCCCGCCCGTGCGCCTGCCGATTTCGGTGCTGACCGGCTTTCTCGGTTCCGGCAAGACGACCCTGCTGTCGCGCCTGATCCGCGATCCGGGCATGGCCCGTATCGCCGTCATCATCAATGAATTTGGTGAAGTGGGGCTGGACCATCTGCTGGTCAGCAAGGCGGATGAAAATACGGTACTGATGGATAGCGGCTGCCTGTGCTGCACCATCCGTTCCGACCTGTCGGACACGCTGCGCGACCTGTATCTGCGCCGCAGCCGGGGCGAGGTGCCGGAATTCGACCGGGTGGTGATTGAAACCACCGGTCTGGCTGACCCGGCCCCCATCCTGCACACGCTGATGACCGATCCGCTGATCGCCTCCCGCTTCCGCCTGGATGGTGTGGTGACCACCATCGACAGCGTGCATGGTATGGGCCAGCTGGATAATCACGCGGAAAGCCTGAAGCAGGCCGCCGTGGCCGACCGCGTGGTGCTGACCAAGACCGACATTGCCGAGAAGGCCAATGTGGAGGCACTGCGCCGCCGCCTGCATGACCTGAACCCCGGTGCGGTGCATGTGGACGCCCAGACGGATGACGCGCTGCCCGTGCTGCTGTTCGATGCCGGCCTGTACAACCCGGCCACCAAGTCGCTGGACGTGCAGCGCTGGCTGAAGGCTGAAGCCTATGAAGGCGGCGGGCACGACCACCATCATGACCATGATCACGGCCATTGCGATCATGACCATGGCCATTGCCACCACGACCATGATCACGGGCACGAGCACCACGATCACGGACACCACAGCCATGATCATGACCACGCGCATTGCGACCATGACCATGGCCATTGCGAGCATGGGCATGATCATGGGCACGACCATCATCACCATGATGTGAACCGTCACAATGACAAGATCACCAGCTTCGTCATCAAGGCGGACCAGCCGCTGCCCTGGGACAATCTGGTGAATTTCTTCGAAACGGTGGCCAAGGCGCAGGGCGACAATATCCTGCGCGTCAAGGGTCTGCTGAATGTGGAAGAGGCCGACCGCCCCATTGTCATCCATGGCGTGCAGCACCTGTTCCACCCGCCGGTGCAGCTGGATGCCTGGCCGACGGATGATCACAGCACCCGCATCGTCTTCATCGTCAAGGATCTGACCCGCCCGGTGGTGCAGACCCTGTTTGATGCCTGTATGCAGAAGGCCAGTAACTGATCGCCCGCAATATAGTTTTTCTGAAAAGGCGCCGGGAAATATTCCTGGCGCCTTTTTATTGGTAAATAAAAAATGAATACAGCAGTTTTCAGTGAATTTTCCAGACCGTTTTTATCATATAAAACCAGTGCAAAAGAATAGGTATTCCAACGGACCGAACAGCATCTGCTGACCACCGGGTAGTCTTTGGGAGATGGACAACCATAAATCCCGAGGAGACACCCCCATGCGCCGTTCCCTTCTCACCATCCTGACCGCCAGCGCCCTGCTGTGGGGCGGCCCGTCCGCCCTGGCGGCGGACGGCAATGCCACCCGTGATGAGGCTGTGGCGATGGTGCAGCGCGCCGCCAAACATCTGGCCAGCGCCGGGAATGAGAAGGCCTTCGCCGATTTCTCCACCAAGGGCGGCCCCTTCAGCGATCGCGACCTGTATGTCGTGGTTTATGACCTGACCGGCAAATGTCTGGCCCATGGAGCCAATGAGAAGCTGATCGGTAAGGATCTGATCGACGCCGAAGATATCGACGGCAAGCTCTATATCAAAGAGCGGGTGGAGATGGCCAAGACCAATAAAAGCTTCTGGCAGGATTATAAATTCACCAACCCCACGAGCAAGAAGGTCGAGCCGAAGGAAATGTACTGCCAGGTAGAAAGCAATCTGGCGGTCTGTGCCGGCATCTACAAAAAATAACCTTTCCAGGCGGGGTCTTCATCACGAAAACCCCGCCCTTCCACCTGCCTTTTGGGTGGTGACTGGGTCTGTTGTGTGAGGTGTGCCATGTCTATTGCCCGGAAAATCGCTTTTTACTTTCTGCTTCTTGCTGTTGCGATGGTCGGGCTCGGCACTGTCCAGATCGTGGCGGTCAGCGGCATTGATAACCGGGTCGGCACCGTCTTGGGTACGGTGCTGCAAGATGAAAGCGCCATGAACGGCTTTCTGGTCCGCCTGCCACAGCAGCGCAAGGCGCTTTACCATCTGGTGGCCCTGGCAGCCACGGACATGGGGCCGGAGAAGGTGGCGGCACAGAAGCGACAGGCCCTGGCCCTGACCGATGCGCTGGAACGCGATCTGCCGGTGTTGCGGGAGGTGATCCTGCATAATGGACTGGCTGATCTGGTTGATCCCTTCGCGGCGGCCGCGAAGAAATATGTCAACAAAAGCCGCGACCTGACCGATGTTATCGACGGTGATGTTTCCACCACCTTGGCCTTCATGGGCGGGCTGGAACGCGCCGCCGCCACCCTGGAAGAGATGGTCGGCAAGCTTCAGGCCGCCCAGGCCACCCGGATTGGCACGGATGAACAGGCGGTCAACCGGTCCATCCTGCTGACCTATGCCATGACCGGCGGCACCATCCTGGCCCTGATCATTGCCGTCCTGGCCGTCAATCAATTCATCACCGGCCGCATCGCCCGGCCGCTGATCGATCTGGCGAATGTCACCCGGCGGCTGATTGCCGGGGAGAACGGATTGCAGGTGGACAGCCGGCTCAGCACCCGAGTGGATGAGATCGGCCGACTGTCACAGGCACTGGCCGTGCTGGTGGGCCATGAGCAGGAACGGCGGCAACTGCAAGCCCGCCAAGAAGCCGCCGCCCAGGCGGAACGGGAGCGTGCCGCCCGGTTGGACCGCCTGTCTGCTGCCTTTGATGCCGACGCCACCGCCTCTCTGCAGGAAACCCTGTCGGCGGTGCAGGAACTGCGCGCCACGGCGGGCGACATGGAAAAGGTGGCGGATGACACCCGCGCCGCCGTCAGCAATATGGCCGATGCCATCGCCAGCGCCAGCCGTCAGGTGGGGCATGTGGCCGGGGCGACCGACCAACTGTCCGCCAGCATCCGGGAGATCGGCGACCGTGTGGATCATTCCGCCAGCCTGGCTGAACAGGCAGTACAGGATGCCGGCCGCACCGACCATCTGATACAGGGGCTGGCGGGGGCGGCAGACAAGATCGGCACCGTGGTGCAGCTGATCAGCGAGATTGCCAGCCAGACCAACCTGCTGGCGCTGAATGCCACCATCGAGGCCGCCCGTGCCGGAGAGGCCGGCAAGGGCTTTGCCGTGGTGGCGGGCGAGGTGAAGGCCCTGGCCCGTCAGACCGCAGAGGCAACCGGGGAAATCGCCACCCAGGTGGGTGACATCCAGCAGGTCACCAAGGATACCGTGGCGGCTTTGAGCGCCATCGCCGGGCGGATCGGCGATATCCGCGCCGCCGGCATGGCCATCGCGGGGGCCGTGAAACAACAGGCCCAGATGACGCATGAAATTGTCGACAGCGTGCAGCATACCAGCGACAGCACCCGCCAGGTGGCGGATCGGGTGGATAATGTGCTGCAGGGGGCCAATGCCACCAAGGCAGCCTCCCGTCAGGTGATTGAGGCCTCCGGCAGGCTCAGCCAGCGTTCAGATGCGCTGGATGGGCAAATCCGGGGCTTCCTCTCCCAGGTTCGCGCCTGATCCGGCGGCCCTTCCTTCCGCGACAAGGCGCAAAACCAAACCCCGGCAGCAGGCGCCCAGTATCATCAAAATTTAACCTGAGTTTATCAACCGACGGCTCTAGCTTCGCACCAGCGAAATGCAAGGAAGGTCTTACCGGCGACATGGTTCCCGGCAAGACCTTCCCTCAAGGAGACTCTGGAATGTCGTCGTTGAATACGCGGGGCGTGCCGGCCCGCGCTGGCCTGATCGTGCGCCTGCTGGGCTGTGTCAGCATCGTGGCCCTGTCGGCCCCGTTTGCCGCATATGCCGCTGAGGCACCGACGACATCCGAACCGGCGATGGAAGAAATCACCGTCACCGGGATGCGTCTGGCCGACAAGAAGGCCCTGCAGATGAAGCAGAAGGCCGGCAACATCATCGAAGCCATCGTCGCCGATGATGTGGGCAAGCTGCCCGACCAGAATGTGGCAGAGGCAGTAAAGCGCCTTCCCGGCATCTCTGTGGCCAATGACCAGGGTGAGGGCCGTTATGTCATCATCCGGGGCACCAGCCCCAATCTGGCCAATGTGACGCTGAACAACCAGACGACCGCCGCCCCGGAGCCGGACGCAAGGCAGGTCAAGCTGGATGATATTCCGTCCGCCATGATCGGGTCGGTGGAGGTGATCAAAAGCCTGACCCCCGATCTGGACGCCAATGCCATTGCCGGCCAGATCAATATCAACACGGTCAGCGCCTTTGATCGCAACAAGTTCTTCGCCACCGCCCGCGGCAGCGTCGGCCATTATGAACTGAATGAGAAGCGCCCGGTCGGCGTGGATGCCACCATCGGCGATGTCTTTGGCGAGAACCGCCAATATGGTCTGGTCCTGTCCGCCAATTACGACCAGCGGCCGATCCGGTCGGAGAACCTGCAGGGTTCCAGCAACTGGAACACCATCGGCGGCTACGCGGTGCCGGACGATTTCCGCCCCCGCGAATATAACCTGACCCGCAAGCGGCTGGGCACGGTGGCCAATTTCGACTGGAATGTCAGCGACAGCACCCGGCTTTATCTGCGCACCGCCTATGATGAGTTCAAGGACAGCGAAACCCGCGACCAGTTCCGGGTGGAGATCCCCACCGCCATCACCAACCAGACAGCCACCAGCGGCAGCTTCAAGGCGCGCGGCACCCGCTATGTCCGCAAGCGGGAAGAGGATGACAATACCGTCACAGCCAATCTGGGCGGCAAGTTCGAACTGGCGGTTGGCACGCTGGATCTGGACGCCACCTATACCCGCGCGGTGAAGAAAGACCCGCTGCGCAGCGAGTGGCAGTTCCGCACCGGCAGCAACGCCTTCTCTGCCACCTATGACCTGACGGACACGATCTATCAGGTCACGCCGGCCGATGCCGCCTATAACCCCGCCCTCTACAGCGCCCGCAGCGTCAGCTATGACCATCGCAAGGCGGAGGAGAATCTCTATCAGGCCCGCGCTGATTATAAGCTGCCGGTGGATCTGGGGGATGAGAGCTTCGTCAAGGTCGGCGCCAAATATCTGTCGCGGCACAAGGCGAATGACCGCGACTATGCCACCTATGATGCGTCGGGCTTCACCCTGGCATCCGCCGTGGTGGGGGCCGGGCGCGGTACTTTCGGCGGTCGCTTCCCCATGGATCCGCGCGTCAGCTACGATGATGCGGAAGCCTATGTCGCCAGCCATGCCGGCACGCTGAAATATAATCTCTCCGGTTCGCTGGCCAATGCCTTGGCCAATGATTACCGGGTGACGGAGGATATCAGCGCCGGCTATGTCATGGCGTCGCTGAACTGGGACCGGCTGACCCTGATCCCCGGCGTGCGTGTCGAACATACGTCGGGTGATTTCAAGGCCAAGGTCATCGCCCCCACCTCCACCGTCAATCAGGATTACAATTCCTTTGGCGGCAAGAGCTATACGGACTGGTTCCCCGGCATCAATGCCCAGTTCGACCTGATGCAAGGGGTGGTGCTGCGCGGGGCGGTGACCACGGCCATCGGCCGGCCCAACTATGCCGATCTGCCGCCCTACATCACCATTGATACCGGTGCCGCCACGGTGGCCCGTGGCAATCCGGATCTGGAGCCGTTGAAATCCACCAACTATGATCTGGCCGCCGAATATTACCTGCCCAGCCAGGGTATTCTGTCGGTGGGGCTGTTCCGTAAGGATATCGACAACCCGATCTATAACGAGGCCGTCACTGTCACCAATGGCAATTTCGGCGGCATCAGCTTAGCGAAAGCCCTGGTGACCACGCCGCGCAATGCCGCATCCGGCATGGTGGAGGGCATTGAACTCAATGCCAGCACCCAGGCGACCTTCCTGCCATCCCCATTCGATGGGTTCGGGGTGTCCGGCAACCTGACCCTGACTCACAGCGAGGCGTCGGGCGTGTTCGGTCGCACCGGCAAGGTGCCGATGTTCAACCAGTCCAAGCGCGTGGCCTCCGCACAGCTCTATTATGAGAAGGACGGCTTCCTGGCCCGCGTCGCCTATTCCTACCGCTCGGCCTATCTGGATACGGTGGGCACCAGCCGCGATACCGATATTTATACTGCCAGCAACGGCCAGCTGGATGCCCGCATCGCCTATGATGTCAGCAGCCATTTCCAGGTCTATCTGGAAGGGGCGAACCTGACCGATGCCCATTGGCAGCGTTATATCGGCACCTCCAACAAGCTGGTGGAAACGGAACGCTACGGCGCTGCCTTCAAGACCGGCTTCCAGTACAAGTACTGAGCGTCATAAGGCCCCGCCGGTTTCGGCGGGGCCTTTGCGATGGGGCATGATCATGCGCAAGATCATTGGATTGCTGCTGACCACCGGCCTGTTGGCCACCATGACGGCCGGCGCAGCAGAGCTGCCGACGCAACCGCCGGGGATGGTGCTGGAAAAGGTGGCGATGTTCATGCGCCATGGGGTCCGGCCACCGACCAAGGAACCAGCAGAAGGGCTGGCCGACCAGACCTGGCCCGCCTGGTCCGTCCCTTACGGGAATCTGACCGAACGGGGGGCCAAGGGCGTTACGCTGCTGGGCCGCTTTGATCGGCAATTCTATGCCGCCCGTGGTCTGTTCCCTGCCGAGGGCTGTCCCGCCCCTGGTCAGCTGGTGGCACAGGCCAGCGCCAAGGAACGGGCCATTCGCACGGCAAAAAGCCTGCTGGATGGTTTCGCACCGGGTTGTGCCGCTGATGTCAGCCATCCGCAGCGGGAAGAGGAAGACAGCGTCTTCCACCCGCTGGCCCATGGTGGCGCCAAGCTGGACCCCGCCAAGGCGACAGCCGCCGCCGCTGAGGGGCTGCCGGCGGGGGGATTGCAGGCGGAGATGGCGCAGTATAAGGCGGAATTTGCGATCCTGCAGCGCGCCCTGGGCACACAGAGCCCGAAATGGTGCGCCAAGAAGAAGCAGCCCGACGGCTGCAAGATCACCGACCTGCCCACCAAGCTGGAAACGGATGAGGAAGAGGGGCGGCCCGATGCCGGCGGCGCCTTTGCGCTGGCCTCCACCACCAGCCAGACCTTCCTGCTGGAATATCTGGAAGGTAAGCCGATGGCAGAAGTGGGCTGGGGACGCATCAGCCGCGACGATATCGAGGCCATGCTGCGTTTTCACCCCGTGAAGTTCAAATATGAGAATCGTCCGCCCTATATTGCCGACCGGGCAGCCGCCCCGATCATGGGCCAGATCGTCAATGCCTTGAAGGCGGGCCCGGCCAAGCTGTTCCTGATGGCCGGTCACGACACCAATATCGCCGATATCGCCGGGATGCTGGACCTGCATTGGCGGATTGACAGCTATCCGGCGGACGATACCCCGCCGGGTGGCGGCATCGGCTTTGAACAGCTGCGCGATCAGGCGGGGCAGCGTTACATCCGCGCCTTCTATCGCGCCCAGACCATGGATCAACTGCGGGAACTGCGGCCCCTGGACCTGAAGGCGGAACCCGCGGTTGTCACCTATATGGCGCTGCCCGGCTGCGCCAAGGGTGCCGACCGGACAATCTGCACGGCCAGCGATTTCTTTGCCCTGGTGGAAGGGAAGATCAAGGCCGCCGCCCTGCCCTAACCTCCGATCTGAAAAGATCAATAAAGGCCGGCGGATCACCCCGCCGGCCTTTATTCATCCCCAGCGACGCAACCGTTCCGCCAATTGGCTGAACGTCCAGTCCTGGCGGGAGGAAGTCTCTATCACGCTTTCCAGCCCGGTCGGGCGCTTGACAGCCGGACGATCCGCGACAGTGCTTGTCTGCGCCGTCTGCGCTTGGGCCTGTGTATCGGCATCAAGCAAAGCAGGGGCGGGACGCTCCGCCTCCACCGGGCTGAAGGCGGGATTGTTCGTCACCTTCATGCCGCTCATATCGATCACGGAGCCGGCCAGGGTGTAGGTTCTGCCATCAAGCTGCATCTTGAAGGTGCCCGTCGCCTCACCGGACGCCAGCAGGTCGGCGGTCTTGCCTTCCGACTCCTCCAGCTTGGCCTTGAGATAGTCCTTGGCCCCCAGATGGGCATGGGCCTTGGTGAAAGCCTCAGCCTCAGCGCGAGCCTTTTCCAGGGCTTCAGCGGTCTTCACTTTGGGCCGGGTCGATTTGCCCAATGAAAGCAGGTCATTCCCGCCGCCCGCCTGCGATGCCGATCCGATGGTCGTCACGTGTAGCTCCTCCGCATGTTTCCCTAAAATAGACATGCAAAGGACGGACCAAAAAGCTGGGCATATTTTGCCTATACCCACAAAATATCAATCAGTTAGTGGCATGGTACTGACGGGAGAATTACGACACCCAGAGCATCGCTTCTCCAACAACCTTCCACGTCCCATCGGGTTGACGCTTTAGATAAGTAACATTTCCCCTACCCAGAAGCATACCGGCAGAAAAACTCTCCACCAATACGGCTTCGTTGCCATCCTTGCTGATAACCGGCAGGGAAATTCCCAATATCGCAGATTTAAATAGAGCCCCGCTTGATGAACTACCTGAATTTACAGCATCTTCGCCATAACGGATGCCTTTGCTATCAAGAAGCTTACGCACATTGGCGCAGTGCTTGATCGCGCTGGCACCGCCACTGGCCCGCAAGCTGGAAATTAATTCATCCGACGGCCCCGCGATCGGCTTAGGTTCTGCCCCCTTAGCCCCCATGTCTCGCCATTCCAGGCGGCCATCCTCCCGCGGTCCGTCCTGATCGTCTTCAGAGAAAACGACGGGTCCACCATTTTGGACAACAGGGAAGGACAGCAGATAGCTCTCCGCCAAGGCACAGCCGAGAGAAGGCTGCGCAGCCGGTACATTTTCTGCTGCCGCCGCCGAAAACCCCGACAGCAGCAGAACGGACAAAGCCAACAAGCTGCGCAGCCTCATCCTTACCCCGCCTTGCGACCGCCCGGCAGATAGGAGACCTCGGCCCCGCGGCCCGGATCGAAATCCGTCAGCGGGATCGGGTATTCGCCGGTGAAGCAGGCGTCGCAATATTGCGGCAGGTCGCCATCGCGCTTGGCATGGTTCAGCGACTTGTACAGCCCGTCCAGGCTGATGAAGGCCAGGCTATCGGCCTTGATGTAATCGCGCATTTCTTCCACCGACATGCGGTGAGCCAGCAGCTTTTCCTTCTCCGGCGTGTCGATGCCGTAGAAGCAGCTATGGCTGGTCGGCGGGCTGGAAATGCGCATATGCACTTCCTTGGCGCCGGCATCGCGCATCATTTCCACGATTTTCAGCGAGGTGGTGCCGCGCACGATGCTGTCATCCACCAGCACGATGCGCTTGCCCTGGATGAAATGCCGGTTGGCATTATGCTTCAGCTTCACGCCCAGACGGCGGATCTTGTCCGTCGGCTGGATGAAGGTGCGGCCGACATAATGGTTGCGGATGATGCCCAGATCGAACGGCACGCCGCTCTGCTCCGCATAGCCCAGGGCGGCCGGCACGCCTGAATCCGGCACCGGGATGATCAGGTCGGCATCAACATGGCTTTCAATGGCCAGCTGCGCGCCGATCTTCTTGCGCACGCCGTACACGGAATGGCCTTCCATGTAGCTGTCGGGGCGGGCGAAATAGATATATTCGAAAATGCAGAACTTGGACGGCACCTGCTGGAAGGGACGCAGGCTCTGCACCCCGTCCTTATCCAGCACCACCATTTCGCCCGGCTCAATATCGCGGACATAATCGGCCCCGATAATGTCCAGCGCTACGGTTTCCGAGGCCAGCACATGCACATCGCCCAGGCGACCCAGCACCAGCGGGCGCACGCCGTGCGGGTCGCGCACGCCGATCACAATATCCTTGGCCATGCAGACCAGGGAATAGGCGCCCTCGATCTGGCGCAGCGCTTCCACCAGCCGGTCGATGACATTGCCGCCACGGGCCGTCGCCATCAGATGGATGATGGTTTCGGTATCAGAGGTGGACTGGAACAGGCAGCCCCGGCGCACCAGCTGGCGGCGCAGCTGCATGGCATTGGTCAGGTTGCCATTATGGGCCAGCGCGAAGCCGCCAAACTCAAACTCCGCAAACAGCGGCTGCACATTGCGCAAAGACCGTTCGCCGGTGGTGGCATAGCGGACATGGCCGATGGCCTGCGAACCGGTCAGGTTGCGCATGACTGTTTCGCTGCCGAAAATGTCACCCACCTGCCCCAGCGCCCGATGGTGCGGGAAATCCTGCCCGTCAAAGCTGACGATGCCCGCCGCTTCCTGGCCGCGATGCTGCAGGGCGTGCAGGCCCAGCGCCACCAGTGCCGCCGCATCCTGCGGACCGAACACACCGAAGACGCCGCATTCCTCACGCAGCTTGTCATCGTCGAAGGGATGGGTCGTAAGCATGGGCGGATAGCCTTTCACGCTGAAGCCGAAGGTCGGTGGCAACAAAGTCGAAAGCGGCAGCGCATCCCTAACGGGATGTGCCACCGGGCGGTGGTTCCTGATCGGTATTCTTGATCAATTGGTCGAGACGTCCGAGCGCCTCGCCGTTATAGCCGTTATCGCCGGCGGGCGCAGCCGCGTTCCCTGCAGAGGCGGGTAGCGGATTGGCAAGGCGTTCCAGGGTGCGCCTGGCCTCCTCCGCCTCCTGCACACGCTGACGCACGCGCTCTGCCTCCCGCTGGGCGGGGGTCAGATCGGCGTTGGGCAGCAGATCGCGCAGCATGTCGGCCCCAACCGCCAGGAAGGGGCGGGACTTGGCATCGCGCAGCCAAGCCGGCTGATCGGGCCAGAGCCAGAGGGCAAACATATAGACAAGGCTGACCAGCACCGCCCCGCGCACCACACCAAAGGCAAAGCCCAGCGACCGGTCGATGGCCGACAGGCTGCTTTCCTGCACCCGGCCGGAAACCGCATGGGTCACCATGGAAAACAGGATCAGCGACAGGGTGAAGATGGCCAGGATGGTGACGCCGTCGGCCAGATACTGGGTATCGATACGCTGGCGGACAAAGGGGGTAAGGATGGGGAAGAAATAGATGGTGGCAAACGCCGCCCCCACCCAGGCCGCCACCGACAGCACTTCGCGTACGAATCCGCGTGCAAACGCCATCAGGGCGGAAATGCCCAGCACGGCGATGACAGCAATATCGACGGGGTTCAACCCGCTGGCGTCCATCCACTTCCCCTAAAATCAATCCCGCCCGCGCGGTGGGCGCGGCGGCGCATCGGCCTGGAACAAGGGCAACAGGTCGGACAGGTGGTCCAGTTCCACCCGGCGCAGCCCATCCGCCGCCGCTCCCGTACCACCACGCGACCGGCGCGGCTGGGGCATGATGGCGCGGTTGAAGCCCAGTTTGGTGGCCTCTTTCAAACGCTGATCGGTCTGGCTGACGGCACGGATTTCGCCGGACAGGCCGATTTCCCCGAACACCACGGCATCGGCCGGCACCGGCTCGCCCGTCAGACTGCTGACCAGGGCCGCCGCCACCGCCAGATCGGCCGCCGGCTCGCTGATTTTCAGCCCGCCCGCGACGCTGAGATAGACATCATTGGCACCGATGGCCACACCGCAGCGCGCCTCCAGCACCGCCAGCACCATGGCCAGCCGGGAACTGTCCCAGCCCACCACGGCCCGGCGCGGCGTGCCCAGCGGGGATGGCGCCACCAGGGCCTGCACCTCCACCAGCACCGGCCGCGTGCCTTCCAGCCCCGCGAACACCGCTGTTCCCGTTATATCGCGGCGACGGTCGGCCAGAAACAGCTCTGAAGGATTGGGTACTTCGACCAGCCCATCCTCGCTCATTTCGAACACGCCGATTTCATCGGTGGGGCCGAAGCGGTTCTTCACCGCACGCAGGATGCGGAACTGGTGCCCCCGCTCCCCTTCGAAATAGAGGACGGTATCGACCATATGTTCCAGCACGCGGGGGCCGGCAATCTGGCCATCCTTGGTAACATGGCCAACGATCAACAGAGTGATGCCGCGCTTCTTGGCCACGCGGATCAGTTCCGACGCGCAGGCGCGCACCTGGGCCACGGTGCCGGGCGCGCTGTCCAGCGTGTCAATATACATGGTCTGGATCGAATCGATCACCGCCACCTGCGGGCCGTCGGCCGCCTCCAGGCTGGCCACGATATCGCGGACATTGTTGGCCGCCGCCAGCGCCACCGGGGCATTGACCAGCCCCAGCCGGGCGGCGCGCATCCGCACCTGATCCACCGCCTCTTCGCCGGAGATATAGGCGCAGCGGGTTTCCTGGGCCAGGCAGCAGGTGACCTGCAGCAGCAGGGTGGATTTGCCGATACCGGGATCACCGCCCACCAGCAGGGCCGAGCCATTGACCAGCCCGCCGCCGCAGACCCGGTCGAATTCCTGGATCTGAGTCATGCGGCGCGGCGCATCCTTGGACACGCCGGACAGGGCGACGAATTCGATCTTGCGGCCCTGGCCCTTGCCCAGCCCCTTGGGCACGGACTCGCTGGCCTGTTCCTCGACCAGCGTGTTCCATTCCCCGCAGGCGTCACACTTGCCCGACCATTTCGGGTAAGCGGCCCCGCAATTCTGGCAGACATATCGGCTGGTGGTGCGGGCCAAGGTTTTCTCAAAGGCTCCCGGGTGGAACGGCGCCTCGTATATAGCGGTTTCCTCAGCCCTTTCGCAGCCCCTCATAACACAATTGCAACATGCGCGGGGCGTGGGGTAACGGCGGTAAGCAGGATGAAAGCCATGGGTGCGAAAATTGCTGTTCGGTTCCGCTGCCGCAATCGCCCTGAGGGATCTGGTGGAAATAGGTCAGATTTTTATGGTTGCCGTGACGATGAAACATCCCTTGGTGCTGGGCAGCCCGGCAAATCCGCCTCCCCCCTGACGGCCAGATGGCGCAGCTTGTCGGGGTTGCGGGTAACGTAAACCGCCGCGATGCCATCGCCATCCAGCAGCAGGGCGATGGTCTGCAAGGTACCGTCCGGGTGGCGATAAAGGAAACCCGGCAGCCCGTCGATCAACCCACGATACAGCACAACCGGCTGCGCAAAGCCGTTCTTGGCGGCGATACCGGCGAAGAAGCGGGCCACCTTGTCCCCGCCCTGCACCGGGTTCAGGGCTGCCCGCGCCCGGCCGCCGCCATCGCTGTACAGCACCGCATCGGCGGCCAGCAGGCCGCGCAGCCCCGCCAGATCGCCGCCATGGGCGGCAGCCAGAAAGGCATCGGCCATATCCTGCCCGCGTGCCGCCGGCACGGGAAAGCGTGGCTTGGCCGCCCGCACATGGGTGCGGGCCCGGACGGCCAGCTGGCGGCAGGCGGCGGGGTCACGCTCCAGCACCTCCGCCACCGCCTCAAACGGCTGGCCGAACACGTCATGCAGCAGGAAGGCCGCCCGTTCCAGGGGTGACAGCCGTTCCAGCGCCAGCATCAGGGCCAGGGTCAGCTGCTCCCCCTCCTCCACTGCATCCACAGGTTCGATGCTGGGGTCCGGCAGCCAGGGGCCGATATAGGTTTCGCGCCGGGTGCTGGCCGCCTTCAACTGGTCCAGGCAAAGCCGTGTCAGCAGCCGCACCAGATAGGCATCGCCATCGCGCACGGCCGCATGGTCGGCCCCGGCCCAGCGCAACCAGGCCTCCTGCACCATATCCTCAGCCTCAGCCACGGAGCCCAGCATCCGATAGGCGATGCGGGTCAGCCGTGGCCGCAGCCGGTTGAAGGTGGCCAGCACGTCCCCGCTCACATCCGCCCCTCCTTGGGATGCACCAGCCGGAAGCCGACGCCGAACCGGTTCCAGGCATTGATGGTGGCGATCAGCAGGGTCAGGTTCACCTGTTCCTCCGGGCTGAACTGGGCTTGCAGCAGGGCATAATCGGCATCGGGCGCGCCGGTCCCGGCCAGATCGGTCAGCGCCTCCGTCCAGGCCAGGGCGGCCCGTTCACGGTCGCTATAAAGCGGCGATTCCCGCCAGGCGTCCAGCAGGTAAAGCCGCGCCTCTGTCTCCCCCAGGGCACGGGCGTCACGGGTATGCATGTTGATGCAATAGGCACAGCGGTTGATCTGGGAGGCGCGGGTCTTCACCAGCTCCACCAGGGTCGGGTCCAGCCCCAGATCGGCAATCTTGCCCTCCAGCTCATACATCGCCTTCATGGCGGCGGGGGCGGCGGCCTGGGGGTTGAGACGGGCTTTCATCATGGCTCTCCGGTTCATGGCCCCGGCAACAGATGCCGGGGCCTTCACCGATCAGGACGAGATGGCCATCGCCCCTGTGACAGGTCGGGCAAAATATTTTCAGCGCGGGTCGGTGATGCGCATGGAAGGGCGCTGATCCACCGCCGCAAACCATGTCGCCAGCGCCGGGCAGCCCGCCCGCCAATCCAGTCCCGCATGGCGGAAATCCAGGTAATCCAGCGCACAGGCCAGGGAGATGGCGCCCAGATCGAACAGGGCAGGCGGCCCCATCGCCTCCAGAACCGGCAGGCTGCGCCGGATCGCCGCCAACTGCCGTTCCACCCAGCCGGGGGAGCGTTCGCCCGCCGGGCGGCGGCCTTCGATCACCGCGGCAAAGGCCGCATCCATCAGCCCCTGGGCCAGCGCGCTGCGCCGCAGCGCCTGCCAGCGTTCCGGCCCGTCGGGCGCCAGCAGGCGCGGGCCGGGCAGCACGGCATCCAGATAATCGGCGATGGCCCAGCTTTCGCCCAGGGCCCAGCCCTCATCCGTCACCAGGGCCGGCACCTTGCCGGCGGGTACCGCCGCGTGCAGGTCGGCCGGATCGCTCCACGGATCAATCAAGATCAGTTCCACCAGCCCCCCGGCCCGCTTTTCCGCGATCAGCACCCGCACCTTGCGGGCATAGGGGGAAGTTTGGGCGGCATAGAGCTTCATCACGCACACTCCTTCCGTTGCAGCAAAATCAAGCCGGCCAGGGCCAAGCCGCCGGCCAGCAGCAGGACCGCGGCCCCCAGTGCGAACAAAGGCAGATAGGCCCCGGTGGTGGCGAACAACGCCGTCATCCCATAGCCGCCGGCGGCCTGGAACAGGGCGAACAGCAGCGTCATCCGCCCCCACAGTGCCGTATGGCCCGCCGGCCCCGCCAGCAGCCCCGCCACGCCAGAGGCCAGCGCCACGCTGCCGGGCGTCAAGGCCCCCACCAGAAAGGCCGACAGGGCGAGCGCGGCGGGGCTGGTGGTCAACAGCGGCAGGCCCACCGCCGCCGCCTTCACCAGCAGCGCGCCCGTCAGGGCCAGGGGAAAGCCGGTGCGCCGCGCCACCCGTGCCGCCAGCAGCGGCCCCAGCACGGCCCCCAGCCCCAGAATGGTCCAGTAAAACCCGCCCGCTTTCAGCCCCCAGCCCAGCCCGCGCGCCACGAAATCCGACAGGAACAAAGTATGCGGCACAAAACCCATGCCATCCGCGCCATAGGCCAGCGCAAACAGCAGCACGGGCGCCAGCCCCCTGCCGCCCGTCGTCGCCCCCGCCACGGCATGGGGGGTGGCCAGCGGGGCCGGCTGCCACTGGCGCCAGGACAGGGCCGCCAGCCCCGCCCCCAACAGCCCCAGCAGCGCCCATGCCAGCGCCACTCCACCGGCGGCCAGCAGCGGCAGAACCGCGCCGGCCAGGATGATGCCAAACCCCATGCCGGAAAAGACCAGGCCGGCCAGCATCGGCCTGCTGTCCGCCGGCACCCGCGCCATCAACAAGGGGGCCGGCAGGATCATCAGCACGGCCCCCGTCACCCCCGCCAGGAAGCGCCAGCAGCCCAGCCAGACCATGCCGCCATTCCAGCCACAGGCCCCCAGCGACAGCACGATCAGCCCCAGGGCGGCGCGCAGCACGGCGGCCGCGCCAAAGCGCCGCCCCAGCCCGGCCGCCGCCAGCGCGCCCAGCAGATATCCCGCCAGATTGAACGCCCCCAGCAAGGCCGCCTGTGTGGCGCTGAGCCAGCCCTCCGCCACCATGGCCGGCAGCAGCGGCGTATAGGCGAAGCGCCCCAGCCCGACGCCCAGCAGCGTCGCCATCAACCCGGCCGCTGCCGGTTGCCAGCCTTTCCAGTTTGATCCCACCATCCGGCCCTTCCTTCCAGAGCCCATCTTTCCCCAGACTTGACATCAGAAAAAATGAAATGTCAGGATAAATGAAATCGCTATTTTTGATGGATTAATGCCATGGACAGCACCGATCTGGCCTTCTTCGCGGCGGTGGTGGATGAGGGCGGGGTGACGGCCGCCGCGCGGCGACTGAATTGCGTGCAATCCAACGTCACCGCCCGCATCCGCGCGCTGGAAGCCACGTTGGGCGTGCAACTGTTCCGCCGCAACGGGCGCGGCGTGGTGCCGACCCAGGCGGCAGAGGTTCTGCTGCCCCATGCCCGGCAGGTGGCCGATGCGCTGCGTGCCGCCCGCGCCAGCCTGGATGATCTGCTGAATCCCGACCAGCCGGCGGGGCGGTTGCTGATCGGCAGCATGGAAACCGTGGCCGCCGTGCGCCTGCCGCCAGTGCTGGCCGCCTATCACCGGGATTTTCCGGCGGTGGAGCTGGGGCTGCGCACCGGGGCCAGCCGGCCCTTGTTGATGGAATTGCTGGCTGGCCAGTTGGATGCCGCCCTGGTCGGCGGCCCGGTCGACCACCCCGCCCTGGTGGTGGCCGATCTGGGGGTTGAACGGATGATGGCGGTGACGGCGGCCGGTGCCGACTGGCATTCCCTGCTGGCCCGGCCGCAGGCCGCGGTGCTGTGCTTTCGCAGCGGCTGCGCCTATCGGGAGCGGTTGGAGGGGCTGCTGGCCCATCTGGGTGCCAGCCAGGTCAGGATGCAGGAATTCGGCACGCTGGAAGGCATCATCGGTGGCGTCTCCGCCGGAATCGGCCTGTCGCTGCTGCCGGAAGCCGCGGTGGAGCGGTCCCCTCTGCGCCCGCTGCTGGCGCTGCATCCGGTGCCGGAGCCCTGGGCCACGGCACCGACGCAACTGGTCTACCGCCGCGATGCGCTGGTCACGGCGGCCCTGCGCCGCTTCATCGATTATGCCCGGTTGGGCTGGGCAACAATTACCAGGCAATAATTACCAGACCATCTCCACCGGTGGACGGTAGAGCGCCTGTTCAAACAGGCCATTGACCACCCCTTGCAACTGCGCCTGCGCCGCCGCCGGCTCCTCTGATGGTACCGACACGCGGGTCAGGGCGGCGACGTGAAAGCCGCCATTGCGCAGGTTTTTCAGGGTGATGCGAGCCTCGTCCGCCCGTGACGGATGAATGGCCGCCACGGTCGCCCTGCCCTGCGGCGGCCGGACAATGAATAAACCGAAATCCGGCACGGCCGGCACCCCCTATTGAACTTCCCCGCCCCCGGGAAAGCAAAAGGGGTGCCAGCAGAATGCCGATATCAAGCCAGCAACTGGCGGGCTTGTTCGCTATCCAGGGCGATCTGTGCCTTCAGCGCGTCCAGCCCGGCGAATTTCTGTTCCCCGCGCAGGAAATGCAGCAGGCGGACACGCAGATGCTTGCCATAAAGATCATCGGCAAAATCGAACAGGTGCACTTCCAGCCGTTCATCCGTACCATTCACCGTCGGCCGGCTGCCCAGATTGGCCACGCCTTTGTGCCAGACCGTCTCCGGCCCCTGATCCACACCTGCCTCCACGGCATAGACGCCGAAGCGCGGGCGCAGGATATCGCCCAGCAACAGGTTGGCGGTGGGAAAGCCGATGGTGCGGCCGCGCTTGTCGCCATGTTCCACCCGCCCCTCAATCTCCCAGGCATGGCCCAGAATGGCCTGGGCCGCCGCCACATCGCCGGCCTGCAGATGCTGGCGCACGCGGGTGGAGGAATAGATCGTGCCATCGGCGGCAGAGACGGGGTGCACCTCCGTCACCTTGAAACCGTGCCAGCCGCCGGCTTCGCGCAGGAAGCCGATATCGCCGCCCCGATCATGGCCAAAGACGAAATCATGCCCGGCCACCACATGGCGCACACCCAACCCCTCCACCAGCACCTGCCGCACGAAAGTATCGGCGGAAAGCTGGGAGAAGGGCCGGTCGAAATGCAGGGCCAGCAGGAAATCCAGCCCCATTGCCTCCACCAGCCGCGCCTTGATGCGCAGCGGCGTCAGCCGGAACGGGGGATCGTTGGGGCGGAACAGGCTGCGCGGGTGCGGTTCGAACGTCACCACGCCCGCCGGCACGCCCAGCGCACGCGCCGCCGCCTGGGCCTGTTCGATCACGGCACGATGGCCGCGATGCACCCCATCGAAATTACCCAAGGCCACAGCACCACCGCGCAGGGCGGCGGGCAGATCGGCAGTATGGCGGAAAAGCTGCATTGGCCCGCGGGTCCAGTTTCAGGTTCCATCAAGCATATAGTCGGGAACCAGCCCCCGGGTCCAGCCCCAGCCGTCGCGGGGCTGGACCGTGGTCGGGACAGAACGGGCAAGTCGCCCCACAGGGAAGCAGCATGACTAAAAATGGAAAAATTCAAGAAAATTAACGTAAAAATGTGTAATCATCAGATATATTAGGACAACCATCGACGCAAAAATACATATTTACGATTTGATCGTAATCATTTTTCATAGAAAGAATATGAAATTTCATTCCATTTTTAAGAGTTTCTGATTTATTTTTTATTATCCAGCCCGGTAAAATCGTATTTACTGTTTTTCTCTCTAGATACGAGATATTGTTATTACCAGATACATGGCTCGGGAAGATAAAGGGATCATCGAAATATAATCCCCTCCCAGCGACGGCCGGAAAATCACTTTCGAAACGATACACGCCCAATATTTCATCCCATATGCTGGAGACATGGGGGTCGGCCGTGCGCGCCGCAATATTTAACCAATATGGCGCACTCTGGCGAAGGGGTGTACTATAAGATAAGGCAGCGTATGCATAAATGCGAACTACAGCTTGACCATATCCTTTCCTGGAAAGATCAAACAACATTTTTGTATCCGGCACTTCCTGTAATATAGCTACTTTATACTGCGCTAGTGGACTACCTAGTGCGGCTGCCTGGCGATAAGCAGCCATCTGTTTTTCAGTATCGTTTGTTGCCTCCGCCTCCTTCAGAAAGCGCGCTGCGGCAGGGGGCTCAGGTAACGCGGGAAGAGGGCCCTCTGGCAGATAAAGCACAGCGTTTATCTGGGCCGAGATATCCGCGTCCTCCGACGCTGGAGGCGTCCCTTCCGCACCCCTTGCCAGAAGAACCAGCCCCGCCACCCCCAGAACCCGAATGAAAGCGGATTTCATTTCCCCACCCCATAAAGCGAAACTGGGGCAAGTTTCCCATCAAGATAATCCGCTTTCAACAGTCGGATATACCCCCAGCCGTTGGGCTTACCCCGGCCGGCCGGGCACCATCACCATCGCTTCGCCTTCGATCACCACATGATCGGCCACCGTGCAGATGGTGGACAGCAGGGCGCGGCGCTTTTCCGGCACCAGTTCCTGCACGGTCACCGTGGTGGTCACCGTCTCCCCGATGCGCACGGGTGCGCGGAACCGCAATGTCTGGGACATATAAATACAGCCCGGCCCCGGCAGGCGGGTGCCCAGCACGGTGGTGATGAAACAGGCCGACAGCATCCCATGGGCGATGCGGCCGCCGAACGGGGTCTGCTTGGCATACTCCTCGTTCAGGTGCATCGGGTTGGTATCGCCGGAAATGCCGGCGAACATCACGATATCGGTTTCGGTGATGGTGCGGGCATAGACACCCTTCATCCCGACATAGAGGTCTTCCAGATAAAAACCGGTCAGATCGGCCGGGTCCAGCCCGGTGCGCCGGTGCATCGCCACATCATCCATCGATCATCCCTCAATCTTGCAAGCCCTTGATGCCCCAACGTTGCTGGCGCCAAACCATTTGGCGACATATCCTAATGGGCGAAGGGCGATGCTGCATCGCAGCTTTGACAGGTGGACGATACCCCGACACCATGGGGCGGTCAAATCACGCACACAAGGAAGGGCCTTTATGACGCAGGCGGGCGGTTGGCAGCATGAGAAACGGAACCGGCCCGACGGCGCCTTTTTGCGCCTGTCGCGCTGGCAGACCGCCAGCGCCGACGCTGCCCCCACCCTGCTGCTGCTGACCGGGCGCAGCGAATGTGTGGAGAAATACGCAGAAGTGGCGGGCGATATGGCGGCCCAGGGCTTCCGCGTGGTGGCCATGGACTGGCGCGGCCAGGGCGGTTCCGCCCGGCCGCTGGCCAACCCGCTGAAGGGCCATATCGACCGGTTCGACACCTATCTGGATGATCTGGACGCCAGCCTGCCCCATCTGCTGGGCGATACCGGCACGGGGCCGGTGCTGGCCCTGGCCCATTCCATGGGCGGGCATCTGCTGCTGCGCTATGTCGCCGAACGGGCACATCCCTTCACCGCCGTGATGCTGAGCGCACCCATGCTGGGCATCCGCACCAGCCCCCTGCCCATGCCGCTGGCCCGACTGCTGGCCAGCACCATGGTGACCTTAGGCCGGGGGGGCGATTACGCGCCGGGCCAGCGGGACTGGTACGCCGCCGACCCCGCCTTTGACGGCAATCCACTGACCTCTGATCCGGTGCGGTTTCTGGTGGGCCATCGCTGCTATGCCGCCCAGCCCGATCTGGCGCTGGGCGGGGCCACCTGGGGCTGGCTGGATGCCGCTTTCCGTTCCATGGCGCATCTGCGGCGGCCGGACATGTTGGGGCAGGTAAGGATACCCGTGCTGCTGCTGTCCGGTCTGGCCGACCGAATCGT
Organism: Niveispirillum sp. BGYR6; assembly: GCF_027568365.1. Taxonomy (NCBI): domain Bacteria; kingdom Pseudomonadati; phylum Pseudomonadota; class Alphaproteobacteria; order Rhodospirillales; family Azospirillaceae; genus Niveispirillum; species Niveispirillum sp. BGYR6. Next base: position 182,338 of record NZ_JANLNL010000004.1, on the reverse strand, counting down.
GCAGCCGGACAGTCATGTCCAGGCCGCCCGCCTGCTGCCGGATTGCCGTTTCCGACAATATCCGACGGCCCGGCATGAACTGTTGATGGAAAGCGATGCCATCCGCGCTGAAGTGATGGCGGAAATTGCAGATTTCGCCAGAGCATTCGTTTTCAATGCCGAATAACCAGCAAACCATCCATTGCCGGATGGGCCGGTTGCCCTTACCATGATCTAATACCTTTGCAGTAGATCAGACGAGGTATCGCATTGAAAGGATGGCTGGTTCTTCTGTATCTGACCGTATTGCTGACCCCTCTGGGGTCAGCCAGGGGGGATGCAGGAACGGTACAGCTGGCTACCTTGAACTGGCCCCCTTTCAGCGGCTACATACCGGAAGGTGGTTCCACCGCCAAGGTGATTGCCACGGCTTTCAGCACACAGAACATCACCTTGCAGAGCCTGACAATGCCTTGGAAACGCGCCATATCGCTAGCGATGGAGGGGGGCAGGGTGGCCGGCTTCTACCCATCCTCCCCGGCGGAATGCGCGGGCGCAGGCGGACAGCTCTCCACGCTCTCTATCGGGCGGTATCAGTTCGCCCTGGCCCAGCTGGAGAAAAGGCCCTTCACCTGGGAGCAGCCCGATGATCTGACCCGGCTGCGCATCGGCATCGTCGATGGCTACGATAATGGGCCGGTGATTGATGGGCTGCGGCGGCAGGGGCGTCTGATCACCGACGCCGCCCAGAATGATCTGCTGAACCTGCGCAAGCTTCAGGCCGGCCGCATTGACGCCGCCGTGGTAGAAATCACCCAGTTCGCCGTCTTGGAGCCAATGCTGAACCGGACAACGCTAACGGGCATGTCACAGCTCAGCTTGAATCCCCGCCCGCTGGGCCCGCCGGCCCTGCTCCATGTCTGCTTCAACCACAGCCCCGCCGGTCAAGCGGCACGGCAAGCGCTGGATCAGGGGCTGGTCGGCCTGGATGTGCTGGCCCTGCAAGCCGCCTATCTGGCACGCCATGCGCCGGAAGTGCACCCGATAAACTGAAAGGGGGGCCGAACAGCCCCCCTTCAGCGCCTCACAACACCGTCAACATGCTGGCCACCAGCGGGTGGCGCACAATGTCCATTTCCGCCAGCCGGACCACGGCGATACCCTCCACCGGTTCCAGGCGGCGGGCGATGTCGGACAGACCAGACAGGCCATCCAGCAGGTCCGACTGATCGGGGTCACCCGTCAGCACCATGGTGGAATGCCAGCCCAGACGGGTCAGCAGCATCTTGATCTGGGCATAGGTGCAGTTCTGCGCCTCATCGATGACGATGAAGGCATTATTCAGCGTGCGGCCGCGCATATAGCCGACCGGCGCGATCTCGATGGAACCATCGGCCATCATCGCCTTCAGCCGCTTGGCCCCCAGCCGGTCCGACAGCGCGTCATAGAGCGGGCGCAGGAAGGGGGCCATCTTCTCATTCAGGTCGCCTGGCAGATAGCCCAGGCTCTCCCCGGCCTCAATCGCCGGGCGGGACAGGATGATGCGATCGATGGAGCCCTTTTCCAGCGCCGCCACGGCAGAGGAAATGGCCAGATAGGTCTTGCCCGTGCCCGCCGGCCCCAGTGCCAGGGTCAGGTTATTATCGGCGATGGCCTGCATCAGCAGGGCCTGGCCGGGGCTCATCGGCTTGACGGTTCTGACGTAACTCTGTTCCCGCCTCTCCTCCCCTAACGGATCCCAGCCGGCGCGGCCAGGGTAGAGCGTATGGACCTTGGCATCATGGGTGCTGGAAGAGGACTTCGGCGGCGGGCGCTTGGCCATGGATGTCTCCTCACATTCGGCTAAGGAACCAGATGGTGGGATGAACTGCAACGGAACGGCACCGGCCCCGATAACGGGCAACAAAAAACCGCACCCTCGGTAAGAGGCGTGCGGTGCATGAAAGCCGGTGTCGGGAGGGAAGGTGCCGATCGGTCACACGGCGGGTCAACGGGGGTGGCGCATGATGATGCGCTGCGGCACACAGGTGCGGGATCTCGCATGGGAGCCAACAGACGGTTCCATCCCCCAGATTGAACCAACCATGCTAAGATATCCCAAGAGCAGCCGTGCGTCACCAGCCATTGCGGCTGTCATCCAAGTTTAACACCAGATATTGCCGCCCCCTTTCGGCTTACCCCCGCATCCCGAGTCGGGCTTGCTGCGGGCGCGAAAGGGGTGGAAGAACAGCCGGAGCCGAAATGCCGTTCCCGACCAGCCGTTCCAAACCGTCCGCCCCCCGCACCGGTGCCGCCGTCGCCGCCACCGATGCGGAATCCGGCACGGAAGGGGCCGACCGTGCCGAGGATTTGCGCAAGTCCTTGTACGCCTTGAAGGTCATGCATGAACGCGGCCTGCTGCCGACCGAGCAGTATGAAGCGGAGGTGGCGCGGCTGAAGGGTGACCCCACCTGACCTTTCGGGGCATTCCATGGGGATGTGCCGGCACCGACCAATAGATGTTGTGGAAGGGCCGGTGCTTGTCGCAAAATCTACGGATGAAATGCTTGACGCCGTTTGCCAAACCGGCTTGAACGACGCGGTTGACGGGGCCGAATCAGCGGTGATTGCGTACGGACATATGCGGTCATGCGGATCGGCCAGGGCTTGGCCTGACAGGTGGGGTTATAATCGGCAATGAGTACGCAGGTCGCCTATCGGGACGCGCCCTTCCAGTTGCGCGGCAGCACCTTCACCATGATGGTGCTGAAGGTCAGTGATCCCCGCAATCCCAATTTCTTTCCCGTCCTGTCGGGCAAGATCGCTCAGGCGCCGAATTTCTTCCGCCACGCCCCGGTGGTACTGGACCTGGATGATCTGCCGGCGGGTGTGCCGTTCGATTTCGAAAGCTTCATCAAGCTGTTGCGCAATCTGGGCCTGATCGCGGTCGGGCTGCAGGGGGGCACCAAGGAACAGCAGGATGCGGCCCTTGCCGTGGGTCTGGCGCTGCTGCAGGCGCCGCGCGGCAAGGTGGAGATGTTTGACCCGCTGGCCGGCACCGGCCGCAGCCCGGCGCAGGGGCTGGCCAATGTGCAGGCCCAGGCCCAGCCACCGGCTCACGCCCCCGCCCCTGCTGCACCGGTGATGCCCGAACCGCCGCCACCGCCACGCGCCTCCATGCTGGTGACGGAACCGATCCGGTCGGGGCGGCAGATTTACGCCGCCGGCTGTGACCTTATCGTGGTCGGCCCGGTCAGCCCCGGTGCCGAATTGCTGGCCGATGGCAGCATCCATGTCTACGGCACGCTGCGCGGCCGGGCGCTGGCCGGCGTGTCGGGCGACCAGAATGCGCGCATCTTCTGCCAGAGTCTGGAGGCGGAGCTGGTCTCCATCGCCGGGCTCTATCGGGTGTCGGAGGATATGGACAAGGATATCCGCCGCCGGCAGGTGCAGATCTATCTGAATAATGGTTTCTTGCATATCGACCCGGTTTCCGCCTGAATTGGCCTTTACCGGTTCTTAATCTTACAGCAACCTCTGACCTTGGGAGACGCCTCTTGGCCAAGATCATTACGATGACCTCCGGCAAGGGCGGCGTAGGCAAGACGACGTCGAGCGCCGCCGTCGGCACCGGTCTTGCCCTTCGCGGTTTCAAAACCTGCATCATCGATTTCGATGTGGGCTTGCGCAATCTGGACCTGATCATGGGATGCGAACGCCGCGTGGTGTTCGATTTCATCAATGTGATCAATGGGGAAGCACGCCTGAACCAGGCGCTGATCAAGGATAAGCGGGTGGAAAACCTGTATATCCTGCCCACCAGCCAGACCCGCGACAAGGATGCGCTGACCCTGGAAGGGGTGGGCAAGATCCTGGATGAGTTGAAGAAGGAATTCGACTACATCATCTGCGACAGCCCGGCCGGCATCGAAAAGGGTGCCCTGATGGCGCTCTACTGGGCGGATCATGCCATCATTGTCACCAACCCCGAAGTCTCCTCCGTGCGCGACAGCGACCGTATCCTGGGCGTGATCCAGGCCAAGTCGCGCCGCGCCGAACAGGGGCTGGAACCGGTGCAGGAACATCTGCTGGTCACCCGCTATGATGTGGAGCGGGTGGAGAAGGGCGAGATGCTGAAGGTGGATGATGTGCTGGAAATCCTGGCCATCCCGCTGCTGGGCATCATCCCGGAAAGCCCGGCCGTGCTGAAGGCGTCGAATGTCGGTATGCCGGTGGTGCTGGATGATAAATCCAACGCCGGCCAGGCCTATGCCGATGCCGTCGGCCGTTTTCTGGGCGAGAAGATCGAGCATCGCTTCATCAAGCCCGAGAAAAAGGGCCTGCTCGACCGGTTGCTGCGGAGGACGGCATGAACTTACTCGACATCTTCAAACGATCCAAGCCGCCCACGATCGCCGCCCAGGCCAAGGAACGGCTGCAGATCGTGCTGGCCCATGAACGGTCGGATCGCAACAGCCCGGATTTTCTGCCCGCCCTGCAGCAGGAACTGCTGGCTGTCATCAAGAAGTATGTCAGCGTGGACGAAGATAAGGTGGCCGTGAAGCTGGAGCGTGAAAGCGGCTGCTCCATGCTGGAAGTGAATGTGGAACTGCCAAGCCCCGCCGCCCGTGCCGCAGCAGCGGCGGCAGCGGCGGCCAAGGGCAAACCGGCCCCGGCCAACTGACCGGGCCGGGCCGGGGGGTGCGGCATCGTGCCGACGATGCCCGCCGGTTCCCCACCCTTGGTGGGACAGGGCTGGCCCGGACGCGGCCGGGCAAAACAGGGGATGATGGTGCGCAGAGGGCGGGGCATTGCACGGGGCTTTTTGGCGCTGTTGGCCCTGTTGAGCCTCTCCTCCCCCGCATGGGCGGCGGATCGCCAGGAGCTTTCCATCGCACTGTCCGGTCGATCCACCCTTGATGACCCGCATCAGGCCCGCACCGGCGCGGATTTCCAATATTTCGAACATATCTTTGATACGCTGGTAACCCGCGATGGCTTTGGCGTCACGCCCCGGCTGGCCATCGCCTGGAACAGCACGGATAACCGCATATGGTCATTCCGTATCCGCAATGATGCCCGGTTTTCCAACGGTCGTTCCGTAACCGCAACGGATGTGGCCTATTCCCTTTGCCGCTTTGAAACCCTGTCGCGGGAGATTGGCGGCAATTATCTGGGCCTCTCCCAGGTGGAGGTCACTGGCACCAGCAGCCTGACGCTGCATCTTGACAGCGCTTACCGGCTGCTGCCCGCCGCGCTCAGCCTGGTTTTCGTTGTGGCTGCACCGGCCGATGGGCGCGGCGTGGGCGGCCCCATGGGATGCGATCCGGCCAAGGTGCTGGCCGGGCGGGGCAACCCCCAGCTTGGCAGCGGTCCTTACGTCGCCGCCGACAGTCCGCAGGCCAATACCCGTCGCCTTGTGGCATCGCCTTACTATGGGGCGGAGGCACCGCCCTGGCGCTCCCTGAACCTGATCAGCGAACCCGACGCGCGGGAACGGCTGCGCCTGCTGTTGGCCGGCACCGTGGACATTATGGAAGATGTGCCGCCCTTCCAGCTGCCCTATTTCCAGCGCCAGCCCAATGTGCATCTGACGGAATTGCCCACCGACCGGGTGCTGTTGCTGACCTTCAACATGGCCCCCACCGGCATTGATGGGCAACCGAACCCGCTGGCCGACAGCCGGGTCCGCCGGGCCATCCATATGGCGATTGACCGTTGGGCCCTGGTGGAGCGGGGGCTGGCGGGGGTCGGCGGCCCCGCCTGGCAGTTGGCCCAACCGGGGATGGAAGGCTGGCTGCCCGCGCGGGCGACCGGCCCTGCCAGTGATATACAGGGCGCGCGCCACCTGCTGGCGGAAGCTGGATATCCGGATGGTTTTGCGGTGGATATCCTGATGCCGCGCACGCGCGTGACCAACCAGCCGCGCGTGGTGGAGCTGCTGGCCGGCATGTTGCGCGCCATCAACATCCAGGCACAGGTGGAACCCATTGAGGGGACGGCGACGCGTGAGCGCATCCGGAAAGGGGATTTCACCCTGGCGATGAGCGCCATCGGCCTGACCGCCGGATCGGCGATGGAGGGGCTGGAGGCCACCGCCGGCCCCCTGTTCCATCACACCGGCACCAATCCCAGCGGTTATGAGGATGCGCAGCTGACCGCCCTGCTGGCAAAGGCGCGCGCCGCACCACCGGCCGCCATTCCGGCCTTGGCGGCGCAGGCCGCCGCTATTCTGGACCGGGATATGCCGATGATCCCGCTGCTGCATATGCGCGATCTGGTCGCCCACCGGGCCGATCTGACCATCGCCGCCAGCGACACGGCCCGGGCCTTCGGGCGGATCACCTGGCCGGCGACGGCACAGTTGAACCCGCCCCCCTGACAGGGTGGGGATAGCCGCCGATCAGCCTGGACGTTTCACGGGGAACACATGTTCCGGACCCGGAAAGACCCTTGCCTGCACATCGGCCGTATAGGCGGCAGCGGCGGCCTCGATCTGCTCACCCAGCGCGGCATAACGCTTGACGAATTTCGGGGTGAAGCCGCCGAACAGGCCCAGCATGTCATCGCTGACCAGCACCTGCCCGTCACAGGCGGCACTGGCGCCGATGCCGATGGTGACGGCGGGAATACTCTCGGTGATCTGGCGGGCCAGCGGTTCCACCACCCCTTCCACCACCACGGAGAAGGCGCCAGCCTCGGCAATGGCGCGGGCGTCGCCCAGAATCTTGTGCTGTTCAGCATCCGACCGGCCGCGTGCGCGATAACCGCCCAGCGCATTCACCGCCTGCGGGGTCAGCCCGACATGGCCCATCACCGGAATGCCCCGGCGGACCAGGAAATCCACCGTGTCGGCCATTTCCTCCCCGCCTTCCAGCTTCACCGCCTGAGCGCCGGTTTCCGCCAGCACGCGGGCGGCGTTGCGGAAGGCCTGCTGCGGGCTTTCCTGATAGGTCGCCCAGGGCAGATCGACCACCACACAGGCCCGCGCAGACCCGCGCACCACGGCGGCACCATGGGCAATCATCATCTCCAGCGTCACGCCCAGCGTGCTGTCCAGTCCATAGACCACCATGCCCAGACTATCGCCGACCAGCAGGCAATCCACATGCGGATCCAGCAGCCGGGCCGTGGAAACAGTATAGGCGGTCAGGACCGAGATCGGCTGCTGGCCCTTGCGGGCGGCAATCTCCGGTACGCTGATGCGCTTGATCTGGGTGGTGGCGCTCATTCCGGTCCCTCTCACTGCTTTTTGCGCTGCGGCAAGCCGCTTGTTGCGGCAACCCCTAGCATGATTTCCATGCCAGGGGCAAAGCGGGGACCGATCGCATCACCATCCACCCGTTACTGCACCATGCGCATTTCGCCCCGTGCGCGCTTGGACGCCATGGGCGGTACGGGCCCGGCCGGTAGTTCGGCACTGCTGCGCACCCGGCGGGCCACCTTCTTATAGGCGCCGCTCTCAATCTGGCGGATACGTTCCTTGCTGACCCCATAATGCTGGGCCAGGGTTTCCAGGGTCACCGGGTTTTCCGCCAGATTGCGGGAGGCAAAGATATGCCGTTCGCGCTCCCCCAGAATGGTCAGCGCATCGCGCATCATGGCCCGCCGGTCGTTCAGCTCGCTGCGTTCAGCCAGGCTTTCTTCCACCGACTCCCGGTCGTCGGCCAGCAGGTCGATGGCTTCATGGTCGCCATCCTCCCCCACCGGCACATTCAGCGAGGTGACAGGCGTGGAGAAACGGTGCTCCATCTCCCGCACCTCCTCCACCGAGGTGCCCAGCGTCGTCGCCACGCGCAGCACGTCATCATCGTTCATCACCCGGTCCTCAATCCCCAGCTTGCGCTGGGTCTGGCGCAGGTTGAAGAACAGGCGCTTCAAGGCGGCCGTATTGCCGCCCTTGATCAGTGACCAGTTATGCAGCACGAAGCTCTGCACCTCTGCCCTGATCCACCACAGCGCATAGGTGGACAGGCGGAAGCCGCGCGACGGGTCAAAGCGCTGCACCGCCTTCACCAGACCGATATTCGCCTCAGAAATAAGATCGGCGATGGGCAGGCCGGAGCGGGCATATTTCGCGGCGATCTTCACCGCCAACCGCATATGGCTTTTCACCAGCTGGTCAAAGGCGCGGCGATCCTGCCGCTCCGTCCAGGCATGGGCGAGCTGCTGCTCCTCATCGGGGGGCAGCATCGGGAAACGGTTAGCCTGCGACGTGAAACTGCGCAGCAGGTCGACGGATTCAGTGTAGCTGGCCATGGCCTCTGTCCTCCTCTGGACGCGGCGCGATGCGGATAACCGGCCCGGCATTGGCACCGGCCACATCTCCCAATTTGGAACCGCTCCTTCTTGGAATGATTCTAAGATAGGGCGACGCAGGGTTATCCGCAAGACCCGGCGCGGCTATATACCAAAGGTCATAGCGCAGACCGGGGCCGGCAATAAAAAAGGGCGACCGGAATGCACCGGCCGCCCTTGATCAACAGAGTGGAGCCTGGAGAGTTCCCTGGGGGTTAACCCTGGATCGGCGCCATCGCCTCCAGCACCGTGCCTTCCGTCAGCAACTGCGGCAGCACCAGCGGTTCCGCCGCACCGGGCAGATAGAGCAGGTACAACGGCACGCCGCTGCGGCCATGGCTTTCCAGGATGCGGGCGATCTTGGCATCGCGGTTGGTCCAGTCACCCTTCAGATAGGTGATGCCCTTCTGTTTCATCGCCATCTTCACCGCCTCGGTCGACAGGGAGGTGCGTTCATTCACCAAGCAGGTGACGCACCAGGCGGCGGTGAAATTCACGAAAACCGGCTTGTTCTGGCCACGCAATTCGTCCAGGCGGGCTTCGCTAAAGGCTTCGTAATTCTTCGCCGGGCCGCTGCTGGCGGCCAGGGCGGCGGGGGCGGCATTCACCGCCGTGCGCCCGGCGCCCAGCACAGAGGCCACCACCAGCGCCAGCGCCACCAGCCCGCCGCCGACGCGCCAGCCGGTGCCCGACTGGCGGGTAACACCATAAAGCCAGCCGGCAAAGGCCACGGCCACCATGCCGGCCAGCACGGCAGCCACCGTATCCGGCCCCGCCTGCACCGACAGCACCCAGACCAGCCAGGCGGCCGAGGCATAGAGCGGGAAGGCCAGCGCCTGCTTCACCCGGTCCATCCACAGGCCGGGGCGCGGCATCCGGCGCAGCAGGGCGGGGCTGAAGGTCAGGGCCAGGAAGGGCAAGGCCATGCCCAGACCCAGGGCCAGAAACACGGCCATGGCCGCATACCAGGGCTGGGTGATGGCATAGCCGAGTGCCGTGCCCATGAAGGGTGCCGTACAAGGGGTCGCCACCACCGTGGCCAGCACGCCGGTGAAGAAGCTGCCGGCCAACCCGCCCTTGGAGGCCAACCCCTGGCCCACGCCCATGGCACTGGTGCCGATATTGAACACGCCCGACAGCGACAGGCCCAGCAGCAGCATGACATAGGCCAGGACGGCGACCACCAGCGGGTCTTGCAACTGGAAGCCCCAGCCGATGGCTGCCCCGCCGGCCCGCAGGGCCAGCAGCGCCCCGGCAATGGCCGCGAAACAGGCCAACACGCCAGCGGTATAAACCAGCCCATGCTGGCGGGCATGGCCCGGCCCGTGGCTGATCAGCGCCATTGCCTTCATCGACAAAACCGGGAAGACGCAGGGCATCAGGTTCAGGATCATGCCACCCAACAGCGCCAGCAGGATGGCACCGGCCAGGGAGGTGCCCGCCGTCTCCTTCGCCGCCGAGTCGAGCCTAGCCCCCGCCGCTGGGGCCGCCGCCGCACCTGCCCCAGTGTCAGCGCTGATGGCGAAGGCATGGCGCAGCGGCTTGCCGTCCAGCTCCTCCACAAAGGTCAGCACACCTTTGGCCGGACCGGCCGGCAAGGCACCGCCGGGGGTCAGCGCCAGGGTCAGCCCCTGCCCGTCCAGCTGCATCGGCTGGGCGGCATTGGACGCGGCGGTCTTGAAATCGTCGGGGAAGAAGAAGGCATCGCGGATCTTGCCCTGCGCCAGCTCCGGCGCCTGGATCACCAGCTTATGCTGCTTCTCCCCCGGCACCAGCCGCACCGGATAGGGGCTGGGCACCGGCAGGCTGGCCCGGGCTTCTGTAAACAAGGCCGCCGCCTCAGCCGCCGGCTTCGCAGCACCGTCCACAACCGGCACATCCAGGGTCAGCGTGGCCGACTCGGGAATACAAATGTCCTCACAGACCAGCCAATCGACTGCCGCCGTCAGGGTGACGGGGGCGCCGGGCTTGGCATCGGCCGGCAGCGTCAGCGGCACCAGCAGATGCACCGTATCCTTGTAACCAAAATTGACCAGCGGCCCGATGGGGAAGCGTTCCGGCGCCGGCCAGTTGATATCCCCCGCCTGCCAGCCGGCCGGCAGGGTCCAGCCGATGGAGGTGGCAATGCCACTATCGCCGGGATTGAGCCAGTAGGTATGCCAGTGCGGCCGGATTTTCTGGGTCAGGGCCACCCAGACCTGCTGGCCGGGGGCGGCCCCCTCGGTCTCCAGCGTCAGGCGGCTTTCGACATTCTCCGTGGCCACGGCCGGACCGGCAACCAGGGCCGCCGGGGCGGCACTGCTGGCAAGAACAGTCAGGGCCAGGGCGGCCGGCAGGAACAGCTTGGACATGGGCGGGTGATCTCCTTCGCACCCTAGATTTAATGCTGTCTGGGGCAAACGACCACCCCCTATGCAAAGGGTAGCGGCAAGGCGCCCCTGCACAGCGGTTGAACCAAGGCAGCAAGGCGGATAGGGTCGCTTGCCCGATGGCAGCCGGATGTCCATCTGCGGCAAACCATAACTTTCGGCTTAAGGCCTTCGCGCTCAAGGAAACGCCCCTATGACCACGCATCGTTCCAAGGTTTTGATCATTGGCGCCGGCCCGGCCGGCTATACGGCGGCGATCTATGCCGCGCGCGCCAGCCTGGAACCGGTGCTGGTCCAGGGGATGACGCCGGGCGGCCAGCTGACCATCACCAAGGATGTGGAGAACTACCCCGGCTTTGCCGACCCGGTGGAAGGCCCGCACCTGATGGAACAGATGCGCGCCCAGGCGGAACGCTATGGCACCAAGATGTTCTTCGACATCATCACCGATGTTGATTTCACCCAGCGCCCCTTCATCTGCAAGGCCGATAGCGGGGATGAGTTTGTCGCCGACGCGGTGATCATCGCCACCGGCGCCCAGGCCCGCTGGCTGGGCATTCCAGGCGAACAGCATTTCCAGGGTGCGGGCGTGTCGGCCTGCGCCACCTGCGACGGTTTCTTCTTCCGGGGCAAGGAAGTGGCCGTGGTCGGCGGTGGCAATACTGCGCTGGAAGAAGCACTCTACCTCACCCACCACGCGTCCAAGGTGACGCTGATCCACCGCCGCGACAGCTTCCGCGGCGAACGCATCCTGCAGGAGCGCGTGGCCGCCCACCCGAAGATCGAGGTGGTGTGGGACAGCGTGGTGGAGGAAATCCTGGGTGTGGGCGGTGACAGCTTCACCGACCCCAAGCGCGTCACCGGCGTACGCCTGCGCAATGTGAAGACCGATGCCGTGTCGGACCGCAGCCTGGACGGCGTGTTCGTCGCCATCGGCCACGACCCAGCGACCAAGCTGTTCAAGGGCAAGCTGCGCATGGACGATGAGGGCTATCTGATCACCGCCCCCGACAGCACCCGCACGGACATTGATGGCGTCTATGCCGCCGGCGATGTGAAGGACAAGGTGTTCCGTCAGGCGGTCACCGCCGCCGGCATGGGCTGCATGGCAGCCCTGGAAGTGGAAAGGTTCCTGGCCGGCCATTGATTCGGCGGCAGATGGTTCACTGACCGAATCAGGCCGGTGCGGACGGGTATTTTTGCCGGAGGATGGCCGGTGCGACCCGTCCGCACACCCAAGTGTGACCTGAAGGTTACGTCCATCAGGTCATAAACTGTTGCAAGGACAATACGATACCTTGCGGTAATGACGGTTTTTAGCGACAAGCCCTAGCAATGGCGGAAAGCCCCGTATATCATCCATGCGTCGGCTGCATTCCCGCTGCCGATCAACAGACGGGGTGTCCACCGCAGGGCGCCACTTTCTAGGGACGGGTCCATGGATTGGGACAAGCTTCGCGTCTTTCACGCAGTGGCGGAGGCGGGCAGCTTCACACATGCGGGGGAAACCCTGAATCTCAGCCAGTCTGCCGTGAGTCGGCAGATCAGCGCGCTGGAGGAAAGCCTCCACGTGCCGCTGTTCCACCGCCATGCGCGTGGACTGATTCTGACTGAGCAGGGCGAACTACTGTATCGCACCGCACGTGAGGTCTTTGCCAAGCTCTCGATGACGGAGGCTATGCTCTCCGAGTCGAAGGAGCACCCGAAGGGCCCGCTGAAGGTCACCACCACCATCGCGTTGGGGTCCACCTGGCTGACCCCGCGGGTGAAGGATTTCCTCACACTCTACCCGGATGTGCAGCTGACGCTGCTGCTGGACGATAACGAGCTGGACCTGTCGATGCGGGAGGCGGATATCGCCATCCGTCTGTCGGCCCCGCGTCAGCCCGATCTGATCCAGCGCCATCTGATGACGGTGCGTGTGCATCTCTATGCTCACAAATCCTACATCGAAAAGCGCGGGATGCCGCAATCGGTGGCGGAGCTGGACCAGCACGACCTGATCGCCTATCCGAACGAGGCGCGGGCCCCGGTCAGCAACATCAACTGGGCGCTGCATGTCGGCGATCCGCCGGGCGGCGAACGCCACACGGCGCTGCGCGTCAACAGCCTGTACGCCATGTTCCGCGCTGCGCAGAGCGGCCTGGGCATCGCCTCGCTGCCTGATTATGTGGTGGATGGCCAGTCGGACATGGTCCGGGTGTTGCCGGAAATCAGCGGGCCGCGCATCGATGCCTATTTCGTCTATGCGGAGGAGCTGCGCCATTCCAAGCGCATCGCCGTGTTCCGTGATTTCCTGGTCAAGAAGGTTGCCGAAACCTTCCCCGCGACCCATGCACAAAACGCATAACTCACGCTTCGCATCACCCCTGGTGAAATGCGCGGGAATGCTTAAATCTTAGGCCACCTGCTGCTGCAATGCAGCGCGGGTGTTTCGCCCCGATTTACCCGGTCGGGGTTGGGTCCTTGACCCAGCGTCTCCCAGACGTGAAGCCTCCCTGTTCAACTCGGCCGGAAACCCTTGGGTTTTCCGGCCGTTTTTTTATCCAGGGCCTGGATTGACGGCTGCCCAAGGGGCGGGCAATGGCTGCCGCCTGATAAGGCAGAATCGCAACCTTCCCCCCTGCTTTCGCGCTATTGCGGATCGATAGGCATCGGCCCATGATTCGGCCCATGTCCATCAACGGCGTCACCGGCAGCTATACCGCCCCCAGCCCGCCCCCACCGGAACCCGCACCGGGCCGGCGATCGGCGGACCCTGCGCCGGCCCCACCCCCACCGAATCCCGCCCCGGCCTCCCGCCTGCCGGATCGCAGCCTGCCCCCGGCGCCACCGGTCCCCATCGGGCCGGTACAGCTGACACCGATGCCCCCACCCATGCCACCGGCCCCCATGCCGGGCAGCCTGGTCAATATCGTGGTATAACCGGATTCGCGATCAAGCGGTCCGGCTTGTCCCCTCTGGGATAGGCGGCTCTGAAACCAAGGGGGTGGGCAAAAACGAAAAGGGGGCAGCGCGGCCACGCTGCCCCCCTTCATAAGGCTTCCCCACTCACCATCAATCCCGGCCGATGCCCACATGCATCACATCGATGGTGCCGACGCGGAAGCCGGCGGCGCAGTACCAGAGATATTGTTCCCACATGCGCTTGAACCGCTCGTCAAAGCCCTGGCGGGCCAAATCGGGCCAGGCGGCCTGGAAACGCTCCTGCCATTCCAGCAGGGTACGGGCATAGTGCAGGCCATAGCCCTCACCCCCGCGCCAGACCAGCCCCGCCGCCTCGATCTCCGCCCGCAGGCGGGTGGGGCTGGGCAACATGCCGCCGGGGAAAATATAGCGCTGGATATAGTCGGCACCCCGGCGATAGCCCTCGAAATGCTCTTCCCCGATGGTGATGATCTGTAAAGCACCGCGCCCACCCGGCTTCAGCCGGTCATGCAGGGAGGCGAAGAAGGTGGGCCAATAACGCTCGCCCACCGCCTCAAACATCTCGATGCTGGCGATGCGGTCGAACTGGCCCTTTGTGTCGCGGTAATCCTGCAGGCGGATGTCCACCTTCTCCCCCAGCCCTTCACGCTGGATGCGGGCGCAGGCATAATCATACTGCGCCTGGCTGATGGTGATGCCGGTGACGCGGGCGCCGACATGCTTGGCGGCATATTCGGCAAAGCCACCCCAGCCGCAGCCAACCTCCAGCACATGCTGGCCGGGGGCCAGATCCATGCGCTGGGCGATGGCGGCATATTTGCGGGTCTGCGCCGCCGTCAGCGACTCCGGCTTTTCCAGGTCGGCATAGAGTGCGGCGGAATAGGTCATGCTGGGGTCCAGCCAGCCTTCGTAGAAATTATTCCCCAGATCATAATGATAGGCGATGTTGCGCCGGCTGCCGCGCTTGCTGTTGGGCCGGGCGGCGTGCATCAGGAATTGCAGCAGCTTCACCCAGGTGCGCCCGTTCATGGCGCGGTCCAGCTCCGCCTCATTGCGCAGCGCCATTTCGAACAGCGCCAGCGTGTCCGGGCTGGACCAGTCCCCCTCCAGATAGCTTTCGCAGAAGCCCAGCTTGCCGCCGCTCAACATGCGGGCGGCCAGCCGGTCATTGCGCACATACAGCACGCCATGCGGCCCCGGCTCCGTGCCATCGAACCGGTGGCTGGTCCCGTTGGGCAGCACGATGGTCAGGGCACCGACGCGGATATTGGGGGCCATGGCCAGCAGCACCCCCATCAGCCGGGACGGGCGGTAATCTGCGGCATCGGCAAGGCCGAGATAACGGGATTCGGTCTGTTCGGTCATGGCTCCACCATAGGCTTGGCGGTTATTGAAGTTGTTCAGTTTTGTCGTTCGGCAAGCCGTGTTTTCAGCCGCACGGGCGGATCAGGCCGGCGATGGAATTTCGCCCCCTTGCGCCACAGGTGCCAGGCCTGCCAATGGATGGCGGTGATGGCCTTCAAAGTGACCAGCGGATGCAGGGCCAGCGCCCGCCACAGGCTGGCGCTGGTCAGGGGCCGGCGCCGCCCTGTCTGGGTTGCCACCAATAATTCACCTTCCCCATCCACCAGCCTGATATCCAGGGTCAGCTTGTCACCCGGCTGGCCGGTGCGGAAGTGGTAATCCCCCGCAATATCAAAAAAGGGGGAGACGTGGAATTCCTTGCCATGGGCGTGTCTGGCCCCTTGGCGTGCATCCCAGCCGCCGGGCGTGGGCACGGTGTAGCAATGCTGGTCGCCGAAAGTGTTCTTCACCTCGTACAGCAGGGCGCGCAGGCCCCCGTCCGGCCCGTGGCAGTAATAGACGGTCAGCGGATTGAAGGCGTAGCCCAGCACCCGCGGCATGGCCAGCATCAGGATGCGCCCCCCCTCCAGCACCACGCCCTTTTCCGCCAGCATCCCCTCCACCCAGGGGCGTAGAGGCGAACCGTCACGCCGGCCATGGTCGCGCGCCCGGATGGACAGCAGGCCCGGCCGTTCATGGACCAGCGGCCAGGGCAGATGGTCCAGCCGGTCAATATCCAGCAGCAGCGTATAGAGGCGATAGCTGAAGGCATGGCGGAACGGCCGGTGCCTGGCGTGGAACACCCGGCAGAGGTAAAGCGCGTGGTCCGGTTCCGCCGCCGCCATGCCGGTCACGCCGCCGCCACCTGGGCCTTGCCGCCGCGCGGGCGGGCATTGCGCCCGGCGGGCGAGACGTCGGTAACAGTCCAGGGCCGCCGGGCGCCCAAGGCTTCGGCCACCGCCAGCCCGGCCGACAGGCCATCCTCATGGAAGCCATAGCCCATATAGGCGCCACAGAACCAGGTACGGCGCACGCCCTGGATATCGGCGATGCGGCTTTGCGCCTGCAGGGCGGCCGCATCGAACATCGGGTGGTCGTAGATGAATTCCTTGATGCGATATTCCGGCCTTGGTTCCCGGATCGGGTTCAGGGTGACAAATAGCGGGGTGGAGGCCTCAATCCCCTGCAGCTCATTCATCCAATAGGTGACGGAGACCTTGGCCCGGCGTTCGCGCGTGCCATTGGCCAGATAGTTCCAGGCCGACCAGGCCTTGGGCCGCACCGGCATCAGGGCCGGGTCGCTATGCAGGCAGGCGCGGTTCAACTGATAGCGGAAGGCGCCCAGCACCTGCTGTTCGTCCGGCGTGGCATCGGTCAGCATGGCCAGCGCCTGATCGGCATGGGCGCCGATCACCACATGGTCATAATGGCTGGTCCGGCCGGTGGCATCCTGGATTTCCACCCCGCTGGGGGTGCGGTGCAGGCTGGTGATGGCGCAATTGATCAGGCAGCGGTCGCCCAGCGTATCGGCCAGCACCCGCACATAGGTGCGGCTGCCGCCCTTCACGGTGAACCATTGCGGCCGGTTCTTCACCTTCAGCAGCCCGTGATTTTGGAAGAAACGCACGAAGCTCTGTGCCGGGAAGGACAGCATCTCCGAGATGGTGGAAGACCAGATGGCCGCCCCCATCGGCAGCAGATGATCATAGATGAAGCGATGGCCATAGCGGCCGGCATCCAGATATTCGCCCAGCGTCAGATCAATGGCGCGCGGGTCACGCAGCAGCTTGGGCGCTTCCTTGTAGAAGCGCATGATGTCGCGCAGCATCAGGTGATAGGTGGGCGACAGCAGGTTACGCTTCTGGGCGAACATGCCGGCCAGATTGCTGCCGGAATATTCCAGCCGGCCCCGATCCAGGCTGACGGCGAAGCTCATCGTGCAGGGGGTGGAGGGCACGCCCAGATGATCGAACAGGGCGATCAGGTTGGGATATGTCGCCTCGTTAAAGACGATGAAGCCGGTATCCACCGGCACGGTGCGGCCATGGGCGCCGGGGGCGTCCACCGTATTGGAATGGCCGCCCAGATAGTCATTCTGTTCATAGACCGTGACGTCGTACCCGTGGCGCCGCAGCAGCCAGGCGGCACTGAGACCGGAAATGCCGGCACCAATGACAGCGATTTTCATAAGCTGAACCCTTCCTTAATCCGCTGTCGGCCCTGCACCGCCCTTGATCGCCTGAAAGGCATCCAGGGCGCGCTGGCGTCCCATCGCATGGTCGATGACCGGCCGGGGATAATGATGCCCCAACACGATCCCGGCGTCCCGCAGCACCATGGTCGGTGCCTCCCAGGGCGCGTGGATATATTTGGCCGGCAATTGTTTCAGTTCCGGTACCCAGTGCCGGACATAATGCCCCTCGGCATCGAATTTCTGGCCCTGAAGCACCGGGTTGAACACGCGAAAATAGGGTGCGGCATCGGCCCCGCAACCCCCGATCCATTGCCAGCCCGCCGCATTATTGGCCAGATCGGCATCGACCAGCGTATCCCAGAACCAATCCTGCCCCGCCTGCCAGGGCAGCAGCAGATGCTTGACCAGCAGGGAACCGACGATCATCCGCACGCGGTTATGCATCCAGCCCGTGGCCCAGAGCTGGCGCAGCCCGGCATCGACAATGGGATAACCGGTGCGCCCCCGCTGCCAGGCGGCCAGCAGGGCCGGATCGTCGGCCCAGGGGAAAGCCTCAAAGGCCGGATTCAGCGGCCGTTCCGGCAGGGTAGGGAAATTGTACAGCAGGGAATAGCAGAATTCCCGCCAGCCGATTTCCCGCAGGAATCCGTCAATCTGGATCGTCGCGGCATCGGAAAGGGTGGCCGCCCGCGCCTTGGCCCGGTGCCAGATCTGCCGGGGGGAGATTTCGCCGAAATGCAGGTGCGGCGACAGGCGCGAGGTGCCGTCCAGCCCCGGCATGTCGCGGTCCTGTTTGTACTGCGCCGCCGGCCCGGACAGGAAGCGTTCCAGCCGGGCCATGGCCGCCGCCTCCCCGATGCCGTCCGCCCGCCAGAAGGCGCGCATCCCACCGGCCCAGTCGGGCTTGGTCGGCAGCAGCGCCCAATCGGCCAATGCATCGCCGGCGGGGGCGGCGGCCAGCGGCGCCAGCCGCGCCGGGGCGGGCAGGGCGGGGGCCGGGTTCATGGCCGCCAGACAGGCCCGCCAATAGGGGGTGAAGACCTTGAAAGCCGTGCCGGCCCCCGTCATCACCTCCCACGGTTCCTTCAGCAGGGAACCGTTGAAGCTGCGCGCGTTGATGCCATCATCGGACAGGGCCGCCTTCAGCCGGCTGTCGCGTTCCACGGCGAACGGCTCATAGCAGCGGTTCCACACCACCTCTGCGGCACCCGTCTGCCGGGCCAGATCGCGGATCACCGCATCACCCGGCCCGCGCAGCAGCAACAGGCGGCTGCCGCGTGCCGCCAGATCGGCGGCCAGGGCGGTCAGGCTGTGATGCAGCCACCAGCGACTGGCCCCGCCCGCCCGCCAGGGGCCGGGCGTCACATCATCCAGCACATAGACCGGCAGCACCGGCCGGCCGGTCTGGGCGGCATGATGCAGCGCCGGGTTGTCGGCCAGCCGCAAATCCTGGCGGAACCAGACAATGATCGGGGCGTCTGCTTGTGTCGTCATCAACGGCCAGGGGCTCCGGTAATCTTTTCCATCAACGGCTTATACGGTGCCGGTGTGACATTGGATCAGCGGCTTGTTTCGACCTAAGGTCTATCGTTGATTAATACCAAAGTCATGGGCGCTGATTGTTGATTCGGCGGAATCGAGCCCTATCTATTGAATGTGCCCGGCACCAATGGCGGATACTGGCCCTCCCCCGGCCTGGACTTCCCCCCCGTTCCGCCGCCGGGCACCCGACGGCCCGGATGCATCCCCCGCTCCGGGCCGTCATTATTTAAATCTCCCTTGATCGGGACCGATCAAGGGAGATTTCGAGTTCCCTCACGCGCCGGGCGCTGCCTCCGGCAGCTTGGCTTACGCGGGCATGTGCCCGCGGGCCGGCAGTCGCCGGCCTCCAATCCGCCAAGGGCCAAACCCTCGGCGGATTGGTATTTCATCGGGCATCCCCCTTTTATCCGCCCACCCGCCGCAACGCCTGCCGCGTGGCGGCATCGGCGGTCAGCCGTGCGGCGGGCAGCAGGTGCAGCCGCTCCGTCCCCAACGCCCAGGTCAGTATGTCCGCGCCAAACAGCGTGCGGATGGCCGGGTCCAGCACGTTCAGCCCCCCCGTATAGGCGCCGAAGGCTGGCAGGATCAGCCGTTGCCCGTCGCTGACGAAACAGCGGGCGGACAGGCGGCGGCCGCGCACCTGGGTCACCGCCTTGGGATGGTAATGGCCAGAAATCTCCCCCGCCGGGTCCACCCCCTCCGCCGCGTGGCGCAGCAGCAGGGGGCCGTGGCGGATGCTGTCCGTCACCATCCCGCCCCAGCCGGGCGGTGGGGCGGGATCATGGTTGCCGCTGATCCAGACCCAATCATGGCTGCTGGTCAGCGCCGCGATTCGCCGCCCATCGTCGCCGCTGATGCGGCTGGCGGCGTCGGCATCATGGAAACTGTCGCCCAGGCAGATCACCCGTCGGGGCTGCCAGCGCTGGCAGGCCTGTTCCAGCCGGGCCAGCGTGGCCGCCGTGTCATAGGGGGGCAGCAACTGGCCGAACCGGGCATAGGCGGAACCCTTTTCCAGGTGCAGATCGGCGACCAGCAACCAGCCCTGTTCCGGCCAGAACAGGGCCCCGCTGAGATCGGGCAGCAGCAGGGTGCCGTTCAGGGGAATGCGCGCGTCGCTCATGCCGGATCAGGCGATGGTGACGCGGCCATCATCGGCCAGCGGCCAATAAGGATTATAGGCGATTTCCCAATAATGCCCGTCGGGATCGGCGAACATGCCGCTATAGCCACCCCAGAACTGTTCCGCCGCCGGGCGCACCAGCCGACCGCCCTGGGTCAGGGCGAAAGACAGCAGCGTGTCGACATCGGCCTTGTGGAAGACATTATGGGCCAGCATGGACGGGCCCGGCGGCACATGGTCGGCATCCCCGGCCATTTCCCGCAGGTAAGCCGCCCGCCCCAGCAGGCACAGGCCCAACGGGCCGAGCTGGAAAAAACAGGCCTCCCCGGCGCCCTCTGCGGTCACGCCCCAGCCCAGCCCTTCATAAAAGGCACGGGCCCGCGCCAGATCGGCGACGTGCAGGGTGATCAGGGTGACGCGCTGTTCCATTGCAGGGGGATCTTTCGCGGCGAGAAGGTTCGCCATTGGAACATCCCGCGAACAAATCTGCAAGCGCAGGGATGACAGCAAAGGGCCGCACCCGGCGGCGCGGCCCGTTCCTGATCCTTACGGGAGAGCTTATGATTTCCCGATGGAGGCGCGCAGCATCCAGGCGGCCTTTTCATGATAGGCCATGCGCTGGTTCATCAGGTCTTCAGTCACGGTGTCGCCGGCCTGATCGGCCAGTTCCACCACGGCACGACAGGCGCGCGTCACCTGTTCATTGTCGCGCACCAGCTGTTCCAGCATGGCCCGGTCGTCGGGCACGCCATGTTCATCCTCGATCCCGGTCAGTTTCAGGAACTGCGACAGGCTGCCGGGGGCGAAATGGCCCAGCGCCCGGATGCGTTCGGCCAGCTCATCCACCGCCTCGGTCAGATCCTCATATTGGGTCTGGAACATGGCGTGCAGGGAATGGAAACGGTCGCCGGTGACGTTCCAATGGAAGCCGTGGGTCTTGCCCAACAGCGTATAGCTGTCGGCCAGCACCCCGGCCAGTCCCTCCGCCAGGGCCTGGCGCTGGTCGCGGTCGATCCCCGTCTGCACCGGCAGCAATTCGGTGGAAGGGGGCGTGTGGTCGGTGTCAGAGGCAACGATGGTGGGCTTGGTATTGGCCATGATCGGGTGCTCCGCTGGGTGGCAGGAACCGGCAGGCGCCGGCTTTGCCTGTCTGAAACGCCCCCAGGGCGGATTTGTGCCCGGAAAAGTCGGGGTTCCGGATGAGCCTATCCGCATGGACCCGGCCGGGCGTCATGCGAGCGCCATCGAATATTTATGACACCCAGGCCGCATCTGACACAAACTATTGTAATTCGGCTGGTTGTATGTAGCACAACTTTGCCATCCCTTGGGTATCCCCCGCCCAAGCCCATGTTTCACATGGATCATTTGACCTTTCACCTTCTGGTGTTTTGTTGCAATATAACGAAACACAGTAATCTGGGGCGTCCTGGTGCTGACCCATCTGATCGGCTTCGTTCAGTTCGCGGTGGTAACCTTCCTGGCAGGCGTCGGGGTCAATTTGCTCGTCGCCACCATGTCCCATCTCTATGCCCGGCTGCTGCGCGGCCAGGCCCGGGAGGCGCAGTTGCGGGCGCGGCTGGCCCGCTATGCGCGGCTGGCCAATGGCTTGGCCGCGCGGGTGGAGGATCGCAAGGCCCGCGCCGCCGGGGCCGCCAGCCAGCTGTTCGGCGCCCAGCGCAATGAGAAGGCCTTGCGCGCCCGCATCCGGGAGCTGGAGAACTCGCCCTATCGCTTCGTGCGCACGCTGGGGGCGGAGCAGTTCCCCAACAAGCCCTATGAATTCCTGGTGGTGAATACATCCGTCGCCCATCAGGTGAAGCGGGGGGAACGTCACGCCTTTTATGACAGCAGCTGGGCCCAGCCCTGCCCGGTACATGTCTGGGCGCCCGGGCCCGAGGAAGCCAAGGCGGAGTTTGAGCGGGTCTATCCCCGCGCCTCCGGCTTCAAGGCCGTTTTCGCCCAGTTGCTGACCGGGGTTGCCGCGCCCAGCAGCGATGCAGCAACAGCCGAGATGGATGTGACCACCGAGGAGCCCGCCGCGATGGAGCCGGCATGAGCCCGACCACCCTGTTCCTGATCGGGGCAATGCTGGTGATCCTCTCCCTCCGCCCCACTGTGCGGCGGGCGCGCAAGACGATCCGGGAAACGAAGCGCGCCATCCGGGAACTGCGCCGCCGCCAGCAGGCCTTGAGCCAGAAGGTCCGTTCCCTGGCACGCGAAAGCCTGAGTCAGCGGCTGACGGCGGGGCAGGATGACATTGAGGCAACAGCGCTGAGCGACAAGCTGGGAGAGCTGCAGCGCCGCCTGATGGAGCTGGAGGCGGAGGATCGGCGGGTGCTGGTGCTGGATGAACGGCGCGGCCTGTCGGAAACGGGCTGGATTATCTGTGTCCGCCGCCGACGCGACGCGGCCTCGCCCCTGGAACCGGACAATGTCACCACCCTTTGGGATGATGGCCGCTATGTCTTTTATTTTGCGGCCGATGCGGCCCGGGCCAAACGCAAGGCTCTGGTGCGCTTTCCCGAAGAGGCAGGTTATCTGATCGTGCAGGTGAAGCCGCATCAGGGCGACCTTGCCGATCCCCCCGCCCTTAATCTGGAAAAGCGGCAAAGTGCCTGAGCGCCGTTGACATTGACCGGCCAGCACCGGGAATGGCGATGCGACGATAAGAAAGCGGCATTCCCCCCTTCAAGCCACAAATGCCATCTGCTCAATCCGTACCAGCCGCCGGCCGGCCAGGGCCAGATCGCCCAGGCGAAACGCATCCAGCAGCAGGCGGAGTTCCGCCTGCATCTCCGTCCTGATCTCCCCCTTCAACCGCTCCTGCGCGGCTGGGGTGGCCGCCACGGCCCGCCGCAATTCCCAATCACCCCCGTTGGCCGGCCGCGGCGGGGCGGCATCGGCCATCGTCAGCAGCGCCCTTGCCCGGCGGGCCGGGTCGCGCAACTGCGCCAGCGCATCGGCCAGGGCGTGGCGCTGGCGTTCGGCCACTTCCGCCACCGCCTCCCCCTTCCCCGCAAAGCGGGCGGGGGCGAGGATACGGCTGAAACCGGCCTGCTGCCGGTCCAGCACGTCAGTGGCGATCTCAAATGACGGGGCCAGCCCCAGCCGGGTGAAAGGATCAACGTCCCCCGGCGGCTGGATGGTGCCGCAGCCATGGCAGAACAGGGCCCGCGCGGCCACCCCGGCCCCACAATGCCAGCAGGGCGGCGGTTCAGGCTGGCCATCGCGCGGTGTCGTCATATCCATTCCATCAGTTCCTTGTGACCCTGGCCCCCCATCCGGTGTGATGGCGTCGGTGGGGTGGGCTGCCGCTTAATGCTGATCCGGCCAGAAGGCCCCATCCATGATCTGCTCAAAAGACCAGGGGCATTCCGCCGGAAAGGTTTCTTCCGCTATCGATGTTTCGCGTGCGGCCGCGATGATGGCGACGGCATAGGCGTTCGCCATAGAGTCGGGCAAGCGCGACTTGAGGCTGGGATTGTCAGACAGGTGGTCGGCAACCTCCCGCCGCTGTTCCTTGATCGTCAATTGCCAGGAAACACAGCGACCGGCAGGCTGAAACTGCCATTTCAGCAGATGCATCAGCAGAACCTTCAAGCGGCTGATCAGTTCGCGCTTTTCGGTCTTGCCCATGCTCTCGATTTCCTCGGCAATATTGTCGATATCCGCCGCCGACAGCTTGCCGGCACGCAGCAAGGCCGCCTGCTCCATGGCCCAGGCATAGAAATCCGTCTCATAGAGATTTCCACTCATACGCTGCCTCCATCTATCTAAACCGTGAGCATCATTGCCGATCACTCAATGCTGATCCGGCCAGAACCCCTCATCCATGATCTGATCAAAAGACCAGGGGCAGGCGGCGGGGAACGTCGCACGGGCCAAGCCGGTTTCACGCTCGGCCTCAACGAGGGAGAGACGATAGGCATTGCTGATCGCCTCCCCCAGCTTGGCCTTAAGGCTGGGATTATCGGCCAGATGGTCGGCCAGACGATACCGTTGCTCCTCGAC
Source organism: Niveispirillum sp. BGYR6 (assembly GCF_027568365.1). Taxonomy (NCBI): domain Bacteria; kingdom Pseudomonadati; phylum Pseudomonadota; class Alphaproteobacteria; order Rhodospirillales; family Azospirillaceae; genus Niveispirillum; species Niveispirillum sp. BGYR6. The sequence continues at coordinate 158,571 of NZ_JANLNL010000004.1, read as the reverse complement.
AGTCAGCCGCCAGGAATTGCCGCGCAAGGCGGGCTGGAAACGCCATTTCAGCAGGTGGAGCAGCAGCACGGCCAGACGGTTGACCAGTTCGCGCTTCTCGGTCCGGCCCATGCTCTCGATTTCCTCAGCGATATTCTCGATATCCGCCGCCGACAGCTTGCCGGCGCGCAGCAAGGCCGCCTGTTCCATGGCCCAGGCATAGAAATCCGTCTCATAGAGATTTCCAGTCATACGCTGCCTCCACACATCGACACTCGGGAGATCATACCTGATCGCTCAATGCTGATCCGGCCAGAAGCCCTCATCCATGATCTGATCAAAGGACCAGGGACATTCCGGCGGAAAGGTTTCTTCCGGCAGGCTGGTTTCATCGGCCGCCTGGATCAAGGCGGTGGTGTAGGCATCTGCCACCGCCCCCGGTACCTGGGATTTGAGGCTGGGATTGTCCTTGAGGTGGCGGAACAGGTCCAATCGCTGGATACGAATGGTGGTCCGCCAGGAATTACCCCGCCTTACCGGCTGGAACTGCCATTTCAGCAGATGCAGGAGCAGGACGGTCAGGCGGCTGATCAGTTCGCGCTTCTCTGTCCGGCCCATGCTCTCTATTTCCTCGGCAATATGCGCGATATCCGCCGCCGAAAGCTTGCCGGCGCGCAGCAGGGCCGCCTGTTCCAGGGCCCAGGCATAGAAATCCGTCTCATAGAGATTTCCGCTCATCCAGCGCCTCCACCCATCGAAACCCGGCGGATCATAGCACATTCCATGATCAACACGGTTCGCCGTGGGGATCATATATTAACGCGGTACGCGGGCGGCAATGCGCGACCAGCTTTCCAGGAAACGGTCGATTTCCTCGCCCGTGCTGTCCCAGCCCAGCGACACCCGGATGGCGCAGCCGGCCAGATCCTCCCCCAGCCCCATGGCCATCAGGACGTGGGAGGATTTCACCTTGCCGCTGGAACAGGCGGACCCCGCTGACACGGCCACCCGCGCCAGATCGAACGCCATCAACTGGCCATTGGCCGGTGCGCCGGGCAGCACGATGCAGCTGGTATTGGCCACGCGCGGCGCGCCGGCACCGGGGATCAGCGTCGGCGGGTGCCGTTCGCGTACCGCCGTTTCCAGCCGGTCGCGCAACTGGGCCAGGGCGGCATATTCATCCAGCCCTGCCAGCGCCGCCGCTGCCGCCGCGCCAAAACCGGCAATGCCGGCGACATTTTCCGTGCCCGCCCGCATCCGCCGTTCCTGCCCGCCGCCCTTCAGCAGCGGGGCCAGCGGGATGCCGGGATGGGCCACCAGCGCCCCCACCCCCTGCGGCCCACCGATCTTGTGGGCCGACAGCGTCAGCAGGTCGGCCCCCCAATCGCCCATATCCACCGGCAGCCGCCCCACCGCCTGCACCGCATCGCTGTGCAGCCAACCGCCCTGGTCATGCACCAGATTGGCCAGCTCCACCATGGGCTGCACCACCCCGGTTTCGCTGTTCACCGCCTGGATGCTGACCAGGGCCGGCGTGGGATCGGCGGCCAAAAGCCGCACCAGCGCCGCGCGGTCGATCAGCCCATCGCCATCCACCGGCACCATCACGGCACCGGGGGCCGCCTCCAGCACGGAGGCATGTTCGGTTGCCCCCACCAGAATACGGCGACCATGGGCGGCGGCCAGTGCCAGGGCCTGGTTGTTGGCCTCTGTACCGCTGCCGGTAAAGGTAATGTCGGCAGGGTTTACCCCCACCAGCCCCGCCACCTGTTCGCGCGCATCTTCCACAAAACGGCGGGCGCGGCGGCCAAAGGCATGGATGGAGGATGGGTTGCCCACATGGTCCATGGCTGCCAGCATGGCGGCGCGCGCCTGGGGGCGCAGCGGGGCGGTGGCGTTCCAATCCAGATAAAAGCCCATCATCCGGCTCTCCGGCCCCTGTTCGTCCAGTAGTAAAGAGATGTTTTACGAAGAGGCTTGAACACGAATATGTCCGCTGTGGTATAGTCCGCGCCCGTTCCGTTGCCGATATGGCACCGGCACAGCCCCCAGGGACGGCGGGGCGTGGTTTTGGCCCGTTGCCGGCATCCGGCAGCGACGGCAAAACCGGCGCACCGACGGACCTTCCGCCCAAGGGCAGTCCTATAGAATGCACCAAAGCCGGTCAAGCTGGCGGCGGGGGCGTTCGCTGGGGCGGCCCACCTTGCTGTCGTGCCTCATGCCTGACCGGGACCGGTGAAGAATGCCTGATGTGATCATGAACGGCCCCGCAGGCCGTCTGGAAGGCCGCTATTCGCATAGCAAGGTACCCAATGCGCCGGTGGCGCTGCTGTTGCACCCGCATCCGCAGCATGGCGGGACGATGAATAATCGCATCGTCTATACGATGTTCCACGCCTTCACCAAGCGCGGCTTCTCTGCCCTGCGTTTCAATTTCCGCGGCGTGGGCCGCAGCCAGGGCACTTATGACCGGGGCGAGGGCGAATTGGCCGATGCCGCCAGCGCGCTGGACTGGCTGCAGACCTATAACCCCAATGCCAGTTCCTGCTGGATCGGCGGGTTCAGCTTCGGTGCCTGGATCGGGATGCAGCTGCTGATGCGCCGGCCGGAGCTGGATGGGTTCCTGTCCGTGGCCCCGCCGGCCAACATGTTCGATTTCAGCTTCCTGGCCCCCTGCCCCGCCTCTGGCCTGATCGTGCATGGCGACCGGGATGAGCTGGTGCCGGAGGCGTCGGTGACGCGGCTGGTGAACAAGCTGTCCTCGCAAAAGGACATCAAGATCGATTACCGCCGGGTAGAAGGCGCCAACCATTTCTTCACCGAGAAATCGGAAGATCTGGGCCGGATCGTTGATGATTATTTGGATGTGGCGCTGGCCAAACCGATGGGGGCCGCGGCGGGGTAAGGGGGGCTGGGCGTTCAGACCGCTTACTCTCGCGCCCCTCTGCTTCTTAGTGTCTGTCCGGAAAGTTTTCTTTTTTCAACGTCTTACGCGATTTTAGATTTTGTCCCACCGTCACCCCGGCGAAGGCCGGGGTCCAGGTTCGTAGAGCAATGCGCCTGTGATTCTGGACCCCGGCCTTCGCCGGGGTGACGGTGAAGATACAGTAAGATTTTGATAGTGAATGAAAACCTTCCAGGCAGACTCTTAGCCGTCACCCATGCTGCGGCCGGGGTCCAGTTCGTAGAGCACTGTGCCTCTGATACAGGACCCTGGCCGCAGCATGGGTGACGGCTAAATGGCAACGTATCATCCCCCGGACCGGCCACCGCCGATCCGGGGGTTTTTCACATCAGAGCCGTTCCAGCTCGTCGATGAAGCTTTCCAGCAGGCCCAGGCCCTTGTTCCAGAAAGACGGGTCTTTCAGGTTCAGGCCGAACGGGGCCAGCAGGTCGCCATGGTGCAGGGTGCCGGCGGCGGAGAGCATCTTGATATATTTCTGCGCAAAATCCGCCCCCTGCCCCTGGGCCGCGGCCTCCTGGTAGGCCGCATACAGGCTGTTCACCAGGCAATCGCCAAAGGCATAGGCGTAGACATAGAAGGGCGAATGCACAAAATGCCCGATATAGGTCCAGTAGGGGCGATAGCTGTCTTCCCAGCGGAAGGCCGGGCCTAAGCTCTCGGTCTGCACCTCCATCCAGATATCGGCGATCCGCTCGGCGGACAGCTCGCCTTCCCGGCGTTCAGTGTGCAGCTTGCGCTCGAACTGATAGAAGGCGATCTGGCGGACCACCGTGTTGATCATATCCTCCACCTTGCCGGCCAGCAGGCGCTTGCGGGCGGCGGGGTCGCTGGTGCTGTCCAGCAGGGAGCGGAAGGTCAGCATCTCCCCGAAGACCGAGGCAGTTTCGGCCAGCGTCAGCGGCGTGGAGGCCTGCAAATGCCCCTGGGCGCGGCAGAGATACTGATGCACGCCATGGCCCAATTCATGTGCCAGCGTCATCACATCGCGCGTGCGGCCCATATAGTTCAGCAGCAGGTAAGGATGGGCGGACGGCACCACCGGATGGGCAAAGGCACCGGGATTCTTGCCGGGGCGCGGCGGCACATCGATCCAGGGATTATCGAAGAATTTCTGCCCGATTTCCGCCATTTCCGGGGAGAAGCGGCTATAGGCCTTGGCGACGATGCTCTTCGCCTCTTCCCAGCTGATCTTGGCATCATCATCGCCGGGCAGCGGCGCGTTGCGGTCCCAGTAATCCAGCTTGTCCTGGCCGAACCATTTGGCCTTCAGCGCATAGTAACGGTGGGAGAGGCGAGGATAGGCCGCACGCACCGATGACAGCAGCGCATCCACCACCGCATCTTCCACATGGTTGCCCATGTTGCGCGCCGACCAGGGCTGAGCGTAGGAGCGCCAGCGATCCTCGATCTCCTTATCCTTGATCAGCGTGTTGGTGATATGGGCGAAGATGCGCTGGTTCTTCCCCAGCACCTCGCCCAGCGCCTGCGCCGCCTCCCGCCGCAAGGCCGGATCGGTGGAGGAGAGCAGGTTGAGCGCTTCGGCCGAGGTCAGTTCCTTGTCCCGCACAGGGAAGCGCAGATCGGCCAGATGTTCATCGAACAGCCGCGTCCAGGCCGCCCGGCCCGCCACATGCTTTTCATGCAGCAGCTTTTCCACCTCATCAGAAAGCTGATGCGGGCGGAAAACGCGGGTATCCCGCAGGAAGGGGCCATAGGCGGCGAGATTCTTGTCGCGCAGCTTGGCCTGAATTTCATGCTCTTCCAGCCGGTTGATCTCCAGCGTGAAGAACAGCAGGTGGACGGAAATGGCCGTCACCCGCTCGCTCATGCCCTGGTAGAAGCGACCGATGGCCGGATCGGCCATGTTGCCGGCATAGAGCAGGCCGGCATAGGACATGATCTTGGACAACACCTCATCCAGCCGCTCATAGGCGGCAATGGCCTTGGCCAGATCGGCACCGGACAGCTTGGCCAGCTTGCCTTCATATTGCTTGGCAAAGGCAATACCGTCCTTTTCCGCCTGATCCAGATCGGCCTTCAGCGCCGGGCTGTCGGGCCCGGCATAAAGATCGGACAAGTCCCAGGCCGGCATCGGGCCCAGATCGGCGGCATTCAGGCTGTCGGGCATCGCCCCCTCCGGTTGTGCAATGGTTGCCCCCCGATATGGCACGCCAAAGCCCCGGTTTCAAAGGGGGGATGGTTACCCGATCACCACCAGCCGATCCCCCGGCCGGGCCAGCCGCAGCAGCGACAGCATGTCGGGCAGGGTCACCGCCAAACAGCCGGCCGTGCCCTCATAACCGGGACGGGCCAGATGCAGGAAGACGGCACTGCCCAGGCCCGGCACCGGCGGATCGTCATTATGACCCAGCACCACCACAATGTCGTAGACAGGCTCCGCCAGCCACATTTCCTCATGCGAGGCGGCGAAGGGCAGGGTCACCGGGCGGTTATAATCCGGGTGGGCGGGATCATCGCACCAGCCATCCTCCGGCCGGATGGCGGCGATGGGCAGGCCCGTCTGTGGCCGGGGCAGCCGGTCGGCGCGGTAGAAGACCTGACGCAGGGCGAAGGCGCCGACCGGCGTGGCCCCGTCCCCTTCCCGCTTGTCGGCGCGGATGCCATTGCGCCCCACGGCACAGCGCGCCCGCCCACCCGGCCAGAATAGCTGATAGCTGCCGTCAGGAGCCTGATCGACCAGCAGGTCCATGGTTGCCCCCGATCAGGAAGACGGCGTGGGCTGGAAGCTGGTGGGGGCGGGATCGACCAGATTGGACCCGGTGCGCGTCACCTCCATCACCGCCAGCCCGCGTTCGGACACGCCGGCCGGCAGCAGGCGGAAAATCCCTTCCACCCCGGCAAAGCCGTTGGGATTGGTCAGGGCCGCCTGATCAAAGCCATCACGCCCGCCGGCCTTGGCCAGCACGGCGGCCAGGGCCGTGGCATCATAGGCCAGCGTGGCCAGACGATGCGGCTTATAGCCGTAAAGCTGCTGGAAGCGCTGTTCGAAGGCCTGCCGACCTTCCGACGGCGGGGCGGCATACCAGCCGCCGATCAAGGCCGGCTCCCGGCCCAGCCCGCCTTCATCCCACAGGCCAGTGCCCAGCAGGCGACCCGGAGCCGGATCAATGTCGAAGAACGGGAACAGGGAGGCGATTTCCCGCAGCTTGGTGCCGCCCTCGGCAATCAGCACGGCATCGAAGGGCATTTCCCCGAACGTGTCGGCATTGGAAAGCCGGCGCAGGGCCGTCTGCGACTCCGCATCGCCGGACCCGTGTAGGCGCGACCGTTCGGAAGCCAGCGCCGCCTTGCGCCCATCATAATTGGACAGGCGGCGCACCACGCTGGTCATGTCCGGGGTGCCGGGGGCATAGCGTTCCACCCGCGTCACCTGCCCGCCCACGGCGGCGGCGGCCTCCGTCAGCGCCTTCAGCGTGGCATCGCCATAGGGGGTGGAAGGGGCCAGCAAGCCGAAGCGCAGCGCCCCCCGACCGGCCGCCATGTTGACGACGCGGCGCACCTGTTCTTGCGGCTGGAAGCCCAGCACCCAGAGGCCGCCACCGGCGACATTCCAGTCAGAGGAGAAGCTGACCACCGGCACCGGCCGGCCGGCCTGAGCCGCCACCGGCTTCACCGCACTGGCCTGGGGTGCGAACAGCGGCCCCAGAATCAGGCTGGCCCCTTCATCAATGGCGCCCTTGGCGGCGGCAGCGGCGGCGGCGGGCTCCCCCTTGCTGTCGCGCGGCATCAGCACGAATTTGTCATCACCCAGATCGAACAGGGCCATCTGGGCGGCATCCAACATGCTCTGCCCGATGGTGGCACTGGCGCCGGACAGCGGCAGCAGCAGCGCCACCCGCACCTTGTCATCCTGGGGCATGGGGGCCGCGGTGGCCACCGGCGCGGGCGGGGGCGCCACCACCACGGGGGGCGGGGCTGCGACGACCGGGGCTTGCGGTGGCGGGGGTGGGGCCGTTACCGTGCTTGGACTGGCGCATCCCGCCAGTATGCCGGCGGTCAGGGCCAGCGCCGCCAGCGTCTTTGCCATGCGGTGCCGTTTCTGCGCTGCCATCCCGAACCCCTTCCTGCTTGAAAACCACGCCATGGACGATGTCCCCGATACCGAACCGAACGACCTTGACGATACCGACGGGGAGGAATTCCCCGTGCCGGGCGAAGGTAGCGGGACCGGCCCGATCCGTAAACCGGCACCGGGCCTTTACATCGTCGCCACCCCTATCGGCAATGCCGGCGACATAACGCTGCGTGCGCTGGCACTGTTGCGCGGCGTCGATGCCATCGCCTGCGAAGATACCCGCGTCACCGGAAAGCTGATGCGCCGATATGGCATTGCCACCCGGCTTGTTCCTTATCACGACCATAATGCGGCAAAGATGCGGCCGCAGTTGCTGGGCCGCGTGGCCGAGGGGCAGGCCATCGCCCTGGTGTCGGATGCCGGCACGCCCCTGGTCAGTGATCCGGGCTTCAAGCTGGTGCGCGATGCCCGTGACCAGAACCTGCCCGTCACCCATCTGCCCGGCGCCAATGCGGCCCTGACGGCGCTGGTGCTGTCGGGCCTGCCCAGCGACCGTTTCCTGTTCGCCGGGTTCCCGCCGCCCAAATCCGCCGCCCGGCGGACCATGCTGGAAGAGTTCCGCACCCTGCAGGCGACGCTGATCTTCTACGAATCGGCGCAGCGTCTGGCGGAGATGCTGGGCGACGTCGCCGCCACCCTGGGCAGCCGCGAGGTTGCCGTGGCGCGGGAACTGACCAAGATGTTTGAGGAGGTGCGGCGCGGCCCGGTGGCCGAGCTGGCCGCCCATTACACCGAAAACGGCCCGCCCAAGGGGGAGGTTGTCGTCGTTGTCGGCCCGCCCGCCGCCGATGCCGCCGCCACCGATGCCGCCGACCTGGACAGCCTGCTGACCCAGGCCCTGTCCGGCGGGATGAGCGTGCGGGACGCCGCCGCCCATGTCGCCACCATCACCGGCCAGGCGAAAAAATCCGTCTATGCGCGGGCGCTCGAACTGGGGACGGGAGGCCGTGGGAAAAACCCGTAACCGCATCGACCGCCGGCGGGCGGAACGGCTGGGCCGGCTGGCGGAACTGGCCTGCCGGCTGGTGCTGTGGCTGAAAGGCTATCGCATCCTGGCCACCCGCCTGCGCCTGCCGGTGGGGGAGATCGATATCATCGCCGCCAAGGGCCGCGTGCTGGCGGTGGTGGAGGTGAAGGCCAGGGCCAGCCTGCCCCAGGCGCTGGCGGCCCTGCCGCAGACAAGCTGGCGCCGCCGCCATGCCGCCATCAGCCATTTCGTGGCACGGCGGCCGCATCTGGGCCATCACGCCATCCGGTTTGACCTGATGGTGGTGCTGCCCCGCCGCCTGCCCCGCCACATCAAGGATGTCTGGCGGCTGGAAAATTGACCTTTACCCGGCCATGCGCGCCGGTTCCCCCGCACGGCGGGGAAAGGTCAGGATGAAGCGCGTGCCCTGCCCCGGCTGGGATTGCAGCCGGATGCTGCCGCGCAGGGACTGGGTCACCAGATTATAGACGATATGCAGCCCCAGCCCGCTGCCCCCCTGGGCGCGGTTGGTGGTGAAGAACGGGTCGAACAGGCGGTCCTGATGTTCGGGCGGCACCCCCCTTCCATCATCGGCAAAGACCAGCTCCACCAGATCATCGCCCGCCATGCGGACATGGATGCTGATATTGCCGGCCCTCCCGTCGGGGAAGGCATGGATCAGGGCATTGATCAGCAGATTGGTAAGGATTTGTGACAGCGCACCGGGATAGCTGTCCATCATCAGGCCCGGTGGGCAGCCCACGCTGATCTGGTGCGGCTCCTGGCGCAGGCGCGGCGCCAGGCTCAGCAAAAGTTCCTCGATATAGGCACCCAGCTCGAACGGCCGGCGTTCGGCACTGGCCTGATCCACCGCCACCTGCTTGAAACTCTGCACCAGCCCGGCCGCGCGGGCGACGTTGGACAGAATCAGGGTTGCCGTTTCCCGCAGGGTCTGCTGGTAATCGGCCAGCTGGCTGCGGGTCAGCCGATTGCCCGCCACCGCCTGATCCAGCCCATCCACACAATCGCGCAGATGGGTGCTGGCGGTGACGGCAATGCCCATCGGCGTGTTCAGCTCATGCGCCACGCCGGCCACCAGCCCGCCCAGGCTGGCCATCTTTTCCGCCTGCACCAGACTGTCCTTGGTTTCGATCAGCTGACGCTGCGCCTCCTCCAGCTCCTCCACCTTGCTGGCCAGCTGGTCACGCTGCAGGGCGATGATGGTTTCCCGGTGCAGCAGCTCGATATTGGCTTCCTCCAGCCGCCGCCGCTCCGCCTCCTGCTCCCGGCGGCGATGGAACTCCGACCGGCGCAGCGTGGCCAGCTGATAAGCGGTGACAGCGCCGAAAATATTGGCCAGGGTCTGCATCACCATGGCCGTCTTGATCTGCGAGGTGGTGGCCCCGCTGTACGGCATGACCAGCCAGAGATAGACGGCACTGGCCGCCACCCCCCAGCCCACCATCCAGAGCCAGCGCGTGGGCAGGAACAGGTAATTCATCAGCACCACGATCATGATGAAGAAACTGACCGTGAAACCGACATCCTGCCGTTCCACCCAGAGCGCGACCATCGCGGTCATCACCCAGATATAGGAGAGCAGGAACAAGGTAGCCGCATGGCGCAGGCCATAGGTGGCATTGCGCACCGGGATCAGCATCACCGCCAGGATCGTGACATAGACCCCCAGCCGGAGCGGCAGGAACAGGTTGAAAATGGTTTCCCGCGGCAGATAGACGAAATCCAGCGCCAGCGGCATCAGATAGAAGAACATCAGGGCCAGCAGGTTCATGCGCAAGGTGCGCACCTCCTGCCCCATGATCGACTGGCGGAAATCACGCTCCAGGGCGTGGTCCGCGAATGTGCCCCATTTCTGCATCGCGCCCGGAACCTCGCCTCGGATGAGGGCCAGTTGTTCCCGGCCCTTTGCCCGGCCGCCGCGCGGCCCTTGCCAATTTAAACGCAGCGGCTGGCGGCGGCAATAGAAGGCGCAACCTCTGCCAGCAGCAGAAGCAGGTCTATCAACCTGTTACATCTTCAACCGGGGTTGTTGCATCACCCGCCACGGCGCGCGGCAATATCAGGGTGAAGCAGGTGCCCTCCCCCAGGGTGGAGCAGACGCGGATGCTGCCCCCCAGCGTCTGGGTCACCAGATTATAGACAATGTGCAGCCCCAGCCCGCTGCCGCCCTGGGCGCGATTGGTGGTAAAGAACGGGTCGAACAACCGGTCCAGATGCTGGGGCGGCACCCCTTTGCCATTATCGGCAAAGATCAGTTCCAGCTGATTGCCCGGCAGCGGCCGGGCCTGGATGCTGATCAGCCCGACCCGTCCCCCCGGAAAGGCGTGGACCAGCGCATTCAGCAGCAGGTTCGTCAGCACCTGTGACAGGGCACCGGGATAGCTGTCCATCACCAGCCCCGGATCGCAATCCACCAGCAGTTCATGCGGTTCCTTGCGCAGGCGCGGGGCCAGACTGTGCAGAACCTCATCAATATAGGGGCCGAGCGGGAAGAGGCGGCGTTCGGCACTGGCCTGATCCACCGCCACCTGTTTGAAGCTCTGCACCAGCCCGGCGGCCCGGCTGACATTGGACAGGATCAGGTTGGTGCTGTCGCGCAAGGTCTCCTGATATTCGCTCAGCCGGCTGCGGGTCAGCCGTCCTTCCGCCACCGCCTGATCCAGCCCCTGCAGGCTGTCGCGCAGATGGGTACCGGCGGTCAGGGCGATGCCCATCGGCGTATTCAGCTCATGCGCCACCCCGGCCACCAGCCCGCCCAGGCTGGCCATCTTTTCCGCTTGCACCAGACTGTCCTTGGTTTCGATCAGCTGGCGGTGCGCCTCCCCCAGCTCCACCACCTGGGCCGCCAGCTGGTCGCGCTGATCGGCGATGATGGCTTCCCGCCGGCGCAGCTCCTCATTGGCCTCTTCCAGCTGGCGGTGGCGCAGAAACTCCGCCCGGCGGACGGTGGCCAGCTGATACGCGGTGAAGGCGCCGAAAATATTGGCCAGGACATGCATGACCACAGCCGTTTGAATCTGGAACGGCGTCGCCCCGGATTGCGGCATGATCAGCACGACATAAATAAAACTCGCTGCCACCCCCCAGGCCAGCATCCAGGTCCAGCGTGTGGGCAGGAACAGATAGTTCATCAGCACCACGACGGAGATGAAGAAGCCGACCGTGACGCCAACCCCCATCACATCCACCCATAAGGGCGGGGTGGCCGTCAGCAACCAGATATAAGAAAGCGCCACCATGATGCAGACATGCCGCAGCGTATAGGTGGAGGGCCGCACCGGCAGCAGCAGGATGAAGATAAGAAAGGGGAAGAGGGCCAGCCGCAGCGGCAGATAGACGCCCAGCACCATGCCCTGGGGCATGTAATAAAAATCCAGCGTCATCGGCAGCAGGCGCAGCACCATCAGCGCAATCAGATTGATGCGCAGGCCCCGCACCTCGCGGGCCATAACGGAGAGGCGGAAATCCCGCTCCATCGCGGGGTCGACAAAGCGCCCCCATCTCTGCGTCGACACCGGCGCCCACCCCCCAGACCTAAGCTGCCTTTATTCTATGCAAAGATGGCGGGCACGGCAATGGTATCACAACCACTGACAGTGCCCGCCATCGTTACAACAACCAAGGTCAATAGGCGTACGCGTCGTACAGCGGATCAACGGAATGCGCCCATTCCGTCTCATACCGTTCCAACAACTCTCTCGCCAGGGTGCGGCCGGTTTCGGCGATGGCGACCAGCGGTTCGATGAAATGGCTTTCATCATCACCCATGCCGGCGGTACGGGCGCGGTTGCGCAGGCCTTCCCGCGCGATCTCCACCACCTGCCGGGCGATGGGCTGCAGCGTGCCGCCCTGGAAGGGGGTATCCAGGCCCAGGCGCGGCACGTCGCGGCGCAGACCCGCACGGTCTTCGCTGCTCCACCCCTTCACCAGATCCCAGGCGGCATCCAGCGCGGTGCTGTCATACAGCAAGCCCACCCACAGCGCCGGCAGGGCACAGAGCCGGCCCCAGGGGCCGGCATCGGCCCCGCGCATTTCCAGATATTTCTTCAGCCGCACTTCCGGGAACATGGTCGTCATATGGTCCGACCAGTCCGTCATCAGCGGCAATTCGCCCGGCAGAATCGACAGGCGCCCCTCCAGGAAATCGCGGAAGGACAGGCCGGACGCATCCAGATAGCGCCCGTCGCGGTAGGCGAAATACATCGGCACATCCAGCGCATAATCCACATAGCGCTCGAACCCGAATCCATCCTCGAACACGAAAGGCAGGTCGCCGGTGCGGTCGGGGTCGGTATCGGTCCAGATATGCGAACGGAAGGACTGGAAGCCGTTGGGCTTGCCCTCCGTGAAGGGGCTGGCGGCGAACAGGGCGGTGGCGATGGGCTGCAACGCCAGCGAGACCCGGAACTTCTTCACCATGTCCGCTTCGGAGGCGAAATCCAGGTTCACCTGCACCGTGCAGGTGCGGGTCATCATGTCCAGGCCCAGGCCGCCGCGCTTGGGCATATATTCGCGCATGATCTTGTAGCGACCCTTGGGCATCCAGGGGATGTCAGCCCGCTTCCATTTCGGGTTGAAGCCCAGCCCCAGCATCCCAAAACCCAGATCGCGCCCGATGGCGCGTACCTCGGCCAGATGCTGGCCCACCTCGGCACAGGTTTCATGGATGGTGTGCAGCGGGGCGCCCGACAGTTCGAACTGTCCGCCCGGTTCCAGGCTGATATTGGCCATGCCCTTGGTCAGCGCGATGGTGTTCTCCCCCTCGCGCACCGGTTCCCAGCCGAATCGGCGCTCAAACTCGCCCAGAATGGCGCCGATACCGCCCGGCCCGGCATAGGGGACGGGGGACTTGTCATCCAGCCGGAAGACAAATTTCTCATGCTCCGTCCCGATGCGCCAATCGGCCACCGGTTTACAGCCACTTTCCAGATATTCGACCAGTTGCCGGCGGTCGGTGATGGGCGCGCCGCGTGAAGACGGGGGTGCGGACATGAATGAATATCCTTAAGGGCAAAGACGAAGACCAGAAACAACGCCACGGACAGAGGCTGGGAAACCCCTGCAGAAAACTCAAGCCCGGTTGGGCGGGCGGGCATCCTGTCCGCCCTGCTGCCAGTCACCGGCCACCGCCTGCCAGGCGGAAAGCACGGCAAAGGCCGCCGTATCGGCGCGCAGAATACGCGGACCCAGGCCGATCGGCACCACAAAAGCCATGCGGTACAGCAGCGCCAGTTCCGTCGGATCGAAGCCCCCCTCCGGTCCCACCAGGAATGCGGCGGGCAGGGTGGCCTGCGCTGTGATGGCGGTCACCAGCGGTTGCGCCACCCCGCTTTCCGCCGCCAGATAGAGGCGGCGGCCTTCGTCCCAGCCGGACAGCAGCTTGGCCAGTTCCACCGGCTCCGCCACATCGGGCACGGTCAACCGCTCGCATTGTTCGGCGGCTTCCACCGCGTTGGCGCGCAACCGTTCCAGGTTGACGCGCCCCACATCGCCCCGGCGGGTGAAGACGGGGATCAGCCGGGACACGCCCAGCTCCACCGCCTTTTCCACCACATATTCGGTGCGCCCGCCCTTCAGCGGCGCAAAGGCCAGCCAGGGGCCGGCGGCGGGATCGGCCGGCGCCGGCCTTGTCTGGCGTTCCACCGCCAGGGTGCCGGCGGATTTGCCCAGCGTGTCGATACGGGCCAGGAATTCCCCGTCCCGCCCGTTGAAGGCCAACACCCCATCCCCCGGCCCCTGGCGCAGCACCGCGCGCAGATAATGCGCCCGCCCGCCATCCAGCGGGGCCGATGCGCCAGCCGACAGCGGCGCATCGATGAACAGGCGGGTACGGGGCAGCGGCTGATCCTGGGTCATGGGCACCGGGCAGGTGGGGAAATCCGGCTGACAGAGATAGACCGTCAGCCCTCAGCACACCAGTCCCGGCGGCAAATGTCACCAATTCGGTTAACGCCGGTTCCGGCAAACGGTTGCACCTTTGCCTATGGGGCGCATCGGGGGTAGGATGCGCGCCATCATGACCGATATTCCGCGTCAGGCCGGTGGCCATACCGATATTCGCAGGGGGGACTGGATCGACCGGCTGTTGCCGGCCGGCTGGCGCCCCTATGCGCGGCTGGCCCGGCTGGACCGGCCCATCGGCACCTGGCTGCTGCTGCTGCCCTGCTGGTGGTCCATCGCCCTGGCCGCCCCCGCTGGTTCCTGGCCGGATTTCTGGTTGATGGCCCTGTTCGGTATCGGTGCCGTGGTGATGCGCGGGGCCGGCTGCACCATCAATGATATCATCGACCATAAGCTGGATGCCCAGGTGGAGCGCACCCGCGTGCGCCCCATCCCCAGCGGGCAGGTCAGCCTGTTGCAAGCCTTCCTGTTCTTGGGCGCGCAATGCCTGGTCGGGCTGCTGATCCTGGTGCAACTGAACCTGTTCTCCATCCTGCTGGGGGCCGCCTCGCTGATCCTGGTCGGCCTCTACCCGTTGATGAAGCGGGTGACATGGTGGCCGCAGGCGTTCCTGGGCCTGACCTTCAACTGGGGCGCCCTGCTGGGCTGGGCTGCCGTGCGGGGCAGCATCGATTGGCCGGCCCTGCTGCTCTATGCCGGGGGCATCCTCTGGACGCTGGGCTATGACACGGTTTATGCCCATCAGGACCGGCGGGATGATGAACAGGTCGGCATCAAATCCACCGCCCGCCTGTTCGCCGCCGATTCGCGGCGCTGGGTGGGGGGTTTCTATGCTGGGGCCTTTTGCCTGTGGGTGCTGGCGCTGACGCCGCTGACCATGGGCTGGACCGTGCTGGTGCCACTGGCCGCCACGGCCGGGCTGATGCTGGTGCAGGTGCGTGGGTGGGAGATGGATGACCCGGCGGACAGCCTGTCCACCTTCCGCGCTGCCCGTTTCACCGGCTGGACCCTGCTGATTGCCATCATGGCCGGTATCGCCGCCATGCCGCCCGGCAGCCATGGCGGTGGCGGCAGTGGCGGGATACAGTTCAACAGCCTGCCCAAGCCCCAGATGCAGCACCAGATGCTGAGATTGGCCGATTTTGCGCCCGATAACCGCCGCTGAGCGTACTGATTTCATCCGTTCCCATACGGCCCTGGCCCCTGTCGGCCCTCTACTCCCCGATATCAGCCTGTATCAGGCGACCGAGATCACCCCCATCTGGCAGGCCACGGAAGATTGGCTGGAACGCCAGGGCGTGCCCCCGCCCTTCTGGGCCTTTCCCTGGGCCGGCGGGCAGGCGGTGGCCCGATTGATCCTGGACCAGCCCGATCTGGTGGCCGGTCGCCATGTGCTGGATTTCGCCGCCGGCAGCGGCCTGATCGCCATCGCCGCCCTGCAGGCGGGTGCCGCCGCCGTCCGCGCGGTGGAGATCGACCCGTTCGCCGTGGAAGCGACATATCTGAACGCGGCCGCCAATGGCGTGACGGTGACGGCGGATGTCGCCAACATTATCGGCCAGGATCTGCCCGGCATCGATATCGTGCTGGCCGGCGATATCTGTTACGAGCGCCCTTTTGCCGAAGCAGCACTTGGCTGGCTGCGCCGGCTGGCCGCCGGCGGCACCCTGGTGCTGCTGGGCGATCCGGGCCGGGCCTATCTGCCGGCCCAGGGGCTGGAAAAGATGGCCAGCTACGCCGTGCCGACGACGCGGGAGCTGGAGGACCGGGAGGTCCGCGTCACCGATGTCTGGCGGGTGCCGGGCTGACAGGGATTGCGGCAGGCAAGGCCGGGGCGGTAAAAGCCAGAGAGCACCACCCCCAAACGGACCTGCCGCCGATGTCCTTCCTGACCCAAGCCCAGATCGATGCCTATCACCGCGATGGTTTCCTGCTGCTGGAAGGCTTTGCCGATCCGGCAGATTGCCGGTCGCTGATGGATCAGGCGGGGCGGCTGGTGGAGGGGTTCGACGCGGCGGCCCATGCCTCGGTCTTCTCCACCGTCAACCAGCAGAAGACCAGCGACGATTATTTCCTCTCCTCCGGCGATCAGATCCGCTTCTTCTTTGAGGAGGAGGCGTTTGACGCGGCCGGGCATCTGCGCCAGGAAAAATCCCTGTCGATCAACAAGATCGGCCATGCCCTGCATGACCGCGACCCGGTGTTCAGCCAGTTTTCCCGCGACCCGCGTCTGGCTTCCATTACAGCCGATATCGGCATGGCAAGGCCGCTGTTGATGCAGTCCATGTATATTTTCAAACAGCCCCATATCGGTGGGGAGGTGGTGTGCCACCAGGACAGCACCTTCCTTTATACCGAACCGATGAGCGTGGTGGGCCTGTGGTTCGCGGTGCAGGATGCCACGCTGGAAAATGGCTGCATGTGGGCACTGCCCGGCGGGCACCGGGACGGGCTGAAGAAGCGTTTCTCCCGCGATGGCCAGGGTGGCGTGCGCATGGATGTGCTGGATGCCAGCCCCTGGCCCGACTGCACGCCGGACAATGGCTATGTGCCGCTGCCAGCCAAACAGGGCACACTGATCCTGCTGCATGGGTTGCTGCCGCATCTGTCCGGCCCCAACCGCTCCCCCCACTCCCGCCATGCTTATACGATCCATGTCGTGGATGGGGCCTGCGACTACCCGGCCAGCAACTGGCTGCAGCGGTCGGCGGATGATCCGGCGCGGGGCTTTGCTGGCTGATTTTCCGGTTGAATTACCTCTTTGGTGCAGGGATCAACCGGCTTGCCAGCGGGGGGACGCTGCGCCAGAGTGGCACGTTTCCTGACCGGATAAGCCGCCATGCCACTGATTTTCCTGCTGTCCACCGCCATTGCCATTTTCTTTGCCGTGCATGTGGTGCGCACCGGACGGGAGATGTACTGGCTGTTCATCCTGCTGGTTTTCCCCTTCCTGGGCAGCGTGGTTTACGCGCTGGCGATCTATCTGCCCTCCCTGCGCAACAGTGCCCAGGCCCACAAGGTGAAGGAAAACCTGATCCGGGCCGTGGACCCGGGCCGTGACGTGCGGGAAGCCCGTGAACGGCTGATGGATGTGCCCAGTGTGCAGAACCGGCTGAAACTGGCGCAAACTCTGCTGGCGGCGGGTGACCATGCCGAAGCGGAGGAACATTTCACGGCGATGTTGACCGGCCTGCACGCCGACGATCCGGATATCCTGCTGGGTCTGGCGGAGGCCCAGTTGGGCAATGGCAAACCGGCGGCCGCCCTGGATAGCCTGACCCGGCTGCGGGCCGCCCATCCCGATTACCAGTCTGCCGAGGGTCACCTGACCTATGCCCGCGCCCTGGACGAGCTGGATCGGGGGCCGGAGGCGGAGCGCGAATACCGGGCGCTGGCCGATTATTATCCAGGCGTGGAGCCGCTGTGCCGGCTGGCCCTGCTGCTGGGACGCACAGGCCGTCAGGCGGAGGGACAGGAACTGTTCAAGGATGTGCAGCAGCGCCTGTCCCGCGCCCCAAGCCATGTCCGCGCCCGGCAGAAGGAATGGCTGGATCTGGCCCGGCAGAATCTGGCGCGGGGTGGCGCCGCCTAACCCTCCACCAGTGGCTGGAACATCACCAGCGCATCAACATAGCCCAGGCGGGGATGCTGGAAGGCCAGCGGCAGGCGCCCGACGATGGTAAAGCCCAGCGCCTGCCACAGGGCGACCGCGCGGGTATTGCTGCTGACCACGAAATTGAACTGCATCCCGCGATAACCGCGCTGTCTGGCATGGTCCAGGGAATGCAGACACATGGCCCTGGCCACCCCGCGCCCGGTGGCCGCCGCAGCGGTCATGTAGCCGCAATTGCAGATATGGCGACCACCGCCGGCCTGATTGGGGCGGATGAAATAGGTGCCCACCACCTGCCCATCCGGCGCCACGGCAACAAACGTTTCCTTATCCGGCCCCAGCCAATAGGCCAGCGCGTCGCCCTCCCCCATCGCTGGGTCCAGCGCATAGGTCTCCCCGGCCCGAATGGTCGGGCCGATGATGTGCCAGAGGGCGGGGGCATCGGCGGTGGTGGCGGGGCGGATGGTCAGGTCGGTCATTGATATCCCTTCCCATATGGCCAAAAGAAAAGCCCGCCGGGTTCCCCCGGCGGGCCTCTATGCATCAGGCTGGAAACCGCTGGATCATCAATCCACCAGTTCCTCCACCTTATCCTCCTGCTTGCCGCCCTTAGGCTCGGCATAGTCGAAGGACAGGCCCTTGCCTTCCTTGTTCAGCACCACCCGCACGGCCCCGCCCTTGGACAGGCGGCCAAACAACAGTTCCTCCGCCAGCGGTTTCTTCACATGTTCCTGGATGGTGCGGGCCAGCGGACGGGCGCCCATCACCGGATCATAGCCTTCCTTGGCCAGCCATTCGCGGGCATCGTCCGACAGGTCGATGGTCACGCCACGGTCGGAAAGCTGGGCTTCCAGCTCCATGATGAACTTGTCCACCACCCGGGTCACCGTCTCCGGCCCCAGATTGCTGAAGGGGATGATCGCATCCAGGCGGTTGCGGAATTCCGGCGAGAACGCCTTGTTGATCGCTTCCTTATCCTCACCCACCCGCGCCTCCCGGCCGAAACCGATGGCGGGTTTGGCCATGTCGGCAGCACCGGCATTGGTGGTCATGATCAGGATGACGTTACGGAAATCAACGATCTTGCCGTTATGGTCCGTCAGCTTGCCATGATCCATGACCTGCAGAAGGATATTATACAGGTCAGGATGCGCCTTCTCGATCTCATCCAGCAGCAGCACGCAGTGCGGATGCTGGTCGATGGCGTCCGTCAGCAGGCCGCCCTGATCAAAGCCGACATAGCCCGGCGGGGCACCGATCAGCCGGCTGATCGTGTGGCGCTCCATATATTCGGACATGTCGAAGCGGACCAGCTCAATCCCCAGCGTGCGGGAAAGCTGCTTGGCCACCTCCGTCTTGCCGACGCCGGTGGGGCCGGAGAACAGGTAATTGCCAATCGGCTTTTCCGCATCGCGCAGGCCGGCACGGGCCAGCTTGATGGCCGAGACCAGCGCCTCGATGGCCGGGTTCTGCCCGAAAACCATGGTCTTCAGGTCGCGTTCCAGGTTCAGCAGCGTCTCCTTGTCGTCGCGGCTGATGGATTTGGGCGGGATGCGGGCGATCTTGGCCACCACCGCTTCCACATCCTTCTGGGTGATGGTCTTCTTGCGTCGGCTTTCCGGGATCAGCGCCTGGGCGGCCCCCACCTCATCGATCACATCGATAGCTTTGTCGGGCAGCTTGCGGTCGCCAATATATTTGGCCGACAGCTCCACCGCCGAGCGGATGGCATCCTTGGTGTAGCGGATCTTGTGGTACGACTCGTAATAGGTCTTGATCCCTTCCAGGATCTTGATCGCATCCTCGATCGACGGTTCATTGACGTCGATCTTCTGGAAGCGCCGCACCAGGGCGCGGTCCTTCTCAAAATAGGAGCGATATTCCTTGTAGGTGGTGCTGCCGATGCAGCGCAGCGCACCCGACGCCAAAGCCGGCTTCAGCAGGTTGCTGGCATCCATCGCCCCGCCGCTGGTAGCACCGGCCCCGATGACGGTGTGGATTTCATCGATGAACAGGATGGAACCTTCCAGCGCCTCCAGCTCCGAGACGACGGCCTTCAACCGTTCCTCGAAATCCCCGCGATAGCGGGTGCCGGCCAGCAGGGAGCCCATATCCAGCCCGAAGATGACGGCATTTTTCAGCACGTCGGGCACTTCGCCATGGACGATGCGGCGGGCCAGCCCTTCGGCGATGGCCGTCTTGCCGACGCCGGGATCGCCGACATAGAGCGGGTTGTTCTTGGAGCGGCGGCAGAGGATCTGGATCGTCCGCTCCACCTCCTGCTCCCGGCCGATCAGCGGGTCGATCTTGCCGCCGGCGGCCTTCTTGTTGAGGTTGACGCAATAGGCTTCAAGCGCTTCAGTGCCTTTCTTCACGACCTTCTCCGCCTGGGCGTCATCGTCGGCGCCGGAAACGCGCTTGGTCTCTGCGCGTCCAGGGGCTTTGGCGATGCCGTGAGAGATGTAATTGACCGCGTCGAAGCGCGTCATTTCCTGCTCCTGCAGGAAATAGACGGCATGGCTCTCGCGTTCGGAGAACAGGGCGACCAGCACATTGGCGCCCGTCACTTCCTCCCGGCCAGAGCTTTGCACATGAATGGCGGCGCGTTGCAGCACGCGCTGGAAACCGGCGGTGGGCTTGGCATCCTCCGACCGGCTGGTGACGAGGTTGGACAGCTCGCTGTCGAGATATTCGATCAGTTCGGCCCGCAGCTTGGTGACATCCACCCCGCAGGCCCGAAGGACGGCCAGCGCGTCCTGATCCTCGGTCAGCGCCAGCAGAAGATGTTCCAGGGTTGCGTACTCGTGACGCCGCTGGTTGGCGTTGCCGAGAGCCCGGTGCAGCGTCTGTTCGAGATTACGCGACAGCATGAGGCGCTAATCCTTCTCCAGGGTACATTGTAGAGGATGCTGGTGCTGGCGGGCGAAATCCATCACCTGCGTCACTTTGGTTTCCGCCACTTCATAGGTGAACACACCACAGACGCCGACGCCACGGCGATGCACCTGCAACATGATCCGCGTCGCCTCGTCCCGGTTCTTGTTGAAGAACCGTTCCAGCACGTCGACCACAAACTCCATGGGAGTGTAGTCGTCGTTCAGCATCAACACCTTGTACATCGAGGGTTTTTTCGTCTTGGGCTTGGCCTTTACGACCACGCCCGTCACGGTCCCCTCATTCCCGTGCTTGTCATGATCAGCCATGATGCTCAACAATCACTTAAAATCCCCGGGTATCCTGAAGGATCATATGAAATGAACCGGCCCGGTTGGAAGGGCTGAATCGCAGCTCTGACACTCCTTTCGCCGATTCTTTTTCCCCTTGAAATGATGGCTGGAGACACCAGTGCCGGATAAACACCCGGCAAAGCCATTTGGCCCCCGTTATTGAGGCAAAAAAAGGGCCCGGCGACGGGGTGTCGCCGGGCCTGTCCCAGAATACGGGAGTAACTACCCCTCGATTATTTTTCCGCTTCCAGCGGCAAAGCCAGGAACTGCTGTTCGCCCTTGCGGTCCAGCAGCAGCAGCACCGCCTTCTGACCGGCCTTGCGGGCGGCATCCACCTTGGCCTGCACATCGGCCGGCGTTGCCACCGCCTGCTGGCTCACCTCCAGCACCAGATCGCCCGGCCGCAACTGGCGGGCCTGGGAGGCGCTGCCGGGGGCAACCTTGGTGATGACCACGCCCTTGGCATCCTCCGCCAGTTCATACTGACGGCGCAGGGCCGGCGTCACCGGCGACAGGGTCAGGCCCAGCGCTTCCACCTGGGTCTGCTGGGCCTTAGCGTCGGGCTTGGCCTGTTCCTCTTCCTCCGCCGCCTCCGGGTCGACCGCGCTGGCCGGCAGCTCGGCCAGCGTGACGGTGACATTCTGCTTCACCCCCTTGCGGGAGATGGCGACCGTCACCTTCTTGCCCACCGGGGTTTCGGCCACCATGCGCGGCAGGGCGCGGTTATTGGCCACATCCTTGCCATCAAAGCTGAGGATCACGTCGCCCGGCTTCAGGCCGGCGGCAGCGGCGGGGCTGCCATCGCTGACGGTGCCGACCAGGGCGCCCTTGTCATTGGGCAGGCCCATGCTTTCGGCGATCGCGGGCGTCACGCTCTGGATCTGCACGCCCAACCAGCCGCGGCGCACCTTGCCGCCCTTGCGCAGTTCCTCGATCACGGTGCGGGCCATGTTGGCGGGGATGGCAAAGCCGATGCCCACACTGTCGCCGGT
The DNA here is from genome assembly GCF_027568365.1 of Niveispirillum sp. BGYR6. Taxonomy (NCBI): domain Bacteria; kingdom Pseudomonadati; phylum Pseudomonadota; class Alphaproteobacteria; order Rhodospirillales; family Azospirillaceae; genus Niveispirillum; species Niveispirillum sp. BGYR6. The sequence continues at coordinate 136,810 of NZ_JANLNL010000004.1, read as the reverse complement.
GCGGCTGAAGATGGCGGTATTGATGCCGACAATCTCACCCTGCACATTCACCAGCGGACCACCGGAATTGCCCTGGTTGATGGCGGCGTCGGTCTGCAGGAAATCATCGAAGCGGCCGGCGCCGATATCACGGGCGCGGGCGGAGATGATGCCGGCAGTGACGGTGCCGCCCAGGCCGAACGGGTTGCCGATGGCCACCACCCAGTCGCCCACCTTCAATTCATCGCTGTTGCCCCATTTCAGGGCGGTCAGCTTCTGCTTGGATTCGACCTTCAGCAGGGCCAGATCGGTCTCCTTGTCGGTGCCGATCAGCTTGGCCTTCAACTCCGTATGGTCGGCATCCTGGAAGACGACGGTGATCTCGTCGGCCCCCTCAATCACATGGTTGTTGGTGACGATATAGCCGCTGGCATCAATGATGAAGCCGGAACCCAGCGACTGGGCACGGCGCGGCTTGCCCTGGTTCTGCTGCTGGCGTTCATAGAAATCCTTGAAGAATTCCTCGAACGGGGAACCGGGCGGGAATTCCGGCATCGGGATGGGGGAGCGCCCGCCCGGCTTGGCCTGGATCGTCTGCGAGGTGGAGATGTTCACCACCGCCGGCAGACTCTTTTCCGCCAGGGGCGCAAAGCTTTCCGGCGCGCCGCGTTGGGCCAGCGCCACGGAGACATCACCAAAAATCAGGGCCGCCGCCATGAAGGGCAGGGCCACAGCCCGCCGGAACGACAGGCGGCCGAGGGACGGGGAAAAATGCGTCACGTCAATCTCCATGGGCATGTATCCAGCGCCCCGGCCGGTGGAATAACCGGCCCTGTCAGGGACACCCCGGCAGCCCCGCCCTGACAACCGGGCCACCGATGCGCAGGAATATAGGCTGCAAAGGCCCAACAGGCGAAGAAATCCTTGTGAGGTAGGCGAACTGGCCCCAAGGCCGGGTTCCAGGGTGGCGCCCCCGGCCCTTTCACGCTATATCCTGATAGACATAACGGACCCCCCATCGCCAGGATGCTGCCCGCCATGTCGCTTCTCCGCCGCCCCGTGATTGCCGGCCTGCTGGCTGGTCTGCTGCTGATGCTGTCGCCTGTTCATGCCCCGGCGCAGGAACGGCCGGTCACCATCTTCGCCGCCGCCAGCCTGAAGACGGCGCTGGACAACGCCCTGGCCGATTACAAGGCCAAGGGCGGGGCGGCGGCTAGTGTCTCCTATGCCGCCTCCTCTGCCCTGGCCAAGCAGATTGCGGCGGGGGCACCGGCGGATATGTTCATTTCCGCCGATCAGGACTGGATGGACCATCTGGCCAAGCAGAACCTGATCCGCCCGGAAAGCCGGGTGACGCTGTTGGGCAATCAGTTGGTGCTGGTGGCCAGGGCCGGGGCCAAGCCCGGCACCATTGCCGACCTGCCCGCCCTGCTGGGTGCCGATGGCAAGCTGGCCATGGCCGATACCGCCGGCGTACCCGCCGGCAAATATGGCAAGGCGGCGCTGACCAAGCTGGGCCTGTGGGACAAGGTGCAGGGCCGCATCGCCCAGGCGGAGAATGTCCGCGCCGCCCTGGCCCTGGTGGCGCGGGGGGAGGCACCGGCCGGCATTGTCTATCTCAGCGATGCGCGGGCCGAACCGGGGGTTTCCATCGTCGCCACCTTCCCGGCAGGCAGCCACGCCCCCATCGAATATCCGGCCGCCCTGCTGGCCAGCAGCCAGGGCGGGGCAGCCAAGCTACTGGAATTCCTTTCCAGCCCCGCTGCGCGACGGCATTTTGAAGAACAGGGATTTACGGTTCTGGTGAAGTGATGCCAAGGGGCATGTCTCATGCCCCTTGGAGGCCAGCGACCGCTGGCCCGGCGCCCATGCGCCGCAAGCCAAGCCCGCGGATGCGGGCGCCCGGCGTCTGAGGGAGATTAGGATAAGCCTTGGCGGACTGGTTTACAGCAGAGGAATGGACCGCGATTGCGCTGTCGCTGAAGGTGGCCGCCTGGGCCACGCTGGTCAGCCTACCACCCGGCATTGCCGTGGCCTGGCTGCTGGCGCGGCGGCCCTTTCCGGGGCGTATCCTGCTGGATGGGCTGGTGCATCTGCCGCTGGTGCTGCCGCCGGTCGTCACCGGCTATATCCTGTTGATTCTGTTCGGGCGGCAGGGGCCTTTGGGTCGGCTGCTGGCAGAAATCGGCATCGTGCTGGCCTTCAACTGGACCGGGGCCGTGCTGGCCTGTGCCGTGATGGCCTTTCCCCTGCTGGTGCGGGCCATCCGCCTGTCGCTGGAGGCGGTGGATACAAGGCTGGAACAGGCCGCCGGTACCCTGGGGGCCCCGCCCTGGGCCGTGTTCGCCACCATCACCCTGCCGCTGGCCCTGCCCGGCGTGGTGGCCGGCGCCATCCTGTGCTTTGCCAAAGCGTTGGGAGAGTTCGGGGCCACCATCACCTTTGTGTCCAACATTCCCGGCGTCACCCAGACGCTGCCATCGGCCATTTACAGCCATTTGCAGGTGCCGGGCGGCGATGGGCCGGCGCTGCGGCTGACGCTGGTATCGGCGGCGATTGCCATCATCGCCCTGGTGGCCAGTGAGCTGCTGGCCCGCCGGGTACGCCGGCGGGTGGAGGGGACGGATGCTTGATCTGGACCTCACATATCGGCGCGGCGACTTCACCCTCACCGCGCGTTTTGCCGCCGGGCCGGGCCTGACCGCTATCACCGGCCCATCGGGGGCCGGCAAGACGACGCTGTTGAACCTGATCGCCGGGCTGCTGCGCCCGGCAACCGGGCATATCCGGCTGGACGGGGTGGCGTTGACGGATCTGCCGCCGCATCGCCGCCGCATCGGCTATGTGTTTCAGGAAGCGCGGCTGTTCCCGCATCTCAGCGTGCGGCAGAACCTGCGTTATGGAAGGCTGTTCGCCCACCACCCTGCCCCGGCCACGCTGGCCGACATTACCGACCTGCTGGATATCGGCCCGCTGCTGGACCGGCGCCCGCGTGACCTGTCGGGCGGGGAGAAGCAGCGGGTCGCCATCGGCCGCGCCCTGCTGGCGGCACCGCGCCTGATCTTGCTGGATGAACCGCTGGCCGCCTTGGACGCGGCACGCAAGGCCGAACTGCTGCCCTATCTGGCCCGGCTGCACGATCAGATGCGCCTGCCCATGCTTTATGTCACCCACCATCCGGCAGAATTGCGCGGGCTGGCCGGCGGCTGGTTGCGGGTGGAAGGCGGCATGGCCGCCCCCGCACCCGCCCCGGATCAGTAACCGGCACTGCCCACTTGCGGGCCGGGGGCCACGCCCAGCGCACCCAGAATGGCATCCAGCAGGCCGGAGGCACCAAAGCGGAAGGTCTCCGGCCCCACCCAGCCGGGTCCGCAAATCTGGTCCGCCAGGGCCAGATATTCGGCCGCCGTTTCCAGATCGCGGATACCGCCCGACGCCTTGAAGCCGACGCGGCGGTCCGCCCCCTTGGCCGCTTCCAGCATGATGCGGGCGGCACTGGGCGTGGCCCCCGCCGGCACCTTGCCGGTGGAGGTCTTCAGGAAATCCGCCCCCGCCGCCACGGCAATGGCGGCGGCCCGTTCAATGAACACCGGCTTGGCCAGTGACCCGCTTTCCAGGATCACCTTCATCGTCGTCTCACCACAGGCCACCCGGCAGGCGGCGAGATGCTCAGCGGCGCGGCGGCCATCGCCCATCATCACATCGGCATAGTTCATCACCACGTCGATCTCATCGGCCCCGTCGGCCAGGGCACCGGCGATCTGGGCCGCCACCTTTTCGGCACCGAAACTGCCGCCGGGGAAATTCACCACGGTCGCCACCTTCACGCCTGTGCCAGCCAGAATCTGTTTTGCCTGCGAAACAAAGCTTGGCCAGAGGCAGACGGCGGCGACATTGCCCACCGACGTCACCGCCTTGGCGCAGAGAACCACCGTACTGGCGGCATCATCCGTGTCGTTCAGGCTGGTCAGGTCCAGCAGCGGCAGGCAACGGCGGGCAATGGCGGCGGAATCTATTCCGCTATCGAAATTATGCGTCATTTGTTTAGAAACCCAGATTGTCGGGGCCGAAGCTGAAGGGCAGCAACTGCCCCAGCGTGAAGCTCTGGCGGAAAGCGCCGGCATCAAAGACATGGATGGGCGTGTCGGGGCCGGCGGCAAATTCGCGGATGCGCTGGCGGCAGCCGCCGCAGGGCGTGCACATCACGCCCGACCCGGCCTCCCCGCCCACCACCACCAGTTCGATGATCGTGCGGTCGCCCGAGGCGATCATCAGGCCGATGGCCGTCGCCTCGGCGCATTGACCCTGCGGATAGGCGGCGTTCTCCACATTGCAGCCAGCATGGATGCGCCCGCTTTCAGAGCGGATGGCCGCCCCGACCTTGAACCCGGAATAGGGGGCATGGGCATTCAGGCGGGCGGCCCTGGCGGCCTGGAACAGATCATCGGCGATGGCGATCATGGGCATTTCGGATGGCTGGTGGATGGATTTTTGCCCAGCATAGGGCCAAGCCCCTGGCATCACCATCTTTAATGCCAAAGTCGGGGCTGGCGGGCAGCATCGGCTTGGCCCACACTGGCAAAAAAATCCCTGGGAGAGTGCCACGGCACTTGGGAGGAACCATGATTGCCACCATCCTGACGCCCGCCATCATGGAACTGGGCGGGGGTGCCATTGCGGGGGCGGCGTCCGTGCTGCACCGGCTGGGCGTGCGCCGGCCGCTGGTCGTCACCGACCCCTGGATGCGGGACAGCGGCACGGTGGAAAGGCTGCTGGCCCCGCTGCGCGATGCCGGCTTCCAGCCCGGCCTGTTCGCCGATACCGTGCCCGACCCCACCGTTACGGTGGTGGAACAAGGCGCCGCCCTGCTGCGCGAGGGCGGTTATGACGGGATGCTGGCGCTGGGCGGCGGATCGCCCATTGATACGGCCAAGGCCATGGGCGTGCTGGCCGCCAATGGCGGGGCGATGCGCGATTACAAGGTGCCCAACCCGATCCCGCTGGCCGGCCCGCCGCTGGTGGCCATCCCCACCACCGCCGGCACGGGATCGGAGGTGACGCGCTTCACCGTCATCACCGATGCCGCCACCGATGAAAAAATGCTGATCGCCAGCCCGCTGCTGGTGCCCAGTGCCGCCATCATCGATTACGAACTGACGCTGAGCTGCCCGCCGCGCCTGACCGCCGATACCGGGATCGATGCGCTGACCCACGCCATTGAGGCCTATGTCAGCGCCAAGGCCAACCCGTTTTCCGACAGCATGGCCCTGGCCGCCATGGGCCGCATCGCCCCCTATATCCGCACGGCCGTGGCCGAACCCGGCAACCGCGTGGCGCGGGAAGCCATGATGCTGGGTGCCACGCTGGCCGGCATGGCCTTTTCCAACGCGTCCGTCGCCCTGGTGCATGGGATGAGCCGGCCCATCGGCGCCTTTTTCCATGTGCCGCATGGGCTGTCCAACGCCATGCTGCTGCCCGCCGTCACCCATTGGTCGCTGCCGGGGGCCCCCGCCCGCTATGCCGATTGTGCCCGCGCCATCGGGGCCGCCGACGTGGCGGATAGTGACGATGTGGCGGGGGAAAAGCTGGTGGCAGCACTGCGGGATCTCAACACCGACCTGAAGGTACCCAGCCCGAAGACCTATGGCATTGATCCCGCCCGCTGGAATGGGCTGCTGGAAACCATGGCCGCGCAGGCCCTGGCCTCCGGCAGCCCCGCCAATAATCCCCGCGTGCCGGATGTGGCGACGATGGTGGCGCTCTATCGGGAAAGCTGGGGGTGAGATCCCTTTCCGTCATCCCGGCGAAAGCCGGAACCCAGGGGCAACAAGCCCAACGTCAACGCCTTGTTGATCGATGCAGCCGAGGGGTTCGGCACGCGGCCCCTGGGTCCCGGCTTTCGCCGGGATGACGGGGGCGGGGATACTCCCCTCTCAACCCTGCCGCGGCGGGATCAGGCCCTTGGCGCGGGCGGCGTTGGCGGCCTGCACCGCGAAGCCATAGACGGCGGCACTGAATGGGGCCTGGACCTGCGGTGTCTGCCACTGGTCCATTTCCTGATACATGCGGCTGGCCTTGTTCCAGACCTCCACGCCGACCTTTTCCACCAGCGGCTTTTGCAGCTCGTACCAGCGCAGGGCCAGCCGCTGGGCGTGCTCGTCCTCCGGTGAGACCTTGCAGGCGATGGCCGCCTCGATCTCCGCCACCAGATCGGCCCATTGGCGGGCATAATCGGCCTCCCCATCCGGGCCGAAGGCGGCCTTGGCCTGCCGCCATTTCTCCTGGTCTTCCGGCGTGTAATAGCGGTCCAACACCGGCTTCCAGTTTTCTTCACTCATGCTCTGTTCTCCCATCTTGATCAGGTCGCACAGGGCATCGACGGAAAGGCATTCCCCCTCGGAAAGCTGGCGGCGCGCGGCACGCAACAGGCCCAGGCTCTGGGTCAGGTTGCGTTCGGTCTGCTCCAGTGCTTCGATCTGCGCATCGATCAGCCGCGCCGGGTCAAAGGGCCGCCGGTCCAGCAACTGGCCGATCTGGCCCAGCGTGCAGCCGGCCTTTTTCAGCAGCAATATCTGCTGTAACCGCGCCACATCGCCCGCCTGATAAACCCGCCGCCCGGCCTGGGTCCGCACCGGCTTGATCAGCCCCTCGGCCTCATACAGCCGCAGGGCCCGCACCGAAATGCCGGACCGTTCCGCCAACTCGCCTATGGATAATGCCTTGTCCATCGTCATGCTCCTTGCCCGCCTTTTGTCGGACCTGACGCAGCGTCAGGAGCAAGCGGGAAAATGCAGGGGCCGGAAAAGAAAAAGCCCGCCGCTGGCTTACCAGGGGCGGGCTCTGTTTCTCATATGGGGCCGGATTAATCCGCCGTGACGATCTTCGGCTTCGGCAGGTCCAGCTTGATATGCAGTTCCTTCAGCCGGTCCGGGGTGGTGGCGTTGGGGGCCTGCATCAACAGGTCTTCAGCGCGCTGGTTCAGCGGGAAGACGATAACCTCGCGGATGTTCGGCTCATCGGCCAGCAGCATGACCATGCGGTCGATACCGGGGGCCGAACCACCGTGCGGCGGGGCGCCCAGCTTGAAGGCCGACAACATGCCGCCGAACTTGGCTTCCAGCACCTCCGGCGGGTAACCGGCGATCTCGAACGCCTTGTACATGATTTCCGGCTTGTGGTTACGGATGGCGCCGGACGACAGCTCCACCCCGTTACACACAATATCGTACTGATAGGCGTTGATGGTCAGCGGATCCTGGTTCAGCAGCGCGTCCAGCCCGCCCTGCGGCATGGAGAACGGGTTGTGGCTGAAATCGATCTTCTTCCGCTCTTCGTCATATTCGAACATCGGGAAGTCGACGATCCAGCAGAACTTGTAGGTGTCCTTCTCGATCAGGTCCAGGGTCTCACCAATCTTGGTGCGGGCCAGACCGGCCAGCTTGGCGGCGGGGCCCGGCTGATCGCAGACGAAGAAGACGGCATCGCCATCCTGCAGACCCACCACCTCGCGCAGGGCCGCCTGGGCGGCTTCCGGCACAAACTTGGCGATGGGGCCCTTGCCACCGGCGGCTTCAAACAGGATATAGCCCAGGCCGGGAGCGCCCAAACCCTTGGCCCAATCGTTCAGCTTGTCGAAGAAGCTGCGCGGCTGGTCAGCAACGGCGGGGGCGCGGATGGCGCGGACAACGCCGCCATTGGCGATCACGCCCTTGAAAGCCTTGAACTCCACATCATCGCGCTTGAAAACGTCGGTGACGTCGGTGATCACCAGCGGGTTGCGCAGGTCCGGCTTGTCATTGCCATATTTCAGCATCGATTCGGCGTAGGGGATACGCACGAACGGGTACGGCGAGACGGTGCGCTTGGTGCCCGTGAAACCGCTGAACTCCTCAAAAATCCCATGAATGACGGGTTCGATGGCGGCGAACACATCTTCCTGGGTGACGAAGCTCATCTCAAAATCGAGCTGGTAGAATTCGCCCGGCGAGCGGTCGGCGCGGCTATCCTCATCGCGGAAGCAGGGGGCGATCTGGAAATAGCGGTCGAAACCCGACACCATCAGCAGCTGCTTGAACTGCTGCGGCGCCTGCGGCAGGGCGTAGAACTTGCCGGGATGGTTGCGGCTCGGCACCAGGAAGTCGCGGGCACCTTCCGGGCTGCTGGCCGTCAGAATCGGGGTCTGGAATTCCACGAAACCCTGTTCGATCATGCGGCGGCGGGCCGACGCGATGACGTTGGAGCGCAGCAGAATGTTCTTCTGCATCTTCTCCCGGCGCAGGTCCAGGAAGCGATAGCGCAGGCGCAGTTCTTCACCGGCATCCTGTTCGCTGTTCACCTGCAACGGCAGCGGGTCGGCGGCGGACTGCACATCCAGATCGCGGACCTTCACTTCGATATGGCCGGTGGGCAGCTTGTCATTGACGGTGTCGTCGGTGCGCACCACCACCTCGCCGGTGATGGTCACCACCGATTCCAGGCGCAGACCGTCCAGCACCTTGAAGTGCGGGGAAGAGGTGTCGACCACGCACTGGGTGATGCCGAAATGATCGCGCAGATCGATGAACAGCAGCTGCCCATGGTCACGCTTGCGGTTGATCCAGCCGGACAGGCGGACATTCTGGCCGGCATGGTCCGGGCGGAGTTGGCCACAATTATGCGAGCGATAGGCGTGCATGGTGGATCGACCTTGGGTGCGGATGGGCAATAGAAAGGGTGGCCGTCCGGCGGCAGCCGGCACGGTTTGCGCCACACCACACCGGACGGGGCGTGCTTGTCAAGCACAGCCCACGCGGCACAGCCCACCATCTCACACCAAAAGACCGGCACCCCCGATTGCTACCGGCCTTTGTATCGGATAGAAGATATACTCAGACAAATAAATCAAGATCAGGGAGTATCGGGCATGGAAAGCGTGAAGACCGGGCGGCGGGCCTTTCTGGCGACGGCGGCGGCCCTGGGGGCCACAGGCCTGATCGGGCCGTTCCCGGGTAGGGCCGCCGGGGCGGCGGAGGGGGGTATGCTGGCCCCGCGCCCGCCGATGGGCTGGAACAGCTGGAACAGCTTCGCCACCACCATCAATGAGGCGCAATCGCGGGAGATTGCCGCCATCCAGGCGGCCAAGCTGCTGCCCTTCGGCTATGATATCTTCACGGTCGATATCCAATGGTACGAACCGGAGGCATCCAGCTACACCTATAATGCCAAGCCGGTGCCGGTGATGGATGGGCATGGCCGGCTGTTGCCGGCCCCCAACCGCTTTCCGTCCAGCGCCGGGGGCAAGGGCTTTGCCCCGCTGGCCGATGCGGTCCATGCGCTGGGGCTGAAATTCGGCATCCACCTGATGCGCGGCATCCCCCGGCTGGCGGTGGAACGCAACCTGCCCATCCTGGGCACCCATGTGCGCGCCGCCGATATCGCCAACAAAAACAGCGTCTGCAGCTGGAACCCGGACATGTATGGCGTGGACATGACCAAGCCGGGCGCCCAAGCCTATTATGATGGGGTTTTCCGGCTATATGCTTCCTGGGGCGTCGATCTGATCAAGATGGATGATATGAGCCGCCCCTATGATGAGCATATTCTGGAGATCGAGGCGGCACACAAGGCGATCCAGAATTGTGGCCGCCCCATCATCCTCAGCCTGTCGCCAGGGGAAACCCCGGTAGCGCAGGGCGAGCACGTGGCCCGCCATGCGCAGATGTGGCGAATCAGCGATGATTTCTGGGATGAGTGGAAGATGCTGGAGGCTCAGTTCGACCGGCTGGACAAATGGACGCCCTTCCGCCGCCCCGGTGCCTGGCCGGATGCCGACATGCTGCCGCTGGGCCGGCTGTCGCTGGGGGAGCGGGACAGCCGTTTTACCCCGGATGAACAGCAGACCCTGATGACCCTGTGGTCCATTGCCCGGTCGCCGCTGATCATGGGGGGCGACCTGCGCCATCTGGACGCCGCCACCCTGGCCCTGCTGACCAATCCGGAGGTGCTGGCCGTCAATCAGGCCAGCAGCGGCAATAAGACCGTGCCCACCGGCACGCCGGGCCATATTGCCTGGACCGCCCAGCCGGAAAGCGGGCCGGGCCGCTATCTGGCCCTGTTCAACATCACCGGGGCCAAGGCTGATGTCAGCCTGGACCCCGCCGCCCTGGGGCTTTCGGGGCCGCTGGCCTTGCGCGACCTGTGGGCGCGGCGCGACTTGGGGGCCATCAACGGCCCGCTGCGGACCAGCCTGCCCGCGCATGGGGCTGCGCTCTACTGCCTAAGCCCAACGAAGGGCTGATCCGAACGCGGCACTGCTACCCTGTCACCCGCCAGCGCGCGATGATGGCATCCAGCCCGCCATCACGGATCAGGGATTGCCGCGCCGCTTCCAGACGCGCCGCCTTTTCACCGCGATCCCGTGGCAGGGCCATGTAATGGGACGATACCAGCAATGGTTTGGGCAGAAAGCGTATCTTGTCGCTGATGCCTTCCTGTTTCGCCTTCCAGGCCAGGGCCAGCCGGTTCCCCACCACCAGATCAACGCGGCCCGCCACCAGTTTCAGCAGGGAAAGCTGGTCATTGCGGGCGGGGTCGCGGGTGAAATGGGTGGCATTGTCGAAGGCCTCTCCATAATGGTTGCGCTGGGTGGTGCCCACGGTCAGGCCCGCCAGATCATCCAGGGTCTGGAAGGTGATGTTACTGTCAGCCCGCACGGCAAAGGCAATCTCCCCTTCGCGGAACGGTCCGACCATCAGGAAATCGCGGAACCGCTGTTCGGAGGGCACCAGCCCGAACAGAATGTCGCAGCGCCCCTGTTCCAGCCCCGCCATGGCGCGGCCCCAGGCCATCTGCTGAATATCATGGGGGGCATTCGCCCGCTCCAGCATGGCGCTGACCAGCTCCACATCCAGCCCCGCCGGCCCCTTGCCCGGCATGTTCCAGCAAAAGGGCGGAAAATCATCGGCACAGAAGACGATCCAGGGTGCCTCATCCGCCCGGACCGGGCCACCGCCCGCCAATGCCATGCCCATCGCCGCGATCAACAGATCGCGCCGCTGCAACGGCCGGGTCTTCCCGGCGGATGGTGGCATTGGCCCTGCGTTCGGCATTGATCATCGCCTTTCACGCGCACCCTTGGCGCTATCCTATACGCATGTCCGGCAGCCCGATACCTATACGCATGACGGCTTGCCAGATATCGCCATTCGACAGCGGCAAAGGGCTGTTGTATCACTGCCCCCCATGACTCTGATCACGACCACCGACGACCTCGCCGCCTTTATCGACCGTATCCGTGACGCCGAATACGTCACCGTTGATACGGAGTTCATGCGGGAAAAAACCTATTATCCCCAACTCTGCCTGGTGCAGGTGGCTGGCCCCAATGATGCCGCCGCCATCGACCCGCTGGCACCGGGGATCGACCTGCAGCCGCTGTTCGCGCTGATGGATGATCCCAAGGTGTTGAAGGTGTTCCATGCCGCCCGGCAGGATCTGGAGATTTTCTATCACCTGACCGGCAAGATCCCGACACCGCTGTTTGACACGCAGGTGGCGGCCATGGTCTGCGGCTTTGGCGACAGCGTCGGCTATGAAACGCTGATCACCAAGCTGACCCCGGCGCGCATCGACAAATCCAGCCGCTTCACCGACTGGTCACAGCGCCCGCTGACCGACCGGCAATTGACCTATGCTTTGTCGGACGTGACGCATCTGCGCCCGGCTTACGAGAAAATCCGCGCCAAGCTGGCCCGCACCGGGCGGGCGGAATGGCTGACCGATGAAATGGCCATCCTGACGGAACCGGCGACATACCGCACCGAACCGGAAGACGCCTGGAAGCGCCTGAAGGTGCGGACGGAAAAGCCGCGCTTCCTGGCCATCCTGAAGGAAGTGGCGGCCTGGCGGGAGCGGGAGGCGCAGCGCAAGGATTTACCGCGCAACCGCGTGCTGCGGGATGAGGCGCTGGTGGAAATCGCCGCCCACGCCCCCACCAATGCCGACGATCTGGGCCGCACGCGCGGGTTGGGCAGCGGCATGGCGCAGGGCCGCTATGGCACGGAAATCCTGGCCGCCGTGCAGACGGCCCTGGCCATCCCCGACGCCAACCTGCCCCGCCCGGACCCGCGCCCGGAACCACCCCCCGGCATCGCCCCGATTGTGGAGCTGTTGCGGGTGCTGTTGAAAATGGTCTGCGACGATAATGAGGTGGCCAGCCGTCTGGTCGCCAACTCCGCCGACCTGGAAGCCATCGCCGGCAATGATGATGCCGACGTGATGGCCCTGAAAGGCTGGCGCCGCGACCTGTTCGGGGAGGCGGCGTTGAAGCTGAAACGCGGGAAGCTGGCGCTGGCGATCACCGGGAAAAAGGTGAAGCTGGTGGAGTTGGAGAAGTGAGGAAGAGGGGCCGGGCGAAACCGGCCCCTTTGTTTTTGGGTTTGGGTGAGCGGGTAAACGCGGTAGTGGGTATTTTAGTACATTGATAAAAAAAGCGTTAATGCAATCCTATACCCAGTTAAGTTCATTGCAACAGGGCGTATGCCACTTAGAATATATAGACAGAACCACGATAATTTACTTCGGCCAAATAAACGGTGTCCGATCAATGCACGCCAGCTGCTCTATTCCAAACAGCACCCGCCCACCTAGTACATCAGCGCTTCGGCGGATACTAGAGTAAATCCCCAGATATTCCTTCATTAAATTTGATATTTTATTATCAAGATTTTTGAAACATTGTTCATCATTACAGAACCGATAATGTTTTCCCCACCCCAGAACGATACCATCCACACGTTTCAGTGTACTGATCAGGGAACGAGATTTTTCAACTATTTGACCAGAACTCAACCTCCTAAAGTTTTCTACGCTAGCATCCAATTCGCTTTTGACCTTTGCAATCAATCTTTCCTGCGCAAGTGGAGAAGGACGGATGAGCCCATTGCTTAGTTCTATACCAAGAAACTCAAAACTGCTGGAAATCGACTTGACACCGCCAAAAGATTTATCGGGAGCGAATGACATGCCCAACCCTTGGAGGATCATATCCGCTTTACGAAGCCTAGCATTAGCGGCTCTCTCAGTGGGAGCAAGGATTATGAAATCGTCAATGTAGCGAAGGCAGCGGCAATCACCTTCATTCATCTGGCGGTCGAAGTCATGAAGGATGATATTCCCAAGCAGCGGAGAAAGGGAGTTTCCCTGTGCGACGCCTATATCATGTGTTGGGAACTTTTCTGCTTTTTCCTTAAGTGCAGCCATGTTGGAGAGTTCAACGTTGATAGCCTTACGGAAGAAGTCAGTGAACTCGTCATCTTGTGTCGCGGTTCGTACAATTTGGGTCACAGCGTCCTTCGAAATCCGAGTGAAGAACGAAGAGATATCGGCGACAGTAACGAACTTCGCTCCCTCTCTGATGCAGTTGAGAACGGCGTCGATAGCGGCAGGCACCGCCCCAAGCCCATCTTCCCCCTTACGAATGCCACCGAAGCTATACCGGTTCTCGGCATAAGGTTTCAGCCCTTCGATGGATAGGAGAACGTCCAAGATTGAACGCTGGACGATCCTTGACTCGATATCGGAAATCACGATAGGGCGGAAATTGACGCTATTCCGTCCGTCCGCCAACCTCTTCGGAATTGGAACACCTTTTGCTGCAGGGAATTTAAACGTTCCGTGAGAGAGCCTAGAGGTGAGCGAACGAATACCCCTCCATGCATCCTCTCCGAATTCATCAACTTCCTTGCGAATGTCTTCGGATTTCGAAGTCCGCGCATTCTCGCGGATCACGCGCCATGCCTTCTCCAGGCTAGTGTTGCTCCACATGGCTTTTAGAAGGGGGGATGGCACCGGTATGGGTCCTGTTGGTTAGCCCAACCCGCCCGAGCTGCACTGATCACCGCAGAGGTACCTTTCGGCCCGATCTGCCCGACTTGGACGCTGACTTTCATCATCGCCTCGCCGCTGCATCCGACGAACGGCGCAACGGTCAACCCGTCCGCGTTCCCCAGAGCTAGGAACAGTCCGAAGATCACAACCGTTGAACGGCTCCGACCACCGGCTCGCGCCAAGTTGGCACGTTTTTGCATATCCCGAACATCATCGCGCCTCCTGATTAACCTTAGCGTTTTTAGCCGCTTTGGCAAGGCCACGCGAGCACCCGGCTCCGCCCGACCCGTGAAAGAAATGGGACTAACCGCCCAACAGGTCCCCGTAATGGTGAGGGTTACGGCTAGTTTACTATCCACGGGCAGGTCGGCACTGATCACCGCAGAGGTACCTTTCGGCCCGATCTGCCCGACTTGGACGCTGACTTTCATCATCGCCTCGCCGCTGCATCCGACGAACGGCGCAACGGTCAACCCGTCCGCGTTCCCCAGAGCTAGGAACCAGCACTACATATCCTACCGAACCCTATTCAAAATTCAAGGCGTAAACATGTTGTGGACTGGGGACCACTTAAAACATCATCAACGTCTTTAAAGGTCTTCCAGCAAACAGCACAAAAGCAGTTTAAAGGTGGAAGGTCAGCTTTCGGGAATCACCTTAGTCTCTGGAACATCGTTGTTGGGGGGGGGCAAAGGGCCCTCCAAAGGCAAATCAGCACGGATGCGGCGATGAAACACTATACCGTACCGCCTGCGTCGCCCCACCCCCAAGTAAGGAAAGCCCCCTGCCGGCCCCGCCCCTTTCCCGATTCCTCACACCTCCCGCTGCTACCCCCGATAGGGCTGCGGAGAACGTTCCGGAATCATCTGCGGAACGAAGCTGAATCAACACGGGCTCCCCCGCCGGGGCACGTCCCCGCCGCCACCCCGCCTATCCTTACGTGGCCCCCACAGCATCACCGGAAAAACCGGCCCCGGTGGTGACACCGGGGCCGGCTGTCATCACAGCTTGGCGGACAGCGAGATGCCGAAGGTGCGCGGCTCGCTCACCACCGGGGCCATGAAGTTCTCGATCACGCCCTTCACATTGGCCTCGTCCGTGATGTTGCGGACAAAGGCGGCCAGTTCATAGGCATTGTCCGGCGCCCGGTAGCCCAGACGCAGACCACCTTCAAAATCATTCTTGCTGTAGAATTCGGCCGATTCATACAGCACGAAATTGGTTTTGCCGGTGACGTTCCAGTCGGTGAAGGCGAGCAGGGTGCCGCCATTGGCCAGCGGGTAATCGTACCGCGCCGTGAAGTTCAGGATATATTTCGGTGCGTTGGGGAACGGGTTGCCGTCGATCAGGGCGCGGCCGCTGACCATCGGGTCCAGCACGGTGCAGACGGTCACCGGGCTGCAAACGCTGGTGCTGACCGACTTGTCCTTGATCTTCGTATCAGTATAGGTGACGCCAGCCGTCAGGGTCAGTTCCTGGGTGACGGCCAGTTCGGCATCCAGTTCAAAGCCGACCGCATCGCCCTTTTTGGCATTCAGCAGACGGGCCGTGCCGTTGGCGTCAAAGGCCGTCAACTGGATATCGTCCACCGAATAGGTATAGACGGCCCCGTTCAGGCGCAGCCGGTTGTCGAACAGGCTGCTCTTCACACCCGCCTCATAGGACATGATGGTTTCCGACGTGGCGGTCGTCGGCGGCCCGTTGAAGGAGACGGTGCGGCCCTGGATGGTGGGCCCGCGGAAGCCGCTGGCCAGACGCACAAAGACAGACGCATCATCGGTCAGGTTATAGAAGGCGCTGGCATCCCAACTGACCTTGTCGTCCGACAGCTCAACATGGCGCGTGCCGGTATAGGCCGTCTGCACCTGGGCCGAGCCATTTTCGATGCTGCGGAATGTGCCGGCGGTCAGGGCCCGCAGCACATTCATTTCCTTATTATCCTCGGTATAGCGCGCACCGGCAGTCAGCTTCAGTTCCGGCGTCACCTGATAGCCGCCCTGGCCGAACACGGCCCAGCTATCATTCTTGTTGCCCAGCGTGACATAGCCGCTGGCACCGCCCGTTTCAAAGAACCGGTAGGGGCGGAAGCTGGTCTCATCCTTGGCATTGAAATAGAAGCCGCCAACCTGCCAGTTGAAGGCGCTGTCCGTGTCGCTGGCCAGGCGGATTTCCTGGGTCCACTGGTCCAGATCGTCGACATTGCCCTGGGATTCGGCGGCGTTCAGCGGCAGACCATCGGTGTCGCCCCGGCTATAGCCGTTGGTCGTCTCGTAAGCGGTGATGGAGGTCAGCACCACGCCGCCGAAATCATGGTCGATCTTCAGCGAGGAACCCCAGCCCTTATAGGCCTGCGGGTTGCCGTCACCATCATTATAGGAGACGCGGCGCTTCTGGTAATTGCTGTTCAGTTCGTTGGACCCCTTGGTCAGGGCATTGCCCCGGAACAGGGAGGAGGTGGCATCCAGGTCGCGGCCATGCACGTTCAGCAGTGCGCTGGTATTGTCCGACGGGGTCAGCAGGAATTGCAGACGGCCGGCAAACTCCTCATACCCGCCCAGCTTGCGGCCATTATAGGTGTTGGTCACATAATCATCGCGGTGCTGGTACATCACCGAGGCACGCACGGAGAGGATATCCTCGATCAGCGCGCCGCCGACACCGGCATCCAGGCTGGATGTATTGTAGCTGCCATAGGTCAGGGTGGCGCGGCCGCTGGTTTCCTGGCTGGGGGCGATGCTGTCGAACTTGATGATGCCGGCCGTGGTGTTGCGGCCGAACAGCGACCCCTGCGGCCCGCGCAGCACTTCCACCTGGCGCACATCGAACAGCGGGCTGCTTTTCAGCACCACATGTTCCATCACCACATCATCGATGATGACGGAAACCGGCTGCGAGGCACCAAGGTAGAAGTCGTTATTGCCCAGGCCACGGATATAGAAGCGCGGGAAGATGCGGCCGGTGGAGGTTTCGGCATAAAGGCCGGGCACCTTGGCCGACAGGTTGAGGATATCGCCACCGCCGGCCAGCAGGTCGCGCAGCTCCGCCCCGCCGATGGCGGCCACGGACATCGGCACTTCCTGCAAATTCTCCGCCCGGCGCTGGGCGGTGACGATGATTTCCTCCAGCATCTCGTTGCCAGCCCCCTGGGCGGCAGCCCCCATGGTGCCGAATGCCACGGCCGCAAGGCCCGCCAACAGGGCCGGCTTCAGGATCGCTTTCATTTTTGATCTTTCCTTAAAGGCGATTATCTCTCTTCGGCCCGGCCGATCCCATCGGCGTTCCCTTAGCGTTTAAGGAAACCGGGTCCGCGCCCAGCCTTGTGCAGCGCATACCCGCAACGGGGCGGGGCCACATGCGCGGCCCGGTGAAATTTTTGCGACGCAACAAGATGCCGCAGCCAGATGACCACCGGCTGCGGATTTCCATGGCGCAGCACCAGCCCCATGGTCCCCGCAGGGGCGACATGCGGCGGTGTGGCTGTCCGCCAGGGCGGTAGCGGCGTATTTTTAGGCAGAGGCGCTGGCAAGCATGGCCAACGCCCACCCTTGCCGTCTGGTCTGCCTCCCCATGTCCGCCGCCCCCTCCACCGCATCCGCCGGGTTCTCCCAGGAGGAGAATTTTCCGTTGGGTATCCTGTTGGCCTTCCTGGCCTTTGCCGGTTACAGCATCATGGATGTGACGGTGAAGATGCTGGTCAAGCATTATGCCGTGCCGCAGGTCATCGTCTTCAACAGCCTGTTCGCCTTCATCCCCATCATTCTCTATGCGCTGAAAACCGGCGGACTGTGGCGCAACCTGCGTACCCGCCGGCCACAGTTCCATGCTGCCCGCGCGTTCTGCGGCATCTGTTCGGGTTTTCTGGGCTTCTATGCCTATTCCCAGATGCCGATTGCCGATGTCTATGCGCTGGCCTTCACCGCCCCCCTGTTCATCACCGCCCTGGCGGTACCGGTGCTGAAGGAACAGGTGGGCTGGCGGCGCTGGACCGCCGTGGGCATCGGCTTTCTGGGGGTGATGGTGATGCTGCGGCCCGGCAGCGGGCTGTTGAACCCGGCGGCCTTCGCCGCCTTGGGCGGGGCGTTCTTCTATTCCATCGGCATGTTGATTTCCCGGCTGATGCGCGGCACGGAAAGCAGCGTCTCCTTCGCCTTTTATTCCACGCTGGCCAGCACCCTGGTCTATGGCAGCATGATGCCCTGGTTGGGCAAGATGCCGACATGGCCGCATCTGGGCCTGTCGGCCTTGGGCGGCACCTTTTGCGGTATTGCCTTTGTCTGTCTGCTGACGGCGTTTCGCAAGGTGCCGGCCGCCGTGGCCGCCCCGTTCCAATATACCCAGATCATCTGGGGCGTGCTGTATGGCTATGCCTTCTTCGGGGATATGCCGGATCACACCCTGTTCATCGGCGTGGCGATCGTGATTTCGTCGGGCCTTTACATCCTGTACCGCGAAACGCGGCTGGGCCGGCAGGTAGCCGCCCAGCCGGTGGCCGAGGGAGCCTGAGCATGGGCGGCAAGTCATTGATCGGCATCGCCTGGTTCCAGGTGGCGATTCTCTGCTTCGCGGTGATGGATGCCGCCATCAAGTATCTGACGGCGGATTTCGGCACTTGGCAGATCATGTTCTTCCGGGGTTTCTTCTCCCTGATCCCCATTGCCCTGTTGACGGCGCGGTCGGGCGGGCTGGGCACGCTACGCACCAGCCACCTTTTATCGCATGTCGGCCGGGCCCTGATCGGCATCGCGGCCGCCTTCTGCTTCTTCTATGCCTATTCCATCATGCCGCTGGCCGATGCCTATGCCATCGCCTTTGCCGGGCCATTGTTCATGACGGCCCTGTCGGTGCCGGTGCTGAAGGAAAAGGTGGGCTGGCGGCGCTGGCTGGCCGTGCTGGTAGGTTTTACCGGCGTCATCGTCATGCTGCGGCCGGGACAGGGCATGTTGACGCTGACGGCCCTGGTGCCGCTGGCCGCTGCCGCCTTCTATGCGCTGACCATGCTTTATGTCCGCGTGCTGGCGCGGACGGAAAGCAATGCCGCCATCACCTTCTATTTCGTCACCACCATGTCGGTCATGGCGGCCATCGCCATGATCCCGGAATGGCGCACGCCACAGGGCTGGCAATGGCTGCTGCTGATCATGGTGGGGGTGATCGGCGGGGTGGCCCAGATTGCCTTCACCCAGGCCTTCCGGCTGACCAGCCCGTCGCTGCTGGCCCCGTTCGAATATACGGCGATGATCTGGGCCGTGCTGTTCGGCTATCTCCTGTTCGGGGATATTCCGGACAAGGCCATCTGGATCGGCGGCGCCATCGTGGTGGCGGCCGGGCTGTACATCATCCACCGCGAAACCGTGCTGCACCGGCAGGTCACCAGCAACAGCCGCGCCGCTGGGGAAACGGGTCGCTAACCCTCTCCCCTTCCCATGGGTTGAAGCGCGGTTATGCGGCACTTGCATAAGCAGGGCTTGGCGCAGCCCCCGGCTGTTGGCATTGTGCATTGCATGGAAACACCGGCATCAAGGTCGGTGGTAGGGCGTCATGAAGGGGCAGGGTCGGGGATGCGAACAACAGGGGCTGCGCGAAGCACCGTCTGGCCGGGTCGTCCCCATCCGCTGGGGGCCACCTGGGACGGTTTCGGGGTGAATTTCGCCCTGTTTTCCGCCCATGCCGAAAAGGTGGAACTCTGCCTGTTCGCCAGTGATGGCTTGCGGGAGATTGAGCGGATCACCCTGCCGGAATGCACCGATGATGTCTGGCACGCCTATCTGCCCGATGCGCGGCCCGGCCTGCTTTATGGCTATCGCGTGCATGGGCCCTATGACCCGTCACGCGGGCACCGGTTCAACCCCAACAAGCTGTTGCTGGACCCCTATGCCAAGGCGCTGGAAGGGCCGATGCGCTGGTCGGATGCGCATTTCGGCTATCGCGTCGGCGCGGCCAAGGAAGATCTGTCGCTGGACCGGCGCGACAATGCACGCGGGATGCCGAAATGCCGGGTGATCGACCCCGCCTTCACCTGGGGCAGCGAACGCCGCCCCAGCATCCCCTGGACCGACACCATCATTTATGAGGCGCATGTCCGGGGCCAGACGCTGAACCATCCCGACGTGCCACCCGGAATGCGCGGCACCTTCAATGGTCTGGCCAGCCAGGCGATGATCGACCATCTGAAGGGGCTGGGCGTGACAGCGGTGGAGCTGCTGCCCGTCCATGCCTTCACCGATGACCGGCATCTGGTGGAACGGTCGCTGCATAATTACTGGGGCTATGCCAGCATCGGCTTTTTCGCGCCCGAACCGCGCTATATGACCGGCCGGTCAACGCGCGAATTCAAAAGCATGGTGGCCCGCCTGCATGATGCCGGGATCGAGGTGATTCTGGATGTGGTTTACAACCACACGGGCGAGGGCAACCATCTGGGCCCCACCCTGTCGTTCCGCGGCATCGACAATGCCAGCTATTACCTGCTGCAACCGCAGGACAAGCGCTTCTATCAGGATCACACGGGCACGGGGAACACGCTGAACCTTGCCCACCCCCGCGTGTTGCAGATGGTGATGGACAGTCTGCGCTATTGGGTGGGGGAAATGCATGTCGATGGTTTCCGCTTCGATCTGGCAACCTCGCTGGCGCGCGAGGCCCATGGCTATGACCCCGGCAGCGGCTTTCTGGATGCCGTGCGGCAAGACCCGCTGCTGGCCGGCGTAAAGATGATTGCGGAGCCCTGGGATATCGGCCCCGGCGGCTATCGCGTCGGGCAATATCCCTCGGGCTGGAGTGAGTGGAACGACCGGTTCCGCGACACCACCCGCCGCTTCTGGCGCGGGGATGAAGGGATGCTGCCGGAACTGGCGGCCCGGCTGACCGGGTCGGCTGACCTGTTCGACCATGGGCACCGCCGCCCCTGGTCCAGCATCAATTTCGTCACCTCGCATGATGGCTTCACCCTGGCCGACCTCAACGCCTATGAGGTGAAGCATAATGAGGCCAATCAGGAAGCCAACCGCGACGGGCACGACGCCAATTTTTCCGCCAATTATGGGGTGGAGGGACCGACGGATGACCCCGCCATTCTGGCCCTGCGCCACCGGCAGGCCCGCAACCTGTTGGCCACCTTGCTATTTTCCCAGGGCACACCGATGATCCTGGCCGGGGATGAGCTGTTGCGCAGCCAGCAGGGCAATAACAACGCCTATTGCCAGGACAACCCGGTCAGCTGGACGGATTGGGAGGGGACGGGCATTGCCGGGCGGGCGATGACCCGCTTCGTCGCCCGCCTGACCGCCTTACGCCGCCAGCACCCGGTGCTGCGGCGCGGGCGTTTCCTGCATGGGCGGGAGGTCTCAGCCAACGGCGTCAAGGATGTCACCTGGATCAACCCGCAGGGCACCGAAAAGGCGCCCGAACAATGGCGCGACGGTCAGGCCCGCTGCCTGGGCCTGTTGCTGAACGGGCGGGCGGGTGTGCATCCGGGCCATGATGGCGCGCCGCTGCTGGACGAGGTGCTGCTGCTGATCGTCAATGCCACGCCGGAGCCTGTGCCCTTCATCCTGCCCGCCGTGGCGGGGGGCAATGGCTGGCACTGCCTGCTGGATACTGGTTCCGCCACGGGGGAACCGACGGCCAGTCCCGGCCCCCTGCTGCCGGTGACTGGCCAGCCGATCACCCTGCCCGGCCGCAGCTGCTGGCTTTATCAGCTGGTGGAAAGTAACGCAGATCAGGCACCTGTTGCCGATAGCGGTTTGGAGGGGACGGTCCATGCCTGATGTTGATTTCCGCCCTGTGCAGGTGATGATCGTCGATAAGGACAGCAATACGCGCCGCCTGCTGCGGGGTATTCTGTCCCGCGTGGGGATCGACAAGATCACCGATTTCCCCAACACCACCGATGTGCCGGCAGCCTTGCTGGCCAGCCCGCCGGACCTGCTGTTCATCGATGCCGACGCAGCAGAGCCGGAGGGCTTGCGCTTTGTGCAGAATCTGCGCCATGCGCAGCAGCCGCATAATCCCTTCCTCTGCATCATCGCCATGACCTGGCAGCCCACCCAGCCGCTGATGATGCGCTTCACTGCATCGGGTGCCGATGATCTGATGGTAAAGCCGTTCAGCGCCAAGCAGGTGCAGGACCGGCTGACCAACCTGATCGACGGGCGCAAGGGCTTTGTCGTCACCGCCGATTATATTGGCCCGGACCGGCGGCGCCAGCCGCGCGAGGGGATACAGATCCCCCTGTTCAACGTGCCCAACAGCCTGCGCCTGAAGGTAACCGGCCTGTTCGACAAGGCCCGCATCAACGATGCCGTGGCCGACGCGCTGGAGGCCATCAATGTGCAGAAGGTGGTGCGCGGCGGCTTCCAGCTGGCCTTTCTGGCCGATTTCGCTGCACCGGGCGCCAGTGCCGGCGGCGACAAGATGGCGGCCGACCATCTGCTGCGCATCGGCCCGGTGCTGGATGATCTGATGCGGCGGCTGCGGCCGGATTCGGACCTGCGGCCGACGCTGGAGACCTATGCCACCACGATTCGCGCCACGCTGGAGGCTTTCAAGGCGGCACCGGACAAGCCGGCCGGCGGGATGCCGGCCCTGCTGGCCGCCGCCATCGGTATCGCCGCCGCCACCTCCCGCCGGTCCAACATTGGTGTGGTGGAACAGGAAGTACGGGGGGCGGTGACCAGCTATCGCAACCGTCTGGCCGAAATCGCCCAGGCCAAGGCCGCCCCGGCCGCAGCGGCGGCACCAGCCGGGGCGCCGGCAGAAAAAGAGGTTGAGGCACGGGGGTAACCCCCCGTCATCCTGTCCTTTATGGGGTCACTATGCCGACCCGATGGGGGCCACCAGCACCTTGTCGATGCGGCGGCCATCCATATCCACCACCTCGAACCGGTAGCCATCATGCTCCACCAGTTCGCCGGCGGTGGGGATATGGCCGAACTTGAACAGCAGGAAACCGGCCAGCGTGTGATAGCCGCTTTCCTCGTCCCGCAGGCTCTTCAACCCCAGATGGGCCTCCACCTCTTCCACGGCCATCATGCCGTCGATCAGCAGGGAACCATCGGCGCGGCGGACGATATCCGCATCCTCATCACCAATATCCGGCAGTTCGCCGGCAATGCCTTCCAGCACGTCGGTCAGGGTGGCAATGCCTTCCACCGAGCCATATTCATCCACCACAATGGCCATCTGCTCGCCCGACTGCTTGAACAGTTCCATCAGGCGCATCACTTCCGTGCCGTCATGTACCACCAGCGCATCGCGCACGGCGGGGCGCAGATCGAGCGCTTCGCCTTCCAGCATCCGGTGCAGCAGATCCTTGGTGTGGACGATGCCCAGCACATCATCCAGGTCACTGCGGCAGACCGGCAGGCGGGAATGCCCGCTTTCCCGGATATCGCGTTTGATATTGTCCAGCTGATCGTCAATATCCAGCCACATCACCTCCGGCCGGGGCGTCATGATCGAACGCACGGTGCGATCGGCCAGACGCATGACACCTTCGATCATGCGCTTTTCATCCGGATCGAAGACACCGCTGGCCGTGCCCTCGGCGATCAGGCTCTTCACCTCTTCTTCGGTCACCGTCTGCTCGGCCTTTTCCGGCACCCGCAGCAGCCTCAACATCGCTTCCGTGGAGGCACCCAGCAGCCAGACGAACGGCGCCGTGGCCTTGGACAAGGAGCGCATGATCGGGGCGGCGAAGGTGGCAATGCCCTCCGCATTGTTGAGTGCCACGCGCTTGGGCACCAGTTCGCCGACGATCAGCGACAGATAGGTGATGGCGATAACCACCAGGGCCAGGGCCGCTTCCTGACCATAGCCGGCCATGCCCGGCAGTTCATCAATCCACGGCCCCAGCCGGGCGGCCAGAGTAGCGCCACCAACGGCGCCATTAATCACACCGATCAGCGTGATGCCGATCTGCACCGTGGAAAGGAAGCGCGAAGGATCTTCCTGCAGGGCGAGGGCAACGGTGGCGCCGCGCCGCCCCTCCTCCGCCATCTGCTGCAAGCGGATCTTGCGGGCCGAGACGACCGCCAGTTCCGACATGGCAAAGAAACCGTTGAGGAGAATGAGGAACAGGACCGCGGCGAGTTCGAGCGAAACCATCTTCTGCGTTATGTGACGCGAGCCAGGAGGCGGCCCGCATCTGCCATCCTAACGCATTGCGGCAGAAATGCGAGGGCGGTTGCAGCCTGAAAGCAAAATTGCCCGTCGGTTGATGCAACCAACGGGCGGGCAGCCCCGTTTCCTTCCCGCCATGCTCCCCGCCCATGGCTCCAGGCGGGGGAAATTATCCGCAAAGCCCAAGGGCACGCCCATGCCACACAGCAGCCAGCCATCCCCCACCGATATCCCGCTCAACAGCCCGGTCCGGCTGGGTTCCCTGCGATTACCCAGCCGGGTGGTGATGGGGCCGGGGCTGCAGGGTCAGGCCGGGGCTGGCCATGTGCCATCGCTGGCAATGCTGGAACAGTACGCAGCCCTTGCCCCCAGGGCTGGTCTGCTGCTGACGGAGCCGGCCCATGTCGTACCGGACCCGACCGTGCATCCGGGCACCCCTGGCCTGTACAGCCCCGAACAGGCCGTCGCCTGGCGTGGCATCAGCGACACGGTGCATCAGGCCGATGGCCGCCTCGCGGCCCGCCTCTACCATGCCGATTGCTGGCGGATCGCCCAGGATGGTGAGAAACTCGCCGATCTGTTCGGTATCGCCGCCAACCGCGCCCGACAGGCCGGTTTCGATGCGGTGGAGATCGACGCGCTGGGGCTGACGGCAGGGCCGCATGGGCTGGCCGGGCGGCTGGGGCTGATCGTCGATGCGGTGACGGAGGTGATGGGGTCGGCCCGCACCGGCGTGCGGCTTGGCCTGGGCGGGGCCTGTGCCCGCGGGCGGCCCGCCATGGCGGAGGCCCGTCTGGCCGAGGCGCTGGACCTGCTGGAGAAGGCAGGGATCGGCTTTCTGCATCTCCAGGTCGGCTGGGCGCCGGACGAGGCTGTCGCCCTGGCACGTGCCCTTTACCGTGGCAAGTTGATCGTCAATGCTGGCGCTGCCGGCTGTAATCTGGTGGCCCAGGGGCTGGCGGACGCAGTGCTGCTGGCCAGTGGTCGCGTATCGTCCGCCACGGTCCCCCTGCCTGCCAGCGCGGCGGCGTAAGGCTCCATACGACAATCCCCGTCCTGGGCAGGCCAGGACGGGGATTGTGCAGGTGGCGATTATTCTTGATCGAAACAGCGACCGCTTCAGGCCACAGCCAGCCCAGCGGGCTTGCCGCAATCATTGCAGGCCATACGGCTGGCGACGGTGCGGACGATATCCAGTACCTCTTCGCGCTTCACGCCGTCGCGGGCCAGCAGCAGATGCATGATCGGATCATCCAGCAATTCGCCCAGGCTGGCCTCGCGCCGGTCGGCCTTGGCCAATTCGGGCAGGCTGATGCCCAGCATATGCTCGGCCACGGGTTTGGCATCGACAAACTGGCCCTCACGGCCATGGGCGGTGCGGGTCTGCGCGGGATCGTTGATCATGATCGTCATCGCGGCTTCTCCCTCTGGTGTCTTTCGGCGGCGTTCCATGTTGGCTGCAATAACGCCACTATCATGCGCCGGTTCCATGACATTCCAATGTCCAAAATACCCTGTCAGAGCGGCATTTGGCCCAACCTATACTTCTGCGCCGGAACCATGCCGCTGGGCATAGACCGACCCTAGGCCGGATCAGACAGGGACGCCGTGATGCAAATCACGCCCCCGGTGACAAAAAGGAAAAAGCCGTTGCCGGGTGGAACCGGCAACGGCTTTTTCCTGTCACCTCAAGAGCCATGGTTGATAGCTCCTGAGGTTTTTTATGTTCCCTCAAGCGCCGGGCGGCGGCATCCGCCGCCTTGGCTTGCGCGCCCAAGGGGGCGCGGGCCAGCAGTCGCCGGCCTCCAAGGGGCATGGAACACGCCCCTTGGGATCGCGGAGCAGCCGAACCTTACTGGTTCATGCTGTCGAAGAAATCGTTGTTGGTCTTGGACTGTTTCAGCTTGTCGACCAGGAACTCCACGGCATCCTGCGGACCCATCGGGTTGAGGATACGGCGCAGAATCCACATCTTGGCAAGGGCCCCACGATCGACCAGCAGGTCTTCCTTGCGGGTACCAGACTTCTGGATATCCAGCGACGGGAAGACGCGCTTGTCGGACAGCTTGCGGTCCAGCACGATTTCGCTGTTGCCGGTGCCCTTGAACTCTTCGAAGATCACTTCGTCCATGCGGCTGCCGGTATCGATCAGCGCGGTGGCGATGATGGTGAGCGAGCCGCCCTCTTCGATATTGCGGGCAGCACCGAAGAAGCGCTTGGGGCGCTGCAGGGCGTTGGCATCCACACCACCGGTCAGCACCTTGCCCGACGAGGGAACGACGGTGTTATAGGCGCGGCCCAGGCGGGTAATGCTGTCCAGCAGGATCACCACGTCACGCTTGTGCTCCACCAGGCGCTTGGCCTTTTCCAGCACCATTTCCGTCACCTGCACATGGCGGGTCGCCGGCTCGTCGAAGGTGGAGGAGACCACCTCGCCGCGCACGGAACGGGCCATGTCGGTCACTTCTTCCGGACGTTCATCGATCAGCAGAACGATCAGATAAACTTCCGGGTGATTGGTGGCGATGGAATGGGCGATGTTCTGCAACATCACCGTCTTACCGGTGCGCGGCGGTGCCACGATCAGGGCGCGCTGGCCCTTGCCCAGCGGGGCCACCAGATCGATGACCCGCGTGGTCATGTCCTTGCGGCCCTTGCCGTTATTATCGACCTCAATCTCCAGCTTCAGCCGTTCATCGGGATAAAGCGGGGTCAGATTGTCGAAATTGATGCGGTGGCGCACCTTGTCCGGATGGTCAAAATTGATGGTGTTGACCTTCAGCAGCGCGAAATAGCGCTCCCCATCCTTGGGCGACCGGATCTGGCCTTCCACCGTGTCGCCGGTGCGCAGGCCGAACCGCTTCACCTGGCTGGGCGAAATATAGATATCGTCCGGACCGGGCAGGTAATTCGCCTCCGGGCTGCGCAGGAAGCCGAACCCGTCGGGCAGCACCTCCAACACCCCCTCGCCATAGATCGGCACGTCATTTTCCGCCAACTGCTTGAGAATGGCGAACATCATGTCCTGCTTGCGCAGGGTGCCGGCATTCTCAATCTGCAGCTCTTCAGCGAAGGCGAGCAGTTCGGCGGGGGTTTTGGCCTTGAGTTCCTGGAGATTCATCGCGGGCTTATGGTGGCGGTCCCTGGGACCGGTTGCGGGAGGGCGGAAGATCGTCCTGATGGAAGGGGAGATAATCTGGAGCGCGCTGGCGAAACCCGCCCCACCGTCAGCCGCCACAGGGGCGGCGGCAGGGACCGGTCATGCCGGATCAATGATCCCGATAACGGATGGCAGACCGCCTTTGTTGCGGTCGGCCGGCAGCGGGCGGCATATCTGGGTGGAGTCGGATCGTGCAGCGTGTCACAGGGGGCAAGATCGGCCGGGATATCTGCGGAGGGGAAAGCACCACCGGCACGTCCCAGCCGAGGGTCAATCGGCCGAAGGGCAAACCGGTCGGATCAGAACAGGCGACCACCACATTCCCTGGCGGGAATGTTTCCCCTTGCACGGCATGACAGCGATGAAACCATCGCCAGACATGACGGCAGGCGGGTAAGAAGATAAAAACCCGCAGGGAACGGCTGCGCCAGCAGCTTTCTGGACAGATGGTTAGCCCAGCGTGCGGTTCAAGTCAAAGCAAAAGCGCCCGGTTGTGGCAAAAGGTGCCAATCCGTTGCCCTGCGGACTCACCGTCAGGACGAAAGCTGTATAAAAATGCGCAACCGACAAATGCGGGCTATGCTTAAACGGTTGTTCCTGTAATATATGCACAAGGATAGGTCAGGGCTGGACGGTATGTCGATGCGTCTATTAATTGCCGATGATCATGAGCTGGTCCGTGATGCCTTACGCTCGCATTTCGAGCGGGAAGCACCGGGCACCATTGTCAGGGGTGTGGGCACCGTCAGTGAGGCGCTGAAGGCGCTGGATGATGGTATCGCCTTCGATATCCTGCTGCTGGATCTGCGGATGCCCGGGATGAACGGGCTGAACGGCTTGGTGCGCCTGCGGGAACGCTACCCCTCCCTGAAGATCGCCCTGATGTCGGGCGAAGCCAAGAATGAGGATGTGCGCCTGGCGCTGGCCCATGGCGCCGTCGGCTTCCTGCCCAAGACCCTGCCCGGCACGATGCTGCTGCAGGCATTGCAGCGGATGCTGGCCGGTGAAGTCTTCGTGCCGGACAATATGGCGGAGACGGCCACCCAGGCCGACGGCAACGCGCTGAACGGCACCTTCACCCGCCGGGAGCGGGAGGTGCTGGATTTCCTGCTGAAGGGTCAGTCCAACAAGGAGATCGCCCGCGCGCTGGAGCTGGAGGAGGTGACGGTGAAGCTGCATATCCGGGGGCTCTGCCGCAAACTGGGGGCGAAGAACCGCACCCAGGCGGCCATGCGCGCGGTGGAGCTGGGTCTTGCCCGCTGAAACGGGGAAGGCCGCCGTACCGGCCGATCTGCCCCGCGACCCCAACGGGTTGCCGCGCGGCTTCCGCCACGATCTGATCAACGCGCTGAACGCCATCCAGGGCTTCGCCACCTTGCTGGAAGCGGATTTGCCGGAAGGCGACAGCCGCTCCTTTGCCAGCCGCATTCGGCAGGCCGGGGCGGAAGCGATGCGGCTGGCCGACATGATCCCATCCAGCCCGAAGGAGACGGTGCGGGTGCTGATGGTGTCCAGCGCCAGTGATGCCGACATGCTGGTGCTGGCGCTGGATGGTTTCGGCTGCGACATCACCCTGGTGGACAGCGTCAGCCGGGCCAATCAGGCCCTGGCGCGGGCGCCCAAGGCCTGGGATCTGGTGCTGGTGGAACCGGTTCTGGCCGTGCATGTGGAAGAGGCTGCCACAACAGCCGGGCTGCCGCTGCTGACCCGTGACCCCGCCATGCCAGCCGCTTCGCTGGCCATCCTGCTGCGGGAGTCGGTCCAGCGGGGTTAATGTTCTGGATGGATGACGGCGTGCCAGATAGTGCCCCGCTGTCATCCCCCGGACACGGCGCTGCAATGCGCCAGCCCGTTACCGCGCCGCAATAAGTCGCTGTCCCCCGCCCCTGGATCGTGCCACAGTTGCCCTTGCTACCTTCGGGTTGACAAGAGAGGTGTCGCATGAAGACACACATCAAGGCACTGGGCGCCGGGATTTTCGCCGCTTTCATGGTTCTGCTGGGCGGCGTGGCAACTGCAGCAGCCCCTTCCGCCTGCACCATGCCGCAACTGAATGGCGGTACCGGCACGGATGCCGTCGCCGCCATCGACCGCGACCGCCAGGCACTCTTGCGGTATGAGGCCTGCCTGGAGGAGGAGGAGCTTTATCAATCCTTGAGCGCCGGGTCGACGGAAACCACTGCCCGTCAGCGCCAAGCTGCCGCCAATCTCCGCCGCACGCTGGAGGCCTGGCAACAGACCCGCCGCGCTGCGGAAGAAGCCCGGTTGCAGCGCAAAGGGTCTTAAAAGACCCTTATCGACAGGGGGGAAGAGGTAGCACCAACCTCCCCCTTCCCCGACATTATGATCAATGCCCCCCGCCCTGCTGGCTGCTGTCAAAGGCACGCTGCTGTTCAGCCGTCGCCTCGCGCTGGTGCAGGCGCTTCCAGTCTTCATAGGGCATCCCATAGATGATCTCGCGCGCCTCATCATAGCTGAGACTGTGCCCGTGTTCCTCCGCCGCTGACCGATACCATTTGGCCAGACAGTTACGGCAGAATCCGGCGAGGTTCATCAGGTCGATATTCTGCACATCCGTGCGTTGCTGGAGATGCGCCACCAGCCGGCGAAAAGCGGCAGCCTCCAGTTCTGTCTGTGTCTGCTTGTCCATATTGCCTCCTGCATTGTCAAACTGGTCAAGATTTCATCACCTTTTCAAAACAAGGCGACGCGTCATCATAAAGATTGGAACTTTCTTCCATTAACCACTTAATTTTGTTGTCGCCGGACACATCTTGGGAAAGTATCGATATTATATATGGTTTCGCTATGTCGAGTTCCCCCGCCAGCGGAGGCCCCATGATCATCGATATGCGTACCCGCCTGCCCCAGGGGCATCTGGCCAATAACTTGGCCAATATCAACTTCCATGCTGAACAGTTGCGCCGTTCCAGCAATGAATTTTCAAACCTGGTGCAACAGCTCCAGGCGCTGGACTTTAATGGCCTGCTGCGGGCGTTTGAGGCGGCGCGCTGACGGTCGGGGCCGCCAGCAGCGGCCCCAACAACCGGGCCAGCCGTTCCCCCCAGGCCGCCGCCCCCGCCGCATCGGCAATCAGATCCTGACGGATTTCCAGCATCACGCTGGGAATGCCGGTCGGTTCTGGATGGTGGATGATGGTGTAATCGGTGCCGGTGCGGGCGCTGTAGGGTTCGTTGTCGCCCACGACAATATCCCCTTCCGCCCGCAGTGCCGCCAGCAGGGGCAGGGCGATCCGGCCATCCTGGTTCCACAACACCCCGACATGCCAGGGGCGCGCCACGCCGCGCATGGCCGGTGTGAAGCTGTGGATGGAAACCAGCACCGGCTGCCGTCCGCCATGCCGGATGGCCGCCAGCCGGGCGCTGATCGCCTGATGATAGGGATGGAACAAAGCATCCAGCCGCGCCTGCCGGGCGGCTGGGGACATATCCGCATTGGCCGGAATCGGCGTACCGTCACTGACGGTAGGCATACTGGTTGGGTCATCCGGGCGGCGGTTGCAATCCACCACCAGACGCGAATAGACGGTGAGGATGGCGGCTGCATCCAGCCGCCGGCTCAGTTCCGCCGTCACCGCCGCCGCACCGATATCCCAACCGATATGCCGGTCCAGTTCTGCCGCCGGCACCCCGCCCAGGTCGCCCAGCGCCTGCGGCACCGAATTGCCGGCATGGTCGCAGACAAGCAGGATCGGGCTGGCCGATTGCGGGTTCAGCAGCCGAACGGGGGCCGGATCGGCCGCGGTCAGCAGGGGGGTGTCGAGAGGGGCTTCCAGCATGGTTCCCCAGCTTTAACGCATCATTGGGCGGCCGCAAAGGGGCGGCATCACACCTGCCTTGCGGAGCCAACTGCCCGTCACCGGTGTTTCATGAATGGTTCAGGGGAACCCGTCCCGCCATGGAGGAATAACGCCATGACCCAGACGCCACCCGATCTGCTGCGTCAGCTTTACCAGACGGCACTGGCCGCCAGTGCCGACCGGCAGCCCCACCCCTCCCGTGACCGGTCTGCCGCCGCCCTGTCAGCGGCCACAGCGATGGCCAGCGATCTGGGCCTGGAAACCATCCAGTTGGAGACCGTGCCGGATGCCAGCGTCGCGGCCCTGGTGCGGCCCCATGCCGATCTGGCACGGGCCACGCCGCCGGGCACAGTGATTTTCTCCAGCGCCAGCCCGCAGCGGCTGCGCGGCCAGGATAACCTTGCCCGCAACCTGTCCTATTTGCTGGGCCTGGGGCTGGCACTGGATGGCGCCCGCGACATCTGGGCGCTGGCAGCCGATACCGAGGGGCTGGACAGCGGGGGCACGGCTGCCGGCGCCCTGCTGCACCCGGACAGCCTGTCGCGCGCCCTGGCGCTGGGGCTGGAACCGGGCAGCCTGCTGGATCAGGGGGAGGCCCTGCATTTTTTCGCCAGCCTGGACGATCTGCTGCCCCCCGCCCCCACGGAGGCACGGATGCGGGATTTCCGCGCCATCCTGGTGCTTTAATCACCCAAACCAAGGGCGCGGATGCCGCCGCCCAGCGTCTGACGAGACGCAAAATCTGACTTGATCGGTCAGGTCGCGATCAAGGCGGGGTTTTCTATCCCCGCAGCCGCCGGCCCGCCACCACGGCGCCGCCGACGATCAGCAGGCAGGCGGCGCCCACCACCCAGCTGAGTGCGGCGCGACCAGCCAGGATCAGCAGGGCGGTGGACAGCAGTGGTGTGGCATAGGAAAGTGCCCCCAGCGTCTGGATATCGCCGCGCTTCACCCCATGGTCCCAGACGAAAAAGGCCAGCCCCACCGGCCCGATGCCCATGGCCGCCACCACGGCCCAGCCCCAGCCCTGCGGCCAGACCGTCACCTCAAACAGCAGGTGGCAGAGGCCGGACAGGGCGGCCGTGGCCAGACAGAAGAAACTGACAATCTCTGTCGGCACTGCGCCGAAGCGGCGTGACAGCACTGAATAGCCGGCCCAGGTGACCGCACAGGCAATGGCGGAGAGATATCCGGGCAGATATTCCGCCTTCACCGCCAGCCCCGCGCCGCCGGTAACCAGCAGCAAGGTGCCGGCCAGCCCGCAGCAGGCCCCCAGCACCTGCGCCCGGCCCAGCCTTTCACCGGGCAGCAGCCCGGCAAAGACGACGATCAGCAGCGGCCAGAGATAATTGATCAGGTTGGCCTCTGCCGCCGGTGCGGATTGCAGGGCCAGGAAATAGAGGAAATGATAGCCGAACAGCCCGCCGATCCCCAGCGCCCAGACCGGCCAGGGCTGGCGCAGCAGCGGGGCCAGCGGACGTCCCAGCACCAGCAGCAGGCAGAGGCTGACCAGCCCGCCGACGCCGAAGGACAGCGACACCAGCAGAAAGGGCGGCACCGGCCCGGCCAGGGCTGTCAACAGCGCCAGGGTGGACCAGATCAGGATGGCGCTGGCCCCCACCAGGGTGGCGCGTCGCAGGGTGGGGCCCTTGGCCCCGGCGGTGATCGTACTCATGCCGGCAAGGGCTCCAGAACCCGGTGCTCCACCTGGGTGGACAGCAGCATCACGCAATGGGTGGCACCATAATCGGCCAGCTGGGTCAGCAGCCGGTCCAGATGATGCACATCGCGCGCACCGATGCGCAGCAGATAGCTTTCATCCCCCGTCACCTGATGGCATTCCAGCACCTCCGGCCGGTTGGCGGCGAATCGTACCAGCGCCTGATCCCGGCCGGGCAGGATGCGCAGGCGCACAAAGCCATTCAGCCGCAGCCCGAGGGCGGCATGGTTGACCTCCGCCCGGTAGCCCTGTATCAGGCCCGAGGCTTCCATCCGGCGCACCCGCTCCGCCACGGCCGGGGCGGTCAGCCCCACCTGGCGGGCCAGATCGGCGAAAGATTGCCTTGCATCGCGCTGCAGCTCCCGCAGCAGGTGCAGGTTGATCTCGTCCAGCGGGTCGTGTGCGGGGGGATGACGGTCAGACATGATCGTTATCCTGCCTTAACCAAAACCGCCTGTCATGCGTCAGCGTGAAGGTGATGTGACAGTGCCTTGACCCTGTTGCAGGAGTGCGTCGATTGCTGGAAGAAATGGGCATCCTGTGGCGGGGAATGGTGCTGGGCCTGATCATTGCCGCCCCGGTTGGCCCCACCGGCCTGTTATGCATCCGTCGCAGCCTGGAACGCGGCTTGGCGACTGGATTCGCCACTGGCATCGGGGCCGCCATCGCCGATGCCGGCTTCAGCGCCATTGCCGCCTTTGGCATCACCGCCGTGCTGGATATCATCACCGGCAATATATTGGCGCTGCAGATCGTGGGCGGCCTGTTCCTGCTGGGGGTGGCTGTCCATAGTTTCCTGCGCGATCCCAAACCGCTGACGGCGGTGCCGGTGGCGGGCAACCTGCCGGCGTCGGTGGCGACGGGCCTGTTGTTCACCATTACCAACCCGGTGACCATCCTGGGCATCGGCACCATCGTGGTCAGTTTCGGCCATACCAAGGGGCCGGCACAGGATGCCACGCTGGTGGCGGGTATCTTTCTGGGATCGCTGCTCTGGTGGGCCATCCTGTGCGGCGGCGTCACCCTGCTGCGCCGCCGGGTGACGGGCAACAGTGTGCATTGGATCAATATCGGCACCGGCATCCTGCTGGCCGCCTTGGGGCTCTATGCGCTGGCGGGTGCGGTGCGGACGTTGATTTGAGGGGCAGGCGGGGGGACGCCCTTCCACGGGGCGCCCCGGTCGGCGCTCATAGGCACCAACATAGTCCCCTGGAACCAGGTGCCTTCCCCGCGGAAGCGGGGATCCAGGGGCCGCAAGAACCACACTTTATTGCCCTTGGCCCCTGGACCCCCGCTTTCGCGGGGGAGGCAGGGAGGGAGCAAGAGACGACGTCACCGCCTGTCCCTGGCGCGGTCATCCGGGCATCAGCCCTTCAGCACCAGGGTGGACCAGTCACCCAGGCGGAAGCGCTTGACCAGCCGCAGGCCCTGGGCGCGGTGGGCGTTGATCACCAGCGGTTCCTGCCGGTGCAGCAGACCGGACAGGATGACGGTGCCACCCGGTTGCAGGTGGCGGCGCAGGCTGGGCGACATTTTGGCCAGCGGGCGGGCCAGGATATTGGCGACGATCAGGTCGAACTTGCCATGCCGGCGCACGGCTTCCGCCGCATAGCCATTGGCGGCATAAAGCTTCACCAGCTTGTGCACCCGGTTCAGCTTGGCATTTTCCTGCGCGATCTCAATCGACAGCTCGTCAATATCCACGCCGATCACCGGCACATGGGCCAGCTTGGCCAGCGCAAAGGCCAGGATGCCGGAGCCGCAGCCCATATCCAGCGCATCCTTGATGCGCCCCTTGGCGGCCAGTTCGGAAATGGCGCGCAGGCAGCCCTGGGTGGTGGCGTGCTCGCCCGAGCCGAACGCCATGGCGGCTTCGATCTGCAGCCCCATCTTGCCCTTGGGTACGGGCTTCTTATGGTGGCTGCCATGAATGAAGAAGCGGCCGGCCGTAATCGGCGGGAAGCTGAGATAGGTCTGGGTCACCCAGTCGATGGGGGCCAGCGGCTCCTTGGTCATCTCCGGTTCGGCGATGCCATGGGCGGCGGCCAGCACGGCCAGCTTCATGCCGATGCGCGTGGTGTCGGGCTCGTTATAGGAGGTGCATTCGATCAGCCACTGGCCGCCTTCCTGCAGCTCGAAGGTGGAAACGGCATCAACATGCGGTTCCACCATATCGGCGAAAACGGGGACCAGCGCCTCCGGCACTTCGAACGCGACACGCCACATCGGCTGCATGAAACTCTCCGCCCCTGGTCCGGGATTGTCTGGTGAATGGTTGCGAGATGCCTGTTCTAGCTTGGGCGGGCGGTGCCTTCAATGCAGCTTTGCCGCAGGCGTGCCGCGCCCTGACGGCGGATCAGGTCATGGGTTGAGAGAATAAGGTTAATAATTCAGGAACTTGACTGTCAAAATCCTGAAACGCTCCCCTGCTATCGCCATGCTGCGCCGCAATATAAGCCAAACAGCGGTGTTGTAAGGGAAGCCTCATCATGACTGACAAGCGCCTTCTGGCCGGCACCGCGCTGGCCCTGCTGTTCGCCGCCACGCCGGCTTTGGCCCAGACCACCACGGCTACCGATGCGACCCAGGTGGCCGATGCGGCGGAGATGATCGACGAGATTATCGTTTTCGGCCGTGGTGAGGCCCGGCAGGTCCAGGGTGTGACCGCCGCCGCCATCGCGCTGGAAGCGCCGGGCACCAGCCCGCTGAAGGCGATCGACAAGCTGCCGGGCGTCAGCTTCCAGTCCGCCGATCCGTTCGGCGCCTATGAATGGTCGGCCCGCATCAGCATCCGTGGCTTCAACCAGACCCAGTTGGGCTTCACCCTGGATGGGGTGCCGCTGGGCGACATGTCCTATGGCAACCATAACGGCCTGCACATCTCTCGCGCCATCAGCTCTGAAAATGTCGGGGCGGTGACGGTGGCGCAGGGGGCCGGTTCGCTGGCCACCGCATCGACCAGCAATCTGGGCGGCACGGTGCAGTTCACCTCCCGCGATCCGTCCAAGGATGCCGGCGCCACCGTCGCCGGCATGTTCGGGTCGGAAAATACCGGCCGTGGCTTCGTGCGGCTGGAAACCGGGGAGCTGTCCACCGGCACCCGCGCCTATCTCAGCTATACCCGCCAGAATGCGGAAAAGTGGAAGGGCGATGGCATCCAGCGCCAGGATCAGTTGAATTTCAAGGCGGTGCAGCCGGTGGGCGAGGGCACGCTGACGGGCTGGGTCAACTGGTCCGACCGGCGCGAGAATGATTACCAGGATCTGTCCCTGTCGATGATCAACCGGCTCGGCTATGACTGGGACAATTTCGCCAAGAACTGGGGTCTGGCTGTTCAGGTGGCCGATATCTATAACGGCAATGTCAAAGGTGCCTATCCGGCCCCGGTGCAGTCCCAGGACGATGCCTATTATGATGCCGCCGGCCTGCGCAAGGATACGGTCGGCGCGCTGACCCTGAACTACCCGATCAATGATGTGGTGACGCTGGACCTGACCGGCTATGGCCACAAGAATGAGGGCCAGGGCGTCTGGTTCACCCCCTATCTGCAGACGCCGGGCGGCGGCCCGATCTCTATCCGCACCACCGAATATGATATTGAGCGGTTCGGTGGCATCGGCGGCCTGACGGTGGAGCTGGGCGATCACAAGATCAATGGTGGCGTCTGGTTTGAAGATAATGATTTCAACCATGCTCGCCGCTTCTATGGGCTGAACCGCACCTCGCCGGGCCGTTCGGCCACCCAGTTCCAGACCGGGCCGTTCTTTACCCAGTGGGAATATAGCTTCAACACCAAGACCACGCAGTTCCACCTGTCCGACGCTTGGCGGGTCACCGATGCATTGACCGTCAATGCCGGCTTCAAGTCGGTCAATGTGGAAAACAAGGCCAATACGCTGACGGGCCCGGTGAAGACCGGCACCATCAAGGCCGAGGATAATTTCCTGCCCCAGGCCGGCTTCCTGTTCGACATCACCAACGAGCATCAGATTTTCGGTTCCTATGCCGAAAATATGCGTGCCTTCGAATCGTCGGGCACTGGCGGGCCGTTCAGCACCACGGCGGAAGCCTTCAACAAGATCCGTGGCACGCTGGAACCGGAATCCAGCCGCACCTTCGAACTGGGCTGGCGCTTCCGGGTGGAGCGGTTCCAGGGCGTGCTCGCCGCCTATGATGTGAAATTTGATAACCGTCTGCTGACGGTCACTGTCGGGTCCGGCATCCTGGGTCTGCCGCCCTCCCTGCAGAATGTCGGCAGCGTGACGACGCGCGGCCTGGAAGCGGCTGGTACCTATAACCTGACCGACGCGGTGTCGCTGTTCGCCTCCTACACCTACAATGACAGTTCCTATGATGACGATGTGCTGGATGGGAAAGACACCATCCGCACCAAGGACAAGACCGTCGTCAATTCGCCCAAGCATCTGCTGAAGGGCGAGGTCTCCTATGATGACGGCAACCTGTTCGGCAAGCTGGGGGCGTCCTACACCTCCAAGCGCTATTACACCTATCTGAATGATGGCTCGGTGGACAGCTACGCGCTGGTTGATGCCACTGTCGGTTATCGTTTCGAAGGCGGGGCGTGGCTGGAAGGCATGGAAATCCAGGCCAATGTCACCAACCTGTTCGACAAGGAATATGTCTCCACCATCGGGTCGAACGGTTTCGTGAACAGCGATCCGAAGGGCAATGCCCAGACGATGCTGGCCGGCGCGCCGCGCCAGTTCTTCATCTCCCTGAAGAAGCAGTTCTAAAATCAGGTTATTACGAGAGGCGCCGGGGGATGCGTTCCCCGGCGCCTTTCCCATGTCAGGATGCAACCGATGTCCCGTTCCCCGCTTGATCGCCGCACCCTGCTGACCGGCATGGCCGCCCTTTCCGCCGCTGCCACGGTGGCACCGAAGGTAAGTGCCCAGTCGGTGAAACGGCTGGCACCGACGGCCACGCCGACCCGCATCGCCTTCGGCTCCTGCGCGCATCAAAGCAAGGATCAGCCGATCTGGGACGCCATTCTGGCGGCCAAGCCGGACCTGATGATTCTGCTGGGGGATAATGTCTATCTCGACACCCGCAATGTCGAGGACATGAAGGCCAAATATGCCCTGCTGGCGGCCAAGCCGGGCTTTCGCAAGCTGCGCGACGCCGTGCCCATCGTCGCCACCTGGGACGATCATGATTTCGGCGAGAATGATGCTGGCGCCGATTACCCGATGAAGGCGGAAAGCCGCCGCCTGTTCTGTGATTTCTTCGGAGAACCGGCCGACAGCATCCGCCGCAGCCGGGCCGATGGCATCTATACCGATTACCTGTTCGGGCCCGCCGGCCAGCGCCTGCAGATCATCCTGCCGGACCTGCGCTGGAACCGGGCACCGTTGAAGACCATCGATATGGGCGGGCAGGATTATGAGACCTGGGCCAAGGCCCGCCATGCGGCGGGCAAATCCGTGCCCGGTCCCTATGAACGCCAGCCGGAAGATGGGGCCAGCCAGATGGGGGAGACCCAGTGGCGCTGGCTGGAAGAACGGCTGGCCCAGCCGGCCGACCTGCGTATCCTGGCCTCCTCGCTTCAGGTCGTTTCCGACTTTCCCGGCTGGGAGGCCTGGATCAACTTCACCCATGATCACCAGCGCCTGATCGAGGTGATTCGCCAGAAACGGGCCAATGGCCTGTTCTGCATTTCCGGCGATACGCATTATGCCGAATTTTCCCGCCTGGACCTGAATGTCCCCTATCCGCTGTGGGACTTCACCTCTTCCGGCCTGACGGAGGTATGGCCGGTGCTGCCGCCCAACGCGCGCCGGGTGGGGGAGGCGTACCGGTCACAGAATTTCGGCCTGATCGAGGTGGATTGGGCGGCGGGTTCCGTGCAGATCGGCATTCATGATGTGGCCGGCCAGCGGCAACTGGCCCAGGGCCTGCGGCTGGCCGACCTGCGGGTTGGGTGATTATCCCAATCTCTGTCATCGCCAAGCGGGCGCTTCCGCGCCCTTG
Source organism: Niveispirillum sp. BGYR6 (assembly GCF_027568365.1). Classification (NCBI taxonomy): domain Bacteria; kingdom Pseudomonadati; phylum Pseudomonadota; class Alphaproteobacteria; order Rhodospirillales; family Azospirillaceae; genus Niveispirillum; species Niveispirillum sp. BGYR6. Next base: position 98,155 of record NZ_JANLNL010000004.1, on the reverse strand, counting down.
GCTTGCGCCGCACGAGCGGCGGGCCGCCAACCGGCCTGAAGGTCAACCTTCAGGCCGGTTGGTACTACCTGTCTTTGCCCAAGGCCCTGGGATGGGCATTTTCATAGACGGAGAGCAGTGTTTCCGCATCCACATCAGTATAGCGCTGGGTGGTGGACAGGCTGGCATGGCCCAGCAAATCCTGAATGGCGCGCAGATCGGCCCCGCTGCCCAGCAGATGGGTGGCAAAGCTGTGGCGCAGCGCATGGGGGGTGGCACTGTCCGGCAGGTCCAGCAACCCGCGCAGCGCCTGCACCGCCTTGCGCGCCACAGAGGCATTCAGGCGGTCGCCCCGCGCGCCCAGAAACAGGGGCGCACTGCCCGGCAGACGGAAGGGGCAGGCCTCCAGATAAGCCGCCACGGCCTGATGCACGGCCGGCAGCAGCGGCACCTGCCGTTCCTTGGCCCCCTTGCCCAGTACCCGCACCGTCTCCGCCCCCGGCGGCAGATCATGGCGGTTCAGGGCCAGCCCTTCGGAAATGCGCAGGCCGCAGCCATAGAGCAGGGTGAGCAAGGCCCGGTCGCGCAGCCCGATCCAGGGCGCTTCCGGCAACTCTGCCGCCGCATCCAGCAATTGCACCGCATCAGGGGCGGTCAGCGGCCGGGGCAGCGGGCGTTTCACCTTGGGGCTGCCCAGAATCTGGATGGCCGGATTATGCACAATCCCCTGCCGATCCAGCCAGCGGAACAGGTTGCGCACCCCGGCCAGCCCGCGTGCCCGCGTGCCTGCCGCCGCCCCCTCCCCTGCCCGCGCCGACAGCCAGGCGCGAAAATCAGCCAATCCCAGCGCAGACAGATCGTTCAGGCCCGCCGCACGCCCCCGATATTCCGCGATGAACGCCAGGAAACCCGCCAAATCGGTGCTGTAGGATTTCAGCGTTGCCGGGGCACAGCCCTTTTCATTGACCAGCCAGCGCTGCCAACGGTCAATGGCGTCTGCCAGATCGGGCTGGGCGGCGAAACCCAGAAAGGGGGCCGGCCCCGCCATATCCTCAATCCAGCCGCAGGGTGATGGCGCGTTCCACCACGCCAGCCAGGAAGACCAGCAGGTCGGTCGCCTGGCCGGGATGGAACATGTCCGGTTCCATGGAACCGAAGGCCAGCAGCCCCTCCGTCCCCTCCCCCATCTCCGTCGCGCCAAAGCGCAGGCGGACCAGGGCTTCCGACCGCACGGGGAATTCGCAATGGCCCCACAGGTCGGCCGCCCCGAAAATATCCCCGCGCAGCGCCACATCGGACCGGCCCAGCAGGCGGTTCACCGCCCCTGGCGGGGTCATTACCAGCCCGGCCGGGCCGGTCAGCGGGGCCAGCACGGCAATCTTGTCATCGGGATTTTCCATCACCAGCACGGCGGCATCCAGGTCCAGCAGCACCGCCAGATCGCCGGTCACGGCGCGCACCAGCTCTTCCAGCCCTTGCGCTGCCAGCAGGTGCAGCACGGCGGCATGAACCCGTTGCTGGTTGAGGAAATTGGCCCGGGTGGTTTCCACCAGTTCCCGCCGCTGGTCGGACAGGCGCCCCAGCTCTCCCCGCAGCTTTTCCAGCAGATATTGCCGCATATCCACCACACCATCGCCATGCGAACCGGCGGGGGGGATCAGGTACGGAATGACATCCGGCCGGCGGGTCAGGAAGTCCGGATGTTCTTTCAGGAATTCCGCCACATCATCGGCCGTCAACTCATCCATCGCGGCATTGGCGCTTGGATCGGGGCCGATGGTCATGAGCGCGAACCTTCCATGGCAGCAGAAAACAGGCCCCCTCCCCCGATTCCGGCGGAGGGGGCTGTATCACTTACTTCCGGACCGGGATTTCCTGATCCAGGATCGACTGGCCGGTCTTGGCCCAGTCGGAGACGAACTGGGCCAGGCCCTTGTCGGTCAGCACATGGCCGGCCAGCTGGCGGATCACGTTCGGCGGCATGGTGGCGACATGCGCACCCATGCGGGCCGATTCCACCACATGGATCGGGTTGCGCACCGACGCCACCAGCACCTCGGTCGTGAAGGCCGGGTAGTTGGCATAGATCTCGACGATTTCCTGGATCAGGGTCAGGCCGTTCTGGCCGATATCATCCAGGCGACCGACGAAGGGGGAGATGAAAGCAGCACCAGCCTTGGCGGCCAGGATGGCCTGGGCGGCGGAGAAGCACAGGGTCACATTGACCATGGTGCCTTCATTGGCCAGCGTGCGGCAGACCTTCAGACCGGCCGGGGTCAGCGGCACCTTCACCGCCACGTTCGGGGCGATCTTGGCCAGATGGCGGCCTTCCTTCAGCATGGTGTCGAAATCGGTGGCGGCCACCTCAGCAGAGACCGGGCCGCTGACCACGTCGCAGATTTCCGCGACCAGTTCGATGAAGTTGCGGCCGGCCTTGGCCACCAGCGACGGGTTGGTGGTCACGCCATCCAGCAGGCCGGTGGCAGCCAGATCGCGGATTTCGGCCAGGTCAGCGGTATCAACAAAGAACTTCATGGCAAGGGCGTCCTGCACGGCAATGGGTGGGCGCCCCCGTACCAGGGCCGCCACGATGGCGCGGACAATACCCAAAGCAGCATCCGCCCGCCAGCACTGCCCGCGCATGGCCCGGCGGCACACGCCTCATGTTGCTATGCAGCATAAGGGCGGCTGCCATGGGGCCAGGGGGCATTCAAGCGACCATGCCGGAATGTTATCTTTAATAATGGCCGATGCGCTTTCCGGCCTGCTATTCTCTCGTCGATATATGGGTTTTCAACGATGCGCGGCCGCGAACAAGTGGATGCGATTAGCCTTGCCGGCGCCGGCGGACAGATGGAACAGGATGGATCGCCGGGCCTGCCGCCCGGCACCAGCTTCCGGCTGTTCGTGACGATTCTGGGCCTGCTCTGCATGTTCGGCCCGCTGTCGATTGATATGTATCTGCCGGGCCTGCCGCAGATCGCCCGTGATCTGGGCACGGACCCGGCCCTGGTTCAGCTCACCCTGTCCGCCTTTCTGGGCAGTCTGGGCATCAGCCAGCTGATCTGGGGGCCGCTGGGCGACCGCTATGGCCGGCGGCTGCCGGCGGCGGCCGGCATCATCATGTTCGTCATCGCCTCTATCGGCTGTGCGCTTTCCACCAATATCTGGTCGCTGATGGCTTGGCGCGTGGTGCAGGGGGCCGGCGCCTGTGCGCCGCCCGTGCTGGCCCGCGCCATGATCCGCGACCTGTTTCAACGCAACCGCGCCGCGTCTGTCATGTCACTGATGATGCTGGTGACGGCGGCGGCCCCCATGGTGGCGCCGATTCTGGGCGGGCAAGTGCTGGTCTATCTGGGCTGGCGCGGCGTGTTCTGGATTCTCTGCGGCTTCGGCGTGCTGTCACTGCTGGGCCTGCTGTACCTGCCGGAGACAAGATCGCCCGGACAGCACCAGAATGCCGGCATGTTGCGTAATTATCTGACCCTGCTGAGCAACCGCCGCTACCTGGGCTATTCGCTGTCCGGTGGCTTCGTGTTTGCCGGCATGTTCGCCTATATCTCCGGCACACCCTTTGTTTATATTGAGTATTTCAAGGTCTCGCCGGAGCATTTCGGTTACTATTTCGGGGCCAATGTCATCGCCATGATGGCGATGAGCGCCGTCAACAGCCGGCTGGTCATGCGCCATGGTCTGGACCGGCTGATGAAGCTGGGGCTTTATGTGACGGCTGGCATCGGGCTGGTGCTGCCGCTGATCGCGCTGACCGGCTTTGGCGGGCTGTTCGGGCTGATGGTGCCGCTGTTCTTCTATCTGGGCTGCATGGGGCTGGTGGGGGCCAATGGCATGGCCGGCTCGCTCTCCGTCTTCCCGCATCTGGCCGGGTCGGCCTCGGCCTTGTCAGGCGCGCTGCAGCTCTGCACAGGGGCGGCGGCCGGGGCGCTGGTCGGGCTGTTGTCCGACGGTACGCCGCTGCCCATGTGTCTGGTGCTGGGCGGCTGCGCCATCACCGGGGTGATCCTGCACCGGGTACTGGTGAAGTAAGCCTGTTCAAAGCTAACACCCGGAAGCCATGGTCATGGCTTCCGGCTTAAGCATGTTCCTTCAGCGCCAGGCGGGCGCATCCACGCCCTTGGCTTGCGCACCACCTGGTTGTGCCGGGCCGGAATTGCCTGCCCTTGATCAGGCGGCACTGGATGTCTTGCTGGCGTGCGAGCGGCTGATTTCCCACAGGAAAGCCCGGTCCACCGCCGGGTAGCGCGACGGCATCTCCCGTTCGATCTTATCCATCAATTCGCGTGCGGCAGGTTTGCCGTTGGCTTCCTCATACAGCAGGAACCAGGCGGCAAAGGTGCGCCCCTGGATGCGCGGGTCGGCATCATCGGCCAATACAGGCAGAACCCAATAGCCGAAGCGCCCATCAGCGCGTTCCCCGACAAAGGGCAACCGCGTTACAGAAAGACGAAGGCGGGGAGATGTCATGATGCGGGGCAGATCGATCCGGGACGGGGAAGAGGATAGAACGGAAAAATGAATGACATAATGGAAACGGATGGATGTTGTTAACTTTTGGTTTACAAGTAATCGTGCTCAAGATGCATCATAACACTATAGACGGTGACGCACAGTCTGCAATCGTCTTCATGCATCGTGATCGCTAAACTGTGCGAAAGGTTATATCGACCGGGTCGGCGGGCGCAGGGTGGCGCAACAAGGCGTCGCCGGGATCAACCAATGTGGCCGTATTTTATCCGGGGGGATGGGGCAGGCTTTTGGCCGCCCAGCGGCGGTTCAGCGTGGAACCGCAACACGGAAGAGAATTTTCCAAGCCAGCGGTCAGCCGCTGTCGCGCGGCCACAGGCCGGATGGATCGTCCCCCGGCCGGGGTGACATTGGGTCAGCCGGGCCGGGGTGATCATGACAGGGAGCGTGGCCGCCGGATCAGTGGCCGTGGCCGCCGGCGGCCTTGCTTTCCTCAGTCTGGATATAGAGGCGGCTGCAATAGGGGCAGGTGACCTGACCCGTGGGGGTGAGCGGCAGATAGACCAGCGGGTGGCCCAGCGCCCCGCCACCGCCATCGCAGCCGACGGTATCATCGTCGATGTAGATGGTTTCCAGCGGCTGCATGGGACGTTCCTTTGGATGATGGTGATCACAGATGCGATTTCGCGGCCGCATCATACTACCGCTTGCCATTTGCGCAATGGGCAGGAAGCGGGCGGGATGAATGCATGGAAGCTGCCCCTGCCCCTTGCGCATAAATTGACCCTGCCTGCGGGCGGGTGTAACCCAAGGGCACGCCCGCCCGGTCCCTTTGCCTTGATCCAGGATATGATCGACATGCCCGACAGTGTAAGCCGGACCCTTGCCGCCGATCCGTCCGGCAGCCTGCCCGAAGCCGCCATTGATATCCGCGATCTGCGCAAGACCTATCGTGGCAATGGCAAGGCCCCGCCGAAGGAAGCGCTGAAGGGCATCAACCTGTCGGTGCCGCGCGGGTCCATTTATGGTCTGCTGGGGCCGAATGGCGCGGGCAAAAGCACGACGATCAACATTCTGGCCGGGCTGGTGAACAAAACCGGCGGCACGGCGGCCATTTGGGGCATCGATATCGACCGGCATCCGCGCTCGGCCCGGGCCGCCATCGGCATCGTGCCGCAGGAACTGAACCTGGATCCTTTCTTCACCCCGCGTGAAATTCTGGACCTGCAGGCCGGGCTCTATGGTGTGCCCAAGGCCGAGCGCCAGACCGACCGGCTGCTGGAGGCGGTGGGGCTGAAGGACAAGGCCAATGCCTATGCCCGCACCCTGTCGGGCGGGATGCGCCGCCGGCTGATGGTGGCCAAGGCCATGGTCCATGCCCCGCCCGTGCTGGTGCTGGATGAGCCGACGGCCGGCGTGGATGTCGAACTGCGGCAAAGCCTGTGGGCCTATGTGCGCGAACTGAATCAGGCCGGCACCACGGTGGTGCTGACCACGCATTATCTGGAAGAAGCCCAAGAGCTGTGTGACACCATCGCCATCGTCAATCATGGTCAGGTGGTGGCCTGCGAATCGAAGGAGGCCCTGCTGGGCCGCATCGATGCTAAGGAAATGGTGGTGACGCTGGAAGCACCGCTGGCGGCGGTGCCGGCTGAACTGGCGGGCTATGATGTCAGCCTGCAGAATCCGCAGCGGCTGGTGGTGCGTTACCGTCCCAGCCAGACGCGGGTGGCCGACCTGCTGGGCGCCATGGCGGCCGCTGGCCTGTCGGTGAAGGATCTCTCCATCGTTGAAAGCGATCTGGAGGATGTGTTCCTGCAGCTTACCCGCGCGCCTGCCACGGATGCCGATTATCGCTGAAAACGGCCGGCTGCGGCCGGGCCTGTTGATCCGGCTGCTGGCGCTGCTGGGCTGTTTTCTGATCAGCGGCTGTGCCGGCACCTATCAACCGATGGGGCCGGCACACACCATGCCCGCCCTGGCGGCGGAACGGCTGACCCTGGCCGACGGGCTGTCGGTGCCGCTGCGGCGCTGGGCCCCGGCAGAGGGGGTGCGGCCGCGCGCCGTCATCCTGGCCCTGCATGGCTTCAATGATTATGGCAATGCCTTTGCCCTGCCGGGCCGCTACTGGGCCGGACAGGGGATTGTCACCCTGGCCTATGATCAGCGCGGATTCGGCGATACGCCCAACCGCGGCATCTGGCCCGGCATCCCCACACTGGGGGCCGATCTTTCGGCCGCCATTGCCGCCGTGCGCGCGGCCTATCCCGATCTGCCGCTTTATGTGCTGGGGGAAAGCATGGGTGGGGCGGTGGTGGCCAGCCGCTTTGCTGGCCAGCCTTTGCCGGAAGGGGTGGCCGGGTTGATTCTGTCTGCCCCCGCCGTCTGGTCGCGGTCGACCATGCCCTTTTACCAGCGCTGGGCCCTGGCGCTGGCTGGCTGGACCGTGCCCTGGATGGAGCTGACCCCGCCGCGCGGGCTGAAAATTCAGGCGTCCGACAATATCCCCATGCTGGTGGCGCTGGGCCGCGACCCGCTGATGATCCGCGCCACACGGGTGGATGCGGTGCGCGGGCTGACCGATCTGATGGATCAGGCCATGGCGGCCATGGGCCATCTGCCTGGCCCCACCCTGGTGATGTATGGGCAGCATGAACAGGTGATCCCGCCGGTCCCGGTGGCCCAGGCCCTGGCCAGCCTGCCCGCCGACGCCAGCATCCGCCGCGTGCGCTACCCGCAAGGCTGGCACATGCTGTTGCGGGATTTGCAGGCGGAAACGGTCTGGCGCGATGTGGCGGCCTTTGTCGGCGACCCCGCCGCCCCGCTGCCCAGCGGGCTGGAAGGGACGGGTACGGGGGCTCCCGCATCATGAGCCCGATTCCCGTCACCCTGATTGCTGATGATTACGCGCTTTCCCCCGGCATCAGCGATGCGGTGCTGGAACTGGCGGCAGCCGGGCGCCTGTCCGGTACGGGGGCGATGGTGCCAAGCCCGCTCTGGCCCGACCATGCGCGCCTTCTGGCCGCGGCCCCCGCCGGGTTTCAGGCCGGGCTGCACCTGACCCTGACCGGCGGCTTGTCGCCGCTGGGCGATCTGGGGGTATTGGCACCCGGTGGGCAGTTGCCGGGGATCGGCCGCTGGATGGGCTGGTCATTGGTGGGGCGGCTGCGCGATCCGGCCCCCCGCCGCCTGATCGCGGCGGAGATTGCCCGCCAGTTGGACCGGTTTGAGGATGCGCTGGGCCGCGCGCCGGATTTCATCGACGGGCACCAGCATGTGCATCTGCTGCCCGGCATCCGCGGGCCGCTGCTGGATGAAATGGCGCGGCGCTATCCCGCTGGCCGCGTCTGGCTGCGCAATTGTGCGGCGGGGCCGGGTGCCATTCTGGCCCGCGGTGTCGCCCCGGCCAAGGCGGGGCTGATCGCCGCCCTGGCCCTGGGGCTGGCGGCGGCGGCGCAGCGTCGCGGCATTCCCACCAACCGGGGCTTCGCCGGGGTCTATGGATTTGACGGGGATTTCCCGGCCCGGATGCGGCGATTCCTGACCAAGGCCCGGCCGGGCCTGCTGGTGATGGTGCATCCGGGATATCCCGATGAAATTCTGGCAGCCCTGGACCCGCTGACGGAACCACGATTGGCCGAACTGCATTATCTGGCCAGCCCGGCCTTTGCTGATGATCTGGCCCGGGCAGATTTGGTTGTGGCGCGCGGCCAAACTATCCCTTTGGGTTAGGCGCTGCCGCGCGACCGTGGTAATTATTGGTGATATCCTGGCGGCGTTGGCCGTTTGTCGGCCGCGTATTCGCCCATTTCTGCTGCGCGAAGGTTGCCCCGTTGGAAGTCAATCTCACCCTGTTCGTCGTCGCCCTGCTGTCCGCCATCGGCGCGGTCAGCATCGCGCTCGTCCGGCAGGTGCTGTTCTATTCCAGGCGTGCGCAATTACTGCGCCAGAAGGAGCGCAACCGGGAGCTTCACCGCAAGCAGGAAGAATTGAAGGAGAATTACCGTCAGGCCCAGGAAAGGGTGCGCCAGGCGGAGGTGGACCGCAAGGCCATGGCCAACCAGCTGGCGGAGGCCAAGCGCCGGGTGCAGCAGGCCGAACAGGATAATTACGTCATCGTGCATGAGCTGGGGGAGCCGGCGGGTGGCCGCCAGCTCTTCCAATCCACCATGACACTGGCCAGCAGCTTCACCATTGGCCAGACGCTGGTGAAGGATTGCAAGCTGCGCAATGTCCGCCATCTGGTGGAAATCTGGGCCGACAATGCCGATGATGCAGCCAAGATGCTGCGCGCCACCTTCTCGGCCGATGCCGGGTTCAGCCCGTCGCGTCCCATCCCGCCCCCGGCGGGTATCATGGCGGCGGAATAGGGGCGGGGGCGCGCATGTTCATCCATGTCGGCTTGATCCTGCTGATTCTGGTCTCCATCACCTATGCCGCCGCCGTGCTGCGCAAGATCGAAGGGGATGTGGTGCAGCATCAGCGCGACATGCGCACGCTGGAGGAGGAGCATCACCAGCTGGAGGTGGCGTGCAACACCTTGGGCGAATTGCTGTCGCAGGTGGGCGATGAACTGGCCAGCGCCCAGGCAGAGGTGATGCGGCTGAATGATGAGAAGGCGCAGCAGGAAGCGGCCCTGGCCGCCCTGGAGGAGGCGCCTAAGCAACGCCTGTTCCTGGTTGACCGCGCCACGCTGACCCAGGCGAAATTGTGGGAAGTGACGATCCTCAATGGTGGCGCTGGCAATGGGCCGGGCGTTCCGGTGGCCACCAGCATGGAATGGGCGGCCGGCCGCACCTATCTGATCGCCGGCGCCACCGACCGTGATGCGCGCTACCGGGCAGAGCCGCGCTTCCCCTCCGGCCAGGGCTTTCGCATCGCCAAGATCGAACGGTTCCGCCGCGCCTGAGCCAGGAGGCCGCGGGCCTGTGCCGGCCCACTTCCAGTTTCGGGCGGGGGTGTCCAAGATATGGTGCTGTCATCTCACCTTGCGGTCATCTCGTTGGTGCTGGGGGCGGGCACCAAATCTTCCATATCAACATGCAAGGCGGTGGCCAGCGCCTTCAGCGCGGTGGCGCTGCCCGGTTTGCGACCAGTTTCAATTTCTGACAGGTAACCCGTCGCAATGCCGGCGGCGGCGGCCAGGGCACGGGCGGTCATGCCACGATGTTCCCGCCAGACCCGGACTGGGTTGGCGCCGTCCAGCAGAGCCCTGGCCATGTCCCAGGGCAGTGTTTCGGTCCGACCGGCGGCCAGATCGGCCTTGAACTGCCGCACGGTCGCGATGTCCCGCGCTTCCTCCAGCGCTGCCAACAGCGCATCATAATCGGCGCGAGCCAGCAGGACGGTATCGGCGGTGATGGTCAGGGGGGTAATGGTGTTCATTTATACACCTCTCCACGGATGTCGACGATGACCACCATCATGATGTCATCGATACGCACCAGCTCATACACGGCGCGCCAGTCACCCTGGCGGATACGGTACATGTCCTTCACGCCGGTCAACGCCTTCACGTCGAACGGGTGGCTGGCAAAGGGAGATGCCGCCACCGTTTCCAGCTTCTCCATCATGGAGGTGCGGGCCTTCGGCGGCATCTTCGACAGGCCCTTCAATGCGGCTTTGCTGAGAGCGAGCTTCATTGCCGAATATTCGCTGATAGAGAACGCTCTTTCAAGGAAAATTCTCTAATAGAGAACATCTTCAATGGATGCGGACCGGCGATGCGCCATAGGGTCCTATGACAATCCCGAAGAAGCCAGCCAGGTGGAGATTGTCCCCCCGGTTGGACAGGTTGGCACGTAACTCAGGCAGCCATGCCGGCCGCGTGGCCGCTGGACCAGGCCCATTGGAAATTATAGCCGCCCAGCCAGCCGGTAACATCCACCGCTTCCCCCACCACATACAGGCCGGGGATCTTTTTCGCCGCCATGGTTTTGGAGGAAAGCTCGGCCGTGTCCACGCCGCCCAGCGTTACTTCCGCCGTGCGATAGCCTTCGGTGCCATTGGGGCTGACCCGCCAATGGTGCAGCGCCTGGGCCAGGGCCGTCAGGTCGGCGTCGCGCAGATCGGCCATCGGGCGGCTGACCAAGGGCTGCGGCCCGATCAGGTCGGTTTCAAACAGCCGCTCCCCAAAGCGGCGGGGCAGCAATTCACCCAGAATGGTGCGCAGTTCCGCCTTGTGCCTTGTCCGCTTCAGCCCCTTCAGATGTTCGGCCAGCGGCAGATCGGGCGACAGGTCAATGGTCACATCCAGCCCTTCCCGCCAATAGGAGGAGATTTGCAGGATGGAGGGGCCGGACAGACCGCGATGGGTGATCAGCAGGGCTTCCCGGAAGCGACCCTTGCCGCAGGTGACGGTGGCTTCCAGCGGCACGCCCGACAGGTCGCGCAGCTTTTCCAGGTCGCGGTCGGCAAAGGTCAGCGGCACCAGGGCCGGGCGCGGCTCCACCAGCGCCAGCCCCCATTGCCGCGCCAGCCGGAAGGCGAAATCCGTCGCCCCCATCTTCGGGATGGAGGGGCCGCCGGTGGCCAGGATGAAACTGTCGCCCGTGATCTCCCCCCGGCTGGTGGTCAGGGCAAAGCCGCCGCCGGGCTGGGGGGAAACCTTGTCGATGCGGCATTGGGTGGCGATATCCACGCCGGCATCGGCGCATTCAGCCAGCAGCAGATCAACAATCTGTTTGGCGCCATCATCACAGAACAGCTGGCCCAGCTTCTTCTCGTGCCATTTCACCCCGTGGCGATCCACCAGGGCGATGAAATCATGCTGGCTGTAGCGTTTCAGCGCGGAGATGCAGAAATGTGGGTTCTGCGACAGGAAGCGGTCAGGCTTGGTGTCCAGATTGGTGAAATTGCAGCGCCCGCCGCCGGAGATCAGGATCTTCGATCCCACCTTGTCGGCATGGTCCAGCACCAATACCCGGCGGCCGCGTCGTCCGGCGAAAATGGCAGCGAACAGGCCAGCGGCCCCGCCACCGGCAATAACCACATCATAATTGCGCGTCATGGCGTTTCCGTTCAATCCAGCCCGACCTTGCCGCGCATCTTCTTGATGCCGGCACGGTTGCCCTTTTCATCCAGCCGGCGGACCTTGGACGCCTTGGTGGGGCGGGTGGCCCGGCGCGGCGCCTGCCGTTCCGCCGCCTTGGCCAAAATCTCCACCAGCCGTTCCTTGGCTTCCTCGCGGTTGCGCTCCTGGCTGCGGTGGGCCTGCGCCACCAGCACCAGTACACCCTCCGCCGTCAGCTTCCGCCCCGCCACCCCGCGCACCCGCTGTTTCAGCCAGTCGGGCAGGGATGGGGAATTGGCCACGTCGAAACGTAGCTGCACCGCCGTTTCCACCTTGTTGACATTCTGCCCCCCCGGCCCCCCGGCGCGCAGGAAGCTTTCCTGCAGCTCCTCCTCCGCGATGGAGATATAGGGGGTGATGGGGATCATGGCGAAAGGGTCCGGTGCTGGGTGGGGATTCTGCTCCCTGCCTACAGCAACGGGGTGGGGTTGGGAAGGGGCGGGCGTGGGATCGATAATGATGCCGGTGGGAGGCTTTCAACGAAGCGGGAAAGTCCGTGCGCGGATCAGGCGACCCTGGCGAGGCGCCGGAGGGTCTGTGGCGGCTGTCCGTAGTGGCGCATAAAGGCTTCGCGCATCCGGCGGATATCGACGAAGCCGCTTTCGCGTGCGATCTGATCCATAGGGTGACGCGTCTCCTCGATCATCAGGCGTGCCGCCTCAAGCCGGATATGTTCCACCGCCTTGGCAGGTGTTTGACCGGTTTCCGCACGGAAAGCACGGCTGAACTGGCGCGGCGACAGGGCTGCGATCTCCGCCAGTTCCTCAACGGTCAGCGGATTGGCAAGGTGGGCCTTGGCATGGATCAACGCCTTCTGGATGCGATCGCTGCTGGGGGCCAACTCCAGCAACTCCGAATGTTGAGACTGACCACCAGCCCGGCGATGATGCATCACCAGCCGCCGCGCAATCGCGCTTGCCATGTCGCGCCCCAGATCCTTCTCGATCAGCGCCACGGCAAGATCCAAACCCGCTGTCAGCCCCGCTGACGTCCAGACCGCGCCTTCATTGATGAAGATGCGGTCATCCTCCACCCGCACATTGGGAAAGGCCTCACGCATATGCCGGGCATAGGCCCAGTGCGTGGTCGCACGACGCCCTTCCAGAAAACCCATCTGCCCCAGCAGAAACGCCCCGGTGCACAGGCCTGCCACCCGGCGGGATTCGGTGGCCTTGGCGCGCAACAGGGCCAGGGTTGCTTCATCTTGCGGCGGCGGCGGCACAAGGCCAGCCAGAAGCAGCAGCGTGTCCAGGGGCTCCACCTCGCTCAGCCTTGTTGTCGGCACGGCAAAGCCGCTTGATGACATGACAGGGCCGCCTTCGACCGAGGTGATGGAGAGGCTGTAATAAGCCTCTCCCTTCAAGGCATTGGCCAGTTCGAAGGCGGCCTGCACACCCAGCGCCAGGAACTGGAAACCGGACGTGAGGACCATAGACACGTGAGGCATGGAACCCTCTCAACAGTATGTCCTAAAAACGTACTTTATACGTCATATCAGACATAGATCATTCGGTCCATAAAGTCCTTGTCGGAAGCGATCACGCATTCCTCCCTCAACAAGGACGACACCAATGACCATCAAGGGAACCGCACTCATCACCGGCGCTTCGACCGGCATCGGTGCGATCTATGCCGACCGGCTTGCTGCGCGCGGCTATGACCTCATCCTTGTGGCGCGCAATAAGGACAAGCTCCAGTCGCTTGCAGCCCGGATTTCGGACAAGACTGGCCGGGCGGTCGAGGTGCTGGCCGCCGACCTGGGCAACGCGGCCGATCTGGCCGCTGTCGAGAAGGTGCTGCGCGAAGATGCGAGCATCACGGCGCTGGTCAACAATGCCGGTATCGGCACCCACACCAAGCTGCTGGAAAGCGATGTTGATCGCATGGAAGCCATGGTGCGGCTGAACGTGACGGCGCTGATGCGTCTGACCTATGCCGCGGTCCCTGGCTTCGTTGCCCGCGGTGGCGGCACGGTGATCAATATTGCCTCCATTGTGGCGGTGGCGCCTGAGTTGCTCAACGGCGTCTATGGCGGGACCAAAGCCTTCGTCCAGGCCTTCACCACCTCATTGAACCATGAGCTGGCTGAGCGCGGCATCCGGGCACAGGCCGTGCTGCCCGGTGCCACCCGGACCGATTTCTGGGCCTTGGGTGGTTTGCCGGTCGAGCATCTGCCCAGCGAGATCGTGATGCAGGCCGAAGACATGGTGGATGCGGCACTCGCCGGGCTGGACCTGGGCGAGACCAGCACGATCCCGGCGCTGCGGGATGTTGAGCTGTGGAACGCCTATGAGGCGGCACGCCATGCCCTGGGGCCCCAGCTTTCCGCCACCCAGCCCGCCCCGCGTTTCACCGTCGCGCTTTGATCCCTGCGGCATCATCCTCTCCTTGTCAGGATTATCTTCATGAAACTCACCGGCAACACGATCTTCATCACCGGCGGCACCAGCGGCATTGGCCGCGGTCTTGCTGAAGCCCTGCATCGTCTGGGTAACAAAGTGATCATTTCCGGGCGGCGCACGGCGCTTCTCGCGGAGGTTACGGCCGCCAATCCCGGCATGGCGGCCATCACGCTGGATGTCAGCAGCCTTGACAGCATCCAGTCGGCCGCCCGTGAACTGATCGAAAACCATCCCGATCTTAATGTCGTGTTCAACAATGCCGGCTTCATGCCTTTCGACGATGTATCCGGCCCTGTCGACGATGCGGTTGCGCAGGCATTGATCACCACAAATCTGCTGGGCCCCATCCGTGTAACCTCCGCCCTGATCGAGCATCTGAAAACGAAGCCGGCGGCGACCGTCCTGTACACCAGCAGTGTTCTTGCCTTTGTGCCGATTGCCAGTAACGCGATCTATTCGGCAACGAAGGCGGCCCTGCATTCCTTCGCCTTGTCGCAGCGCTTCCAACTGCGCAACACCACTGTGCGGGTGCAGGAAATCGCGCCGCCCTGGGTGGATACCGATCTGATCTACAAGAGCGGGGATCCGCGCGCCATGCCGCTGCCTGCCTTCATTGAGCAGACGCTGGCGGCCCTGGCAACCGATGATCCTGAAGTGATCGTCGAGGCCATCAAGCCGATGCGCGACAATCCAGGCGCCAATGAGCACGCCCTTTTCGACGCCTTCAACCAAAGCCTCGTTGAGAACCCCATTCCGGTGGGTGCCTAATCAAGGCCGCACCGATCCCGGATCGGTACACGAATTCCCCTGTCAAACAAAGGTACAGGCCATGTCCCGTCTTTCCATCCCCGCTCCGCAGTCCGCTCCCGAAGCATCGCAGGCCACACTTGGCACGATCAACGCGAAGCTCGGCCGCGTTCCCAATTTCTTCCGCGTTCTGTCCAACAGCCCAGCCGTCATCAATGCCCATGCCGCCTTGAACCAGGGTCTTGGCAAGGCGCTGGACACGAAGACGCGGGAACGCATTGCGCTGACTGTCGCCGCGATAAATGGTTGTGAGTATTGCAGTGCGGCCCATAGTTTCACCGGGTTCACCTTCGCCAAGTTGAGCCGCGAGGAAATTGACCGCGCCCGGCACGGCACATCGGAAGAACCCAAGGCCGCAGCGGCTGTCGCCTTTGCCCGGCATGTGGCGGAGACGCGCGGCAAGGTCTCGCAAGCCGACATCGATGCGGTGCGGACTGCCGGCTTCAGTGAAGGCCAGATTGTCGAGATCGTCGCCGTGGTGGCGGAGAATTTCTTCACCAACCTGATCAACAATGTGGCCGGCACCGACGTGGACTTCCCGGAAATCTAAGCAGGCTAGCCCCCGCTCGCCTCACTGCCCCGGCGGCACCGGTTTGCGATCTGGCACCGGGGAGGATTGCACCGGCGACGGCTTGCCCGGTGCCCGGCCATGGCTGATGCGCGGGGCCGGCATCTCCGCCCCCGGCAGGGGCTGGCCCTGGCCCAGCGTGTCGCGCAAGGCTTCATCGCCCGGTGTCATCGGCACGGCACCCGGCCCTTGCAGGGAGCGGGTGATCTGGTCGGCCTGCAGCCGGTTGCTGGTGGCTTCCCGTTGCTGCATCGGGTCCGGTGGCAAGACCCCCAGCGACCGGTCTTCGGCGCGGGAGCGCAAGGCATCCGCCTGGGCGCGGTCACGCTCCACCGACAGGGCCGACGGGCCACGGGTGGGCGTGGTGCCGGGGGCCGGGCTCAGCAACGGGTTGTCCGCCAGGGCGGGGGCCGCCAGCAGGCCAAGGGCCAGCATCAGGCCAAGGAGGTGAATGCGGTTTGTCATGATCCAGATATGGGTGCCGGCCGGGGCAGCGCACAGGGGGGCGGTGGGAACCACCGCAGCGATGCCGGGTTCTGTAACCATAGCTTTGTCGATGGAGATCCCCATGCGCTATGAGAGCGAGACTGACCTGCCCGACAGCGTGCGCAACCAGTTGCCAGCCCCGGCGCAGGCGATTTTCCGCCAAGCCTATAATGCTGCCTGGGACGATTGGCAGGAGCCGGAAGACCCGGACTTTGTTCACCCCAGCCGCGATGATGCCGCGCAACTGGCTGCCTGGGCCGCCGTGCGCGAACGGTATGAACGGGACACGGAGGATATCTGGCAGCCCAAGCCGGCGGCTTGAGCCTGCGGGAACCGGTGCGACGCTCATCCGTTAGCAAACAAAGGCTTCAACGCGAAAGGGCTCAAGCCATGGACCTCCTCCGCATCATCCTTGCCATCCTGCTGCCGCCGCTGGGCGTGTTCCTGCAGGTGGGGTTCGGGATGCATTTCTGGCTGAATATCCTGTTGACGATTCTGGGCTATATCCCCGGCATCATCCACGCCATCTGGGTCATTGTGAAAGTGAAATGACGCAGATGACCCCGGCGCATGGACCCCATGCGCGGGGGGATTGTGAAATTTCCTGTCCTGACCTTAAAGATGCTTGCGTCCCGCAGCCATTTGCATAAATAACAAGGTCAGACGCACCCGCACGTGCCCCTGGCCCTTGCGGCATCCGCCATCCTGGCGCTGCCCCTGGTGTTTATGCAACGACGTCAGGCGTCCTTTTTGGCAGAACCGGTCAACCGTGGGCCGGTCCCGAGAGGGAAGTCGATATGAACGCCGTTATGCCCAAAGGGGCCATGTTAGGCTGAGGCCTTCTCTGGTTCCTCTCGTCTGTTGACGCTTTGAGGTTCACTGCCATCCCCATCGGGGCCGCAGGATCGACCCGGCAATCACGACGCGACGCCAGACCCTTTTCCCCACCGCACCCGGCACCGCTTGGCTTTGCGCCATTCGCGGGCCTGTTCCAGTTTTTCATGCCGTCCGGCAGCCCTGAACGGGCCGGGCGGCAGCGGGGATTTTGTCATGGCGCATATCCGCTTCCGTTCCGCCGTTGCACCGCTGCGTCGCAACCTGTTCACCCGTCCGGCCACTCTGCCCACCGTCGACCGGATGGTGGCGGATTTGCAGCCGGCGGAGCCGATGCATTGCATCCGCCCGCAGGTGCTGGTCAGCACCGCCCGCCGTTTCATCGATCTGTTCGGGGCGGCCACGGGCGGCGATGTGCTGTATGCCGTGAAGTGCAACCCCGATCCGGCCTTCCTGCGGGCGTTGTATCGCGGCGGCGTGCGGCATTTTGATTGCGCGTCGCCGGCGGAAATCCGCGTTGTGCGGCAGATGTTCAGCGATGCGCATATCCATTACATGCACCCGGTGAAGAACCGCGCCGCCATCGCCAAGGCCTGGAATGAATTCGCCGTGCGCGATTTCTCCCTGGACAGCCAGGAGGAGTTGGACAAGATCCTGGCCGTCACCGGCAAGGCGCCGGCCGATCTGGGCCTGTTCATCCGGCTGGCGATGCCCAAGTCGGCGGCGGCCTATGATCTGTCCGGCAAGTTCGGGGCCACGCTGGAACAGGCGGTCGAATTGCTGCGCCGCGCCCGCCCGCGGGCGGCCCGGCTGGGCATCTGCTTCCATGTCGGCAGCCAGATGATGGACCCGGCCGCTTACGAGGCGGGGCTGGCCATTGCCGGCCGCGTCATCCAGGCCGCCGGTGTGGCCATTGATGTGGTGGATGTCGGCGGCGGCTTCCCCGTCAGCTATCCGGATATGGACCCGCCCGACCTGCGGCTTTACATGGCTGCCATCGCCCGTGGCGTGCAGGCGCTGGACCTGCCCGCCGGCACCCGCATCTGGTGCGAACCGGGCCGCGCCCTGGTGGCCGGTGGCGGTTCGGTGGTGGTGCAGGTGGAACGCCGGCGCGGGGATGAGCTGTTCATCAATGATGGCGTCTATGGCAGCCTGTCGGATGCCGGCGTGCCGGCCTTCCGCTTTCCCTGCCGGCTGATTCGCCGCAGCGATGCCGATCTGGTGGCTTTCAGCTTCTGGGGCCCCACCTGTGACAGTGCCGACCGCATGAAGGGCCCCTTCCTGCTGCCGGCCGATATTCAGGAAGGCGACTGGATCGAAATCGGCCAGTTGGGCGCCTATGGCGCGACCCTGCGGACGGAGTTCAACGGGTTCGATCAGGCCCGTCTGGTGGAGGTGGTGGACAGCCCGCTGCTGGCCACGCCGGGCCATGCCATCGCGCCACAGTTGCCAGAAATGGCCGCTTAGGTCACTCTATGGTCACAAGTTAACCACAGCACGGCTCCGACCACACGGTCGGGGCCGTGCATTCCTGTTGTCTGCGTTCACCCTGAACCGTCAACTCCCACAAGCCAAGAGGCACCCATAGGCGGGTAATAGCCCCGGAGCAAAAGCGAAAATGACCCAATATCAGAAGCATTGTGCCCTTCCTGGGCGTCTTGTGATGGTCGGTTTCGGCAGCATAGGCCAAGGCGTGCTGCCCCTGATTCTGAGGCATATCGAAATCAAACCTCAGAACATCACCATCGTCACGGCGGACGAGCGTGGACACGGTGAGGCTGACTATTTCGGCATCAAGTTCGTCAAGAACCCGCTGACCCGCGAGAATTATCGTTCCATCCTGGAACCGTTGCTGAACAAGGGGGATTTCCTGCTCAACCTGTCGGTTGACGTCTCCTCCGTCTCGCTGGTCGAACTGTGCGCCGAGAAGGGCGCGCTTTACCTGGACACCTGTATCGAGCCCTGGCCCGGCGGCTATACCGATCCCAGCCTGACGCCCAGCCAGCGGTCGAACTATGCCCTGCGCGAAACGGCGCTGGCGATGCGGGAAAAGCTGGGGACCAGTGCCCCGACGGCGGTGCTGACCCATGGCGCCAATCCGGGCCTGGTGTCGCATTTCGTCAAGCAGGCCATGTTGAACATCGCGGAAGATACCGGCCGCGATGTCGCGGTGCCGACAGACCGCGCCGGCTGGGCCAAGCTGGCGCAGGAACTGGGCGTGAAGGTGATCCATGTCGCCGAACGCGACACCCAGATTTCCAGCGTGCCCAAGCGCCGGGGGGAGTTCGTCAATACCTGGTCGATCGACGGCTTCATTTCCGAAGGCTGCCAGCCGGCGGAACTGGGCTGGGGCACGCATGAGGCGACGTTCCCGCCCGATGGCATCCGGCATGATTATGGCTGTCAGGCCGGCATCATCCTGAACCGGCCGGGCGTGACCCAGCGGGTGCGCACCTGGACGCCGATGGAAGGCCCCTTCCATGGCTTCCTGATCACCCATAGCGAGGCCTTGTCCATCCCCGATTACCTGACGGTGCGGGATGAGGCCGGCAACGCCATCTATCGCCCCACCTGCCATTACGCCTATCACCCCTGCGACGATGCGGTGAAATCGATCCACGAATTCGCCGGCAAGAATTATGTGCAGCAGGAAACCCAGCGCCTGTTGATGAAGGAAATCATCGAGGGCGTGGACGAGTTGGGCGTGCTGCTGGCCGGGCACGAGAAGGGGGCCTATTGGTACGGTTCCCAGCTTTCCTGTGCCGAAGCGCGGGAGTTGGTGGAGTTCAACAGTGCCACCAGCCTGCAGGTGACGGTGGCGGCCCTGTCCGGCATGATCTGGGCCATTGAGAACCCGGATCGCGGTATCGTGGAAGCCGACGATATGGATTTCCAGCGCTGCCTGGATATCTGTATGCCCTATCTGGGGCCGGTGGTCGGTGCCTATACCGACTGGACGCCGCTGGAAGGCCGTAACAAGCTGTTCCCGGAGGATGTGGATACGTCCGATCCTTGGCAGTTCAAGAATATCCGGGTGTTGTGAGAACAAACCCAACGGGGGACCGCGTTGCGGTCCCCCGTTGGGTTTGCTGTTCACTTACGAGACTGGTCGCACCGGTTCACGTTTGAATATCAGATAGCAACCTCCACAGGCAAAAAATGGGACTCCAATAGTCTGAACCGTTCCGTTTTTGAGATTTCCGTCTAGCGGAATAAATTCCCATTTAATTTCGGAACGAAGTGGTGAGTCCGATTCCCAAATATTTTTGTTCTCTAGACTTCGCATGAGGTTCTTTTTACAATTAATTGTGTAGTATTTTGATATTTTCTTTAGTTTTTCTACGGTATATAATTCTCCATCTTGACTCGTAAATTCACCAGGTGAATAATAACCTCCACCTATAAGGTTATAGAGGCTATCATTTCCGCTTGAAATTGAAAATTCTGAGCACGCATAACCTTTTAATTGAACATAACTTCCACTGATATGAAGCACTTCTTCTTTAAATGAATTATATGGAAGCGCACGCTCTGAAAAACTATCAATTTCATCTGTTTGTACGAATATTTTTTCTATCCGCCAATCTCCAATGAGCCACTGCGGGGGCAGATCTTTGGCCTCAACACCCTGGATACTGCAGGCGAGAATTAAGAAAAAAATATAATTTACTATTTTAATATGCAAAACACCCTCCTTATTGAAATAATAATTTCAATGAGCGAAACCGGATTCTAACTATGGTACGGTAACGCATTATATGTATCTCCCCTCCGTGAAGAGCGCGATCTCTGCTGGCCTTCTGTTGATATCCCCACCTGGTCTGAATTGGTTGAAACCATCGTCAACCAAATCTAATCGTCCAGAGTTTGTATAATTGGCTAATTTTGTTTTTATTAGACTCCCGCGATTATATGTAAAAGAAATTAGAGAGTCTATTTCACTTTGAAATAGTAAGGATTTTATCGAAACGGACAAAGCGTCATTCATTCTTTTTTCATAAGTCGGCAAAATCATTCTCATTAACTGAATTTCTTGTTCAGTCGAAAGATAAACAACATCTTTGTTTTCCGCGCAAAAATCCCTTGCTTTTTCTCCTTCCAGGAAAGAACCTTCCGCAACTTTAGAGGAAACTTTGGCTGAAAGCCCTAGTTGAAGCATATCATTCTTAACTTCATCTTCTAGCCGAGACTTCATATCATACCCAGGGCCCAGCGTGACACCACTGGCCCCGCCCGGCCAATGCAGCCGGTTACTCACGCCCGGTAAAGATTCCCGCCGGTAAAGAAAATCCTCTCCCGCGGCCGATTGCTTCCTGTCTCCCCAATCCAGCGGCAGAACCGAGGCGGGGAAGGCGGGGTTGGGGCTGGCGCTTCTGACCAGCAGTCGCCCTTCCCGCATCAAACGTACACAATCGTCGATCAGCTTCGGCAGATTGATCGGCGTTGACCGTTTGGGCGCATGGAATGGGATCACCTGATCCGCGGGCTGATAGGGGCGCTGCCATAATGGCAGCGGCCCCGCCGGCAGGTTGGGTTCAATGCCAGTGCGGACAAGGTAATCATGAAGCCGCGCCGGTAATTCGGCCCACAGGCCAAGGAGGCCTTGCAGGAACCGGCGCCGCTCCGGATCGCAAAAGGACAGCCGTTTCAATGGCGTGGCATGGGGCCGCCCGATGAAGTGGTAGCCATTGACCTGGGCAATCTCCACGGTCGCCAGACTGGGTAATAGCGGCAGAGACTTTGCAACCCTCATCACCCACCCCAGCATCAATATCAACGGATGCGGTATTTTAGGGGATGGAATTGCCCTTGTTGAGCGGATCAGTTGTGTTAGCCCCTCTGGGCGTCACCTCGGCATCAGAGCGGTAATGGGGAACAAGCCGCTTACAAAAAACTATACGGATCGATATCCACCTGCACCCGCACGGCGGCGGGGATGTCTACCTGGGCCAGCCAGTCGGCCAGCACCGGCTGCAGGGCTAGGTTCTTCGGCCCTTTCAGCAACAGGCGCCGCCGGTGCCGGCCGCGCAGCACGGCCAGCGGGGCCGGGGCGGGGCCCAGGATCGTTAATTCCTCCCGCGTGCGCGGGGCGGTGCGGCCCAGGCGGCTGGAAATCTGGTCCACCAGCGCCTCATCCTCCCCCGACACGATCAGGGCGGCCAGCCTTCCATAGGGCGGCATGTCCAGGGCGCGGCGCTGTTCGGCCTCAATCGCCAGGAAACCGTCGCGGTCATGGGCCAGCAGGGCCTGCATCACCGGATGTTCGGGCATATGGGTTTGCAGCATCACCCGGCCCGGCCGGCTTTCACGCCCCGCGCGTCCGGCCACCTGATGCAGCAGCTGGAAGGTGCGCTCCCCCGCCCGCAAATCGCCGCCGCCCAGCCCCAGATCGGCATCCACCACCCCCACCAGGGTCAGCAGGGGGAAATGGTGGCCCTTGGCCATCACCTGGGTGCCGATCAACAAATCCACCGCCCCGTCGCGCACCTGTTCGATCACATTCAGCATGGCGCGGGGGCCCGCCAGCGTGTCCGACGTCATCAGCGCCACCCGCGCCTCTGGGAACAGATTGGCCACCTCCTCCGCCACCCGCTCCACGCCGGGGCCGCAGGCGACAAAGCTGCCTTCCGCCTCGCAATGCGGGCAATGGTCGGGGCTGGGGGCGGTATACCCGCAATGGTGGCATTGCAGGCGCCGGGTCAGCCGGTGTTCCACCAGCCAGGCGGTGCAATGCGGGCATTGCAGCCGGTGGCCGCAGCCCCGGCACAGGGTCAGCGGCGCATAGCCCCGGCGGTTCAGGAACAGCATCCCCTGTTCGCCGGCCGCCATGGTTTCTGCCAGCGCGTTGCGCAGGATGGGGGACAGCCATTGCCGGGCCGGCGGGGCGGCATCCTTGCGGCGCAGGTCGATCAGGGTGACATCGGGCATCTGGGCCCCGCCATGCCGGGCGGGCAGATCAATGCGGGCATAGCGGCCGGTCTCCGCATTGGCCAGCGTTTCCAGCGAGGGCGTGGCGCTGGCCAGCAGGATGGGAATCTGCCCCAGATGCGCCCGCACCACCGCCATGTCACGCGCGTGATAGACGACGCCTTCCTCCTGCTTGAAGGCGGCCTCGTGCTCCTCATCCACCACGATCAGGCCCAGATCGGGATAGGGCAGGAACAGGGCCGAGCGTGCGCCCACCACCACCCGTGCCTCGCCATTGGCCACGGCGCGCCAGGTGTGGCGGCGCAGGGGCGGGGCCAGTTCGGAATGCCATTCGGCGGGGCGCACGCCGAACCGCCCGGCGAACCGGTCCAGCCACTGGCTGGAAAGGGCGATTTCCGGCAGCAGCACCAGCACCTGTTTGCCGGCACGCAGGGCGGCCGCCACCGCTTCGAAATACACCTCCGTCTTGCCGGAACCGGTGACGCCATCCAGCAGCGTGGCGCTATAGCCGCCGGCGGACACTTTGGCGGTCAGATCATCGGCAGCGGCGCGCTGAATCTCCGACAGTTCCTTTGCGGCGGCATCCGGGTCCGGCACCGGAAAGCGCGGCAGGGCCCGCATGGGCACGGGCGTCAAGGCCCCGGCATCAGCCAGCGCCCGCACCACGGCGGGGCCGCAACCGGCATCATTGGCCAGATCGGCGGCCAGCCGTGGCGGCCCGTCCAGCAGCAATTCCAGAATCCGCTTGCGGGCGGGGGTCAGGCGCAGTCCGTCGGGCAGTTCCCCTTCGCTGCGCATATAGGCGGTGAGGGCGCGCGGCTCCTCCAGTGCGGCGGAAACCGACACGGCCATGCGCATCACCGCCCCCAGCGGTGACATGGTGTAGGTCGCCACCCAGGCGATGAAACGGCGCGTCACCGCCGGCATGGGCGGCAGGTCGAAGACGCGGATCAGCGGGCGCAGCTTGGTTTCCGCCACCCGGTCGCCGTTATGGTCGGCATCATCCTGCCAGACAACCCCGAACAGGCGGCGCGGGCCCAGCGGCACCTCCACATAGGTGCCGGGCGGCGCCTCCATCCCTTCGGGCACGCGGTAATCATAGGGTTCGGCCAGCGGCAGGGGCAGCAGCACACGCACCCGGCGCACCGCCGGCGCCACTGGCCCGCCGCCCAGAAGATCACCCTGCCCGCCTGTCGCCATAACCCGCCGGTTCCCGCTGCCCATGCCCCTTGCTTTATCGTCGGCGACCGCCGACGCGCGCCCCATGGCGCGTAAGCCCCAAGCCTGTGGATACAGGCGCCCGGCGCACGAGGGAACGCAAAATCTCCCAGCACCGACCACGATCAAGGAAAATAGCTATTAATTGTAAGAGAATGTCGCGCAGCGGCATCAGTTACAATGCCGTAACAATTCCACGGTAGATGAGCCGGGGGGGAGACACTAACTCCTAACCCGCAAGCCAGTTCACGGAAGTGGCGGCCGGCCGCGCCATTGCCACGCCGGTCGCCCGCGCCATGTCATTTTAGCCGGTTCTTCCGCCCGCCGGCGGGTTAGAATGTCCCTTTCATTGTCCTATTGACGCTGGGTCGCCCTTCCTGACCGGCCGTCCTGCGAAAGAACGGAAAAAGGATTATGCGTCTTCACCTTCAGATCGCCACCGCCATTGCCCTGGTCGCCCTGGGGGGCGGCGTCTGGTATGTCACCGGTTCCGGCCGTCCTGAAGGCACCAGCCAGGTTGCCGCCCGCCCGGTGGATGTCGTGGCCAGCCGCGCTGGCCGGGGGGAGATCAAGGTCGTGTTCGATGCCGTGGGCACCCTGCGCGCCAATGAGGCGGTGACGGTGACCGCCAAGACCGCCGGCCTGGTGCGCACCATCCGTTTCCAGGAAGGACAGAAGGTCTCCGCCGGCGACGTGCTGCTGGAACTGGATGATACAGAGGTGCGGGCCAATCTGGCCGTGGCGGAGGCGACGCGCCGCAACGCCGCCCAGCTGCTGGAACGTTCCAAGGCGCTGCTGCCACGGCAGGCCATTGCCCAGGCCAAGGTGGATGAGCTGAACCTGCAGCTGCAGGGGGCGGAGGCATCGGTGCGCGCCGCCCAGGCCCGCCTGCAGGATCTGACCATCCGCGCGCCCTTTGGCGGGGCCACCGGCCTGCGCCAGGTTAGCCCCGGTGCCCTGGTGCAGCCGGGCACGCCGGTGACCACGCTGGATGATACCGGTGTGATGAAGCTGGAATTCACCGTGCCGGAAGCCGCATTGCCGCAGTTGCGCGAGGGCATGGAGATTGCGGCCAGCAGCAATGTCTATCCGGGTCAGGCCTTCCAGGGCACGCTGTCGGCCGTGGATACCCGCATCGACAGCGTTACCCGCACCCTGGCGGCCGTGGCCCGCCTGCCCAACCCCGATGGCCGCCTGCGGCCCGGCATGTTCATGACCGTGCGGCTGACGCTGGAAAACCGCGCCAATGTGGTGCTGGTGCCGGAAGAAGCGCTGGTGCCGGTTGGTGACCGCCAGTTTGTTTATCTGGTGGTGGAGGGCAAGGTGCAGCGCCGGGAAATCACCATCGGCGCGCGTTCCGGCGGCAATGTGGAGGCGGCCCAGGGCCTGCAGGGCGGTGAGCTGATCATCACCCGTGGCACCCAGAAGGTGCGCGAAGGCCTGCCGGTCAATGCCAAGATCAGTGGCGGCAGCGATGTGCCACAGGCGGCAGCCCGGCCCAGCTGAGGCCGCCGCCCAACCGGTAAGTTTTTCGTCGGCGCCAGCGGCGCCCTGTCCTACCTGATGTCAATCCAGGGGCTACGCCTGCCATGGTGCTCTCCGACCTCTCGATCCAGCGCCCGGTGCTTGCCTTCGTGATCAGCGCCATGCTGGTTGTGTTCGGCGTGCTGGGCTATGAGAAGCTGCCGGTGCGCGAGCTGCCGAAGATCGATTATCCCGTCGTTTCCATCTCCACCAACTATCCCGGCGCCAGCGCGGAGGTGGTGGATAATGAAATCACTGAGCGGATCGAAGGGGTGATCAACGGGATCGAGGGGATCAAAACCATCCGCTCCCGGTCGCGCGAAGGTGCTTCCTCCGTCTCGGTGGAATTCGACATCGACCGCGATATTGACAGCGCCAGCAATGATGTGCGCGACCGTGTGGGCCGCATCGCCGAGAATCTGCCGCAGGAGGCGGATACGCCGGAAATCAGCAAGGTCGATGCCGACAGCAACCCGATCATGTGGATTTCCCTGCGCGCCCAGGGCATGGACCAGCTGGAGCTGACGGATTTCGTCCGTCGCTATTATCAGGATGCGCTGGCCACGGTGCCGGGCGTGGCCTCCATCCGCATCAGCGGATCGCGGGAATTCGCCATGCGTGTCTGGCTGGACCGCAACGCCATGGCGGCGCGCGGGGTGACGGTGCAGGATATTGAAGATGCCATCCGCCGGGAAAATGCCGAGCTGCCGGCCGGTCGCATCGAAAGCCAGCAGCGCGAATTCACCGTGCGCACCGATACGCGGCTGAACCGCCCCGAACAGTTCGCCCGTATCCTGATCCGCCAGGATGGCATGAATCAGGTACGTGTCGGCGATGTGGCGCGGGTGGAGATAGCGGCCCGCGATGACCGGTCGGATTTCCGCATCAATGGCTCCGCCGCTGTTGGCATGGGCATTGTCCGCCAGTCCACCGCCAACACGATGGAAGTGTCGCAAGGGGTGCGCGCACTGCTGGCCCAGTTCCAGGCCAATCTGCCGGCGGGCATGATCCTGGAGGTGCGGCACGACGATGCCGCCTTCATCGGCCAGTCCATCTATGAGGTGTTCCACGCCATTGCCGTGGCCGTCGGGCTGGTGGTGCTGGTGGTGTGGATGTTCCTGCGCACCTTGCGCGCCACCATCATCCCCGTGGTCGCCATCCCGGTTTCCATGGTGGCCGCCTTTGGCGTGATGGCGGCCATGGGCTTTTCCATCAATGTGCTGACCCTGCTGGCCTTTGTGCTGGCCGTGGGGCTGGTGGTGGATGATGCCATCATCGTGGTGGAAAATATCTCTCGCCGGATCGAGGAGGGGGAGCCGCCGCTGCTGGCGTCATATCGCGGGGCCCGGCAGATCGGCTTTGCGGTGATTGCCACCACGCTGGTGTTGCTGGCGGTGATTGCACCCTTGTCCATGCTGGCCGGCGATCAAGGCCGCCTGTTCCGCGAATTCGCCGTGGCCCTGATGGCCGCCATCGGCTTTTCCTGCGTGGTGGCGCTGACCCTATCGCCCATGCTCTGTTCCAAGCTGCTGAAGGGCCATGCGGAACCGCGCGGCCTGTTCCGCTATACAGAGCGGGTGCTGGATCGGGTGACGCAGGGCTATCGTGCCCTGCTGCGCGGTGCCCTGGCCGCGCGGGTGCTGGTGCTGGCCCTGCTGGGCGGTTCCCTGGTGCTGACCGGGCTGATCGCCCTGGCCTTGCCCTCGGAACTGGCCCCGACGGAGGATCGCGGCCAGTTCCGCATCAGCATCACCGCCCCGGAAGGGGCCAGCGTGGAGTTCACCAACCAGGAGGTGGCAGAGGTGGAGGCGGTGCTGCGCCCCTATCTGCAATCGGGGGAACTGGATAACACGCTCACCATCGTCAATCCCGGCTGGGGCGGTTCAGCCGGCGTCAACCGGGCGATGGTGGTTGCCCGCTCCCCCACCTGGGACAAGCGCCCCGCCAACGGCCGTTCCGTGCAGGATCTGGTGGCGGAAATCACGCCCAAGCTGGATGCCATTCCCGGTGCCCGCATCAATGTTGTGCTGCCGTCGGGCCTGGGTGGTGGTGGCGGCAATGCCAACCAGCTGCAGGTCGTTATCGGCGGCAACACGTTCGAAGAACTGGCCGACTGGCGCGACATGCTGATTGAACGGCTGCGGGAATATCCCGGCCTGACTGGCTTTCAGGCCAATTATGATGAGACGAAGCCCCAGTTGCGGGTGACGGTGGACCGCGACCGGGCGGCCGATCTGGGGGTGCCCGTCACCGTGATCGGCCGCACCCTGGAAACCATGCTGGGCGAGCGCGAGGTGACGCGCTATCTGGACCGGGGCGAGGAATATGATGTGGTGCTGCGCGCCAACAGCGGCGACCGCGCCAACCCGCGCGACCTGAACAATATCTTCGTGCGCGGCGGCAATGCCGACGGTGCCAGCCAGCTGGTGCCGCTGGCCAACCTGATCCAGATCCATGACATTGCCGCCCCGACGGAGCTGAACCGTTATAACCGGCTGCGGTCGATCACCATTACGGCCAACCTGACCAACGGCACCCCCATGGGTGACGCCATCAAGGTGGTGCAGCAGGCCGCGGCTGAGGCCCTGCCACCGGAAGCGCGGATCAGCTTTGAAGGGGCCGCCCGGCTGCAGCTGGAAGCCTCCAGCGCCATTTACTTTGCCCTGGGCATGGCCATGCTGGTGGCCTTCCTGGTGCTGGCCGCCCAGTTTGAGAATTTCCGCCTGCCGGCGATGATCCTGGTATCGGTGCTGCCGGCCGGCTTTGGCGGGGTGCTGGCCATCCAGCTGACCGGCATGTCGTTGAACACCTATACGCAGATCGGCCTGATCATGCTGATCGGCCTGATCGCCAAGAACGCCATCATGATTGTGGAGTTCGCCAACCAGCTGCGCGAAGAGGGCAAGGCCCTGCTGGATGCGGTGGTGGAGGCATCGGCCCTGCGGCTGCGGCCCATCCTGATGACCTCCATTGCCACCGTGTTTGGCGCCCTGCCCCTGGCGCTGGCCCATGGGGCGGGCGCGGAAAGCCGCATGGCCATCGGCTGGGTGATCGTGGGCGGGGTCAGTGTCGGCACGCTGATCTCCCTGTTCGTCACGCCGGTGCTTTACAGCCTGTTCGCGCAGGGGGTGCAACCGATCGGCGCGGTACGGCGCTTGATTGAGGAGCAGGAACGGCGCTTCCACGAAGCGCCCCAGGTTCCCGCCGAATGATGAAAGGGCGCCCGGTGAGGCGCCCTTTTCATATCAGCGTGTAAATCCGGACCGCCAGCCAAAGGGCCGACCGCCATCAATCCCCGCCGGTATGCCGGTCGGTGATCCAGAAGAACAGGGCCAGCAGCGGCAGCAGAAAGGCCAACGGCCCGAAGAAACGCCAGGGGCCCGGTGGGAAAGGGACATAATGGGAAATCAGCGCCACCCCGCCCAAGGCGACCACCACCAGCCCCCCCACCAGCGCCCAGCCCTCCCAAGTGGCCGGCGTGATGCCAGGCCCGGACCGCTTGGAACGGAACCAATATCTGCGCGCCATCCTCCTCCCCTATAAGTAGATCAGTCAATGCACTAGTTCTACATTAGGGCATAGGGCAACACAACTACAACCAGAGCGGCAGCAGCTTTATCCAAATTTTGTTACAATCGGGATGAGAAAAGGGGGAGCGCGACATTTCATTCTGCCCGCCCCCATTCTTTTGGGTCAGAAGTATCAGCCCTCTCCGTCACCCGTATGGCGATCCGCAACCCAGCAGAACAGCACCAGCAGCGGGATCAGATAAAGAAGGGGGCCAAAAACCCGCCAAGGTCCGGCCGGCAAGGGGACGAACTGCTTGATCAGGGCGATTCCTGCAACCGCCAGCAACACGAAAAGCGCCGTCACCCCCCACCCTTCCCAGGTGGCGGGTGCCGTGCCATAGCCCAGACGTTTGGGGCGAAACCAGGGACGCTGCATGGGGAAAGCCTCACTGCTGGATGAAACCGCTTCCATCCGCAGTATAGCGTTGGAATGCCGTTCAATCGCAAGCAGCAAGTCGACGCAGCCCGTCGCCGCTGATCCCCATCAGCGTCACAGTTTCGGCATCCGCCCCGATGCTGCGATAGAACAGGGCGGCGCGCAGATTGGCCGGGCGCATGTGCCAGGACAGCCAGCCCAGCCCGCGAGCCAGCACCAGCCGGGCACAGGCCCCCACCAGGGCGCGGCCCACCCCGGCCCGGCGGGCCAGCGGTTCAACATAGAGATTTTCCAGCACCAGCCCAGCCCTGGCCGATTGGCTGTCATAACCACGGGTCAGCAGGGCCACCCCCGCTATATGGCCCCGGCGGGTGGCCAGCAGGCAGGTGAACAGCGGGTCGGCACCGAACCCCTGTTGCCGGAACAAAGCCGGTGTCAGGGCTGGTGGCTCCATCCCCTCTTCCGCCGACAGGGCGGCCAGCAGGGCACAAACGACATCGGCATCCGCACGGGTCGCCGCACGGATGCCGATCTCTTCCATCACAAACGATCCCGGCCCGGTCAGGCGGCGATCAGCTTGTCCATTTCGCGCAGGATGCTGTCCGACATGACAGAGGTGGACACCTTGGCCATGCCAGCCTGCATGATGTCACCAGTGCGCAGGCCGGTGCCCAGCACGTTCTGCACGGCATTTTCCAGAATGTCGGCATCTTCCTGCAGGTCGAAGGACCAGCGCAGCGCCATGGCAAAGGACAGGAACATGGCGATCGGGTTGGCCAGATCGCGGCCGGCAATATCCGGGGCCGAACCATGCACCGGCTCATACAGGGCCTTGCGCTTGCCCTGGGCATCCACGGCACCCAGAGAGGCCGACGGCAGCATCCCGATGGAACCGGTCAGCATGGACGCCTCGTCAGACAGGATGTCGCCGAACAGATTGTCGGTGACGATCACATCGAACTGCTTGGGGTTGCGCACCAGCTGCATGGCGGCGGCGTCGGCCAGCATGTGGGACAGTTCCACATCCTGATACTCGGCCTTGTGCAGAGCGGTCACTTCCTGACGCCACAGCAGGCCCGACTCCATCACATTGCCCTTGTCGGAGGAGCAGACCTTGTTGCCGCGCTTGCGCGCCAGCTCAAAGGCCACGCGGGCGACGCGGTGGATTTCGTGCGTGTCATAGACCTGGGTGTTGACGCCGCGGCGTTCCCCATTCGGCAGATCGGTGATGCCGCGCGGCTCCCCGAAATAAACGCCGCCGGTCAGTTCGCGGATGATCATGATATCCAGACCGCGCACCACTTCCGGCTTCAGCGTGCTGGCATCCACCAGCGCGTCGAACACCTTGGCCGGGCGCAGGTTGGCGAACAGGCCCATTTCCTTGCGCAGGCGCAGCAGGCCCGCTTCCGGGCGCTTGTCAAAGCCCAGATTATCCCATTTCGGGCCGCCCACGGCGGCCAGGATCACGGCATCGACGGCCAGGGCGCGGGCCATGGTCTCATCCGTCAGGGGCGTACCATGCGCGTCGTAGGAGCAGCCGCCAACCAGACCTTCCTCAAGCTGGAACTCCACCCCGCGCTTGCGGCCGTACCAGTCGATCACGCGCCGCAGCTGGCGCATGACTTCAGGACCGATACCATCGCCCGGCAGCAGCAGCAGCGAACGCTTCGACATGACGGAAAACCCCTCGAATGGATAGGCAAGATGAAGGACAGCCCAATGGGCTGCCCCGAGTTCTAAACCGATTGGTGGCTGCCGCCAAGTGTGACGGCAGCCGCGCTTTAGACGGATAACCGAAAGGTCAGGAGGCCGAGGCCCAGAGCCAGGGCTGGGACTGCTTGTTCGACGCCTCGAACGCATCGATCGACGGGGCGTTGCGCAGCGTCAGGCCGATATCATCCCAGCCATTCAGCAGGCATTCGCGGCGGAACGGCTCCACCTCGAAACCGATCGTCTCCCCGTCCGGCAGGGTGATCTGCTGGGTTTCCAGATCGACGGTGAAGGTGGCATTGGCGCCATTGTCGGCGGCGGCCATCAGCTTTTCGACAATTTCCACCGGCATCGGGATCGGCAGGATGCCGTTCTTGAAGCTGTTATTGAAGAAGATGTCGGCGAAGCTGGGGGCGATGATGCAGCGGATGCCGAAATCGGCCAGGGCCCAGGGCGCATGTTCGCGCGAGGAGCCGCAGCCGAAATTATCGCCGGCGATCAGGATGGAGGCATTGCGATAGGCCGGCTTGTTCAGCACGAAATCGGCCACTTCCTGCCCGTCCTTGAAGCGCATGGAGGCGAACAGGCCGGCACCCAGCCCGGTGCGCTGGATCGTCTTCAGATATTCGGCGGCGATGATCATGTCGGTATCGACATTCATCAGCCGCAGCGGGGCGGCGACACCGGTGAG
Source organism: Niveispirillum sp. BGYR6 (assembly GCF_027568365.1). Lineage (NCBI taxonomy): Bacteria > Pseudomonadati > Pseudomonadota > Alphaproteobacteria > Rhodospirillales > Azospirillaceae > Niveispirillum > Niveispirillum sp. BGYR6. The sequence goes on along the minus strand of NZ_JANLNL010000004.1, from coordinate 66,509 downwards.
CTGGGTGAATTTTTGCATCTGACTGTACCCGGACGATTGGCAATGGAACCTGTCTTCCTTCTGCCATGCCGCAGCGCGGCCGCGCAACACATGATCGTTGTAAGGCTGGTCTGCGACAGATGCTTGCGTGGGACATCCTGATGCCCCCGCCTTCCCCCTCGAAATTTCACGGGTACGACCATGGTGCCGTGGCAATCGCGTGCCTATCTCCTATCATAGGGTCGGGGGGCCCTTGTCCGATGGAGGCATCATGCGTCTGTTCAGGGTGACATTGCCGGTGGCGGCGGTGGAAAGTGCCGCCCGTTTCTATGGCGCGGTGCTGGGCCAGTCCGGCACCCGGGTGGCTGCCGACCGCCATTCGTTCGAGGTGGGGCAGGTGCGGCTGGATTGCCGGCAGGTGGCCGGCGGAATGCCGATTCCCATCTCTGAGCCGGTCTGTTTTGCCGTGCATGATCTGGAAGGGTTCCGCCAGCGGGTTCTGGATACCCAGGGGGAGGCACCCGGCGAGATCATTATCGAGCCATCGGGCGAACGCAGCTTCCACTGCGCCGATCCCTCGGGCAACGCCCTCTGCTTTGTGGAGGCAGGCACGGAGCGGCAGGACTGATCCACGCCGGACATCATGCCAGGCTGTGATCGCCCCACGACGTTGGTCGGGGGCGATAATGGTTTGGTGACCGGCAGGATTGCCGGCCCTCACCACCCGCGCTACCATCATCCCAATATATCGATCGGAACGAACCGGCCCTGGCCGGCATAACGTGACCGACAAAGGGAGGGCGGCTGGATGAAGCAATCCGACGGCAATAAAACATGCCTGCGGGGGCGCCATGCGTGTGCGTAGCCCCCAGGATCTGGTGGGTGGCATCGCGCTGATCGCGCTGGCCGCCCTGGCTTTTTCACAAATCGGCGATCTGCGCATCGGCACCGCCTCGCGCATGGGCCCCGGTTATTTCCCCACCGTGCTGGCAGGCCTGACCGGGCTGGTCGGGCTGGTGCTGGCGGTGCGGTCGCTGGTGCTGGACGGGCATGGGCTGGAAAGCCTGAACCTGCGGCATGGCTTGCCGCTGTTGGGGGCCATCCTGGTTTTCGGGCTGGCGATCCGGCCGCTGGGTCTGGTGCTGGCATCCGGCCTGCTGTTCCTGGTCAGCGCCTTTGCCTCACCGGAACTGAAATGGCGGGAAACGCTGGTGGCCTCGGTCGTGCTGATCGGGCTGGCCGTGCTGCTGTTCGTGGTCCTGCTGGACCTGCCCTTCCCCGTCTGGCCGCGGATGTGAACCCATGGACAGTGTTTTTTCCAACCTGGCGCTGGGGTTCAGCGCGGCGGGCACGCCCACCAATCTGGCGCTTTGTTTCATCGGGGCCCTGGTCGGCACGCTGATCGGCGTGCTGCCGGGGCTAGGGCCCATCGCCACCATCGCCATCCTGCTGCCCATCACCTTCAGCCTGGATCCGCTGGGCGCGCTGATCATGCTGGCCGGCATCTATTACGGGGCCCAATATGGCGGCAGCACCACGGCCATCCTGGTCAATATGCCGGGGGAAACCAGTTCCGTCGTCACCACGCTGGACGGGCACCAAATGGCCCGCCAGGGCCGCGCCGGTCCGGCGCTGGCCATTGCCGCCCTGGGTTCCTTCTTCGCCGGCTCCGTCGCCACCTTCCTGGTGGCCCTGTGCGGGCCGATTCTGGCGAGCTTTGCACAGAATTTCGGCCCCCCGGAATATTTCGCCCTGATGCTGACCGGGCTGATCGGCGCCATCGTGTTGGCCAGCGGATCGGTGCTGAAGGCGGTGGCGATGGTGATTGTCGGGCTGCTGCTGGGCTGTGTGGGATCGGATATCGAAACCGGTGAACAACGCCTGACCTTCGGCATCGCCCAGATTGCGGAGGGGATCAATTTCACCACGCTGGCCGTGGGCCTGTTCGGCGTGGCGGAAATCCTGCGCAATCTGGAGAAGACCCAGGACCGCACCATTCTGGGTGCCAAGATCACCGGGCTGATGCCGACCTGGGCCGATATCAAACAGAGCATCATGCCGGTGCTGCGCGGCACCGGCATCGGTTCCGTGCTGGGTATCCTGCCCGGCAATGGCGCGGTACTGGCGCCCTATGCCAGCTATACGCTGGAAAAGAAAATCTCCCGCACGCCGCAGCGTTTCGGCAAGGGCGCGATTGAGGGCGTGGCCGGCCCGGAAAGCGCCAATAATGCCGGGGCGCAGACCAGCTTCATCCCGCTGCTGACGCTGGGCATCCCGCCCAATGCGGTGATGGCGATGATGGTTGGGGCCATGACCATTCAGGGCATCGTGCCCGGCCCTGCGGTGATGACGGAGAACCCCACCTTGTTCTGGGGCATGATCGCCAGCATGTGGATCGGCAATCTGATGCTGGTGATCATCAACCTGCCACTGGTGGGGGTGTGGGTGCGGTTGCTGAAGGTGCCGTACCGCATCCTGTTCCCGGCCATCCTGATGTTCTGCTGCATCGGGGTTTATTCCATCAACTCCTCGGGCATTGAGGTGATGCTGGTCGCCCTGTTCGGGGCCGTCGGCTATTTCCTGGTCAAGCACGGGTTTGAGCCGGCGCCCCTGCTGCTGGCCTTCGTGCTGGGCCCTTTGATGGAAGAGAATCTGCGCCGGTCCTTCCTGATCGCGCGCGGCGACCCGATGATTTTCGTCAACCGCCCGCTCTCGGCCTTCCTGCTGCTGGTGGCGGTGGGGTTGCTGATTCTGGTGCTGCTGCCCGCCATCCGCAAACGCCGGGAGGAGGTATTCCATGAGGAAGAGTGAAGCGTAACGCCCATCCCCAAACGCAATAACAACAGAACCAATCCCTGGGAGGAAAAACCATGCGTTTCAGCACCCTTGCCGTCACCGCCTTTGCCCTGGCCCTGGGCTCCGCCCCCGCCCTGGCAGAGAACTTCCCCAACCGCCCCGTCACCATGGTGGTGCCGTTTTCCGCCGGCGGGCCGACAGACACGGTGGCCCGGCTGGTCGCCCAATCGATGAGCCAGACGCTGGGTCAGCAGGTGATTGTGGAGAATGTCGGCGGGGCGGGCGGCACCATCGGGGCCGGTCGCGTGGCCAAGGCCGATCCGGACGGCTATACGATTCTGCTGCACCATATCGGGCAGGCGACATCCGCCACGCTCTATCGCAAGCTGACCTATGATCCCAAGGTGGATTTCGCCCCCATCGGGCTGGTCACCGATGTGCCGATGACCATCGTGGCCAAAAAGGACTTTCCGGCCAAGGATCTGAAGGAACTGGTGGCCTATGTGAAGGCCAACCCGGACAAGGTGACGCTGGCCAATGCCGGCGTGGGTGCCGCCTCGCATCTCTGCGGCATGTTGTTCATGCAGGCGCTGCAAACCCCGCTGACCACCGTTCCGTACAAGGGCACCGGCCCGGCCATGAATGATCTGGTCGGCGGTCAGGTGGATTTGATGTGCGACCAGACCACCAACACCACCGGCCAGATCAAGGGCGGGGCGGTGAAGGCCTATGCCGTTACCACCCCCACCCGCGTTGCCTCCCTGCCCGACCTGCCCACCACCAGGGAAGCCGGATTGCCGGGGGTGGAGGTGGCCGTATGGCATGGGCTTTACGCGCCCAAGGGCACACCGGATACCGTGGTCGCCAAACTGAACGCGGCGCTGAAGGTGGCCCTGAAGGATGCAACGGTAAAGCAGCGCTTCGCCGAACTGGGCACCGAACCGGTATCGGAGGCCCGCGCCACGCCCAAGGCGCTGGGTGATTTCGTGGTGGCGGAGATCGACCGCTGGCGCCCGGTGATCCAGGCGGCCGGCGTTTACGCAGATTGAAGGTCCACTGAAAACGGTGCAACAAAAAACCCCGCCGGTGACGGCGGGGTTTTTCATGATGGTGGAGCCAAGCGGGATCGAACCGCTGACCTCTACAATGCCATTGTAGCGCTCTCCCAGCTGAGCTATGGCCCCGAAACTTGTCTGCGCTGGCTGGGCTGTCAGCGCCGTGGGCGGGTTTATGGAGAAACTCCGCCACGGATGCAAGGGGAAAAATCACGGCCCCCGGCTTTTGCCCAAGGGCGGAAAACATAAAGGCCCGGTCGTTGCTGACCGGGCCTTTTGTATTTGGTGGAGCCAAGCGGGATCGAACCGCTGACCTCTACAATGCCATTGTAGCGCTCTCCCAGCTGAGCTATGGCCCCGAAACCTGTGGTCGCTGTCTGGGTCGCCAGCGCCGTGGGCGGGTTTATGGAGAAACCCGCCCCTGGATGCAAGGGAAAAATTCAGCCGATTGTCATTTTTATGCAATCGGCTGTTCCCCCGCCGGATCAGCGATCCTCGTCGCCTTCCACATCGACGACTTCACCCATGTCGTCGCCATCATCCAGCTCGTCGGCATCTTCCAGCAGGACGTCCTCGTCCTCCACCACATCGTCGGCAACATCGTCGGTGGCGAGATCGTCGGCGACATCGGCTTCATCCACGCCGATCTCCACCGTCTCCTCGTCCAGCTCCTCCGTCTCGACATCCAGCGTCTCCTCGTCCCCGACGCTCTTGACCGGCTTCTTCACATCATCGGTCGGCATCGGACGGGCCCGGCGGGACCGCAACAGTGCCTCCGGGTCGAAGGTGGTGCCGCAGGACGGGCACACCGGCGGATCTTTCCGCATATCGTAATAGCGCGCGCCACAGCTCGGGCAAATGCGCTTAACCCCCCATTCGGGCTTCGCCACCTAAATCCTCCATCAATTCCAAAGCGCCCAGAACGCAGCACTGCGGCTCTGGCGGCATCTGCCATGATACCTGCGGCCTGTCAACGAACTTGGCCGCCCATATCCGATTTCCCGATATGCGATGCGGCCCTGCCGGGCCCAACCCATCCCCCATGCTAAGCGCTTCGCCCGCCCCTGTCGCCTGAAACCTGTCGGGGAAGGGGTTGGGCTTTATCAACAAGCGGGGCCTCACCGCCCCACGCAATCATCCAGCCCGTCGCGACGGACAATCTCCATGCGGCGTTGCAGGATGCCGGCGCGGGCAGCGACATAGCGGCCGGGCGGGTTGGCTTTCCATTGGCGCGGGCTGGGCAGGATGGCGGCCAGCAGGGCGGCTTCGCGGGGGGAAAGGTCAGCGGCCCCCTTGCCGAACCAGTGGCGGGCCGCCGCTTCGGCGCCATAGACGCCCGGCGCCCATTCCACAATGTTCAGATAGACTTCCATGATGCGGCGCTTGGACCAGAAGGTTTCCACCAGCCCGGTGAACCACAGCTCCACCCCCTTGCGCAGCCAGGACCGGTCGGGCCAGAGAAAGGCGTTTTTTGCCACCTGCTGGCTGATGGTGCTGCCGCCGCGCATGGCACGGCCGCCCTGTTCATTGCGTTCCAGCGCCTGTTCCACCGCATCCCAATCCACCCCACCATGCTGGCAGAACCGGCTATCCTCCGCCGCGATGACGGCGCGGGCGAGATGCGGCGATAGGCGGGACAGCGGTTGCCATTGTTTCTGCCAGCCGCCGCCGCTTTCCACCGCGCGGATCAGCATCAGCGGCGTGCCCGGCACCGGCAGCACAGCATAGGCCAGCACCCAGAGAAGAGAAGCCGCGACAAACCCCGCCACGCCATAGGCGGCAAGGCGCAGCCAGCGCCCCGCCTTGCCCTTGCCCGCCCCACGCCAAACCGCCATGCCCACACCGCTCCATCCTGAAGGCCCCATCGCCGGCCCCCCGGCAACGGCGGGGGCCGGGATTGGTTGCATGGCGGCGGGGGGGGATCAGCCCCGGCGCAGCCGTTCCAGCAGGGCTTGGCTGGCCTTGCCATCCACCTTCATCCCCACCTTCTGTTGATAGGTGCGGATGGCCGCCACTGTGCGCTTGCCCAGAAAACCATCGGGCTTGCCCTTGTGATAGCCCAGTTTGACCAGACGGGTCTGAATTTCCTTCACCCCGGCCTGATCCACCGCCACCGGGCGGGCGCCCGTGGCGGCACCAGCGGCGATCTGGCCCCCCGCCGCCCCGGCATGGCTGACGGCCACCGGGCGGGCCGCCGCACCACCCGGGGGCCCGCCCATCATGCCGGGCGGCGGGCCATCGGCCAGCGCCACATTATCCTGCCCGGCCGCCAGCCGGGCCAGGGCGGCGCGGGCATTGACATCACCGGTTTCTGCCGCGCGGGCATACCAGCCGGCCGCCGCCTCCCGGTCGGGCGCGCCATCCACCCCCTGTTCGAACAAGGCCCCCAGCATGTAATGCGCCCGTGCAATGCCGGCATCGGCCGCCTGTTCAAACCAGCGGGCCGCCTGGGCCGGGTCGCGTTCCAGCCCATAGCCATCCATATAGAGCAGGCCCAGATCGAACGCGGCCTCCGCATGGCCCATCTCCGCCGCCTTGCGATACCAGTTGGCGGCCTGTTCCAGATCGGGGGCCAAGCCCAGATCGCCACGGAACAGTTCCGCCAGGGTCCAGCAGGCATCGGCATCGCCCTTGGCCGCCGCCTGCCCGTACCAATAGACGGCACGGCGCATATCCGCCGCATCGGGCGGCGTGCCGGAGGCAAAATGCTCGGCCAGCGCCATCTGCGCTTCCACATTGCCCTGTTTGGCATCGGCTTCCAGGTTACGCAGGGCCGGATCGGCCTTGGACGGCAGCGCCGGCGCGGGGGCCGTGCCCAGGGCCAGGGCGGTGACACCGGCCGCCGTCACGCCCGCCACCACTGGCTTGGCAACCCGGTGACGGCGCGTCTGCTCCTTGGCGGTAGCTGCCTTCACGGGTTGCGGTTTGGCGACATTGTGCGCCCTGCCAGCGGGCGCCTTGCCGCTATGGGCCGGCGCTGCGGGCTTGGCGGTAACGGGTTTTTTCGCCGGGGCCGGCTTGGTGACAGCCGGTTTCTTCACCGTGGGCTTGGTCACCTCTGCCAGCGCCTGCGGCCCCGGTAGCAACAGTCCCAGCGTCAACAGCACAGGCAAGGCCGGGCGGATCAAACGGACAGGGGCACGGAACAGCGGCGCACAGGCCGCAACAAAGGACAAATTTCGCTGCCGGCGCATCGCCGGGGCCTCCAACCAAACCTTCGGGGTAGTCCCTCAGACTAGCATGAAAGCCAGGGTAAACCAGCAGGGAAGCCAGGGATGGTTACCAGAGGATGGGGGCGGGATAAGGCAGCAGGGCAGCATCGGCGGAAACCAGGACAAGAGACTGGCAAAGCGCCTGAGCAACCAGCATCCGGTCAAATGGGTCGCGGTGATGAAAGGGCAATTTGGCAAGCATCTGGCAATGAAGCCGCTCGATCGGCAAGAACTGGATGTCCTTCATCGAAAGCTCATCCCAGATATCGGACGGGAGATGGAGTTTCCCCGTCGCCTGCTTGATTTCGGCTTCCCAGACCGATGCCATGCTGACCCACAGGCTATTCCGTCTATCCTCTATCGCCGCAAGAGCTAGCGGCGACACTTTTTCCGGCCATGCCAACAGCCAGATGACGGTGTGGGTATCCAGAAGCAAGTGCATTAATGATCGTTCTTCGGACGCTTCAAGGTGCCATCCGGCACAAGATTATCCTCGTAAAACGAAGCAACCTCACCCTCATCCGGGGTGAAAGCATCATCGCTTACATGGATGCGTCCCGCGTAAAGCCCGGCAAGTCCGCGACGGGAACCGGGCAAGACGGCAACCGGGCCGGGTGTCAACGGCACCACCCGTGCGACCACCGCGCCATCACGGGTCAAAAACACCTCATGCCCCTGGGACAGCTGGTCTTCCAGGGCACGCAGGGTATGACTGGCGTTGGCGTCGTTCAGGTCGATATGCCCGGGCATGTTGCATCCCCTTTTTTCGGGTTCAGCATAACGTAAGTCATCGCCCACCCCAAAACGAAACCGGCCGGCCTTACGGTTTCCCGCAAGGCCGGCCGGCTCCATTTCCAGATACCAGGGGGATGATCCCCCACGCCCGTTACAGGACGCGGGCGATTTCCTCCATCTCGAAGGCTTCGATGATGTCGCCTTCGCGGATATCGTCGTAATTCTCGAAGGCCATACCGCATTCGAACCCTTCGCGCACTTCGCGGACTTCGTCCTTCATGCGCTTCAGGGTCTTCAGCGTGCCTTCGTGGATCACCACATTGTCGCGCAGCAGGCGGACCTTGGCACCGCGCTTCACGGTACCTTCGGACACGCGGCAACCCGCGACCTTGCCGACCTTGGTGATGTTGAACACCTGCAGGATCTGCGCATTGCCGAGGAAACGTTCCTTCAGCGTCGGCGCCAACATGCCGGTCAGCATCTGACGGACATCATCAATGATGTCATAGATGATGGAGTAGTAGCGGATTTCCACGCCATCGCGCTTGGCCATGTCGCGTGCCTGCGGATTGGCGCGGACATTGAAGCCCACAACCAGACCCTTGGACGCATTGGCCAGCGTGATGTCGCTTTCGGTGATGGCGCCCACACCGGACGACAGCACCCGCACCTTGACCTCGGTATTCTCGGCGGTGAGCTTCTCCAGGGCACCGGAGATGGCTTCCACCGAACCCTGCACGTCGCCCTTGATGACGATGGGCAGTTCCTTGGCCTCGCCGGCCTGGATCTGCTTGAACATCTGCTCAAGGCTGCCGCGACCGGACTTGGCCGACTCGGCTTCGCGCTTCTTGCGGGCACGGTATTCGGTGATTTCGCGGGCACGGGCCTCGCTATCCACCACCGCCATTTCCTCACCCGCCAGCGGCACGCCGCCCAGACCCAGCACCTCCACCGGGGTGGCAGGATCGGCTTCCGGCACATTGCTGCCACGGTCGTTGACCAGGGCGCGCACGCGGCCCCATTCGCTGCCGGCGACGACAATGTCGCCCACCTTCAGCGTACCGCGCTTCACCAGCACGGTGGCCACCGGGCCACGGCCCTTGTCCAGCTTCGCTTCCACCACCACGCCTTCGGCGGTGCGGTTCGGGTTGGCCTTCAGCTCCAGGATTTCGGCCTGCAGCAGGATGGCTTCTTCCAGCTTGTCCAGGTTCAGGCCGGCCTTGGCCGACACTTCCACATCCAGGATGTCGCCGCCCATGCCTTCCACCACCAGCTCATGCTGGAGCAGTTCCTGGCGGACGCGATCCGGCTTGGCGGACGGCAGATCGCACTTGTTGATGGCGACGATGATCGGCACACCGGCGGCCTTGGCGTGGTTGATCGCCTCGATCGTCTGCGGCATCACACCGTCATCGGCCGCCACCACCAGCACCACCACGTCGGTGACATTGGCGCCACGGGCACGCATTTCCGTAAAGGCGGCGTGACCCGGCGTATCGATGAAGGTGATCTTCGCACCCGACTTCAGCACCACCTGATAGGCGCCGATATGCTGGGTGATACCACCGGCCTCGCGGGCTGCCACGTCGGTACGGCGCAGCGCGTCCAGCAGCGAGGTCTTGCCATGGTCGACGTGACCCATGACGGTGACGACCGGCGCACGGGACCGCAGGTCTTCCACCCGGTCCTGTTCGCCCTTCACACCGATTTCCACGTCGCTTTCGGAGACGCGGAACGGGCGGTGACCCAGTTCCTGCACCACCAGCTCGGCAGTATCAGCATCAATGGTCTGGGTGATGGTGGCCATCACGCCCATACGCATCAGGGCCTTCACCACGTCGGCGCCACGTTCGGCCATACGGTTGGCAAGGTCGCCGACCGTGATGACCTCCGGGATCGTCACGTCGCGGGTCACCTTCTGCGTCTCCTGACGGCCGAACAGCCGCATACGTTCGCGTTCACGTGCCCGCTTGGCAGCGGCCATGGAACGACCACGGCGGCTACCATCATCATCAGACAAGGCCTGCGAGATGGTCATCTTGCCACCGCGCCGCTTGTCATCACCCTTGGCCTTGGTGGGGGCTGCCGGCACCTTGGCGGGAGCCGCCTTGCCGGGGCCGGCGACCTTGCGGCGCGGGCTGTCCTCATCCTCAAAATCGGCCGGCGGCGTGGCGACACCCGGACGGGCGGCGACAGCCGGACGGGTCGCATCACCAGACGCCGGACGGGCCGACGCCGGACGGGCACGATCATCATCACCAGCGGCGGCAGCCGGACGCGGACGGGATTCGGCCTTGCGGGCCTCTTCCGCCTTGCGGGCATCCTCGGCTTCCTTGCGCTTGCGCTCGGCTTCGTCGACGGCGGCCTTCTCGGCCGCCTGGATGGCGCGCAGCTCTTCCAGCTCACGGCGGCGGACGGTTTCCTCGTCCAGCGGCTCGCGAGCGCGGGCCGCTTCCTCTTCCGCAGCGCGGGCGGCGGCTTCGGCGGCAGCCTTCTCGGCGGCAACCTTGGCTTCTGCCTCGGCAATAGCGCGGGCGGCTGCCTCGGCAGCGGCGTTTTCCGCCTCTACCGCTGCGGCGCGCAAGGCGCGCTGACGGGCTTCACGCTCGGCATCGCTGAGAACGCGCGGGCCATTGCTGCGGGCAGCCGGTCCACGGCCACCACCCGCCCCTTCAGCGGCGCGACGGGCAGCAGCGCCGCCATCGGCCACGCCGGGAACGGCGCCCTTTTCGAAGGTCTTCTTTCGCTTGACCTCGACCGCCACTTCCTTGCCACGTCCGTGCGAAAAGCTCTGGCGCACGGTGCCTGCAGCACCGCCAGCGGGCTGTTGTGCGGCGGGGGCATTGTTCGCCGCCTTCGGCTTGTTGCCCCCACCCAGCCCAAGCGTGCCGCGACCGGACAGGCTGAGTACTTTCTTGTCGCGGTTCTGGTCGTTGGTATCGCTCATCCCTAATCCGACAGTAAGCCGTTGATCCCTAATCAGGCCCCAAACCTTCAGGAGCCTGCTCCGCCGAGTGCGGAGAGCCGTTCCACCTCACGACGGATCTGCTTTGCCAACGGCCCTGCCGCCAGCACCACATGCACCGCCTCGTCCCGGCCCAAGGCCGCCCCCAGTTCCGACCGGTCGAAAACATCGACCAGCGGCACCCCCAGCGCCTGCGCCAAGGCGAACAGCTTGGTCCGACCATCATCGGACCCGTCGCTCGCCTCAAACCACAATCCTACACTCTTTTGGCCCGCACCGCCCGACCGGCCGATACAACCGGAGCGCAATGCAGCCTGTACCTTTTCAAACCCCGCCAGGGCGCCCCCGCCCTTGCGGGCAAGACCGACCAGACCGAGCGCCCGGCGCCGGACCAGCCGGCACAGCAGTGCCGGCAGATCGGGAACCGGTTTGACGGCCCGGCGGGCCGCCTTGGCGAACAGGCCCTTGGTCAGGGCCTTTTCAACCAGCTTGGCATCCGCCGTCAACCACAGCCCACGCCCGGGCAGGGTTTCGTCCACGTCGGGGACCAGTACACCGTCCGGGGAGACAACAAAACGGATCATGCCCGCCTTGTCCCCCACACGGCCCGTGGCCACGCAACGCCGCAGCGGGCTTTTACGCCCCGCCACATTTTCCGGCTCGTCCGCCTGCGCCTCGGCATCCAGCTCTGGCGGATAGGCGGGCGTGGGTGCCACCGTCACCGGACCTGTGCCGTCACCGGCCTGGTCGGTCATGTTGTCAGCGGCATCCATTACCCAGAACTCCCCTGCCCGTCAGCCTGATCCGCAAGGGATCAGGCCTCCGAGCTTTCCTCATCGGCGAACCAATGGGCGCGGGCAGCCATGATCACCTCATTGGCCTCGTCCAGCGTCATTGCATCCTTGCCGACAATATCGATCAGCTCGTCACCGGCCAGATCGGCCAGATCGTCCAGCGTCTTCACGCCCTTCTCACCCAGCTTGACCAGCATGGACGGGGTCAGCGCCTCGATGGCGGCGACATCATCCTCGACACCCATTTCACGGCGCTTGCCGTCCAGGATCTCGTTCTGCTGAGCCAGATAATTCTGCGCGCGTTCCTGCAGCTCGGCGGCGACATCTTCGTCGAACGCTTCGATGCCGGTCAGCTCGTTCAGGTCGACAAAGGCGATTTCCTCCACGGAGGCAAAGCCTTCATTCACCAGCAGATGGGCGATCATGTCGTCCACGTCCAGCGCTTCCATGAACAGGGCGCTGCGGCTGCTGAATTCGGCCTGACGGCGCTCCCGCTCTTCCGCCTCGGTCATGATGTCGATGGTCCAGCCGGTCAACTGGCTGGCCAGACGCACATTCTGACCCCGGCGGCCGATGGCCAGCGACAGCTGGTCGTCGGGCACGACCACCTCGATCTTGCCATTCTCTTCGTCCAGCACGACCTTGGCGACTTCCGCCGGGGCCAGGGCATTGACGACGAAGGTGGCCGGATCGGGCTTCCAGGGAATGATGTCGATCTTCTCGCCCTGCAGCTCGCCCACCACGGCCTGCACGCGGGAACCGCGCATACCGACGCAGGCACCCACCGGATCGATGGAGCTGTCCTTGGAGATCACGGCGATCTTGGCGCGGGAACCCGGATCGCGGGCCACGGCCTTGATCTCAATGATGCCATCATAGATTTCCGGCACTTCGGCCTTGAACAGGCCGGCCATGAACATCGGATGGGTACGCGACAGGAAGATCTGCGGGCCGCGTTGTTCCTTGCGCACATCATAGATGTAGGCGCGGACGCGGTCGCCGGTCTTGAAATGCTCACGCGGCAGGCATTCATCGCGGCGCAGGATCGCTTCGGCGCGGCCCATATCCACAGTGACATTGCCATATTCGACGCGCTTGACCAGACCGTTCACGATCTCGCCCTTGCGGTCGATATATTCATTATACTGACGATCACGCTCGGCCTCGCGCACCTTCTGCACGATCACCTGCTTGGCGGTCTGTGCGGCGATGCGGCCGAAATCGATGGGCGGCAGCGGATCGACGATGAAATCGCCATAGGCCGCATTCGCCTTCTTGCGGCGGGCCTTGGCCAGATCGATCTGCGTCGCCTCGTTCTCAACCACTTCCACCACTTCCATGTGGCGGGTCAGCTGGATATCGCCCGTGCGACGGTCGATGCGGGCGCGGATGTCATGCTCGTGCCCGTATTTGGAGCGGCCAGCCTTCTTGATGGCCTCCTCCATGGCTTCGAGCACATGCTCCTTGTCGATATTCTTCTCGCGGGCGACCGCGTCGGCTACCTGAAGCAGTTCCATCCTGGCGAACCCTGCCTTCTATTCCTGAAACGTCCGCTCAATCCTGCGCCGGTTTGGCGGGGGATTGAACCTCGGTGGTTGCGCTGTCCTCTGCGGCGGCACCCGCCTTGCCAGAGAAACGACCCGGCCCCTTGGGGCCCTTGGGACGCTTCACGGTGCGGGCATCGTCGTCCACATCCATGGCCCCGCCTTCCACGCCGGCCGCCAGACCCTGCTCCGCCGCCGCAGCGGCCAGCAGTTCGTCCGTCATTTCCAGCTTGGCGCGGGCGATATGTTCGAAGGGGATTTCCGCCACCTCGATCATACCGGCTGCCGCAGCGGCGGCGGCTTCCGCCTCGGCCTTGGCCTTGGCGGAAACCTTGGCACCCGGCTTGCGCTTGGGGGCCTGGGCCGACTTGGCGTCGAGCGCGATCAATACCGACTCGCCCTCCACACCATAAAGAACCCCACGGAAGCGCTTGCGCCCATCCAGCGGGATTTCCGTTTCGATCCGGGCTTCAAAGCCCTTGAACCGTTCAAAATCCTTCAGGCGGGTCAGCGGCCGGTCGATGCCGGGGCTGCTGACCTCCAGATTATAGGCGCTGCTGATCGGGTCTTCCACGTCCAGCAGGGCGGAAACAGCGTTGGAGATATCGGCGCAGTCATCCACCGTCATCGCGCCGCCATCGGCGCGGTCGGCCATGATCTGCAGGGTCGGGCGTTGACCGCCGGAAAGCTGCAAACGCACGATCTCATAGCCCATATCTTCCATCGAGGGGCCAATGATGTCGGTAATGCGCGCCAGCACGTCCATGATTCTTCCAACTCACCGTCAAACCCACCCTTTTTCCCTGGCCACACGGCCGATCGGGAAAAAGAGGTCCAGATAAACAAAAAGGCGGGCCAAAGGCCCACCCGCAAAGCAGAGCACCCCGCCAGCGTTGCCCGCCGGCCGGTGTCCGTATGGGATTAAGATGATCGATATATAGACCGGTTCGATGCCGGAGGGAAGCCCAAACATCCACGGGGGGCACGCATGGCGGCCCCCCGTGACGGTATCAGAAGCTGACGCGCAGCCCGACCTTGACGATATGGGTGGCCAGATCGGGGTGATCATCGCCACGCACACGCAGATAACGATAGGCCGGGGCGACGGTTACGCCGTCGGCCAGACGCATATTCAAACCAGTTTCCAGGAAGCCGGCGGGGCTGGTGCCGGTATCCACCAGCAGGGCGTTGGATTTATTGCGCACATGCGCAGCACCCAGGCCCAGCCCGACATAGGGCTGGTAGAGATCGGTGACATGCCAGTCGTAATAGGCGCCGACCGTGGCGGTCATCATGGTGACCTTGCCCGGCAGGCGGTAGCCGGCCGGCACGGTGACGGAAGCGGGCACAGTGCCCTTCACCTCGGCCAGCTGGCCATAGGAACCCTCCAGCTCAAACCGGAAATCATCCCAGCGATAGCCCAGTGCCAAGCTGCCATTATAGCCCTTGTTACGTTCCCAATCGCGCACGCGGGAAACGATGGTGGAGCGGTCCATGTCGTTGCCGGCATGGAGACCGACGGAAGCCGCGACATAGACATTATCCGGCAAGACGCTGTCGGCGGCATGGGCCGCACCGACAGCGGTAAAAGCAGTCACCGCCAAGGCGAGACCGGCAAGCATTTTCTTCATCTCTGGATTTCCTTGAAGACAAAACCACGTCGCCCCAAGGGCGGGAGATACACAGTTTTGTCGGCAGGTGAAAGGGCCGCTGCGTCCATTGGCCACGGTTCCCCTTCTTCTGGGAAAAAGCCCGGCAACGGCTCAGTTCCGCTGGTGCCCGGCGGCCACCGGGTTCAGGGTGGCGGGGCCGCCGACGGCGGTGACCAGCCGGTCGCTGGCCTCCTCCAGCACTGCTTCCAGTTCGAACAGGGCGGTTTCCTTGGGCAGGCCGGGGGGAATCGGTGGCAGAAATTCGATGGTGATGGTACCGGGCCGCTTGATGAAGCTGTGGCGGCCCCAGAAGACACCGGAATTCAGCGCCATCGGCACCAGCGGCACCTCCAGCGCCTCATACAGCATGGCGATTCCCACCTTGTAGGGCGCGTAAACGCCGGGGGCCACCCGCGTGCCCTGGGGGAAGATCACGATCTCCCGCCCCATCGCCTTCATCTGCTTGGCCCCTTCCACCAGGGACTTGATGGCGGCACCGCGCTTGCCGCGCTTCACCGGGATCATCTTGGATTTGGCGGCATACCAGCCCCAGAGCGGCACATAGAGCAATTCATGCTTCAGCACGATGGCCGGGTCATGGAAGATCAGATGCAGCTTCATCGTCTCCCACATGGATTGGTGCTTGGCACCGATCAGCACCGGCTGATCCTTGGGCAGATTTTCCAGCCCCTTGACCTCGTACCGCAGGCCGATGATCAGCCGCTCGAAAAAGGCCAGTGAACGCATATAGGCGCGCACGCCGCCCACCACGCCCCAGCGCGGCACCACCAGGGTCCAGAGCAGGCCGAAGCACCAGAGCGTCGTCAACAGATAGAAGATGATGTTGAACAGCAGCGACCGGACAAACAGCATGGGGTCCACACCCAAGAGGGAATATCGGTTCGCAGCAATAACCATCCCCCCGCCCCTTGTCCAGCGGGTGTCCAGCCGGCGGGACCCGCAGGGGCGAAGGTCAAGGAGATGTCGCCAGCGGGACCGTGGGGTTGGTCACTGCCGCGCGCAGCACCGCCAGCACATATTTATTATATTCCATGATGATCAGCTCGGCCGTGCCCGGCCAGCCCCACCAGCCATCCAGCCGCACCTTGGCCGGGGCGACCGGATGGGCCACCAGCTCCACCCCCGGCAGGGCGCGGCGGAATTCCACCAGGCTGCGCGGCATATGGTAATTGGACGTCACCACCCGGATGGAACGCAGCCCCTGGGCCGTCACCCAGCGCGCCGTTTCCACCGCATTGCCCTCAGTATCATCGGCCTCATAGCCCAGCTCGACACAGCATTCCAGCTCCCGCGCATCCTCGCGCTGGGCCAGGGCCAGCAGCTCCCGCACCTCCACCCCGCGATAGACACCGCTGATGAACAGGCGCCGCGCCTTGCCGGCACGCAGCAGGTCGAACCCCACCTCCAGCCGCTCGCTGCCGCCGGTCAGCACGACAATGCCGTCGGTGACAATATCATCGGCCGGCGGATGGCGTGGCAGGGAAGCGGCGAAGGCGAACAGCCCCGCCGCCCACAGGCCGGCAATGCCGCCGATGGTCAACAGGCTGGCCCGGACGGCACGCCGCAGCGACAGCCGCAACGTCACGGCAGCCGCTCCAGGGCACGGATCACCGTCAGCCGCGCTGTCAGTGCCGCCAGGAAGCAGGCCGCCAGCGGGACCAGCGGCAGCCAAAGCCAATCCCGCAGGACCAGCGCCATACTGGGCAGCAGGGCGACATCCAGCCCGCGCCCGGCCTGCTGAAGGCCCAGTAGGGTCAGCAGCGACAGGGTAAAGCCGATGCCGCCGCCGAAAATGGCCTGGCGCAGGATATGGCGCTGGAACTGGCTGGCGACATAGCTGTCCGACGCGCCCATCACATGCAGCAATTCCACCTCCCCGCGATGCACGGCGAATCCGGCGCTGGCGGCGAAGATGATGGAGGCGACGGCCGCCCCGCCGATCAACAGGATGATGGCGGCGGACAGACCCTGGACCGTGCGGGCGATTCGGCGCAGTTCCCCCAGCCAGCGGGCCGGGTCTTCCACGGTAACGCCGGGGCCGACAGCACGAATCTGGTCGGCCAGCTGGTCCGGGGCCGCCCCCGGCGCCAACCGGACATCGATCAGCACCGGCACCGGCAGTTCCGCCAGCAGGGCACCATCGCCCAGCCAGGGTTCCACCAGGGCGCGGGCGGCGGCATCATCCAGTTTCTGCGCATCGGCCACGAAGGCGCTGCCGGACAGGGTATCCATCACCCGGCGCACCCGTTCATCCAGTTCCATCCGGCTGTCGCTGCCGCCGGGGCTGACCTGAACGGTCAGGTTACCGGACAGGTCATTGCCCCAGCGCTGTGCCAGACCGGACAGCACCAGGGAGGCCGCCAGGGCCAGCACCGCCAGATAGACCATCAGGGCAATGATCCAGGGCAGGAAGCGGCCGGTGGCGTCCTGTTTCAGCGGAATGTCGAAATGCGCGCTGCGGCTCATCGTTCCCGTTCGCGGAGGCTCAAGCGGTTGCGGCCGGCAAAGACCCGGCCGCCCCTAGGAATGGCACGGCCGATGCGGGCTCGTAAAGGCCGGGCTGGAAGGTGGCGACCTTGCGTTAGCCATCGGCGCTTCATATAAGGGGTGACGCCGTGCGACACGGCGCTGTCACGCCCGTCACATTCCCCGAGGCTCCCGAGCGCCCATATGATCCTGACCTGCCCGTCCTGCACGAAACGTTTCCTGCTTGATGCGGGTCTGCTTGGCCGGGGGCGGCGGGTGAAATGCGGGCAATGTGGCTATGTCTGGTTCGCCGAACCCTCCGCTGACGGGGTGGCCCCGGCGCCGACCAAGCCCGCCAAACCGGCCGGGCGCGAACGGCCACCGGCGCGCAATGCCGCCCCGCCCGTCTTCAAGAAGCCGGCCGCCCCGCCGCCGGAGACGCCCAGCGCCTCCCTGTTCGACGATCCGCCCGACCTGCCGGCCGATGGCGGTGGTTTCAGCGCCTTTGACAAGCCCGATTTTGCCGCCGCAGAGCGGGAAGAGGAGGAGGCGTCGCCGCTGAGCCGGCCAATGAAGCCCCGCCCCCTGCCCAAAGGGTCCAACCTGCCGGCCATGCCGGGGCAGAAGGGGAAAAGCCGGATCAAGGAACTGGCCGCCTGGATCGGCGTGACCGCCCTGGTGGTGGGCGTCGCTGGTGGCGCCGTGCTGCAGCGCGACATGGTGATGCAGGCCTGGCCCGCGTCGTTCCGGCTGTATGAGCTGGTGGGGCTGGCGGAGGTGATCGGCAGCGGCCTGTCCGAACCGGGCGATCCCAAGCGCACCAAGGTGGAGGTGCGCGACGTCGAAGGCATCAATCTGCTGTTCGTTGCCGGCGAGATTTCCAACAAATCCGACACCCAGCGCAGCGTGCCCGACATCCAGGCCGTCGCCTATGGGGAGGATGGCAAGGAGCTGTTCGCCTGGCGCATCGTGCCGCCGGTGCGCCGCCTGTTCCCCAACCAGACCACCAAGTTCGAGTCGCGGGTGCCGGAACGCGAAGGCGGACAGGCCAAGAATATCGGCTTCCGCTATATCGAACCGGAAGCTGCGGCTGGGCCTTGAGGGGCGGACACGCGACTGCATATGGTTGCAGCGTGCCCAAATGCTCCTCATATTGTCTCTAAGCAGATGATAAAAGCGATGTGGGCGGCATGGGACGGCGCGACAAGCTGATTGCCCGGCTCAAGAGCAGACCGAAGGACTTCACGTGGGACGAGTTGGTCAGGCTGCTTGAAGGGTTGGGTTATCACGAAGCGGCAACCGGCAAGACGGGTGGTTCCCGGCGACGGTTTGTCCATGCCACCGCCCCCATCATCGCCTTGCACAAGCCGCACCCAGGCAACATCATCAAGATGTATGTGATCGAAGAGGTGCTGCAGGTGCTGACCGCGGAGGGCCTGATATGAGCGATATGCTGGAATATAAAGGATATCTCGGTTCGGTCGAGTATAGCGATGCGGACGAGATCCTGCATGGCCGCCTGGAATTCATCCGCGATCTTGTGACCTATGAGGGAACGGACGCCAAAAGCCTGAAGGCAGCCTTCCAAGAGGCGGTGGATGATTACCTGGAACTTTGCGCCGCCGAAGGCCGCCAGCCAGATATCCCCTTGAAAGGCAGCTTCAATGTCCGGCCCGGCCGCGATCTGCATCGCCGGGCCATGCTCTATGCCAAGCGTCGCGGCATCAATCTCAACACATTGGTCAGCGACGCGTTGCGCCAATATCTGGACCGCGAGGGCCAGGCAGCCTGATCGGCGGCCAAGCCGCTACAGCCAGCCGCGCCGGCGGAAATACCAGAGCGGGCCAATGGCCGAGAGCAGCATCAGCACCAGGGCCAAGGGATAACCCCATTCCCAGTCCAGCTCCGGCATCAGCTTGAAATTCATGCCATACATGCTGGCGACCAGCGTTGGCGGCAGGAAGGCGACGGAGGCGACCGAGAAAATCTTGATGATGTTGGTCTGCTGGATATTGATCACGCCCAGCGTGGCATCCAGCAGAAAATTGGTCTGCATCGCCTGGAAGCCGGCATGTTCCACCAGCGAATGCACGTCGCGGCTGATGGTTTTCAGCCGCACCCGCTGATCCTTGCCCAGGCGCGGGCCCGCCACGGTGACGGCAAAGGCGCAGAGCCGTTCCAGCCCGGCCAGGCTGTCCCGTACCTTCTGCGTCAGGTCGCCGGCGCGACCGATGGCGGTGATCACCTCTGTCATGCCGTTATTCCGGGCCTTGCGGCGGCGGGCGGTTTCCTTGCGCACGGTGCGGCGGCGGGCCATGCCCTTGCCGGTCCCGTCCAGCAGGCCGGTTTCCACCTCCGTGGCATCGGCGAAGACGCGCTGGGACAATTGGTCCAGATCGCCGGCCACCCGCTCCAGCACGTCGGCCGCCCGATCCACCACCGCTTCCAGCAGGCCCAGAAAGGCCTCCATGGCGGTGGTGGCCACGCCGGCATGGCGCATGGCGCGGGCAGCGAAGATGGCGAACCACAGCGGTTCGGTATGGCGCACGGTGATCAGCACCGTCGGCGTGATGATAAAGGTCAGCAGCCCCAGATCAAGCCGCCCCGTCTCCCCCCGCGCGATGACGGGGGTGGTGAGGAAGGAGGCCTCGCCCTCGACATAGAGTCGGGAAGATGCCTCAATCTCGCTCATATCTTCCTTGGTCGGCAGGTCCACGCCCAGATGGGCGGAGATCAACTGCCGCTCCGCCTCTTCCGGGCGGAGCAGGTCCAGCCAGATGGTTCCCGGCGGCAGCGGCTGGTCCGGGGCCAGGCTCTGGCCCCGCAGACGATCGCCATCGCGCAGGTAGGCGGTAATCAAAGGCCGACCCCGGCCGGCACCGGCACACCGGCGCTGCGGCAGGCGGCAGTGACGGTATTGGCCAGCAGGCAGGCAATCGTCATCGGCCCCACCCCACCCGGCACCGGGGTGATGGCCCCGGCCACGGCAGCCGCCTCTGCATAGGCGACATCGCCGACGACTCGCGTCTTGCCGGCGGCGGCCGCCGCCGGGTCGCGCGCTGGCACCCGGTTGATGCCGACATCGATGACGATGGCGCCCGGCTTGATCCAGTCCCCCTTCACCATTTCCGGCCGCCCCACGGCGGCCACCAGGATATCGGCCGCCCGGCAGACCGCCGGCAGATCGCGGGTGCGGGAATGGGCGATGGTGACGGTGCAGTCGGCCGCCAGCAGCAACTGGGCCATCGGCTTGCCGACAATGTTGGACCGGCCGACCACCACGGCATTCATGCCGCGCAGATCGGGCACCGTATCCTTCAGCAGCAACATGCAGCCCAGCGGCGTGCAGGGCACCAGGGCCGGCAGCCCGACCGACAGGCGCCCGGTATTCACCACATGGAACCCGTCCACATCCTTGGCCGGATCGATGGCGCCCAGCACCGCCTGGGTATCGATATGGGCGGGCAGCGGCAGCTGCACCAGAATGCCGTGGATGGAGGGATCATTGTTCAGCTGGTTGACCAGCCGCAGCAATTCTTCCTGGCTGGTTTCCGGGGTCAGGCGGTGGGTGACGGAATGCATCCCCGCTTCCCGCGTCTGTTCGCCCTTGTTGCGGACATAGATCTGGCTGGCCGGGTCTTCACCCACCAGCACCACGGCCAGACCGGGCACCAGCGCGTAACCTGTGCGCAATTCCTCCACCGCCGTGGCGATGCGTGCGCGCAAGCCAGCCGCGAAGCCCTTGCCGTCGATGATGCGTGCCTCGGCCATTCCCAAATCCCCCAAATCCGCTGGTACCAAAAAGACCGCCGTCAGAGGGCGGCCAGCCATGCCGTCAGTTGCGCCTGCAACTGTGCCGTATCGCCGGCCACGAATAATACTTTCGACCGATCGGTGCCACCCGCCACGACGTCGATGCTGGATTTCGGAATCCGCCATGCTTTGGCCAGAAGCTGGATGATGGCGGCATTGGCCTTGCCATCCTCCGGCACGGCGGTGACGGAAACCTTTACCTGCATCCGGTCATCCGCCCCCAGCGCCTGGCCCTGCACGGCGTTGCGGCTGGCACGCGGGGCCGCCCGCACGAACAGCCGCACCCCGCCAGCCGCCGGTTCCAGGGCCGGACGGGCCATATCAGACGAGACCGTAATTAAACAGCAGACGCTGGGCGAACATGATGGCCAGAATCAGCACGATGGGCGACAGGTCCAGCCCGCCCAGATTGGGCAGCACATTGCGGATGGGCCGCAGCACCGGCTCGGTCAGCCGGTACAGCATGTCGCTGACCGTATAGATGAAGCGGTTATGGGTATTGATGACATTGAAGGCGATCAGCCAGCTGAGGATGGCTGAAATGATCAAAACCCAGACATACAGGTCCAGCACCACGTACAGGATCTGGAAGATGGTGTGAAAAAGCGGCTCCATGGTCTTCCCGGCGCTGTTGGCGGCATCGGCCGCACCCGTTCTGGAACGTAATGCCGCCCCCCGCCCCTGTCCAGGGGGCCAGCACCCGGAAGTGGGAAAGCACCCCCCTTTCCTGGATCGAAAAACCTGAAATCAGATGCTTGACAGGCCGGGGGCAGATGCGCATTATCCGCGCCGCTTCGCCCGCCACGGCAGCGAAGCCTTAGGGATTGTTGTGGGGCCGTAGCTCAGCTGGGAGAGCGACGCGTTCGCAATGCGTAGGTCGGGAGTTCGATCCTCCTCGGCTCCACCATCCCCTTCTTACCCAAAAATCAGGTCGGTTTATTAAGTTACTGCGGCGTTCGCTTTGTGGCGGCGGTAATTTTCTATTGAACTGATATAGACAATAGCATCCAATCCGCTGAATAGGTATTTTCCCCGCCGAACCGGGGATACATCATGCCGATTGAGATTCGCCATATTCTGTTCTCGCAGGAAGAGGTTATCCGCGCGGTGGTGGAATATCACCGCCGCTCCGGCAATCCCCTGCCCGCCGGCAGCGTTATCCGCATTGAGGTGATGCAGGATCCCGTGCGCTGCGCCCTGCATTTCGCCCGCGATGATAATTCCCGTCAGGTCGCCTGGGTGGATAACCAGCCGCTCGCCTCCGCCCTGATCATGTTCTGCATCAACCAGCGCATCCCGCTGCCCACCAAATCCACCAAGCTGCTGGAGGTGATGAACGACAAGGTAACGCTGGTGGTGCATCGATAGGGCTTGAAGCCCTCCCCCTCAGCCGGCGTGCGCCAGCCGCTTTTCCCCCCAGCGCACGGCCTGGGCGATGACGAAATTCATCGCCAGATAGAACAGGCCGGCAATCACAAAAATTTCCAGCGGCTGGAAACTGCGCGAGGCGATGGTGCGGGCGGCACCGGTCAGTTCCACCAGGGTGATGGTGCTGGCCAGCGAGGTGGCCTGCACCATCTGGATCATCTCATTACCATAGGCCGGCAAAATCTGGCGGAAGGCCTGGGGCAGCACGATGCGGCGGAACAGCAGCAGCCGGTGCATCCCCAAGGCGCGCGCCGCCTCGATCTGGCCGAACGGCACGGACTGGATGCCGCCGCGCAGAATTTCGCCCGTATAGGCCGCATTATTCAGGGTCAGCGCGATGATGGCGCACCAATAAGGTTCCCGCAGCACCGGCCAGAGGAAACTCTCCCGCACGGCCGCGAACTGGCTGGCGCCATAGAAGATCAGGAAAATCTGCACCAGCAGCGGGGTGGAGCGGAACAGGAAGATGAAGGCAATGGCCGGCGCCCGCAAAATGCCATTGGCCGACAGCCGCGCCAGCGCCACCCCCACCGACAAAACCAGCCCCAGCGCCAGCGACAGCACCACCAGTTGCAAGGTCAACCAGGCACCGGAAGCCAGCGACGGCAGGGAAGACAGGATCATATCCATGTTGGGCCCCTCCCCTTATGCCGCAGCGCGGCGGACGCCGCGATCGGCCCGGCGCGACAGGGCCCGGAATCCCGTTTCCGACAGGGTGGTCATGACCAGATAGATCAGGGCCGCCACCAGATAGAAGAAGAAGGGCTGGCGGGTGGAACCGCTGGCGACATAGGCCTGCCGCATCAATTCCGCCAACGAAACGACTGACACCAGCGTGGTATCCTTCAGGGTCATCTGCCAGACATTGCCCAGGCCCGGCAGGGCATAGCGCAGGGCCTGCGGGGCCAGGATGCGGCGCAGGATCAGCAGCCGGTGCATCCCCAGCGCCCGCGCCGCCTCCAACTGGCCCTTCGGCACGGCCTGCACCGCCCCCCGGATCACCTCTGCCGCATAGGCGCCCGAGACCAGCCCGACCGAGGCGACACCGACGGCAAAGGCCGACAATTCCACCCGGCCACCATAGCCGAACAGAAGCGCCATCCAGCCGATAAGGCCGGAACCGCCATAGAATAGCAGCCAGATCACCAGCAAAGCCGGCACACCGCGCACCACGGTGGTGTAGGTCGCGGCCAGCCAGCGCAGCGGCAGCGGGCCGGACAGTTTGGCCGCCGCCGTCAGGCAGCCGGCCCCCAGCCCGATCAGATAGGCCAGCACCGCCACCAGCAGGGTCATGCCGGCGCCCTGCAACAGCTCATCGCCCCAACCGGTGGCGCCGTAACTCAACAGATCAAGCATGGCTCATCCAGTTAGGGTGTCGGAAAGCACAGCATGTCAGGGCATGGAGGTGTCAAAGCCGAACCATTGCACCGACATGGTCTTCATGGTGCCGTCGGCCTTCATTTCCTTGATGGCGCTGTTCAGCGCTGTCTTCAGCGCCGTGCGGCCCTTAACCAGGGCAACCCCCTGGCCACGGCCGAACAGGCCGCCATCGAAGCCGGGGCCGAAGAAGCTGTAATCCTTACCCTCCGGACGCTGCAGGAAGGCGTTCCAGGTGACGGCATCGGCCAGCCCCACCTCAATCCGGCCGCTCTGCATATCCAGCGCCAGCTGTTCCTGGGTGTCATAACGGCGCAGGTCCACCACATCGCCCAGATATTTCTCGGCAAAATTGGCGTGGATGGTGGCCGTCTGCACGCCCATCACCTTGCCCTTCAGCAAGCCGCGCAGCTTGTCCAGTGCCGCCTGCGACTCCGGGCTCATGCTGGTCAGGTCCACCTTCGGCACCCCGTAATCCTCCTTCTGGAGCGGGTTGCTGTTGGCCGACACCAGATAGGCCGGGGTGGTGGTATAGCCGTCGGAGAAATCGACGGCCTGCAGCCGCTCCTCCGTGATCGACATGCCGGCGACCACGACATCGAAACGACCAGCCTGCAGGGCCGGGATCATGCCGTCCCAGGCGGTGGCGACGAACTGACATTCCACCTTCATGCGACGGCAGATATCCTTCATCATATCGATTTCGAAACCAACCAGATTGCCGCTGGCATCCACCATATTATAGGGGGGATAGGCGCCTTCAGTGGCGACACGCAGCGGGTTGGGCACGCTGTCGGCGGCGGCGGGGGCCGCTGCCTGTTTGGCGGCATCATCCTTGCCGCACCCGCCCAGCAGGGTGACACAGGCCAGCCCCAGCGCCGCGATCCAACTCTTCATCCCCACACCCTCCGACACCCTGGGGCATTGGCCCCTTTTGGATTGCTTGATATTGGTTTGATTGTCCGAAAACAGTTTTCCGGGGCTGATCCCCCGGCGTCAAGCCTGTCAGCGGGCTCAGCGCCCGCCTTCGCGCATCAGGAACTGGCGGCAACGCTCGCTCTGCGGGTTGCCGAACAGCTCATCCGGCGTGCCCTGTTCCTCAATCCGACCCTGGTGCAGGAAGACCACCTTGTGGGAAACCTCCCGCGCGAAGGCCATTTCGTGGGTCACCAGCAACATGGTGGCCCCTTCATCGGCCAGATCGCGCATCACCTTCAGCACCTCCCCCACCAGTTCGGGGTCAAGGGCTGAGGTGGGTTCATCGAACAGCATCACCTGCGGGTCCATGGCCAACATGCGGGCGATCGCCGCCCGCTGCTGCTGCCCGCCCGACATCTGGGAGGGATAGGCATCGCGCTTGGCCGACAGGCCCACCTTGGCCAGCAGGCTTTCCGCCCGCGCCACCGCCTCATCCCGGTTGCGGCCCAGCACATGCACCGGGGCTTCGATGATGTTCTCCAGCACCGTCATATGGGTCCAGAGATTGAAACTCTGAAACACCATGCCGCAGCGCTGGCGGATACGGTCCACCTGGCGGCTGTCGGCCGGCTGGGCCCGGCCGGCGCGATCCTTCTTCATGGCGATTTCCTCGCCCTGGATCAGCACCCGCCCGTCATCGGGGGTTTCCAGCAGGTTGATGCAGCGCAGCAATGTGCTTTTGCCGGAACCGGACGAGCCGATCAGCGCCACCACTTCGCCTTGCGCGGCGGACAGCGAGACGCCCTTCAGCACCTCATTTTCCCCGAAACGCTTATGCAGCCCTTCCACCTGGACGGCGGGCACGGATTTGGCAGCGGCGGCAGAAAGGGTCATCGGGGTCCGTTAACTCTTCATGAAGGTTTGATCCCCAAGCTAACCCGCCAGACCGCACCCGCGAAAGAGGGGAAAACGACCGCCATGCAATCGCCCATGCCGGCGTCACATGGGCGCCTCACCGGCTATAGTTCGTTCGTGCCGCTTTCATCCGTGGTAAAGCAGTGTCATCGCCTTTTTCTTTGATTGATCGAGTTCGACGCCATGGAACCCAATGCGAACCGGAGCACCCATTTCCTGTTCGATCACAAGGTGTTCACGCTGGAAGGCTGCCGGTTCGTGCTGTCGAAATCGACAGAGGAAGCGGTGATGCGCTTCAAGCTGGGCAAGGTGGAGGCCGAGGTCGTCATCGACAAGCTGGGCAATGAATTCAAGATCGACCCACGATCCTTTGACGGCCAGTTGCTGGACATGGTGGTCAAGGGCTTGAAATATGTGCGGGAAATCCGCCCTGGCGACACAATCCCCAACGAGCTGATTGACGGCACCGCCAGCTGGCGGGTGGATGACCGGCATTACAATATCGCCAAGGCCCGGTTGACCGTGCAGATGGTGACCTGGCTGACCGGCGGCGAATCGGTGATCTCCTCACCGGCGGAACTGGAACAGCTGGTGGAAGACCCTTCCACCAAGTCCCGCGTGAGGGAGGCGTTCAAGGTCATCGCCAACAAGCTGGCCCTGGCCGGCGACCCGGAAGAGGTGGTGGAAACCCGCATTGAGGGGCTGGCCAAGGAGCTGTCCTATATTGAGGCGCTGCGGGAGCGGGGAGCCAAGCTGCGCGATGTACGCAACGGGCTGGATGTCGCGCACCGCGTCTATAAGAATGAGCGCAATCTGCGCGAAGAGATCATCCGGATGCAGACGCTGAGCCTGCCGCCGATGACGGATATTGAAAACCGCTTCACCCAGGTGGATGCCCAGACCGGCGAAATCCTCTCCATGCTGGGCAAATATGATCAGAATATCCGCTACATCAGGGAGATGCGGGACGACCTGCACCAGACCCTGCTGCCCTGGGAAGAGATTTTCGAGGATTGGGAAATGGTGGCCTCGGAGAAGGGCGCCCCGTTTGAGGCGGTGCTGAAAAAGACCTATCAGTTCCTGGCCCGCAACTTCTCCCAGGCCAAGCAATGGCGCCTGGCATCGCGCCCGGCGCCAAAGTGAGGGGCGGTCTTTCCTGGGGTGCAGGAAACCCCAAATGCACAAAGGCCCGGTCATTGCTGACCGGGCCTTTGAATTTGGTGGAGCCAAGCGGGATCGAACCGCTGACCTCTACAATGCCATTGTAGCGCTCTCCCAGCTGAGCTATGGCCCCTTAACTCGGTAGCGCTGCCTGGGTCGTCAGCGCTGTGGGCGGGTTTATGGAGAAACTCCGCCACGGATGCAAGGGGAAAATCATGTACCCCCGACAAACAGGCTATGCCCTGCCCCGCAGCCACCGCATAGGTACGGCCGCAAGCGCTGTCATTCCCAATCCGGCTGTTGCTCCGGTGCCGCCTGCTGAAAGGCCGGCAGGGTGCGGCAGCGGGCATCGATTTCCACCAGACGCGGGAAAGGCGTCAGGTCCAGGTTGAAACGACGGGCATTATACATCTGCGGCACCAGATAGAGATCGGCCAGGGTGACGCTGTCGCCATGGCAAAATGCCCCCTGTGGCCCCACCAGCCGTTCCAGGGCGGTGAAGCCCTGGCCCATCCAATGATGCATCCAGCCGGTCACCGCCGCATCATCCAGCCCATGTTCCCGGCGCAGGCGGCCGACGACGCCGGAATTATTCAGCGGGTGGATATCGCAGGCCACCACCTGCGCCATGGCCCGTACCTGCGCCCGGCCCAGCGCATCGCGGGGCAGCAGTGGCGGGGCCGGGTGGGTTTCATCCAGATATTCAATGATGGCCAGCGATTGGGTCAGCAGCGCGCCGTCATCGGTGGCCAGTGCCGGCACCAGCCCCTGGGGGTTGATCGCCAGATAGGCGGGCTGGCGCTGCTGCCCGCCATCCTTGACCAGATGAATCGGCACCGACTCGTAATCCAGCCCCTTCAGCGCCAGGGCGATGCGCACCCGATAGGCGGCAGAGGAACGGAAATAGGTGTAAAGGCGCATGATCTGTTATCACCCTTCCTGTGAACCAACAGAGGGACTTTCGGCATGGATCGGCCGCTTCTGGGCAAGGTTGCCCTTGTCACCGGCGCGTCGCGCGGGATCGGCCGTGCCATTGCCGAACGGCTGGCCCGTGATGGCGCGGATATCGCCATCCATTACGGTTCCAGCCGGCGGGAGGCCGAGGCGCTGGCCGAGCTTTGCCAGGGGCTGGGCGTGCGCACAGCCGTGATCCAGGCCGATCTGACCGACCTGTCCGACCAGGGCGGGGCCGTTCGGCTGTTTGCGGAGACGGTGCGGGCGCTGGGCGTGCCGGATATCGTGGTGAACAATGCCGGCACTGGCCGTTTCGGCCCGGTCAGCGACATCACGGCAGACGATCTGGCCAATGTGCTGGCCGTCAATGCCGCCGCCCCGCTGCTGATGGCGCGCGAAGCGGCGCGCCAGATGCGCCCCGGCGGCCGCATCATCAATATTGGCAGCGTCATCACCGACATGCCGGCGGCCAAACGCGCCGTCTATGCCGCCTCGAAAGGGGCGGTCCATGCCATGACGGGCGTACTGGCGCAGGAGCTGGGGCCGCTGGGCATTACGATCAACACGGTGGCACCGGGCGTCACCAATACCGACCGGTTCAAGGTGGGCGATGCGTCGCGCGTGCCGGAAATCACCAGCCGTACCGCCCTGGGCCGCATCGGCGAGCCGGCGGACATTGCCGCCGTCGTCGCCTGGCTGGCCGGCCCCGACGCCGCCTGGATCACCGGGGAGGTGATCCGCGCGAGCGGGGGCCTGAGAGGGCTTTGATTTAAGGCCCCTCATATTTCTGAACCGTCTGATCAATCGCCCCGAAAATGCTGGCCCCGTTGCGGTCCTGCATCTCGATTCGCACCCGGTCGCCAAAGCGCAGGAAGGGGGTGCGGGGCTGGCCGTCGCGGATGGTCTCAATGGTGCGGATCTCGGCAATGCAGCTATAGCCCAGACCGCCTTCGGCCACCGGCCGCCCCGGCCCGCCATCGGCATCCTTGTTGGACACCGTGCCGGACCCGATGATGGTGCCGGCGCAAAGCGGCCGGGTGCGGGCGGCATGGGCGATCAGGGTGGGGAAATCGAAGGTCATGTCCACCCCGGCATTGGGGCAGCCGAAGGGCTGGCCATTGATCTGCGACAGCAGCGGCAGATGCAGCCGCCCGCCATCCCAGGCCTCGCCCAGCGCATCCGGCGTCACCGCCACCGGACTGAAGGCCGTGCTGGGCTTGGACTGGAAGAAGCCGAAACCCTTGGCCAGTTCCGCCGGGATCAGCCCGCGCAGCGACACATCATTGACCAGCATCACCAGCCGGATCAGCCCGCGCGCCTGTTCCGGTGTGGCCCCCATGGGCACATCGCCGGTGATCACCGCTACCTCCCCTTCCAGGTCGATGCCGAACGCCTCATCCGCCATCAGGATGGGATCATGCGGGGCCAGGAAACTGTCGGACCCGCCCTGATAGATCAGCGGATCGGTCCAGAAGCTGGGCGGCATCTCCGCGTTGCGAGCCTTCCGCACCAGCTCGACATGGTTCACATAGGCCGAGCCATCGGCCCATTGATAGGCGCGCGGCAGCGGGCTGGCGCAATGCGCCTGCTCAAACGGCAGGGCATCGGCCAGATCGCCCCGGTTGAGGGCGACCGACAGTTCGGCCAGCGCCGGGGCCACGGTTTCCCAATGGTCCAGCGCCTGTTGCAGGGTCAGCGCCAGATCGGGGACAGGCAGGCAGCGGGTAAGGTCATCGGAGACAATAACCAAACGGCCATCACGGCCCTGCTGCAGGGAGGCGAGTTTCATCGGGGGGTCTCTGTGGGGTGGGGGGTAAAGGCAGGAAAGAGGGCAAATGATATGATAGCCCCGGTTACGCCTCACATACCGTCACCCCGGCGAATGCCGGGGTCCAGTATCGTAGAGCAATGTGCCCGTGGCCCCTGGACCCCGGCCTTCGCCGGGGTGACGGTGGAGCAGGCGGCGGAGATGGGTCACCCCCTCACGGCTTCACCCGCCAGCTATCGGCATAGGCGTGGTTTTCCACGCCGTCCGGCAGGGGGGCCACTTCCAATGCGTCGCGGGTGTCGATCATCACCGCATATTCATCGGTGGCCGGCTTGCTCTGCACAAAGGCCTTTTGCAGCGCCTTGGGGTGGGGGCCGTGGGTGAAGCCGCTGGGGTGGAAGGTCATCATGCCGGCATCGATATTGTCCCGGCTGAAGAAATCCCCCGCATGGTAGAACAGCACCTCGTCATAATCGTCGTTATTGTGGAAGAAGGGGATCTTCAGCGCGTCGGCATCCGTCTCAAACGGGCGCGGCGCGAAGGTGCAGACGACGAAGCGGTTGGCAACGAAGGTGGTATGGGCGCTGGGCGGCAGGTGATAGCGATGGCTCATCACCGGGCGCACATCCTTCACATTCAGCCGCACCGGGGCCAGATCGCCCTTCCAGCCCATGGCATCCAGCGGGTTGAACGGATAAGTCACCGTGCTGATCGCCCCACGCCGCTTCACCAGCACCCGCCAGACCCCACCGGGGCCGGCATCGCCCTGCTGGTCACGGAAGGCGGCATCGATAGCCGGCGTGTCCAGCATGGCCGGATCGAAAAAGGCGTGCGGCCCCAGCAGGCCCCGGTCAGGCAGCTGATAGCTGGAGCCGGTGGCCTCCACCAGCAGGGCGGTCACCGGCTGGCTGGGCGACAGGCGCCACATGGTGCCGCGCGGCAGCACCACATAATCCCCCGCCGTTACCGCCAGATGGCCATAGTCACAGTAAAGCGACCCGGCCCCGGCATGGATGAAGATTAGCTCGTCCCCATCGCCATTGCGGGCCAGATGATCCATCGGCGTCGGGCAATGCCACAGGCGCATACGGCAATGCGGGTTGAACAGCACCTCCCGCGCCGCCCAGGGGCCGCCGCTGGCCACCTCATTCAGCCGGTTCAGGTCGAAGGCGCGGGGACGCAGCGGCCCTTCCCAGCTGATCCAGCCGGTGGGCGGGTGGCGGTGATACATATGCGTCGCCGGCCCAAAGAACCCTTCCCGGCCCATTTCCCGCTCATAGCTACCCGGCGGCAGGTTGGCATGGGCCTGGCGCGAGGCCTCGCCTTCGATGCGGGGAAAGGAAATGGGACGACGCATGTTTGGCCTCCCTGGCCAACTCGTTTCAACTGAAACAGATATGGAGGATCACGCGACCTCTTGCAAGTCCTGCGTTGTCGGGTGACTTTATGTCTTATGAACGATCTCGACCTTGACGGCTTCCTGCCCTATCGCCTGAACGTGCTGGCCAAACGTGTCAGCAAGGAATTGTCGCGCCGCTATCAGCAGGCGTTCGGCATCGCTATTCCGGAATGGCGGGTGATGGCCATCCTGGGCCGGGAACAGCCCTTGTCGTCCAACGACATTGTTGAACGATCCCATATGGATAAGGCCAAGGTCAGTCGGGCGGTGAATACGCTGGTGGGGCTGGGCCATCTGTCCCGCGATGTGCATCCGGGTGACCAGCGGCTGCTGCGCCTGTCCTTCACCCCGTCGGGGCGCGACCTGTATCAGCGAATCGCTCCCCTGGCTTTGGAATGGGAGGCGCAATGGCTGACCTGCCTGCAGCCGGACGAATTGGCGCATTACAAGGCGCTGTGCGATCGTTTGGAGCAGCAGCTGGACGATATGGGGGCAGAGGAGGCGTAAAACGTCGCCCTTTGGTCACGTGCCCCGAAATTTCCATGCGCCTTGCGTGTAACAGGGTTGTTTCAGCGTCGGGTCCGATGGTTAATTGGCGGTCATAAGGGGGCGGCGTCTGACGGATAGGACGCCCCAAACCGTCAACAGGGGACCATAAACGATGAAATCACGCCTTTGGGGTGCCGCACTGGCCGTGACCTGCCTGACGATGTTCGCCGGGACTGCACAGGCCGGGCCGACATTGGATGCCGTCAAGGGCCGTGGGCAGCTTTTCTGCGGCGTGAATGCCGGCCTGCCGGGGTTCAGCAACCCGGACAGCCAGGGCAAATGGACCGGGCTGGATGCCGATACCTGCCGCGCCGTGGCCGCCGCCGTGCTGGGTGATGCCAACAAGATCCGCTTCACGCCCCTGTCCGCGCAACAGCGCCTGACCGCGGTGCAGACAGGTGAGATCGATGTGCTGGCCCGCAACACCACCTGGACCCTGACCCGCGACGCGCAGGGGCTGAATTTCGCCCCCACCACCTATTATGACGGCCAGGGGCTGATGGTGCCGAAATCGCTGGGCGTGACCAGCGCCAAGCAGCTGGATGGTGCCACCATCTGCGTGCAGATGGGCACCACCACGGAACTGAACCTGTCGGACTGGTTCCGCACCCGCAATATCAGCTTCAAGCCCGTGGTGATCGAGGCGCTGGATGAGGTGAACGCTGCCTATTTCGCCGGCCGCTGCGATGTGATGACGGCGGATGTCTCCGCCCTGGCCGGCACCCGCGCCACCGTGGCGCCCAAGCCGGATGATCACCTGATCCTGCCGGAAGTGCTGTCGAAGGAACCGCTGGGCCCGGTGGTGCGCCATGGCGATGACCAATGGCGCGATATCGTCACCTGGACCATCTATGCCCTGATCGAGGCGGAGGAAAAGGGCATCACCGCCGCCAATGTCGATGCCAAGCTGAAGGATCCCGATCCCGGCATCCAGCGCCTGCTGGGCGTGCAGGGTGACATGGGGCCGCTGCTGGGGCTGGATAAGCAATGGGCCTATCGCGCCATCAAGGCTGTGGGCAATTACGGTGAAATCTTCGACCGCAATGTCGGCAAAGGCTCGCCGCTGAAACTGGACCGGGGGCTGAACGGGCTCTGGACCAATGGCGGCCTGATGTACGCCCCGCCGATCCGCTGAGCGGCGGCCCCTTGCAGCAACGGGGTGCCCGATGACGGATGATCCGCGTATGCAATCGTTTGATGGACGCGCGAAGGCGGATGCCGCACCGCGCGCCCATCACCTGACGCTCTCCATCAACAACCCGACCGTCCGGGCCATCCTGTGGCAGGTCGGGTTGGGCCTGCTGGTGGTTCTGGCGGCCTGGTATCTGGCCGGGAACACCATGGCCAATCTGGCCCGGCTGTCCATCGCATCGGGCTTCGGCTTTATGGACCGGGAAGCCGGGGTACAGATCGGCGAGTCGCTGATCGCTACCGGACCGCGTGACAGCTATGGCGGGATCTTCGTTGTCGGGCTGCTGAACACATTGAAAGTATCCGGCGTGGGCATTGTGCTGGCCACGCTGCTGGGCATTATGCTGGGCATTGCCCGGCTGTCCAGCAACTGGCTGGTGGCGCGGTTTGCGGCCTTTTATGTGGAAACCATCCGCAATATCCCGCTGCTGCTCCAGCTGTTCATCTGGTACGCCCTGCTGACCGAGGGGCTGCCCGGCCCGCGTCAGGCGCTGGAGCCGCTGCCTGGCATCTTCCTGTCCAATCGCGGGCTGAAGCTGCCGGCGCCGGCGGATGATCCGATCTGGGCCTGGGTGGCGGTGCTGTTTGCGCTCGGCGTGCTGGTCACCCTGGCCCTGTCGGCCTGGAACCGCAAACGCCAGCTGGCCACCGGCCAGCGTCTGCCGATGACGCCCATCGGGCTGGGGTTGACCCTGCTGCCGCCGCTGCTGGCCATTCTGCTGGCCGGCGGCGGGGCGCTGGATGTGCCGGTGCTGCAGGGCTTCAACTTCAAGGGCGGCATGACGCTCAGCCCGGAATTTGCCGCCTTGCTGTTCGGTTTGACGCTCTATACCGCCGCCTTCATCGGTGAGATCGTGCGGTCGGGCATTCTGGCCGTGCCCAAGGGGCAGACGGAGGCGGCGACCGCGCTGGGCCTGTCGCGCAGCACCGCCATGCGGCTGGTGATCCTGCCGCAGGCGCTGCGCGTCATCATCCCGCCCACCACCAGCCAGTTCCTGAACCTGACCAAGAACAGCAGTCTGGCCGTGGCCATCGGCTATCCGGATTTCGTGGCGGTGGCCAACACCGCCATCAACCAGACCGGTCAGGCCGTGGAAGGCGTGCTGTCGATCATGATCGTCTATCTGGTCATCTCGCTGGCCCTGTCCGGCTTCATGAACTGGTACAATCGCCGCGTGGCGCTGGTGGAGCGGTAAGCCATGACAGAGATCGTCAACAAAGCCGCCAGCCTGCCCCCCCACCGCCCCCGGCTGGGCCTGTGGGCCTGGGCCAGGGCCAATCTGTTTTCCAGCTGGTACAATACGGCCCTGACACTGGCCTTCGCCTATATCGCCTGGCTGGTGATCCCCGGTCTGGTGAAATGGGGGTTCATCAATGCCAGCCTCAGCGGTGATGCGGCGGCCTGCCGCGCCGCCGGGGGCGCCTGCTGGTCCTTCATTGCCGAGAAATGGCGTTTCATCCTGTTCGGCACCTTCCCGGAGGATCAGCAATGGCGGCCGACGCTGGCCATGCTGGCCACCATCGGCACCCTGGTGATCAGCGCTGACCGGCGCACCTGGGGCCGGCCACTGCTGTTCATCTGGGGCGGCGGGCTGGGCTTTGCCGCGTGCATGATGTTCGGCGGCGTGCTGGGGATGGAATTCGTGCCCACCGGGCTGTGGGGCGGCTTGCCGCTGACCCTGGCTTTGTCGGTGGTGGGGCTTGGCGCCTCCTTCCCGCTGGGTGTGCTGCTGGCGCTGGGCCGCACATCGGACCTGCCGGTGATGCGCGGCCTGTCGGTGGTTTATATTGAACTGGTGCGCGGCGTGCCGCTGATTTCCATCCTGTTCATGGCCTCGGTGATGCTGCCGCTGTTCCTGCCGCAGGATGTGCCGATCGACAAGCTGCTGCGCGCCCTGATCGGCATCACCCTGTTTTCCGCCGCCTATGTGGCGGAGGTGGTGCGCGGCGGCCTCCAGGCCATCCCGCGCGGTCAGGTGGAAGCCTCCAAGGCGCTGGGGCTGGGGTATTGGCAGCGCCAGCGCCTGATCATCCTGCCCCAGGCGCTGGCGCTGGTGATCCCGCCGCTGGTCAACAGCTTCATCGCCACCTTGAAGGATACCAGTCTGGTCATCATCATCGGCCTGCTGGACCTGCTCTCCACCGCCAAATCGGCGCTGACCGATCCGGCCTGGCGGGGCTTCTACAAGGAAGCCTATCTGTTTGTCGGCGTGATCTACTTCCTGTTCTGCTACGCGCTTTCCCGCTACAGCCGCTATCTGGAAACGGTGCTGGGCCAGGGACGCAAGCGGTGATGTCAAAGTTTAGCAAACCTTGACATCACCCTTGGCCATGCCAAGCTGTCCCCTGCCCCCAAAGCCGATTGCAGGAGCCGCCGCCATGAACGTATCCCTGACCCCGCAGCTGGAAGCCTATGTCCGCGCCAAGGTGGAGACCGGGCTTTACACCTCTTCATCCGAGGTGGTGCGCGAGGCCCTGCGCATGATGGAACAGCGCGAGCGCCAGCAGCAGGAAAAGCTGGAAGCCCTGCGCCGCGACATCCAGGAAGGGCTGGACAGTGGCAGTGCCGGCCCCTTTGACGAGGAAGCCTTCCTGAAGAAAGTATGGAGCCGGGAAGATGCCCCTTGTTGAGTTCAGCCAGCAGGCTGACCGTGACCTGATCATCATCTGGCGCTTCATTGCCGACAATAATAAAGCCGCCGCCGACGCCCTGGTACGCAAGCTGGGCAAATCCGCCCGGCTTTATGCCCAGAATCCGGCGATGGGGCGGCTCAGTCCTCAGTTGGGGGCAGATATCCGCTGCTTCCCCCTTGGCCGTTATCTGATTTTCTACCGCCCTCAGCCGGACGGCATTCTGGTTATTCGCATCCTGCACGCAGCCCGAGATATAGACGCGGAGTTCCCCCATGACTGACGCCCCCGTCATTGAATTGAACGCCGTCAACAAGTGGTACGGCGAATTCCATGTGCTGCGCGACGTGAACCTGACGGTGGCCAAGGGGGAGCGGATCGTCGTCTGCGGCCCATCCGGTTCCGGCAAATCCACCATGATCCGCTGCATCAACCGGCTGGAGGAACATCAGGCCGGCGAGATCAAGGTGAAGGGCGTGCCGCTGGATGATGATGTGCGGCATGTGGAAGCCATTCGCCGCGATGTCGGCATGGTGTTCCAGCAATTCAACCTGTTCCCGCACCTGACCGTGCTGGAAAACTGTGTGCTGGCGCCGATCTGGGTGAAGAAACTGCCCCGCAAGGAAGCCGAAGAGCGTGCCCGCCATTTCCTGAAACGGGTGCGCATCCCCGAACAGGCGGACAAGTTCCCGGGCCAGCTTTCCGGCGGCCAGCAGCAGCGCGTGGCCATTGCCCGCGCGCTGTGCATGGAACCCTCCATCATGCTGTTCGATGAACCGACCAGCGCACTGGACCCGGAAATGGTCAAGGAAGTGCTGGACGTGATGACCGATCTGGCCGAAGGCGGCATGACCATGCTGGTGGTGACCCATGAAATGGGCTTTGCCCGCCGCATGGCGTCCCGCGTCATCTTCATGGATCGGGGGGAGATTGTCGAACAGGGCCCGCCGGCCGACTTTTTCGACAATCCCAAGAGCGACCGCACCCGCGCCTTCCTGGGGCAGGTGCTCAGCCACTGAACCGACAACCGGCCCCTACCTTTCCCCTCCATCCGCCGAAGGGCAGCATCCCTTCGGCGGACTAGGCTGTTATGCTTCACTTTGCCATCATGGCGTCACAGGTTGGCTGTCTTATCCCGCCCATGGGAACAGACAGCCCCCGCGCGACAGCCGAGGCCAAGGACAAGAATGCATATGCGCCGCCCCCGCCTTCTCCCCCTTCTGCGCCGCACCGCCCCGCTGGCCGTGGCGGCCTTCCTGCTGCCCGCCTGCACCACCAATCCGGTGACGGGCGACAGCCAGTTCACCGCCCTGATGCCGCCGGAAAAGGAAGCCGCCATCGGTGCCCAGCAGCATCCGGAAATGCTGCGGGAGTTCGGTGGCCGCTATGAGGATGCCAAGCTGCAATCCTATATGGACGGGCTGGGCCAGCGGCTGGCGCAGAAGACGGAAAATCCCAATACCCGTTATACTTTCACGGTGCTGGACAGCCCCATCGTCAATGCTTTCGCTCTGCCCGGCGGCTATGTCTATGTCAGCCGGGGCCTGATGGCGCTGGCCAACAGCGAGGCGGAACTGGCCGGCGTGGTCGGGCATGAGATCGGCCATGTCACCGCCCGCCATTCCGCCGACCGCTATGGCCGCGGCGTGCTGGCCCAGGGCGGCGCCCTGCTGGCCGGCGTGCTGCTCGGCCAACAGGCGGGGCAGCTGGCGCAGTCCGGCTCGCAGCTGGCGCTGGCCGGGTTCAGCCGGTCACAGGAAACCCAGGCCGACGGGCTGGGCATCCGCTATATGACGGCGGCCGGCTATGATCCGCAGGAAATGGCCGGGTTCCTGTCCAGCATGGGCCGGCAGGCGCAGTTGGAAGCCCTGCTGGCCGGCAAGCCGGGGCAGGCCGACCAGTTCAGTTACCTGCAGACCCATCCGCCCACGGGGGAACGCGCCCAGCAGGCGGCCATTGCCGCACAACAGGCCGGCGGCGGCGCCAACCTGATGGTCAAGCGCAATGAATATCTGAAAGCCATTGACGGGATGATCTATGGCGACAGCCCGGACCATGGCTATGTGCGCGGCCGGGCCTTCGTGCATCCCGGCATGAATCTGCGGTTCGAGGTGCCGGAAGGCTTCCGGCTGGTGAATAGCGAGGATGCCGTGGTCGGCGTCGGGCCGCAGGGATCGCAGATCGTTTTCGATCAAGTGCCGGGCCAAGGGGCCGCGACGCCGCAGGAATTCATCGCCCGCATCTGGGCCGCTAATGCGCCGCTGGGCCCGCTTTCATCACTGACCATTGACGGGCAGCCGGCGGCCACGGCAGCCACACAGTTGAACACCAAGGCCGGCGCCATGGATGCGCGGCTGGTGGCCATCCGCGCCGGGGGCGACAGTTTCCGCCGCTTCCTGTTTGTCAGCCCGCCGGCCCTTTCCGGCCCGCTCTCCGATGATTTCAAGGCCACGGCCATGAGCCTGCGCAAGCTGACGGCAGAGGAAAAGGGGCGGCTGAAACCGTACCGGCTGCGGCTGGTGCAGGTGAAGGCCGGCGACAGCATGGCCGGATTCGCCGCCCGCATTCCCCTGCGCGACCATGCGGAGGAACGCTTACGTGTATTGAACGATATCCCGCCCGGCACGGAACCGCGACCGGGTGAGTGGATCAAGACCATCGTGGAGGGTTGATCGGGTAGCGGTTGTGCGGAGCCTCGGCTCTCCTGTACCGTCCCGGCCATCATGAGTGACCTTGCCAAGATCATCGACACGCAATGCGGCGCAGAGGATTGTCTCGACCGGCGGCGCTGGCGCCTGCCCATCGCCTGGGTGCTGACGCTCGGCTTCGGCGGGTTGATGCTGCTGGCCGTGGCCAGCGTCTTCTGGCTGGGCATCCAGACATCGGGGCGCAACACCTACAGCCTGCTGCTGGACAAGGCAGAACTGGCCGTGGGCATTGCAGAGGCACGGGTACGCGCCCAGCTGGACCCCGCCCGCACCCAGGTGGACAAGCTGACCGAACTGCTGGGCCGCGGCGTGGTGGACCCGGATGATGAGCCGCGCCTGGAAGATCTGATGCGCGGCATGGTGGTCACCACGCCGCAGGTGGCCGGCATCGCCCTGATCCGGCCCGACCGCTATCCGCTGGCCGTGCCACAGGAAAACACCCCCCAGGCCGCCACCGCCATGAATAATGGCGCGGAGGCACAGCGGATCATGATGGAGACGATGGGCACCAAGAATGCCCATTGGATTGATCCGGTCTGGGCCGATGGGCTGGGCGCCACCGTGATGCTGGTGAAAGGCCCTGCCCGGCGGGAGGGGCGCTTCCTGGGGGCGGTGCTGTCGGCTGTCAGCTTCACCGGCCTGTCCCGCTTCCTGGCCGACATGGCCAAGGAAAGCGACCTTAACAGCTTCCTCCTGTTCGATGATCATTATGTGCTGGCCCATCCGGCCATGGCGGGGCGGAAATTCAATTTCGCCCATGTGACAGACCGCCCGCCCTTGCCGACACTGGAGGAGCTGGGCGACCCCATTGCCGCCGCCATCTGGTCAGAGGTGGATGCCAATGATATCGCCACCGGCAAGGGGGAGGGCAAGGCCGGCGAAAAGATGGATACAAGCATCGACTGGTCGGGCCGGCGCACCGATGTCAGCTTCCGCCGGGCCCTGGTGAATGGCACCGAATATATCTATCTGCTGAAATCTATCCCCGATTACGGGGAACATCCTTTCACGCTCGTCGTCTCCATGCGCGGCGATGATGTG
Source organism: Niveispirillum sp. BGYR6 (assembly GCF_027568365.1). Lineage (NCBI taxonomy): Bacteria > Pseudomonadati > Pseudomonadota > Alphaproteobacteria > Rhodospirillales > Azospirillaceae > Niveispirillum > Niveispirillum sp. BGYR6. Next base: position 27,437 of record NZ_JANLNL010000004.1, on the reverse strand, counting down.
GATCAGGAAATCGGCCGCTTCACCCATTTGCTCTGGGTCGGGTTCGGCATTCTGATCGTGTCGGTGCTGGTGGCCCTGTGGCTGGGCAAAATGATGAGCCGGCGCATCCGCCGGCTGTCCAAGGCGGCCGTGGCGCTGCGCAACCTGGATTTCCAGAATGTGCCGCGCCTGCCCGACAGCCGGTTCCGGGAACTGTCGGACGCCGCCTTGGCCTTCAACACCATGATCACTGGCCTGCGCTGGTTTGAAACCTATGTGCCCAAGGCCCTGGTGTTGCGTCTGATCCAGCGCGATGGCGGCCGCGATCTGGTCTCAGAAGAGCGCGAAGTGACGGTGCTGTTCACCGACATCAAGGGCTTTTCCACCCTGGCCCAGACCATGTCGCCGCAGAATACGGCGGCATGGCTGAACCGGCATTTCACCCGCATCGCCGCCTGTATCGAGGCGGAGGGCGGCACGGTGGACAAGTTCATCGGCGATGCGGTGATGGCCTTCTGGGGCGCACCCGACGATCAGCCCGACCATGCCGCCCGGGCGCTGCGCGCTGCCCACGCCATCGCGCGGGTGGTGGAGGAAGAAGGGGAGGAAGCGCGCCGCCACGGTCTGCCGCCCGTCTGCCTGCGTGTCGGCCTGCATTCCGGCCCGGTGATCGTTGGCAATATCGGGGCGGCCAGCCGCATCAATTACACCATCGTCGGCGACACGGTGAACATGGCCGCCCGGCTGGAGGCGCTGGGCAGCGAGCTGATCGGCGATGAATGCTATGTCGTGCTGGTCAGTGATGACACGGTGCTGGCCGCCGGCAGCTGCACGGTGGACATGCCGCTGACCCCCATCGGCGCCTACAGCCTGCGCGGCCGTACCGGCCAGGTGGATGTCTGGCGGCTGGTGATGCCGGGCCAGGGGGAATAGGGGCGGCACCCCTTAATGAAAAAGGGGGGATGGCTCTTGCCACCCCCCCTTTTTCTTCAACCCTCGAACGGGTCTTTCATCAGGATCGTGTCGTCGCGTTCCGGGCTGGTGGACAGCAGCGTCACCGGCGCTTCGATCAGTTCCTCAATCCGGCGGACATATTTCACCGCTGCCGCCGGCAGGTCGGCCCAGGAACGGGCACCCTGGGTGCTTTCGCTCCAGCCCTCGAACGTCTCATAGACCGGCTTCACCTCGGCCTGGGCCGTCTGACCGGCGGGCAGGTGCTGGATCACCTCCCCCTGATACTCATAGCCGACGCAGACCTTCAGCTCATCGAAGCCATCCAGCACGTCCAGCTTGGTCAGGGCGATGCCGGTGATGCCGCCGGTCTTGATGGCCTGACGCACCATCACGGCATCGAACCAGCCGCAACGGCGCTTGCGGCCGGTGACGGTGCCGAATTCATGGCCACGGATGCCCAGCTTCTCCCCCGTCTCATCCAGCAGTTCCGTGGGGAACGGGCCAGAGCCGACGCGGGTGGTATACGCCTTGGTGATGCCCAGCACATAACCGACCGAACCCGGCCCCATGCCCGACCCGGCAGCGGCATTGCCGGCCACGGTGTTCGACGAGGTGACGAACGGATAGGTGCCGTGATCCACGTCCAGCATGGCGCCCTGGGCGCCTTCAAACAGGATGCGCTTGCCCTGGCGGCGGGCCTCATCCAGCCGCTTCCAGACCACGGCGCTGTAGGGCAGCAGGCGCGGGGCGACCTCGCGCAACTGGGCCAGCACCTCTTCCTGCTTCAATTCCTCGGCACCCAGACCGCGCAGCAGGGCATTGTGGTGGAACAGCAACTGTTCCACCTTCTGCTCCAGCACGGCTTCGTCGGCCAGATCGCAGACGCGGATGGCGCGACGGGCCACCTTGTCTTCATAGGCAGGGCCGATGCCGCGACCGGTGGTGCCGATCTTGTTGACGCCGCGCGCTTCTTCGCGCGCCTTGTCCACGGCGCTGTGCAGCGGCAGGATCAGGGCGCAGTTTTCCGCCACCAGCAGGGTTTCCGGCGTGATGTACACGCCCTTTTCCCGGATGGCGTCGATTTCCCGCAGCAGCGCCCAGGGATCGACCACCACGCCATTGCCGATCACCGACAGCTTGCCGGGGCGGACCACACCGCTGGGCAGCAGCGACAGCTTGTAGACGACGCCGTTGATCACCAGCGTATGGCCGGCATTGTGGCCGCCCTGGAAGCGGACCACCACGTCGGCACGGCTGGACAGCCAGTCAACGATCTTGCCCTTGCCCTCGTCGCCCCACTGGGAACCGACGACCGCCACATTGGCCATGATTCTCTCCGCTCTTTTCGCAAGGGAACGGCCCCCTCGCACCTGGGAGGGGACAGCTCCATGGACATTAAATCAGGTTATAACGCTTCCGGCACGCCCTGGCGCAGCAGGTGGGAGCAGCCCAGCCGCTTCGCCTCCGCCACGGGATCATCACAGGCATCCATGGCCGCCACCGTGTGCCAGCCCTGGGCGCGCAGGGCCGACGCCTCGGCATAATCCGTACCCAGCGGCAGCAGCACGCGGCGCACCGGCTGGGGGCCGGGGATGGCGCGCAGCACCGTGTCGGTGAAGATGGTGAAACCGATCGCGGGCTCCCCCACCGGGCTGTCGCCGCCGGTGCGGTAACGCCCGCCGCGCCCCACCTCACCGCGCACACCGCGCGCGAACAGGGTGAAGCTGACACCGGTTTGATACTCAAAGCCGCGCATTTCCACCGGATCGATGGTCACGGCCAGATGCGGGGCGGCTTGCCCGATGAGCGCCACCACCTCGGTCAGGCGCTGACGGGCGGCCTCCGCTACCGGCGGCAGCGCGATAGCGGCCAGCCGTTCAACGGCGGCCGGGGCCGGGCCGCTGGCGCCCAGAATGGCGCTGAACAGATCGGCATGGGGGCCGGCAGCCTCTGCCAGCGCCTTGGCATCCCGGTGATCCAAGGCGGAACGCAGACGGGCGTAATCATCCCCGGTCAGGTTCAGGGCCTGGGCCACGGCCGGCACCAGGGTGGGCACGGTCAGATCGATGGAAACGCCCTTGGCACCAACGGCAGCCAGCGCCGAGGCGGCCAGCAGGACGATTTCGGCATCTGCCTCGGCCCGGTCGGGGCCGATCAGTTCCACGCCCACCTGGCCGAACTGGCGTTCCTGGCGCAGGCTGCTGCCCTTCACGCGCAGCACCTGGCCGGCATAGGACAGGCGCAGCGGCCGGGCGGCCTTGCGCAGCCGGGTGGCGGCGATGCGGGCCACCTGGGGCGTCATATCGGACCGCACGCCCATCATGCGCTGGGAGACCGGGTCCATGATGCGGAAAGTCTGGTTGGCCAATGCTGCGGCGGAACCGGAAAGCAGCCCCTCCTCAAATTCCACCAGCGGGGGTTTCACCCGCTCATAGCCATGGCGATGGAATTCCTTCAACAGGCGGCCAACAATCTGCGCCTCATGCTCCGCGTCCGGCGGCAGCAGGTCACGCAATCCGGTAGGCAGCAATGCCTTGGCGGCCAGCGCCTTGGTGGGCGTATCGCTCATGGGGCAGGAACCGATGTCTTGTACATGCCAATGGCCAGGGGTGGCCCCCCAACACCGGTAACCGGTCTTAGCCCACACCCCGCCTTCACGCAAACGCAAAGGAAGCCCGACATAGCGCGGCTGCCCTGCGTGGGCGCGGGGCAGTGGCCGCAACCATGCCACCGCCCCGCAGGCTGGTCGTTATTTTCCGGCGGTCTGCAGCACAAACCGGCGGTTCTGCGGCTGTACCGGACGGGCATTGTCCGGGAACAGGGCGGCAAAGGCATCGATCTGTTTCTGTGACAGGGTGATGGGCTGTTTCAGCACCACCCAATGCACCACCTCTGAACAGGGGGGCGTGGTCAGGGAACCTTCATAGCGGAAATAATCACGGCTGGCCGGCACCAGTTTGGCCAGATCCAGGGTCAGTTCCTTGTCCGCCTTGCCTTCCTTGGCTGGCATCGCCGCCCAGACAGAGGCCAGGGTGGTGTTTTCCGGGCCCGGCACGATCATCACCCCCAGCACCGCCAACTGGCCGGTCTGGGCGTTCTTATGCACCAGATGCAGTTCCATCGGTGCCTTCTTGTCCGCCACCTCATGCTCACTGGGGTGGTGGAAATGGAATTGCACCAGATCATAGCGCTGGCCTTCCAGGTCGATGGAGGCACCGGGCTGGATATTGGCCTGGATGGTATGGCCATTATTGATGATGCTGGCCGCTTGCTTGGGATAGCTGATGCCGATCGGTCCCAGTTGCGCCGGGACCGCCCCGACAATGTCGATCGGTGATTGGGCCTGACCGGCTTCGCACGCCGCGAAATCGGGCGAAAGCTTGCCCCACGCGGCAGGGCCTTCCGCCCCTTCATAAGTCCAATGGGTATGCGCCCCCTCGGCAAAGGCCGGAGCGGCAAAGGTCAACATCAAGGAAGTGAAAGCGACTGCGATACGTGGAGACATGGCACACCATCGGCGTGTTAATGGGGAACCTGTTTTAATTCCCCAGACTCATTATGTTGCTGGTTATAAAGGTCACACATATTTGGGTTGAACATTTTCATAAGGAAAATTTTTCATTAATTTAGGAATTTTTGGGATAAAATTTGGAATTTTATAGAAAAATTGAATATATTTATGATAATTAAAAGTAACTACCATTAAAAATTAAAATTTAACTTCGATTATCATACACCAAAAAATCAAAATTATGTCAATAAACAATATATTGCAGTACGATATTTTTTACCTCAACAGGAGAACAGGCACTGGAATAGTGCCAGCGATCTCCATACGGCAGGTGAGCAGCTCCCCCCAGGGTGCAGCGGCGCTATGGAGATTGTCCCCCCGCCACCGCCACCGTGCCCCCCACAATCGAGACGGACTGATGCCGGATCGGAAACATTGCGGCAAAATCCCCTGCTCTGCTAATAAGATCACTACATACGCGTGAATGTCTTTCGGAAACAATGATGCACGGCCGGGTGGTCGCTTTCGTAGGGCTTCTGCTGCTGATCACCGGCCTGGCGGGCTGCCGGCGGGCGGATGACAATGTGGCAACCCCACAGCAACAGGCGGCCGTGGCCGGTGTGCTGGGCGGCAGTTGCGAGGGTGTGCGCCCGCAGCCGGAGCAGCTGGAAGGCGCCATCAGTGTCACCTATGCCCATCCCGGCAACCGGGATTTGCAGCTGCATATTTTCCAGCCGACCGAAGCCGCCGGGCCTTCACCCCGGCCGGCCATCCTGTTCTTTTTCGGCGGCAGCTGGCGGGTAGGGGAAATCACAGCTTTCCAGGAACAGGCCGATGCCTTCGTGGCAGCCGGATTCGCGGCCATCCTGGCGGATTACCGGGTGAAATGCCGGGATGGCAGCAACGCATTACAATCGCTGAATGATGCGGAAGATGCCTATGAATGGCTGCGCCATCATGCCGGCACCTATGGGATCGACCCGAAAAAACTGATCCTGGCCGGCGGATCAGCCGGCGGGCATCTGGCCCTGGCCGCCGCCCTGAAAGCGGATGAGGGGGAGAAGCCGGCCGCCCTGGTGCTGTTCAACCCGGTGGTTGATCTGGCCACGCCCGCCCCGTTCTATCTGAAGCCGCTGGCCTGGTGGATTTCACCCATCGCCATGGATGTGGGCGCCCTGCCCCCGACGTTGATTTTCCATGGCACCGCTGACAGCAAGGTACCCATCGCCAGCATCCGCCATTTCTGCGCCAATGCGCAGGCTGAGGGGCGAACCTGCCGGGTGATGGAATATGAAGGGGCCGACCATAGTTTCTATACCAGCCACGATCCCGACCCCCGGTTGGGCACGTCGCCCTATGCGCATACGCTGGCCGCCGCCCTGACGCTGGGGCGGGCTGTTGCCCAGGGAAGCCATTGGCCATAAGGGACCGGCCATAACGCAAAAAGCCCGCCGAGGAGATACTCCCCGGCGGGCTTTTCACCAAAACGCACCTTATCGTCAGGCTGAAATCAGCCGACGATCTCCGTACCAGCGAAGAAATAGGCGATTTCGATCTTGGCGTTGTCCAGGCTGTCGGAGCCGTGAACGGAATTGGCCTCGATGCTCTCGGCGAAATCCTTGCGGATGGTGCCGGGGGCGGCGTTGGCCGGGTTCGTGGCGCCCATGATCTCACGGTTCTTGGCAACGGCGTCTTCGCCTTCCAGAACCTGCACCACCACCGGGCCGGAGATCATGAAGGACACCAGCTCGCCGAAGAAGGGGCGTTCGCGGTGAACGTCGTAGAACTGCTCGGCCTGCGCCTTCGACAGCTGAACGCGCTTCTGCGCAACGATACGCAGACCGTTTTCCTCGAAGCGGGCATTGATCTTGCCGGTGAGGTTGCGGCGGGTCGCGTCGGGCTTAATGATCGACAGCGTCCGTTCGACAGCCATGGGAATCTCCTGGGCCTAAGCGGTTAAACTTGCGCGGCCTTATACCGATGTATAGGTCCGTCCACAACGTCCAATCTGTGAAAGCTTATATGCGTGCCGCTTCTGCACAGACAGCACCTGTGGTAAAGCCCACCCCATCATGCTGCAGATCACCGACCTCACCTACCGTATCGCCGGCCGGCTTTTGCTGGAAGGCGCCAGCGTCACCATCCCCGCCGGCCACCGCGTGGCCCTGGTGGGCCGCAACGGCACGGGCAAATCCACCCTGTTGCGCCTGATCGCTGGCGAAATCCATGCCGATTCCGGCTCCGTGTTCCTGCCATCGGGCCTGAAGATGGGCTGGGTGCGGCAGGAGGCACCGGCCGGGTCAACGACCCTGATCGAGGCGGTGCTGGCCGCCGATACCGAACGCACCGCCCTGCTGGCCGAGGCGGAAACCGCCACCGACCCGGAGCGGATCGGGGAAATTCATGCGCGGCTGGCCGATATCGGCGCGCATTCGGCAGAATCGCGCGCCGCCCGCATCCTGTCCGGCCTGGGCTTCAATGCCGAGGCGCAGCAGCGCCCCTGTTCGGATTTTTCCGGCGGCTGGCGGATGCGCGTGGCGCTGGCCGGCGTGCTGTTCACCGAACCTGACCTGCTGCTGCTGGACGAACCGACCAACCATCTGGACCTGGAAGCCACCCTGTGGCTGGAGGAATACCTTAAAAACTATCCGCACACGATGCTGATCGTCAGCCATGATCGCGGCCTGCTGAACAAGGTGCCGACGACCATCGTGCATCTGGATCAGCTGAAGCTGACCTCTTACGGCGGCAATTACGACACGTTCGTGCAGGTCCGCTCCATGCGGATGGAACATGCCAAGGCCATGGCCGCCAAGCAGGATGCGCAGCGGGCGCATTTACAGTCCTTCGTGGACCGGTTTCGCGCCAAGGCCAGCAAGGCCACCCAGGCGCAAAGCAAGCTGAAGGCGATTGAACGGCTGGGGCCGCGCATTCAGGTGATCGACGATACGCCGGTCAATTTCAATTTCCCCTCGCCCGAGGAACTGGCCCCGCCGCTGATCCGGCTGGATAATGCCGTGGCCGGCTATGGCGACAAGGCGATCCTGAAACGGCTGAACCTGCGCATTGACGGGGATGACCGCATCGCCCTGCTGGGCGCCAATGGCAATGGCAAATCCACCCTGGTGAAGCTGTTGTCCGGGCGCATGGCGCCGCTGTCCGGCGAGGTGTTCCGGTCGGGCAAGCTGCGCGTCGGCTATTTCGCCCAGCACCAGTCGGATGAGCTGAACCTGGGCTGGACGGCCCTGCAGCAGATGCAGGCGGTGATGCCGCCGGGCACGCTGGAAGGGCAGGTGCGGTCGCATCTGGGCCGGTTCGGCTTCACCCAGCCCAAGGCGGACACCAAAATCTCCGGCCTGTCGGGCGGGGAAAAGGCCAAGCTGCTGCTGGCCATGATGACGCGCGACGCGCCGCATATCCTGATGCTGGACGAACCGACCAACCATCTGGATATCGACAGCCGCGAGGCGCTGGTGGAGGCGCTGAACGAGTATGAGGGCGCTGTCATCGTCATCAGCCACGATCCGCATCTGGTGGAACTGACGGCGGATCGGCTGTGGCTGGTGAATGAGGGCACCTGCCAGCCGTTCGAAGGCGATCTGGAGGATTATAAGCGCCTGCTGCTGGAAAAAAGCCGCGCCGAACGGGCGGCGGAGAAAGGCAGCGGCGGGACCGCCGCCGCCCCGGCGCGCGACCGCAAGGATGAACGCCGGGCTGCTGCCGAACTGCGCCAGCAACTGGCCCCCCTGCGCCGCAAGATCGAGGATATCGACAAGCGTATGGCCAAGCTGACCAAGCGCAAAACGGAGCTGGAAGCCAAGCTGGCCGACCCGAAGCTGTATGACGGCCCATCGGACAAGGTGACGAAGATCCAGATTGAACTGGGCACCGTGACGGCCGAGCTGGAAGAGGCGGAAATGGAATGGCTGGACCTGTCCGAACAGATGGAAAAGGCCATGGCGGAAGGGCTGGGGGGTTGAGACAAAAAGGGTAAAGCCCTGCCCGGCCAGTACCAGACGGTGTTCTGCCTTAAAGATAACGCACAGCCTTGTCATTGCATTGCGGCAGGGCACATGCCATGTGTGCTGTCCAAACGGTTCAACCACGAGGGTTCAGACCCGAAATGCCGCTAGACCGCGCCGAGGCAGCCGCCCTGCCCAAGGAGCCGAACGCCGCCTGGCTGTTTTTCAAGCGCTGGATGGCGCGGCCATTACAGATGGCCTCCATCACGCCATCCTCGCCCCAGCTCTCCCGGCTGATCGCCAGCGAAGCTGTTTTTGGTCCGGATGAGGTGGTGGTGGAGTTCGGCGGCGGCACCGGGGCCATCACCCGCGCCCTGCTGGAACATGGTGTGCCGGCCAACCGGCTTTACACCGTGGAGCGTGACCCGGAACTGGCCCCCTATCTGCGCCGGCATTTTCCGGCGGTGAACATCCTGGAAGGCGATGTGGTGGATGTGCGCAAGATGCTGCCGCCGCATCTGGTGGGCAAGGTGGGCAGCGTCATCTGTGGCATCCCGATGATCCTGATCCCCACAGAGGGGCAGCGCGCCATCGTGGACGAAATTTTCGCCATCATGCCGAAGGGACGGCGCTTCTACGCCTATACCTATTCCGCCCGCTCCCCCCTGAAGCGCAAGGAACTGGGCATTCAGGGCGAGCGGGTGGGCTTCACCATCGCCAATGTACCGCCGGCCAGCGTCTGGGGTTATTGGCGGGATTGAGGCGGGTTCCTTAAAAACCCGCATCCCCCGCCTGAGGCAGTTCCAGGCCCGTGCCTTCCAGCCCCAGCAGTTGGGCCAGACGCGGGCGCACCTTCCATTCGGTGATCAGGGCGCGGTAATCGGCCAGCACATCCTTATCCCCCGCCCCACCGGTAAAGGTGGCGCGCAACAGGGTGTTGCGCGGGGTATGTTCGCTGCCGATAAATTCCACAATCTCCGCCCGATAACCGGACAGCCGCATCAAGGCCGCGCGCAGCGCATCGGTCAGCGCATCGGCCAGCCGTTCCCGCAGAATGCCATGGCGCGTCACCAGCCCATAGGGGGCCGGCGGTTCGGCGGCGCGGAGCTGCTTTTGCAGATCATGGTGGCAGCAGGGGGCGGCCAGCACAAAGCGCGCCTTCCAGGCCACGGCGCGGGCCAGCGCATCATCGGTCGCCGTGTCGCAGGCGTGCAGGGCCAGCACCACATCGGCCCCATCCAGCGGGGCGTCTGCGATGGTGCCTTCCAGAAAGCGCAATCCGTCCCAGCCCAGTTGCGCCGACAGGGCGCTGTTGCGTTCGCGGGCCTGCCGCTTCACATCCACGCCCACCATATCCACCTCCAGCCCACGCACATGGGCCAGGAAGCGATAGGCGGCGAAGGTAAGATAGGCGTTGCCGCAGCCGAGATCGACGACGCGCAACGGGCGGTCGCCCGGCAATTGTTCCGGCTTCAGCACCGCATCCAGCGCGCGCAGGAATTCCTCTACCTGGCGGAACTTGTCCTGTTTGGTCGGCTTGATGCGGCCATCGGCATCGGCAATGCCAATCGCCTGCCAGAACGGGTCCGCCGGGTCCAGCAGCCGCGCCTTGGCCCGGTTGTGGGACAGCTCGCGTTCCACCGGGGCGGCCGGCTTGGTACGGCTGACCATCGGCTCACCCTTTTTGGTGATGCGGATTTGCAGCGTGCCGCCGGTGCTTTCCACATGCCAGTTGGAAAAGCCCTGGGACAGGGCTTCATCCACCATGGCAGCCGCGTCATCGCCATAGGCGGCGTTGGCCGTATGGGCTTGGCGCTCATCGTAGGCGACGCGCTGAAGGCGTTGGCCCGCCTTCAGCGCCACGGGCCGCAGTTCCAGCCGGCGCCAGGGCGGGCTGGTATTGCGCTGCCGGCCGGAGGCAACGGCCCTGACCAGCCCCTCCCCATCCAGCAGCAGCGCCCGCAGTTCCGCCAATACCGACGCCAGGGCTTCAGTCATCTCAGTTGGCCTTGGCCAGCGCCAGTTCGATGCTGGCACCGGACAGATCAACCGAAACAGCCCCTTCCGGCAGGCTGGCCGGGTTCACCACCAGATCCAGCGCCAGGGTTTCGCGCTTGATGGTTTCCGCATGGGTCGCCAAGGCACCGGCCACCGCATCGGGCACCTGGGTGGTGATGGTGATACGGTCGGTGACCTGGAAGCCCGAATCCTTGCGGGTGGACTGCACGGCGCGCACGAAGTCGCGTGCCCAGCCTTCCGCCTCCAGTTCCGCATCCACGGTCACATCCAGCACCACCACGCCCTTGCCACCGGCAAAGCGGGCGGCATGGGTGCCTTCCTTGGCCTGGATGCGGATGTCGAAATCACCGGCTTCCAGCACCACGCCGGCCAGTTCAACCGTACCGTCGCCCTTGTCGGTCCAGTTGCCCTGCTTGGAGGCGGCCATCACTTCCTTCATCTTCGGGCCGACTTTGGGACCGACGATGGCGGCATTGACGGCCAGCTGACGGGTGCCGACAAGGCTGATGTCGGACGACACCAGCACCTGCTTCACATTCACCTCATCCGCCACCAGCGCCCCCAGCACGGCGTCGAACTGGCCCTTCAGCCGGTCGGCGTCCGGGTGGACGATGGTCAGCGTGCGCAGCGGCAGGCGGATGCGCAGCTTCTTGGCTTCGCGCAGCGACATGGTGGCGGCACAGATTTCCCGCACAAGGTCGATCTGGCTGGTCAATTCATGGTCGGACGGCAGGTGCGACACATCCGGCCAATCGGCCAGATGCACCGAGGCTTCGCCCGTCAAAGCGGTATAAATCCGCTCCGTCACATGCGGCAGCATGGGGGCCAGCGCCTTGGTCACCGTCACCAGACAGGTGTACAGCGTGTCATAGGCATCGCGCTTATCCTGGGCCTCCCCCTCGCCCACTTCCCGCCAGAAGCGGGAGCGCGAACGGCGGATATACCAGTTGTTCAGCGCGTCGTAATAGCCGGCAACCAGCGCATAGGCACCCGGCAGGTCGTAGCTGTCCAGCCGGCCTTCAATGCCTTCCACCAGTTCCCGCGTCTTGGCCAGGATATAGCGATCCAGCAGCCCCTTCTGGTCGGCACGGATGGTGCCGTTGACCTGATCAATATTGGCGTAGAGCGTATAGAAGCTATAGGCATTCCACAGCGGCAGCACGCCCTGGCGCAGGGCCTGGGCGATGCCGCGCGCATCCTTGGGCATGGCCAGATCGCCACCCACCATCAGCGGCGAGGACACCAGATACCAGCGCAGCGCGTCGGCACCCTGGTTGTTCAACACCTCCACCGGGTCGGGATAGTTACGCAGACGCTTGGACAGCTTCTGCTTATCCTCGTCCAGCACCACGCCGTGGCAGATGACGTTCTTGAACGGGGCGCAGTCGAACAGGGCCGTGGACAGCACCATCAGCGTGTAGAACCAGCCGCGTGTCTGGGCCACATATTCGACGATGAAATCGGCGGGGAAGTTACGCTCGAACCGTTCCTTGTTTTCAAACGGGTAATGCTGCTGGGCGAACGGCATGGAGCCGCTCTCGAACCAGCAATCCAGCACGTCTTCCACGCGGCGCATCATCGACTGGCCGGTCGGATCGTCCGGGTTGGGGCGGGTCAGATGGTCGATGGCGGGGCGGTGCAGGTCGGTGACCTTCACCCCGAAATCGCGCTCCAGTTCGGCGATGGAGCCGTACACGTCGATGCGCGGATAGCGGGGGTCATCGCTGCGCCAGACCGGGATGGGCGAACCCCAGAACCGGTTGCGGGAGATGTTCCAGTCGCGCGCATTGGCCAGCCAGTTGCCGAAGGAACCATCCTTCACATGGCCGGGAATCCAGTTGATCTGCTGCTGGTTCAGCTCAACCATCCGGTCCTTGAACTTGGACACTTCCACGTACCAGCTGTTCACCGCCTTGTAGATCAGCGGCTGATCGGTGCGCCAGCAATGCGGATAGTTATGCAGGTAGGTTTCGTGCCGCAGCACAACGCCGCGCGCCTTCAAATCCTGGATGATCGGCTTGTTGGCCTCAATCACATTCAGGCCGACATAATCGGACACTTCGGCGGTGAAATTGCCGGCCACATCCACCGGCACCTTGACCGGCAGGCCATGGGCCTTGCAGACGGCCAAGTCATCCTCACCGAAGCCGGGGGCCATGTGAACGATGCCGACGCCGTCACCGGTGGTGACGAAATCCGCCACCAGAATCTGGTGCGCCTTCTCCAACCCCTTGAAATAGGGGAAGATCGGCTCGTAGGTACGGCCGCGCAAATCTTCCGCCGTCAGCGTCGATTCCTGCTCATAGCCTTCCAGTTCCTTGGCATATTTGCCAATGGCGCTGCTGGCCAGGATCAGCCGGTCATCGCCCTTGCGCATGACCGCATATTCGATCTCCGGCCCCACGGCCAAAGCAAGGTTGGACGGCAGGGTCCAGGGCGTGGTCGTCCAGGCCAGGATATCCAACGCACCGGCATCGCCCGCCCGCGGGTGCAGGCGGAAGCGCACGGTCAGGGCCGGGTCTTGCCGTTCACGGTAGGAATTGTCCAACCGGGTTTCAAAGTTGGACAGCGGCGATTCCACGGCCCAGCTATAGGGCACGACGCGGTAGCCTTCATAGACCAGCCCCTTATCCCAGAGCTGCTTGAAGGCCCACATCACGCTTTCCATGAACGTGATGTCCATGGTCTTGTAATCATTCTGGAAATCGACCCAGCGCCCCTGGCGGGTGACGTAATATTCCCATTCCTGGGTAAAGCGCAGCACCGACACCTGGCAGTGGGCGTTGAACTTGTCGATCCCGTATTTCAGGATGTCGTGACGCCCGGAAACGCCCAGTTCCTTTTCGGACTGCAGCTCAGCCGGCAGGCCGTGGCAGTCCCAGCCGAAACGGCGTTCAACCTTGCGGCCCTTCATGGTCTGGTAGCGCGGCACCAGATCCTTCACATAGCCCGTGACCAGATGGCCATAATGCGGCAGGCCGTTGGCGAATGGCGGGCCGTCATAGAAGACGAATTCATTGTGCTTGCCATCCTGTTCCAGCGGGCGGAAATCCACCGACTGCTGGAAGACCCCGTTTTCCTTCCAAATCCGCTGCACCTCTTCCTCAATCCGGGGGAAATCCGGGTTGGGTTCGGCGGCGGGATAGGGGCGGAAGCTGGAATCTTGGTTGGTCATGGCGCACCCACGCATTGGACAGGCCCCGGCACCGGACGCACCTGGGGGCAACTGTCATGTAACGATGCGCGGGCACGCTGTCCAGAATGGCGGGGCGCAGGGCAACCTTGCCGAAAAAATCACGCGGCTGGCAGCAGGGCCGCCAGCCGGTCGCGCAGGGCCGGCAGGGTGACGGGTTTGCGCAAAATGGGCACATCGGCCCATTCCGGTTCCCACACATCACTGTAACCAGTGCAGAACAGCATGGGGATGCCGCGATGGCGCAGGGCTTCGGCCACGGGGAAAACCTGGGCGCCATTCATTTCAATATCCAGCATGGCGGCGTCGATCTGCTTTCCATGTGCCGCCGCCAGGGCGGCGGGCACATTGGTGTAGGGGCCGATGACGGCGTAATCCAGCGCCTCCAGCATCTCCCGGAACAATTGTCCCAAGGGGATATTATCTTCCACCAACAGGATGCGCGGGCCGGTCTGGCCCGCCGGTTCCACCGGCAGATCATCCTCATCCAGCGCCACGTCGGGCGGTACACCGCGGGCCAGCGTATCCAGCGGGGCCAATTGGTCGGCGGGGAAACGGATGGTGGCGTGCAGCCCGTCATAGGTCCAGTCATAGGTGATGCCGCCCTGCAACTGCTGGCGCATACTGGCTTCGATCATGGTGGAGCCGAAGCCGCGCCGGGCGGGGCCGTCACCCAGGGCAGGGCCGCCCGTTTCCTGCCAATCAAGCTGGATGGCATCGCCGCCATCAATCACCGCCCAGCGCACGTAAAGCCTGCCATCCGGTTGGGCCAGCGCGCCATGTTTGGCGGCATTGGTGGTCAATTCATGCAGCACCATGGAAAGCGGCTGGGCCGCCTCCGGCCGCACGGTGATGTCCGGGCCGCTGATCTCCACCCTGCCGCCATCCTGTCCGTCATAGGCTTCCAGTTCCACCTGCACCAGCCGGCGCAGCAGGGCGCCTTCCCACCGGTTCATCGCCAGGATGGTATGGGCATGGGCGAGTGCAGCCACCCGTCCTTCCACCACCTCGACAAAGCGGTGGGGCGTTTCGGCCTTGGTCAGCCGGATCACCGCCTGCACCACGGCCAGCGCGTTCTTGGCGCGATGGTCCACCTCGCGGATCAGCAGGCGTTGGGCCTGTTCGCCGCGCCGGCGTTCGGTGACATCGCTGAACACGGCATAAGCGCCCGAAGGGGCGCTATCGCCCGGCCGCTGGATGGGGACGGCATCGATCACCAGCCAGCGCCGTTCCGACCGGCGGGGGTTGTAGATGCCCAGGGAAATGCCATGGACCACCCGGCCCGTGGTCAGCGCCCCCATCACCGGAAAATCGGCCCGCTCCACACGCTGGCCTTCGGCATCCACCGCCCCCCAATCCACCCCGTCGCCGGCTGGCCCGACCATTTCCGCCAGGGTGCGGCCCAATATCTGCTCTGCCGCCGCATTGGCTGACAGGATGCGCCCGGCGGCATCATGGATCACCACACCCTGGGTCAGGGTTTCGAACAGCAGGCGGAACCGCTCCTCCCCCGCCCCCAGCGCCTCATTGGCGCGATGCAGGGCCGCCTCATGCTCCTCCCGCGCCACCAGGGTGCTTTCCGCCGCCCGCCGGCGCGTCACCTCCGCCGCCAGATCGTCGGTCAAGGCGGTCAGGCGGTGGTTGGCATGGGCCAGGGCACTGCCCCGCCGCATCGCCTGCAAGGCCGCCGCCACCAGCGCCAGCGTCAGCAGCAGGGCAATGATGGAGAGGGTCAGCGTATCCTGCCACCAGTTCACCAGAATGACGGAACGATCAGTGCCGACAACGATATAGCTGTCCATCTCCGGGATGCGCACATAGGAGTAGATGCGATCCACCCCATCGATGAGGGAATTGAAGCGGTAATCCCCCTCCTCATTATTCTTGGCCCGCGCCAGGAAAAAGCTGGAATTGGCGGGGAGGCGCAACAGCCGCCGGTCCGTCGGCACCGGATAGCGGGCCAGCAATTCCCCATCACCACGCAGCAGCGTCACCACGCCCTGATCTGACAGGCGGTAATCGCGCCAGAACTGCTCAAAATAGGAAAGCTGGATGGTAACCAGGATGGCCCCGTCAAAAGCCGCAGGCCGTGGCACCTCCCCGCGCCGGCGGGCCAGGCTGAAACTGATGGCCGGGCCTGAGCGCTCGGCCGCATCCACCGTCAGATATGTGTCAGCCCCCTTGCGCAGTACCTGGAAATAGCTGCGCCGGCTGACATCATCCCCAATTTCCAGCGCCCCCTTACTGCCTTCCGCCGGGCCGCCGCCTGCCACCACCCTGCCATCCGGATCAATCAGCCACAGGCTTTCAATATGGGGCGACCGTTCCACCACCCGACGGATGACGGCATCCAGCCGGGGCAGTTTGGCCACCTGGGGCCAGGGTGTATCACCCAGCTCTGTATCGATCAGTTCGATGGCCAGCGACTGCGCCTCGAACACCCGCATCATATGTTCGCGCAGGGCGCGGGCCTGCTGGTGGCGATCATCACGCGCACTTTCCAGCGTATGTTCATAGGCACGCCAGGA
The DNA here is from genome assembly GCF_027568365.1 of Niveispirillum sp. BGYR6. NCBI lineage: Bacteria > Pseudomonadati > Pseudomonadota > Alphaproteobacteria > Rhodospirillales > Azospirillaceae > Niveispirillum > Niveispirillum sp. BGYR6. The sequence goes on along the minus strand of NZ_JANLNL010000004.1, from coordinate 11,291 downwards.
GATCAGGCCCACGGTGGTGCCGGGAAGCAGGATCGCCGCCAGGAGCAGCAGGACAAGCGGACGTCTCAACGGCGGCACCAGAGGCAACGAAAGGCAGGATCGCCATGCCAGACCACGGTGAACCTTGCCCATTTGAGGGCCATCTGACCAGCCTGCAGCTCTATCTATCCGGAATGGCCGAGCCTTGCCAAAAGTTTGGCCTGTGAAGCATCACCCCAACTGCTTGCGCATGGGCACAAAGGGGATGGTGGTGCCATCGGGCACCGGCTTATCCAGCGCACCGGTCGCGGTGAAGCCCAGTGCCTGATAAAGCGGCACCCCCGGCAATGTCGCCATCAGTTCCAGCACCCGGAAGCCCGCCGCCCGCGCCGCCTGTTCGGAGGCCTGCATCAGCATCCGCCCGATGCCCCGACGGGCAAAGGCGGGATCGACGAAGAAGGCACGGATTTTGGCGGCATCCACCGCCGGGTCCAGCGGCGCGGGGGAACGGTCGCTGAACTGGTCGCCGCCGAACAGGGTGCGGCGATAGCTCCAACCGCCACAGCCGGCCGGCTGGCCCGCCAGCTCCACCACGAAATAAGTGCCGTCGGCGATCAGCGTGCCGTCGATGCCGAAGATATATTTCAATGAACTCTCGATCTGGGCCGGGGTGTAATAACCCCGCCCCAGATCGCGCACCGAGCGTTCCACCAGCGCTTCCAGGCTGGCCCGGTCATCCGGCCGGGCCAGCCGCAGCGTGGGCCGATCGGTCTCAACTCTCTCCGTCACAGTGTCGCTCATCGGGTGGGCCGGCTGTCCTTCACATCCTGGGCCGTCACGGCATCGCTGTAATGATTGCCGAAATGGCTGCGGACATAGTTCACCACAGCGGACACCTGATCGTCACTGAGATATCCGAAGGAAGGCATGGCCCGCTGGCCATTGACCACCATATGGACCGGATAACCGGCCGCCTCCAGATTGGCATTGCTGGCCAGGGCCGGATAGGTGCCGGCCCCCGTGGCCCCCTTGCCATCGGGCATGTGGCAGCCCTGGCAGATGGACCGGTAAAGATGCTCCCCATCCTGATAGGGGAAACGGCGGGCATCGGCAAAGTCACTGGTCTGGGCATCGGTGCGCTGGGCGCCCGCCGGCAGGGCAGCGCCCAGCGCCAGCAGCGCCAAACCCAGGGAAAGCAGGCTATTCTTCATCGCGTCTCTCCCTTCCGTCACTTGGCAATGATGCGCTGGTGCAGGCGCGTGATGGCATCGAGCGAGGATTGCACGGCCCCTTCCTGCCAGGCCGGCAGGTAGGAGACATGTTCACCCGCCAGCAGCAGGCGCCCGTCGATCTGGCAGATATCCTTGTAATGCTGCTTGCGCTTTTCCTCCGTCCAGGAACCAAAGCAGCCCAGGGTCCAGGGCACGCGGTGCCAGGCCACCGCCACGCCATTATCGAATTCCTTTAGATATTGCGGGTGGATCTGCGCGCCGAATTCGACGCATTTTTTCACCCGCTCTTCCGGCGCCATGGCGGCGAATTCATAGGCGAATGGCCCCCAGGGATAGGCCCCCAGCAGCACGCCCTTGCCCTTGGAACCATAATGGCTGTTGGGGTAGGAGATGACGGAGATCGGCAGGTCGGTATAGGTGATGCCGCCGTAAATCTCCTCATCCTGTTCCCAGAAGCGGCGCTTGAACTCCAGCCCCACCTTGAAGGCCGCCTCATAGGGCAGCGCGTCGATGGCGGCATCCATGGCGGGCGAGACGTTCTTCTTGATCTGCGAGAGGATCGACGCCGGAATGGTGCAGAGGCACCAGTCGGCCTTGGCCGTCTTCACCGCCCCCCCAGCCTTGGCATCAACATAGGTGACGGTGACACCGGCATTATCCTGATGGATTTCCGTCACCTTGGCATTGAAGGTGATCTTGTCCTTCACCTTTTCCGCCAGGGCCAGCGGGCCGGCATCCATGCCGCCTTCGGGCTGGAACAGGGCCGTCTGGAACTCATAGCCCGAACCGGTGCCAATCGCCCGCCACAGGCCCGATTGCAGCAACTGGGAGAATTCAATCGGCTTGGACGGGATCGGTTCCCCCGACAGCCCGCCGCCAGGGTCTTTTTCGAAGCCGCGCCGGTTGGAGGTTTCGGCATTGGCGGTATAGGCATAATTGTCGTCCAGCGCGCCCCAATCCTGCATGGCGGCCAGCAGCTTCTCCTGATCCTCCTTGGTGACGTAACCGTCCAGCCCGCCCTTATGGCCCAGTTTGGCCAGCAGTTCGGCGACATGGCCGTTGAAATCGGCCAGCACATGGCGATAGCGCTGCGGCTTGCCGCCAAAGGCCGATTTGGAATGGACATAGGCGTTGTAATTGATCTGGAAGAACGGCTCCAGCTTCACGCCCAGCTCGTGATAGTAATGCATCACGCCGCGATGGTGATACGGCACCCGCCAGGGGCCGGGATTCAGGTAATTCCCCTTGTCGAACCCCACCTTCTGGGTGAAGCCGCCCAGCTCCGTATAGGTGTCGCCACCGCGCAGGGTCCAGGCGCGGCCACCGGCCTTTTCCCGGTATTCCAGCACCTGCACCTTGTAACCGGCCTTGCCCAGTTCATAGGCGGCAACCAGCCCGGCCCAGCCCGCGCCTAAGATCAGCACGGATGTGCCCTTGGGTGCGCCGGACAGGTCGGGCGGGCCCTTGAATTCACTCTCAGCCGCGAAGCCGAGCGAGGTTGCCGCCTGATACATCACGGAACTGCCGGCCGCCGTGCCGATCATCGACAGCAGCTGGCGGCGCGTCATCCGGCCTGCCGGCAGGGGAAGTTTTTCTACAGCCATTCTTCGCCTCGGAAGGGGCGGGTGGGAAAAGGCGTTCGCCTGTCCAGCCCGCCCCCTTGCTTCGGGAAAGGAGAGGGCGGTGGCAGCCTGGGCGCCACCGCCATGCTGGATGATCAGAAGGCGACCTTCAGGCGCACATAATAGGTGCCGCCATCATAACCGACGGGGGAGGTATCGGGATAAACCTGCCCCACGGCATAGGTGCCAGCGGCCGTCTTGTTCAACTTGTCCGGATAATTGTCGAACAGGTTCTGCGCGCCGACCGATAGGGTCACCTGTTCATAGAAGGTGTAGGAAACCTCCGTATCGAACAGCCATTCCGAGCCGAAGGTCTTGGCGTAATTGTCGGTATCCGTGAACTTGCCGTAATAGCTGGCGCGGCCCAGCAGGGAGAATTCGCCGAGGGAATAGATGGCGCTGAAATTGCCACGCACCTTGGGCAATTGCTTTTCCAGATCGGCGACGCGGTTGTCCCCGATGACCGAGGCATTGCGCTTGATCACCTTGGTCTTGTTGTAATTGGCCGCCGCCGTCAGATCGAGCTTGCCGTCACCGACCTCCACGCTGGTATTGGCCACCACATCCACGCCCTGGGTGCGGGTATTGAAGGCGTTGGTAAAGTAATTGACGGCCCCCAGCGTATTGGCCCCCGGCACGCCCTGCGCCGCCAGCGCGGTACGGTCTGCCGCCGTGGGGTTGAAGTCACCGGACAGCGCGATACGGTCCTTCACCTTGATATTATAGTAATCGGCGGTCAGGGAGATATCTGCCACCTTGGCGACAAAACCACCGGCAAAGTTGGTGCTCTCCTCCTCCTTCAGCGGCTTGGCGCCGAAATATTGTGCCACGGCGCTGGCGGCCGGATAGGTGCCGCGTGCCACCGGGCTGGAGCTGCCGGCCGGGAAATAGGTCTGCACCGAGGAAGTCTGCGACTGGCCGGGCGTGGGGGCGCGGAAGCCGGTATTCACCGAGCCGCGCAGGGCGAAATCATCCGTCAGCTCATACCGGCCGCTGACCTTCCAGTTGAAGGTGGAACCGAAATAATCAAAATCCTCGTACCGGCCGGCAACGCCCAGGGTGAATGCCTCTGTCAGATCAGTTTCGGTATCGATGTAGAAGGCGATATTATCGCGGGCGAACTGGCCGCTATCTTCCGGGCGGAAGCCGGGATAACCGTTGGAACCGATCGGCATCCCCAGCTGCGCCCCCGTCTTGGGATCGCGGTAGGAGGCATAGGGGCCAACCGTATAGGAGGCCGTGTCGCCGGGGCTGATCTCATAAACCTCACGGTGGAATTCCGTGCCGACGGCCAGATTCATCGGGCTGGCCAGCCCGATTTCCACCGGATAGGCCAGATCGATATTGGCACTGGTTTCTTCCTGCACCAGCCGGCCGACATAGAATTCACGCGGGCTCGCCGGCCCGAGCGAGGGGTTGACCGTGTTCTTCAGGTCGTAATCCAGCTGGCTGCGGCCATAGGAGCCGCTGATATTATAGACAAGGCCGCTTTCCAGCTCATGCTTGAAGCCACCGACCAGGGAGGCGTCGCGCAGATCGCCATAGAAGCGCGGCGTGAACCCTTCCGGGAACCATTCACGGAAGGTGAAGCCGTTGGGATTGCCAGCCACCGGCAGCACCGGCCCATTCACCGCGTGATCGGTGGAAGGCGGGCGATAGAAGAAGCTGCCATTGCTCTTGCTGCGGCCATAATTGCCGAACAGATAGATGCTCTTATTCTCGGTCAGGTCGATGCCGCTGTTGAAGACAATGCGCAGGGCCTCCGCATCGGGGGAGCCCCAGTTCATCGCCAGATCCTTTTTCGTGGCCGGCGCGCGGGGGTCCTGCACACCGCGATTGGTGGCATCATTCTGGCTATATTCGGCGGACAGATTGAAGAAGCCATTGGGCCCCAACGCCAGGCCGACATTGGCGGCCGTCTTCACATTGTCGCCATCGCCTTCATAGGTGGAGCCATACTGGATCTCCGCCGTGCCGCCCTCTGCGGCGTCCTTCAGCTGGAAATTCATCACGCCGGCAATGGCGTCGGAACCGTACTGGGCCGAGGCGCCATCGCGCAGCACTTCCACCTGCTTCAGGGCGATGGCCGGGATCTGCGCCAGATCGGGCGCCTGGGCGCCGGCGGCCAGCGCACCACCGCCCAGCTGCACCAGGGCAGAGCGATGGCGGCGCTTGCCATTCACCAGCACCAGGGTCTGGTCCGGCGGCAGACCGCGCAGCGTCGGCGGACGCACGAAGGTGGAGCCATCGGAAATGGCGTTCCGGCTTACATTGAAGGACGGTACCAGGGTACGCAGAATATCGTTGGTATCGCTGAAGGCCTGCTTTTCCATATCGGCCGGGCTGAACACGTCAATCGGTGCCAGGCTTTCGGTCGCCGTGCGGTTGGCCACGCGGGTGCCGGTCACAATGATCTCGTCCACCTCCTGCGCCACGGCCGGGGCCGTGGCGAGGATGGGGAGAAGGCTGGAGGAGCACAGAATGCCAAGGGCGATCTTGCGCAGTGCCGGATGCTGAGCCGGTGTGCTGTTCTTTACCCGCATCTTATTAAGTCCCCTGTTCAACTCGGTTTTGGTCTCATTCCTCCTCGGTTGCGATTTCCATCCCCGTGATGCCCGTTTGCCGGGCTTGTCGGGGATCTTCTGGGAGAGCGCCGATTTTTCGGACTGAACCCCCGTCAGACCCCACTTCATCCCCACCCGCATTACCCGTGCGGCCGGTGGATGTTTAAAAAAGAAGAGAGCGGGAGGGCGACCCCTCGCCTTCCCGCCCCTGTCGGGTCATTTGGCCTTGGCGGCCACGACCTCGATTTCCACCAACATGCCCGGCACCACCAAGCCCGCAATCTGCACCGTGGAGCGGGCCGGCTTGTTGGGCTGTTCGGCGGTGCCGAAGAATTTCGTGTAGGCCTTCATCATGCCTTCGAAATCCATCGCCCCGCCCTTGGCCGGGTCACCGACCAGATAGACATGCATCAAAACCACATCCCCCATGGTCAGGCCCTGGGCCTTCAGGGTTTCCTGGATGCGGGTGAAGATGTTGAAAGCCTGGGTTTCGGTGTCACCGTAAACGGCGGTGCTGCCCTTGGGCGCTTCCTTGTTCACCACCGGCGGGGTGGTGCCGCTGAGGAAGATCAGGTCCGAACCGCCCGGCACCAGAACGGAGGAAGCGATGGGGAAATTCGGCACATCGGTGCGCTTGATCCCGTCGGCCTGGGCGGTTCCAACCGCCGCTGCCAGCATAGAAAGCCCGATCAGGCCGCGATAACGCTTCAACATCCAACCTCCTGTTTAAATTTATCGTTTCGCCGTCCGGGCCAGCTTAGCCATGGTCTGACCCCCGGCCCGGCGGATGCACCAGCCAGACCTTGCGGCTGTCATCCCAGGAAACCCCGGCCAGCAGTTCGGGCCGACCGGCGGCAGACGGCGTCACCCCCGGCGGGTTGGCAGACCGGGACGCCGCACGCGGCGCCACCGTCACCACCTTGACGACATTCCTGACCGCGACCCTGACAGCATGTTTGGCCATGTCATCCTTCGTCCTTCAACCGCGTCCGGGTGGACAGCACATCAACAGGGTACGGGCAGAACCAACCGAAAAATCGTTTGGACCGCGATTTTCGCGGCAGACCCGCAGCTCTTGACGAAAATCAAGTACAGCAACAAGCGTGCCAGCGGCCAAGGCCAGCCAATGCCACGGATCGCGCACAAGCACGACCTGCTTTGCTGCCCATTCTGCGGGCAGGCAGCCTGAATTCAGGACAGACGCATAGAATTCATGCAGATTTTTGGGGATTTTGCGGGGCATTTCCGGAAACCACGCCCCTTACTGGCAAAAAAAGTGCCAAACCCACAAGTCAGAGCGAAAGACAATATCGACCTTGGTTGAAGCAAAAGCAGATTATGCCGCACACGCCCCATCAAACCCCAGGAGATGCTGCCTGCACCAGGGCGGCGATGGTTTCCCCCGCTGGCGGCAACGGCCTCTCCTGCCCCGGACGGCGCCAGAGGGACTGGCCGGGCACTTCCTGGGCGACAAACCGGTAGCCAGCCGTCTGCAATTCGGCCGCCGTGCGCTGCCAGCGGTGACGATCATCCAGGAACACCTCCCCCTCTGGCAGGCGCACGCCCAGGATCAGGTGATGCCCGCCACCATCGGGCAGTTCCACGATGGTGGCGCGCAGGGCGGCGCGGGGATAGCCCCGGCGCAGCAGCCGGGAAATGGTGGTCATCACCACATCATCGCAATCGCCCGTCATGCCGGTGCCGATGGTGCCCAGCACCTGCCAGACATCCTTGGGCTCCTTCACATAAATCAGATCGGCCACCACCTGGCGGTGGATATACAGCGCCATGGCCAGCGAATTTTGTTTGCCGTTCAACCGGTCCATCCCCAGGGAGACCGCTGACCGCCCCCCAAGCGCGGCGGCGCAACCGGGGTCACGGTCACCATAGGTTTGGCAATAGGTACGATATTGCGGCAGCGGCGCCATGGCAGCCCCATCCCAACTGACCGCCAGGGCCGTCGGGGTGTTGGCAACCAGCACCAGCCCCATCAACCCCATCAGGGCGAAAAAGGGAAAGGGGGAGCGCCGCGGGCGGCCCATTGCCAGGGGAAGGGCAAAGGCGGCCTGCGGCAGGGCACAACTTCCGTAACGGAAGATTAACCATAATGACGCAACAAAGCAGTAAGCTGTGATCAGACGCCGCATACGTCGAAATGACATAGGTACCGATATCGGCAACATGCCTTGTGCACTGCAATATCGCACAGGCGATATACTTTGAACAAAAACAGCAGACATCAAACAATCTTCTGGCGGCGGTGATCGTTTTTTGAATTTACACCGCGATGAATTATTTTCTATTCGTCAAATTGTCTGGCTGACAAATCTCTTTCTATGCCTTTGGGCCGATTGCCCAATGAAAAACGGCGCCCAGGGGCTGGGCGCCGTTCAACCATCTACCCTGCGCCCCCTTCCCGGGGGCAGCGGTCAATGCACGTTCAGCGGTTCCATATCGTGCTGGCGCACGGTGGCCAGCGCCAGATCGTGGCGCGGGACCAGTGCCAGGGCCGTCCCATCAGCGGCATGGATGGAAAAGGCCGTCTGGCCTTCCGACAAGACCGGTTTCACATAAGCGATGGCATTGACGCCCAGCACGGCGAAATCCTTCACCGTCATGGTACGCAGAAACTGGCTGGTCTGGTTCATGGTGCCATACTCCTGGCCATGGCCGGCGGGAACGGACCCTCCATTCCCGCCACCCCTATCAGGACATGGAAATCCTGAATATCCGGTTTACAAAAAAAGCGGTGAAGAGCCCCGCCCGTTCAATCGTTGCGTTCCGGGGAAACGTCGATGGTGCGCCCGCCGGGTGTCGCCTCTGCCGGGGTACCGATCTTGATGGTACGCACCTTGGGTTCCGGGATGGGGCGGCGCAGATCGACATTCAGCAGGCCATTATTCAGATCACAGCCCACCACCTCTATCCCCTCCGCCAGCACGAAACTGCGCTGGAACTGCCGGGCGGCAATGCCGCGATGCAGGTAGAGGCGGGACTTGTCATCGGTCTGCTTGCCGCGAATGACCAGCTGATTATCCTCCATCTGCACCTGCAGATCCTCGGCGGTGAAACCCGCCACGGCCAGGGTGATGCGCAGGCCGTCTTCCGACGTCTGCTCGATATTATACGGGGGATAGCCTTCATTGGCGTTCTTGGCGATCCGGTCGAGCGTGCGCTCAAACTGGTCGAAGCCCAGCAGGAAGGGACTGTTGAACAGGGAAAGGCGGGTCGTCACGGCACTGTCTCCTCAACAAGAGCGAGTTGTCGCGCGCCGGACCGGCCTGATGCAGCCGCCTTCCGGCGCGGGAGCCCTGGGGGGCGTGGCCCGCACCGGCACCACGCCCCCTCAGTTCTGCTTACATGGGTATTGCGCGGCGCCCTTCAAGGCAAGGGGGATACGGTGAAGCGGATCGTATCTGTTTGTCCCAGCCGCTCCCGGTGCTGAAATCCCCCATCCGGTAAGCGAAATCCCCAGAATCTGTGGATAAGTCTGTGAACGTGCGCTGATTCGGCCGCGCCACGCTTGAGCCTCTCCGCCCGTGATTAAATTTTGTGCAATTTTTCGGCAAGAGGATTCTCGAAGCGCGCGCCCTATTCTGCAGGCCGGACCAGCCGCACCCCCTGCCCCAGCCCGGCCTCCGTCGGCCCCAGCAGCAGCACACCAGCCCCCGCCAGGGTCTGCACCAGCAGGGTGGCGCTGGCGCGCTGCAGCTCATGACGGCCAGCCTCGAAATCACGCACCGTGCTGCGGGACAGGCCGGCCGCCTGGGCCAGCTCCTCCTGGCTCCAGTCCAGCAAGCCCCGCGCGGCGCGGCACTGGGCGGGGCAAATTTCCGTCGGCATTGGCAAAAAACCCTGATCTGACAGGCGATGGACGGTTGAAGTAAGGCGTTTTCCAACCATATTGGGTGAATATGACTTAAATGGTTGAGAGGTCAAGGGCGCCGTCAGGGCCAACATGACCCACGGAAAGGCAGGGATTGGTAATGCATCACGCACCGCTCATTACAATGATCGTGGCTGGCCTGGCGCTGGCCTTCATTTTCGGCATGTTGGCGCAGCGGCTGAAAATCTCGCCCCTGGTGGGCTATCTGGTGGCCGGCGTGCTGATCGGCCCCGGCACGCCGGGCTATGTCGCCGATACCACGCTGGCGCCGCAGCTGGCGGAAATCGGCGTCATCCTGCTGATGTTCGGTGTCGGGCTGCATTTCTCCCTGAAAGACCTGATGTCGGTGAAGGCCATCGCCATTCCGGGGGCGGTGGCGCAGATCGGTGTGGCCACCCTGATGGGCATGGCGCTGGCCTGGGTGCTGGGTTGGACCCTCGGTGCCGGTCTGGTCTTCGGGCTGGCCCTGTCGGTGGCCAGCACGGTGGTGCTGCTGCGCGCCCTGCAGGAACGGCGGCTGGTGGAAACCCATCGCGGCCGCATCGCCGTGGGCTGGCTGATCGTGGAAGATCTGGCCATGGTGCTGGCCCTGGTGCTGCTGCCGGCCCTGGCGGGGCTGCTGGGCGATGGCAGCAATGCCGCCCCGGCCACGGTGGCGGCCCAGGCCGGCGGGCAGAGCCTGGGCATGGTCATCCTGATCACCCTGGCCAAGGTGGCGGCCTTTGTGGCGCTGATGCTGGTGGTTGGCCGCCGCGTCATCCCCTGGATCCTGCATGAGGTGGCGCATAGCGGCTCGCGGGAGCTGTTCCGGCTGGCCGTGCTGGCCATCGCCCTGGGCGTGGCCTTTGGGGCGGCGGAACTGTTCGGCGTCTCCTTCGCGCTGGGGGCCTTCTTCGCCGGCATGGTGCTGTCGGGCTCCCCGCTCAGCCACCGGGCGGCGGAGGAATCGCTGCCGTTGCGCGACGCTTTCGCCGTGCTGTTCTTCGTCTCTGTCGGCATGATGTTCGACCCGGCCATCCTGGTGAAGCAGCCCCTGCAGGTGCTGGCCACGCTGCTGATCATCCTGGTTGGCAAGTCGGTGGTGGCCTATCTGATCGTGCTGGCCTTCGGCCATCCGCGCCGCACGGCGCTGACCATTGCCGCCTCGCTGGCGCAGATCGGTGAATTTTCCTTCATCCTGGCCGCCTTGGGCGTCTCACTGGGCATGTTGCCGCCCGAGGGGCAGGATCTGGTGCTGGTGGGGGCCATCCTGTCCATCCTGGTCAACCCGCTGCTGTTCACCCTGATCGACAAGTACGGTCACCGGCTTGACCCGGCCCTGGCGGAAGGGGAAAAGGCGGGGGAGCCGCCGGCCGCCGCCACCCGCGAACTGCCCACCCCCACCAGCCTGACCGATCATGCCATCATCATCGGCTATGGCCGCGTAGGCAGCCTGATCGGCCAGCGACTGGGCCAGGACGGCATCCCCTTCCTGACGGTGGAGGATAATGCCGACCGGGTCGATGCCCTGCGCAAGGAAGGGGTGGAGGTGATCACCGGCAATGCCGTGCTGGCCGATGTGCTGGCCGCCGCCAATGTGGCCGGTGCCCGGCTGATGTTCGTGGCCATCCCCAATGCCTTTGAGGCCGGGCAGATCATCCGGCAGGCCCGCACCGCCAATGCGGATTTACGCATCATCGCCCGCGCCCATGCCGATGCGGAGGTGGAGCATCTGCAGCAGAATGGCGCCAGCCATGTGGTGATGGGGGAGCGGGAAACCGCCCGCGGCATGATCGAGGAGGGGTTGGGCCGCGAAGAACCCGCCCCCGCCGCCCTGCCACTGGCCAGCATACCGGCTTGATGGTGCCAGCAAAAAAGCCCCGGCGTTCCTGATGAACGCCGGGGCTCAGACTGCTGACAAACCCCGTCGAAATTCGGCGGGGTTTTGTTTTTGGTGATTTCAGGCGGCGATTGGTGTTTTGGGTGAGCCGATGAGGATGGCGGCGCGAATGAGGCGGCAGATTGCGCG